>NZ_PIJY01000025.1 GCF_008304605.1 Oceanobacillus polygoni | reverse complement strand
CACGTGAAGCTTACGGATACTAATCGATCGAGGACTTAACTAACTTCTTTATTCGATGTCTTGTTTACTCTTATTTAGTTTTGAAGGTGCAAACCTGAAAAAAATATAGGTCTGGTAGCAATAGCGAAGAGGTCACACCTGTTCCCATCCCGAACACAGAAGTTAAGCTCTTCAGCGCCGATGGTAGTTGGGACTTTGTCCCTGCAAGAGTAGGACGCCGCCAGGCACATTTAAAAGGAGTTACGAATCATTTTCGTAACTCCTTTTTGGATGCATTGAGGATATTGTTTTCACTAAACAGTTGTAAATAAAAGGGATTTAGAGGTCGTTGCCCGCAAAAATTAAAGTTTTTATATGCAGCTAAATTTTTTTGATTGCATGGTTATATCAGTGGATATATTCTTCAATCCGTCTTTGTAATTCTCCTCCATAATACATTTCTTGCTTGAAAATACCAAAGAAATTCTCCAACGAAGCGTTGTCTGCGCAGGTTGTTTTGCGTGACATGACATAGAAAGTCTCGCCTTAGATTTTGCTTTCAGGCCTTCTATTCCTTGTTCGCGAAATGCTTTCAACCAACGTACAATTAAGGAAGGGTTGTTCAAATCAAACTGAACAGCAGTTTCTAAATAAGAATCACCTGTCTTTAACATTAATTGTACCGTATCTAATTTAAATTGAACACTTCTTCTTCATTTTAATCGATCCAAACCCCGTGATTATAAGCTTTTACCCATTCATATATTCGATTTGTACTGCTTATATTATATTTTTTAGCCAATGATTTATATCCTTAGGTTGTCATATAAATTCGTTATTATATTGAGCCATAAAAACCCCCTGAGAGTTAGATTTTTCACTCTAACTCTCAGGGGGGATGCTAAGCTTTTGTTTTATCAGCTTCTGTAATATTTAATTTGTCACTAATTGAATCGGTAATGATGGTTATAGCTCCGTCACCAGTTACATTACATGCAGTTCCAAAGCTATCCTGGGCTAAGTATAGTGCAATCATTAAAGATACCATTGTAGGACTGAAACCTAGCATAATCTCTAACAATCCAATAGCAGCCATGACGGCTCCTCCTGGCACACCTGGTGCAGCTACCATCGTAACACCTAACATAAGCAAGAAAGGTAAAATAGATCCAAACGAGACGGTTGCACCTTGTAAGAATAATACAGCTAGTGAACAGCTCATTAATGTTATTGTACTTCCAGAAAGATGAATCGTTGCTAATAATGGTACAGTAAAATCTGCAATACTTTCTCGTACCTTTAAAGTCTTCGTGCGTTCTAATGTTACTGGAATAGTTGCTGCTGATGATTGCGTTCCTAATGCAGTAAAATAGGCAGGGGCCATTTTTCTTAGCATAATGAATGGATTTTGTTTGCTTAATGAACCAGCAACAGAATATTGTACAACTAAATATAAAATATGAAGTGCAATAATCATCATAAACACTTTTGCAAAAACGCTTAGAATCGTTGCAACTTGTCCTGCATGCGTCATATTGGCAAAAATCCCGAAGATATGGAATGGGAGCAACGGAATAATTACTTTTTCAATGACAAGCTGGACGATATCTCGAAAATCATTAGCTATCTTAAGTAGGGTATTGCTTCTAACAGCTGCAATTCCAATACCGATAACAAATGAGAGTAATAATGCTGTAATGACTTCCATTGGTGGTGTCATATCAATCACAAAAAATGCTTCACTTAATCCAGCAGTTGGATCTGTAAATGCTTGAAGGGATTGACCACTAAGCATTGTAGGATAAAGACTCTTTGCTGTAAAGAAAGCAATGATTCCAGCAATGATTGTTGAGGCATACGCAAGCGCGGCAGTGACGCTTAACAGTTTTCCAGCACCACCGCCCATCTCTCCAATTCCTGGTGTGATGAAACCAAGAATAATGAGTGGGATAATGAAGCTCAAAAAGTTACCAAAGAGCCCATTAAATGTTGCAAATGATTGTATGATCCAATCATTTGCGAAGGAACCAATGGCAATACCTAATATAATTGCGATAATAATTCGTGCGAGTAAACCAATTCGTTTCATTTTTGTCCTCCTTGATATATATTTTTCAAGTATACACTAACTGATAATATATAGACTACCTTATATCTAAAGTGTCATAATTCGAAATATTAAAGTGATTAAACGCATAAAAGCGTACCATAATGGCACGCTTTTGTTTGCTGATAAGTCAGCATAATACTTCCTAACTGCATTAGTGAAATGCAATGAATTATACACCATCTAGGTAAGGTGTATGCGAAATTTTAAAAGCCTATGCTTATCCAGAAATTACTAGCATATGAAAAACTAAATACCATCGAATGATATTTTATGCTCGTAATTAGGCTTTTCCTATCTGATTAGCTCATTCCAAAGGGACCCATGCTTCCACTACCGTTATTATTTCCATTATTCCCGTTGTTCCCACCCATTCCACCAGACATAAATGGTAAGAACTTTTGAGCAACTTGACCAAGGTTTTGATTATTTCTGGTCATGGTATAGTAGGTAGCTGCTCCAACGCCGACGGAAGCAAGAAGTGGTAACCAAGCACCGTTCTTTTGCATGTATCATCAACCCTTTCTGTCAAAGTATCAGACAATCTTAGGTTGACCGAAGTGAGCGAAAAAATGCTAGGAATCATATACCATATAAGATGCTTCAGTGGCTGCATTCATTCCAGCAAGCCTGCCTGTGACAAGTGCTGATGTGATATTGTAACCACCAGTATAGCCGTGTATATCCAAAATTTCCCCACAAAAATAAAGGCCGTGCATTAATTTGGACTGCATTGTATTTGGTACGATTTCTTTAATAGAAACACCGCCACCTGTTACAAATGCTTTCTCAAGCGGTAAAGATCCGTGCACATGGAAGTGGAAGTTTTTAATTGTGTGTACAATGGAGCGAACTGTTTCTTTGGATACATTCGCACATTTTTGCTCGTCTGTTACATTGTTTTGAGCAAGGATGTAGTTTAGTAAACGCTCTGGCACAATTCCTTTGATCACATTTTTAAATGACTTTTTCGGATTCTCTTCCATTGTTACCAAGAGGTTTTGCACCAACTTTTCCTCGTTTTTATCAGGCAAGGCATCCAAAAGGATAGGAACTTGTTTATTTCCCTTCATTAATTCCTTAACGACAAATTGGGAGCACCTTAATACCGCTGGTCCAGATATACCGAAATGTGTAAACAGCATGTCCATCTGATGCGTTATAATTTGCTTTCCTTTTTTGTTTAATACAGACAAAGCTACATCGCGTAAGGAAAGTCCTTGCAGGCTTTTATTTTGAATAAAAGGCTCTTTTGATGTCAGTGCAACTTCCGTGGGATAGAGCTCTGTAATCGTATGTCCTGCCTTCTTCGCCCAAGCGTAGCCATCACCTGTAGAACCAGTATGTGGGACAGCTTTTCCGCCTGCTGCAATAACAATTGATTTGGTGTGTATTTTTTCTCCGTTTTCTAAAATAACGGTATGTTTCGTGTCATCGTAGTGAACAGCTTCAACCTTTGTATTCATTTTTATGTTCACATGTAATTCATTTAATTTATCAATCAGTGCATTGACAACGCTCTGGGCAGAATTAGAAACAGGGAACATTCTGCCATGATCTTCTTCTTTCAATGCTACACCCATGTTTTCAAAAAAGTCGATAATATCGTAGTTATTAAAAACTGAAAAAGCACTATATAGAAATTTCCCATTTCCGGGGATATGTTTGATTACTTCTTCTTGCGGCAGTCTGTTTGTTACATTACATCTACCGCCGCCAGAGATGGCAAGCTTTTTACCGAGCTTTTTACCCTTCTCCAGAAGCATTGTTTTTGCCCCATGCTCGGCTGCCGAAATGGCTGCCATAAGCCCAGATGGACCTCCACCAATTACAATTACGTCATAAGTCAATTCGATTCATTCCTTTCGTAAGTATATTACCATTTATCCTATGCCTTCCGCTATAGTTGACCAAATAAAATTGAAAAGCTCATTCGAAAACTTAGCATTCTGAATGCCTTTTATGTAAATGATTTAGATGCATGTATGCAAATAGGAAAGTTTTTTAATTTCGTATTTGCCAAAAAATGATGATGTCAGGTGAATAATATAGGAAGAAACTGTTGCTTAAGTGTGGTAAAATGAAGGTTGGTATTTTTTAAAAAGAAGTTCCGGAATTGGAATGTTAATAAAGATGCGGGTGAAATAATGTCGAAAATTGTCAGAGGTACGATGCTGCTGACAGGAGCGTCGTTTTTATCAAAATTTCTTGGAATGCTTTATGTTATTCCTTTTTATGCACTTGTAGGAGCTACTGGTACTGCGCTTTACGCATATGCGTATGTACCGTACAGTATTTTCCTGAGTATTTCAACAGTCGGAATACCGGTAGCTGTTTCAAAGTTTGTTTCCAAGTATAATTCACATGGAGATTATGAGACAGGAATGCGTATGTTTAAAGCAGGAAGCATACTTATGCTTGGAACTGGCTTGCTTGCTTTTCTAATTCTGTTTTTTAGTGCAGATTGGATAGCTGGATTTCAAATTAGCGGAAAAAATGGGGAAATTACGGCTGATGATGTGGCGTTTGTTACACGTATGGTCAGTATTGCTTTAATCATTATTCCTTCGATGAGTATTATACGAGGTTTCTTTCAAGGACATCAATCGATGGGACCGACAGCTGTGTCGCAGGTTGTTGAGCAAATTGTACGAATTGGCTTTATCCTAATCGGTGCTTATATTATTATTAATCTTTTAGGTGGAACAATTGTAACAGCTGTAGGCTTCGCAACATTTGCAGCATTTATTGGTGCGGTTGGGTCTTGTCTTGTATTGGCGATTTATTGGAAAAAAAGAAAGCCTTTCATCAAGAAGCAAATTGCACAGCAAAAGTATACGTATGCAATTCCAACAAGAGATTTATTTAAAGAGCTGTTTCGTTATGCTGGCCCATTCGTTTTGGTTGGACTGGCGATTCCGTTGTATCAGCTCGTTGATCAGTTTACATTTGAACCAGCACTGCTAGCGAGTGGAAGAGAAGATATATTTATTCCAGCTGCTGCAGCCATCATGAATGCTGGACATAAGATTGTCATCATTCCGATGACAGTAGCTACTGGGCTTTCTTTAGCTATGTTGCCAAGTTTAACCGAATCCTATACACAAAAAAATGAGGTCATGTATACGAAGCAAATTAACCAAGCACTACAGATTATTTTAGTAGTTGTTATACCTGCTTCTGTGGGGATTGCTATACTATCCAATGAAGCTTATGGTGGATTATTTGGTTTAAAGGATATTGGAGTAACAGGTCCATTGCTCGCGTGGTATGCACCAGTTGCCTTATTATTTGCTTTATTTACGGTGACAGCTGGAATTCTGCAAGGTATCGATCAGCAAAATTACGCGGTGTTAAGTTTAATAGCTGGTTTATTAGTGAAGGTGCTTCTCAACAGTCAGCTGATTCATATGTTTGGAGCGAAAGGAGCAATCTTTGGAACTGCGCTGGCAGCGGGAATTGCAGTTACATTAAATCTATGGCGTATAAAAACTGCGCTTAACTTTAAATATAAACAAACTTTAAAAAGAACGATATTGATTGGAATTTTTACATTAATTATGTGTATCGTTGTTTGGACTTTAAAAGCTGTTTTGGGACTATTTCTTCCTTATGAAACATCGCGCCCAGCTACTATTGTAATGCTTGCTGTTGCGGCAGGTAGTGGCGCCATTGTTTACTTTGTATTAGCTTATGCGTCAACGTTGCTGGAACATATATTTGGAGGAAGAATCCCGTTGGTGGGAAGATTTTTACGGAGATAAAATGATATCTGTAAAAGGAGAATATAGATAGATGCGACTTGATAAATTGTTATCCAACATGGGCGTTGGGAGTAGAAAAGAAGTTAAAGCTTTACTAAAGAAGAAACAGGTTACGGTTAATGGTGTCGTCTCTAAAGATAGTGGTGAAAAGGTAGATCCGAACAACGATGAGGTTGCTGTAAATGGAGAGGTCATTTATTACGAGCAGTATATTTATTTGATGATGAATAAAGCTCCTGGGTATATATCAGCAACGACAGACAAGCGCGAGAAAACGGTAATTGACCTGTTAGGAGGGGATGTGCAGCATTTTAGTCCATTCCCTGTTGGGAGACTGGATAAAGATACAGAAGGCCTCCTCTTGCTTACAAATGACGGAGAACTCGCTCATGAGCTTGTTTCTCCAAAGAAGAACATTAGAAAAACCTATTATGCCCGAATAAATGGGAAGGTAACAGTAGATGATATAACTGCTTTTCGTGAAGGGGTTGTACTTGAGGATGGCTATAAAGCAAAGCCTGGTGATCTTGTCATTTTACAAAGTGATGCAATATCCGAAATCGAAATAACGATCACAGAAGGTAAGTTTCATCAGGTGAAGCGGATGTTTGAAGCAGTTGGGAAGCAGGTTATTTATCTTAAACGACTAAGCATGGGAAAGCTTGAGTTAGATCCTGCTTTAAAACTTGGATCGTATCGCCCGTTAACGGAGAGAGAATTAGCTTACTGTATGTCATTAAAAAACAAATGAGGGAATAAGCATGTCACATTATTTCATCGCAATTCAATTGCCAGAAAACCTGCAGGAGTTTTTCTCCGGCTGGCAAGATGAACTGCAAAAGAAATTAACGTATAAGCAATGGACCCATCAGAAGGACTTGCATATTACACTACAATTTCTAGGTGAAGTGGACGATAATAGAATAAGACAATTAACAGAAGCGTTAGATGTGATTGAACAAGTTTCTGCATTTGATATTGAGGTCGGCGGGCTCGGTGTATTTGGTAATCCGAATAAGCCACGTGTACTGTGGGCGGGAGTTACCAAGACGAACGCATTGGCCCAGCTTCAAAAACGCGTTGAATCGTCTACAATAACTGTTGGTTTCCCGGAAGAGGGACGAGCGTATACACCACATATTACACTTGCAAAGAAATGGAATGGAATAGACTCTCTAGAAAGAGATACCATAGAAAACTTAAAGGAAGCCTGGGATGAAACACGGTTCATGCATGTAGCAGAGGTCGTTTTATACCGTATTCATCCAAAGCAGACACCAAAATATGAAGTTGTGAAACGATACCGACTGCAGTAATGAGTTGTTAACGCAAAGGAGGTGGTAGCAATCGCGCAGTTGATTAAGCTTCAAGATTATCTATCACGTTACGAATGGGATGCTTATCGTTACCCAACACAATATATCCGACTAAAAAAAGATAATTGGAATAAGTTATATTCTATTTGGGAAAATCCGGAAAACGGAGAATCGATCACAGAAACAGATGAGGCAGCTCAGCCTCGAGATGAGCGGTCCTCATTTTCGAAGCTGAAGGCAAAATTTAAACGAGGTAACGATCTGGTGGACGAAAAGGAGCCGAAACAGGAAAGCAATCAATATGCTGATTTACCTGAATCGGAAGAGGAACTGAAGCACTATTTTTTAGATAAGCTGTTTCAATTCCAAATGAAGTGGGCCACTTCTACCGTTACGCACACATCAATTGTAGATAGAGGATATTATCAAGACCCTCTCTTACGCTATTTGCTGCAGCGTTTTCCAGATACGTATTTAGTGATGTATTTTCCTGTGTTTGAGATAAGAAAAGCACCAGTTGAAACGGAAATAATCTTGGTTAGTCCTATTGGTATCGAGATTATCTATTTTGTTGAAAAAAAATCAGGTGCGGTCATTATGGCCGGTGATGAACGAACATGGTTGGTTGAAGAAGAGAAGAAGCAAACGAAAATTTTAAGCCCACTTATTGCCTTAAAGCGCACTGAAAAACTTATTCGCAGTATCTTACAAACTTATTCCATTAATTTTCCAATTGAAAAGACAGTGCTATCACGAACAAATTCAATCGTTTTTGCAACAGAGCCATACCAAACAAAGCTGGTTGACCAATCAAAATATCCAGATTGGTTTCAAGAAAAGCGGCTGCTAACATCTCCTTTAAAAAGCGCACAATTAAAGGTGATAGAGGCTTTATTAAAGCATTGTAAGTCATCCTCCATCAGACGTCCTGAATGGGAAGTGGATACGGGTCCAACAACGATTGTCGATATGGAGGAATAGTATATGTATCTATTTATTATTAATCCAAAAGCAGGATCTGGTCGGGCTCTAAAAGTGTTTTCCGATATTCAAAACAGTGCTGTTTACCGGCAAATCGATAGTCAGTATTTCTTCACTGAATATGAAGGTCATGGAGAAGCTATTGCAAGAAAGATTAGTGCGGCCCCAGAAGAGAAAACCATTATCGTCATTGGTGGAGATGGGACGATTCACGAGGTTATGAATGGCTTAACAACGACAGATATACCTTTATCCTTTATACCAGCTGGATCTGGGAATGATTTTGCTAGAGGCTGTGGAATTAAAGGGAAGCCAGAAGAGATTTTACGGGAAATTGTGGAACATAGAAAAACACATCCTTATTGGATTGGGAATTATACAGTAGACCATCATGCTGGGCGTAAATTTGTCAATAGCATTGGCTTTGGTTTTGATGCTGCAATCGCACACGCTGCAAATCAATCAAGTTATCGAAGGTTTTTGAACGCGGTTGGACTTGGAACCCTTAGTTATGTTATAGCATTGATATATGTTTTAATGTATTATAAACCGATGTCCATTGAGCTTGAAATTGATAATGAAAAACGGATACTAAAGGATTGCTGGATGGTGACAATTGCAAATCATCCTTATTATGGAGGCGGGATGAAGATTATACCAAATGCTGTAATCCGACCGAACGTATTCCCGCTATTAATTATCCATTCTATTTCCAAATGGAAGGTACTAGCATTGTTTATGACTGTTTTCCTTGGTATACATACACGATTCAAAGAAGTGGAGATACTAGAAGCAACGACAGTGAAATTGACTTCGAAAACAACCATCCCTTTTCAAACGGATGGTCAGGCGGGAACATGCCGTTTCACGTCCATTTCAAAGCAAAAAGAAGCAATACATATTACTGGAATAAACGAGGTGTGGGCAAAATAAATCAGCATTACAGAAAAAGTTATTTGTATTTTAAAGGAAATCACTATAAAATGTATTATTGAATGCTAATTTTGAAAGATGTGAACGAATTATGATCGAGTGGCTTGGACAAGTATTAGGTGTAGGATGGAAAATAACACCGGCGGGCGGACTTACTGGTGATGCATATGTTGCAGAAAAAGATAACAGAAGACTTTTTCTGAAACGTAATTCATCTCCGTTTCTTGCTGTACTATCTGCTGAAGGAATCGTTCCCAAGCTGATTTGGACGAAACGATTGGAAAATGGTGATGTTATTACGGCGCAGGAATGGCTTGAAGGCAGAGCGCTAAAGTCATATGAAATGCAACATCAGCGAGTAGCGGACATATTGTATAAAATTCATCATTCGTCTGAGCTATTGCACATGCTTATGCGGATGGGGAAAAAGCCTGTCACGTCGGATGATAGCTTTAGCTATGTAAAGCGCCTTTTAACATCCTTGGGTCTTATGAAACATCAGGAAGTTCAAGTGGCAATGAAGCACCTTGAACAGTTACTCCCAAAAACACGGAATCAAAACCTTGTCGTCTGCCATTGCGATATTAATCATAATAATCTTATTCTTACCGAGGACAGTGATGTTTTTCTAGTGGATTGGGATAATGCGATGATTGCGGACCCCGTGACAGACTTTGGAATGCTGCTTAAATGGTACATCCCAAGGGAGAACTGGAATGATTGGTTGCATAAATATGGGATTACCCCAGATAATGACCTGTTTGAACGCATGTACTGGTATCTCGTGCAGGATGCTCTAAGGTTTCTAGGTTGGCATGCACAACGAAAAGAACCAGAGAAAATGGCGGAACGGTTACGTGATTTAAAGGAATTGAATGAACATATTCGCCACTTTATTCTAAAGTAGTTTGCTGTAAGGCGTTAATCCAATCATCCATATTTTTTTTATGTGCCGTAATGTGATCTGGCAGGTTTTGTGCGGACACGCCTTGTCTGCCATAATGATAAATATCTGGTAAGAGACTTAACAGTTGTTCATTTGTAATGCTGTTGTTTCTTACCATTGATTCGACTAAACGAATAATCTGTTCGTATTCACTGACACTACCACAGCAGTCAGCTTGCTGTTCATCTAAAATATCATATAATAATGTTAATTGATTGTTAACGGAAAGCGTCATTGTAATCACCTCGAGGTTAGTTTAGTCTGTTTCATTTTTTCTATACACAAAAGCAGGAGTGCCCGATTAGCGAAGTACGTACGGACTGGGCGTGGCTGTTCATCATATTTTTATATAAAAAGTAATAAAGCGAGGGTTTTAAAATGCGTCAACGACATAAGCCGTGGGCGGATGATTTTTTGCAGGAAAATAGCCAACTGATTGTTCCAAATGCAATGGAGCATAAAGGGAAATGGCAACAACTTTTTAATAATGATCATCCGATCCATGTTGAAGTGGGAACTGGTAAAGGGCAATACATTGTAGGGATGGCTAAGCAGCATCCAGAGATTAATTTTATTGGGATTGAAATCGTAAAGAGTATCATTGTAACAGCAGCACAAAAAGCGTTAGATGCAGAAGTGGATAATTTATTGCTATTAAACGTAGATGCTGCTGATTTACGAGATATTTTTGCTGAAAATGAAATTGCAACGATTTATTTAAACTTCTCCGATCCATGGCCAAAAAATCGTCATGAGAAAAGAAGGCTTACGTATCATACGTTTTTAGAGCAGTATAAAGAAATTCTTGATCCATCTGGCAAGGTTATTTTTAAAACAGATAATCGCGGTTTATTTGAATATTCACTTGTTAGCTTCAATGCTTTCGGTATGAATTTGGAAGAAGTGAATTTGGATTTACATGCAATCGCGGATCCATTGAATATCATGACAGAGTATGAGGAAAAGTTCTCTGCGAAGGGACAAGTCATCTATCGTAGTAGAGCGAGTTTTTAATATACGAAAAAAGACCATCAACTATATCGTGTGATGGTCTTTTTTGTTATAATAATAGTAAGAAAATTATGTCAAATAGAGAGGTGTTTGCAGTGAACTGGAAGAAAGTTATCGCTGTTCTGGTTGGTGCGGTGTTACTTTTTGTTACAGGCTATTTTGTTAATGGAGCGGTACGAGGAAATGTTTATAACTATGATTTTACCCTGAAAGGGGAGAGTGACAACTGGGAAGCGTCCTTTCGAGTTATAGGTGAAGAACGGTTTTATAAGCGAAATGGCGTTAATCAGTATGATAGTTACGCAACAGATGAATTGCAACTAATTTTTAAAGGGACTGATAAGGAACTGGCAGCGATAAAGAAAATTCATTATGAATATACTTCACCTGCCGGTTCTGGTAGTACCACGATGGAAATTGATGAATCCTTAACAGATCGTGTTTTTACACACTCAGGCGGAGGAAATGGTGCATTTGTTCGTGAAGATCAAATTGTAGAGGTCACGGTTGAATGGGACAATCAAATGGAGGTTTTTGAGTTAGTGGCAGAGGATTAAAAATAGCTTGACATATTGCGCCCTTTCTTGCAATAATAGGATTAACAATAATATGAATTACCTTTAAATCAGTCCCGTGAGGCTGGTAAGGATGAGACGGATATGTATGTACAAATGGGAGTAGGCTATGCCTGCTGCCGTGTGCTGCTTGAAGCAAACACCTTGCCAGTTCGCCCGGTAAGGTGTTTTTTGCATGGATATGGAAAGTCTATCGTGTGACAAACCTGAGATTCTTAAAGACGAACAGAGGAGAGAAAGAAATGAAACAACGTGAAATACAAGTAGATGAACGGTTGCCATTATTACAAAGTTTACCATTAAGCTTTCAGCACTTATTTGCGATGTTCGGTTCTACCGTTTTAGTCCCGATTTTATTCGGTGTCGATCCAGCAACGATTTTATTAATGAATGGGATTGGAACATTGCTATACATTTTAATTACAAAAGGAAAAATCCCGGCTTATTTAGGCTCCAGCTTTGCCTTTATTTCACCGGTAACGGCTGTATTAACTGTCGGAGGAGGCTATGGAGCAGCACTAGGTGGATTCTTTGTTGTAGGGTTAGTGCTTGTTCTAGTCGGTATCATTGTTAAGTATGCGGGAACCTCTTGGATTGATGTCATTTTCCCGCCGGCAGCAATGGGAGCAATCGTGGCTGTAATTGGATTAGAGCTTGTTCCGGTAGCCGCAGATATGGCAGGTCTTTTACCGACAGAAGGTGCAACAAATACAGCAGTTTCTGTGACAGTTTCATTGCTTACATTAGGAGCAACCATTATTTATTGGGTAACGATGCGTGGATTTTTAAAAATTATTCCAATCTTACTTGGGATTATAACTGGTTATATTATCGCAACACTTTTCGGTATTGTTGATTATACAGCAGTAAAGGAAGCGGCATGGATTCAAATGCCGACCTACTATCAAATTGAGTTTAATTGGTCTGATATCTTAATTATTTTACCAGCAGCGCTTGTGCTTATTCCGGAGCATATCGGTCATTTAGTTGTGACCGGAAATATTGTAGATAAAGATTTAACAAAGGATCCAGGTTTGGACCGCTCTTTATTCGGTAATGGTATTTCGACCATGATTTCCAGTTTCTTTGGATCCACTCCGAACACAACGTACGGTGAAAATATTGGGGTACTCGCGATTACACGTGTCTACTCAACGTGGATTATAGGGGGAGCGGCAATTATTGCGGTCATTCTATCTTTCTGTGGAAAGCTAGCAGCGCTCATTTCCTCGATTCCGACACCGGTAATGGGCGGAATTTCGTTACTGCTTTTCGGTATCATTGCGGTAAGTGGACTTCGCATGCTAGTGGAACAGAAGGTCGATTATAATAACTCGCAAAACTTAATTCTTACTTGTGTAGTGCTAGCAATCGGGATTAGTGGTGCGTCTATTACAATTGGAACAGTGGCATTAACAGGTATGGGGCTGGCAACAGTTGTAGCGATTGTGGTCAGCTTACTGTTTAAATTGTTTAATACACTTAAATTATCAAATGAATAAATAGGCATGTAAAAGCTCTGCAGGGGAGGATGAACTGCAGAGCTTTTTTTCTAAGAATTGAGGAATGGTGTGGAGCTTACTGGACACCTGGTTTTCCAGGTCTTGTAAGGTGACGTTTGTTTGTCCAAAGACGATTATGATTCGTGTTTTCGGGAAATGTATCTCCTGCATTTAGTTCAACTTTCTGAGGGTCATTGACATTTCCTCCAGTTTCACCAATTTCAATATAAACACCGTTATTCGGTGCTTTTTGCCCAGCGCGAAATTGTCTGCTTTCACCCATTACATATTCACCCCTTGGTTTTCGTTTTTCTTATTATGATTATCTTGAGGTGCTTCATACGTGGCAATATAAGGATAATGTAAAGAAAAAGTGTGCATCCACATGATGGACACACACGTACATACTAAATTAGCTTAATAGGTCAATTAAGTCGATTTTCGGGTTCTTATCTTTAAACCAATTTAATGAGAATTCGTTTCGGAATAAAACAAGTGGATTACCATGACGGTCTTTAACAAGTAAATTGCCGCCATCAAATAATGATTCATCAACTTGGTCTTCCTTCAGCCAGCGGGGAATTCGTTCTCCGATTGACTCAAAGAGAACCTCTGCATTGTATTCGTTTTGCATGCGATATTTAAATACGTCATATTGCAGCTCACCTACAGCACCTAAAATAAAGGAATCCGTAAGTCGATCGCGGAATAATTGAATGGCCCCTTCTTGAACGAGCTGTTCAATTCCTTTTCTAAATTGCTTCGATTTCATAACATTTTTTGCGGTTACTTTCTTAAATAATTCTGGTGGGAATACTGGTAGCTCGTCGTATTCGAATGTTTCCTTACCAGTTATTAATGTATCACCGATTTGATAAGCATTTGGATCGTATATGCCAATAATATCGCCCGCGTATGCTTCTTCAACAGTTTCTCTTGATGAAGCAACCATTTGTTGAGATTGGGAAAGCTTGAATATTTTACCTGTTCGTGATAATTTGACGTTCATTCCACGTTCGAATTTTCCGGAACAAACCCGTAAAAATGCAATTCGATCACGGTGGGCAGGATTCATATTGGCTTGGATTTTAAAAATAAATCCAGAAAAATCTTCGTAATCTGGTTGGACAATTCCTTCGGTTGTTTTTCTCGGTGTTGGTGTTGGAGCCATTGAGATAAATGTATTGAAAAAGAGCTCTACTCCAAATGGGGCAAGGGCACTACCGAAAAATACAGGAGTTTGCTCACCATGCAAGATAGCATCCAGTGAAAATTGATCACCGGCTTCTGCAACTAATTCCAGCTCATCCTTGGCCGCTTCATAGGTTGGGTTCGTTGTAAGCTCCTCATGCTCAACATTATCTAATTCTGCATATGGAATATAGGTTTCTGCTTCATTGGTATGGTGCTGCACAAATTGCTTACCATAACGATCGAATATGCCGAGGAATTGTTTGCCCATGCCAACTGGCCAATTCATTGGATATGTTTCAATATCGAGCACTTGCTCAATTTCCTCTAATAGCTCAAGTGGTTCTTTCCCTTCGCGGTCTAATTTATTTATAAACGTAAATATAGGAATACCGCGCATTCGACATACTTTAAACAGCTTGATTGTTTGGGGCTCAATTCCTTTTGTAGAATCAATAATCATCACAACACTATCGACAGCTGTTAATGTTCGGTACGTATCTTCACTAAAATCCTCATGTCCAGGAGTGTCGAGAATATTGACATGATAGCCTTCGTAGAAAAAGTTCATTACACTGGAGGTTACGGATATCCCGCGTTGTTTTTCGATTTCCATCCAGTCTGATGTAGCAAATTTCCCGGATTTTTTCCCTTTAACGGTACCTGCTGAACGAATGAGATTTCCGTATAATAGCAGCTTTTCCGTCATTGTTGTTTTTCCGGCATCGGGATGCGAAATAATCGCAAATGTTTTTCGTTTTTTCACTTCTTCATGTATTGCCATTCCAATAATCCCTTCTATTCTTAAAGATTCTTTCATCATACTATATGAAAGAGGTGCCTGTCACTCTTTGAATTTTGATACTTGCATTTTAGATTGGCTGATGTTCACTGCTTAAATGCTGATAAATGAGGTCGAAATGCTGAAATTTGAGGATATAAGGCTGAAGTTCACAATTGCGGAGCGGGGCAGAGTGGGAGAGTCCATCCAGTTTTTTTAACCATTTATAAGCACAAAAAAAGAAGCTGCGTGTAGTGCTTTGCTTCTTTTGGTTATAAATTCAGTTTATTTTGCATGATGATAGTAAGTAAACAATATATTGTCGCACGTAAATAAAAATGCTATACTAAGTAAGTTAGCAATAATCATCGATGTAAAAATACATCTATCCAATTATAATTATATCAAATGATTACTGCTGTTGTCAATAAAAAAGTTGAATTAATTGAGAAAGGGTTGGATGTAATGAGTCAAGATACAGATAATCGCTTGTTTGAACAGCGTCGGGTTGAGAAGGTTGTAGAAGAGATCAACGATAAAGAAGAAAAGCTCTATGTACGGTCTGCGGGATTAAAGGAAAGCGTTGTTGAGCTACGTAAAACCTTTTGGGATGACGTCACAGTTAACGTTGATGAACCTGATGATATTATTGAAACGCAGGAAAGCATTAAACAGCAAGCGGCATTACTATCGGAAAAAGAGCGATTCCATGGAAAAATAAGCGAAGAGCTGCAAACATTACAAAGACTCCGGAATACTCCTTATTTTGGTCGAATTGACTTTATTGAAGATCCTGGAACGGAGAAGGACTCGATTTATATTGGGATTGCCTCCTTGATGGATCACGCAGAAGAAGACTTTCTTGTTTATGATTGGCGCGCACCAATCTCGAGTCTGTACTATGATTACTCTCCAGGGCCAGCTCATTATCAAACATTGGATAGCACGATATCTGGTGAAATAACATTAAAACGCCAATTCATTATCAAACAAGGCATCATTGAAGGTATGTTTGATACAGGTGTTACAATCGGTGATGAGCTACTGCAGCAAGCGTTGGGGAATAATGCGAGTACAACAATGAAAAACATTGTAGCTACCATACAGAAAGAACAAAATAAAATTATTCGAAATGAACGTAGCAAGCTTTTAATCGTTCAAGGTGTGGCAGGGAGCGGAAAGACGTCTGCTGCTTTACAGCGAATCGCTTATTTAATGTATCGACACCGCGAGGAATTGCATGCAGATAATGTTGTCCTGTTTTCCCCGAACCCATTGTTTAGTAGTTATATTTCCAATGTGCTTCCTGAGTTAGGTGAAACCAATGTCAGACAAATGACTTTTTTGGACTATTTAAGCAAAGGAATTGGCGACAAGCTTACTATTGAATCACCATTTGAGCAGATGGAATATGTACTTACGCAAAAAGAAAGTGAACATTATCCAATTCGAATGAAGAGCATGGATTATTTGTCGACGTTAGATTTTAAACAATTGATTGATTCTTATACGACTGCTTTAATTGAAAATGGGATTGAATTTAAACCTATTAAATTTCGCGGTCGCACACTTATTGCTAAAGAACAGATTCATGCATACTTTTACAGCTTAGATAAAGAGATAGCAATCCCAAATAAGATGGAAATGGTATCAAAATGGCTGCAACAGGAATTAAGTAAATATCAGCAACAGGAATTAGCTGAGGACTGGGTAATGGAACAGATCGAATTGCTGGATAAAGAGGATTATATGCGTGCATATCACCGAGCTGAAGAACAGATGCAATCGAGTACAGTTCAAGATGAAGAGAAAATATTAAGAAGATATATGGTGAGGCGCTTTTTCCAACCGTTGAAAAAACGTGTGGAACAGTTGGCGTTTGTAAATATATTAGCCACTTATCAACAGTTATTTACTGAATGGAATCCGAAAGAGCTACCAAACGATTGGCAGGATATTCGCGCCCAAATTGCAACGGATTTAGCTCAGAAATTTCTAACGTGGGAAAATGCTACGCCATATCTCTATTTTAAAGGAAGATTGCTAGGAGACAGTGCCGATCGATCTGTCCGTCAGTTGATTATCGATGAAGCCCAGGATTACTCCGCCTTTCAATTCGCCTATATCAAGCATCTTTTTCCATACACAAGAATGACGCTTTTAGGGGATGTAAACCAAGCTATTTATACGCATGTTTCAAAAGAAAATCCACTCATACCAGCAGAACATGAAGAAAGTCATGAGCGAATTACACTGACAAAAAGCTATCGTTCAACAAAACAAATTGTGGATTTTACAACGTATTTTGCACCTGGAGATGAACCAATTGAACCGTTTAATCGAGAAGGCGGTAAGCCGGAACTCATCAACTTGCGAAATGAAAGTGAGTGGACGACAACTTTACTTACGTGTGTGGAGGAGCAATTGGAAAAGGGGAACGAGACAGTTGCATTGGTATGTAAGACGCTAGAGGAGAGTGAACAGATCTATCATTTATTACAAGATAAGCTAGCCATCCATTTGGTAAATGAAGAAACCTATACATTTGAAAAAGGTGTGCTTGTTTTGCCAATCTATTTGGCGAAAGGAATTGAATTTGATGCTGTCATCATACCCGATGCGTCCTCTGCGCACTATTGTTCGGAGTCTGAAAAATCCTTGTTTTATACTGCCTGTACAAGAGCGATGCATGCTTTGATAATGATTAGTAAAGATGAGCCGAATTTATTTATTAAGGCTGTTCCTGAAGCGTTATACAATGTGAAAAGTTAATGAATTATGTAGTTTCTTGGAATTGGCTGTTGCGCGCTTGTTATGTTTGTGTGCTCAGATTTCTCTAGGGTCTGCTGGTTAGAAGGGGGAGCTCGTGTTTGGTGGTTTTGCGCTCAGCTAGGCTAGGAGTTATGCTCGTAAAAAGAAGTGTATTGCTCATACTTTATTGGTCAAACGATTTAGGGTTAACCATACTGAGGGCAAGAAGCAAACTGCTGATATTAAAGGACGAGCACCCCGCAATCAAAAGCGATCAGACCGCGACAGGACCTACACCGAAAGCCGATTATAACCATAGGAAAAGCGATTCTCTCCACCCAAAATCGCGACATATCGAAGCAATCTGCAAACAAGCCAAACCTGGCCTCCACAGTATAAATAGTGAAACTCTCTTTAGGTTATGCTATATTAAACAATTGAGGAGCGGGGATTCAGTAATGAAGATAGAAGGTAGGAAGAGGAGAGAACGGCCTTGGGCTTATATACAGTAAAAAAGGCATTGAATAACAATGTGTTGATTGCAAGTGATAACGAGGGGCAGGAAGTAGTTTTAATTGGGAAGGGTATCGGATTTAATCGCAAAAAAAATGATACAATTACCGAAGATGTGATTGAAAAGCTATTTGTGTTACGAAATGAAAAGGAACAAGCAAACTATATCAAGCTTTTGCCTCAGGTGGATGAAGCAGTATTAAAAACGATCATTGAATCAATTAATATCATTCAAGCAAGATCAAACACACCCTTACATGAGAAGGTACATGTTGCATTCACAGACCATATTGCATTTGCAATCAGTCGTTTACTAAAGGGAATGGCGATTAAAAATCCATTTTTGAAGGAAACAAAGGCGCTTTATCCTGCAGAATATGAAATTGCAGCAGATGTTGTTGATTATATTAATCAATCGTTGCAGCTTGAACTGCCAGAAGGGGAAATCGGTTTTATTGCATTACATATTCATAGTGCAATTACAGAGAAAACGATAGCTGATTTAAATAAATACTCCCAGCTTGTGACGAAGCTAATTAATGTGATTGAAGATCAATTACAAATTAAAATTGATAAAGAAAGCATACATTACCTACGTCTCGTGAGGCATCTTCGTTATACAATTGAACGAATCATAAACAACGAGTTAATTGAGGAACCAGAAAAAATTGCAAACCTCTTGAAAACGGAGTATCCTGTGTGCTATAATCTTGCTTGGAAGTTAATTAAAATAATGCAACAAACACTAAATACTTCTGTATACGATGGAGAAGTGGTTTACTTAACGATGCATCTCCAGCGGTTAAACAATAAAATAGATTAATCCTATCTTACGTGTTACTGATTCGATCAGGCATGAGTCGAGATAATCACATGAATAAATGACAAGGGTTACAAGAGCCTTTGCCATTCGTTTATCGTGGTCTCTACTCATGTCTTTTTTGTTTTTCAAAAAGTGTTTGTTGGATACTTTAAAATGGAGGAAGATGACAATGTTTAAAAAGGCTTTTGGTGTGTTACAAAAAGTCGGTAAAGCTTTGATGCTGCCAGTAGCATTGCTGCCAGCAGCGGGTCTTTTGCTTGGAATAGGAAATGCTATCCAGCAGGAGACAATGCTAAACTATCTTCCGTTTCTAAATGCGGATTGGATTCAATTAGTCGCTTTAGTTATGGAAGATGCAGGAAATATTATATTTGCGAATCTTGCACTTATCTTTGCGGTTGGGGTTGCCATTGGACTTGCTGGTGATGGAGCGGCGGCTCTAGCAGCACTTGTTGGATACCTTGTTCTAAATCAGGTTATGGGATCATGGATGGCTGTTACACCAGAAATGATCGATAGTGACCCAGGGTTTGCGGCGGTACTTGGAATACCTACGCTGCAAACAGGAGTGTTTGGGGGTATTGTAGTCGGGTTGATTGCGGCATTCTGTTACAATCGCTATCATGATATTGAAATGCCTTCATTCCTTGGTTTCTTCGCAGGGAAACGATTTGTACCAATTATGACAGCAGCAGTATCTTTTGTTGCAGGTTTAGTGCTTCTTTTCATTTGGCCGCCTGTACAAGAAGCGATGAACGCTGCATCATACTGGTTAATTGAAGAAGGTACTTATTTGGCAGTATTTTTCTTTGGATTTATCAAGCGTTTATTAATTCCGTTTGGATTGCATCATATTTTCCATGCGCCGTTCTGGTATGAATTTGGAACGTATACAACGGTAGCAGGAGAGATTGTTCGTGGTGACATGACGATCTTCTTTGCTCAGCTAAGAGATGGCGTGGAAATTACTGCTGGTAACTTCATGGCTGGGGAATTTCCAATTATGATGTTTGGTTTGCCAGCTGCAGCACTTGCTATGTATCACGCAGCACGACCTGAAAGAAAGAAATTAGTGGCAGGGCTTCTTGCATCTGGTGCACTGACATCGTTCTTAACTGGTATTACAGAACCACTTGAGTTCTCATTTATGTTTGTATCACCACTGTTATTCGTTCTGCATGCATTCTTAGATGGATTATCTTTTGTATTGATGACATTTTTAGGGGTTAATATCGGCTATACTTTCTCAGGTGGAGCCATTGACTTTGCGTTATTTGGTATTTTACCTGGACAAGAGCCATGGTGGTTAGCGATATTAGCTGGTCTTGTGTTTGCGGTTATTTATTACGTCCTATTCCGTTTCTTTATTAAAAAATTCAACCTGATGACGCCAGGTCGTGAAAAGGTTGAAGAAGATGAAGAGAGTGAGTCAGCAGATGCTGGCGAGCTTGCTTATAATGTATTAGAAGCAATGGGTGGACAAGAAAACATTACGCATTTAGATGCATGTATTACGCGTTTACGTGTCTCTGTAGGTAATGTGGCAAATGTCGACAAAAATAAACTGAAAAAGCTTGGAGCTGCTGGAGTGCTTGAAGTAGGGGATAATATCCAAGCGATATTTGGACCACGTTCAGATATTATTAAGGGACAAATACAGGATATTATGTCAGGGAAAACACCGCGTCCAGTAAAAGAAAATGATCAAAACGTCGTGAAAGCTGAAGCCACAACTGGCGGAGAAAATGAAACGATTGTCTCACCAATGAAAGGTGAAATCATTTCCATCACAGAAGTCCCGGATGAAGTATTTTCTGGAAAAATGATGGGTGATGGTTTTGCGATTGTTCCGGAAGAAGGTGTCGTTGTTTCACCGGTAAACGGAAAAATTATGACGGTATTCCCAACGAAGCATGCAATCGGAATTTTATCTGATAGTGGTAAAGAAATTCTGATTCATGTCGGTCTTGATACTGTGAACCTACAAGGTGAAGGTTTTGAAACACTAGTTGGTGAAGGCGATATTGTCGAAGCTGGACAAGCCTTATTAAAAGCAAATCTTGACATTATTAGCAAGAAAGCCAAATCCATTGTGACACCTGTTGTATTTACAAGTGTTCCAGATGGACAAGCAGTAACGGTTCCAGATAAGAAGCATGTAAATGCTGGAGATACGATTGCTTAATTTAAAGTATGTTAATACAGCAACCCCCTAGCTACAATAAAGTGGTTAGGGGGTTTTTCCATGTGTTATACCATACTATTAGGGTCTAATGCTTTCTCGATTTCAGGAGTAAGTAGTCCTTGTTGCGCTAGTACATCTCGAATGGTTATATCTTTATCATCTGCTTCTTTGCCTATCTGTGCGGCGCGATCATATCCCATAATTGGGCTTATTGCAGTAACTAAAGATAAACTCTCCTCCATCCAATGCTTGCATATTACCTCGTTTGCTTGAATACCACTAATGCACTTTGTTACAAGGGTTTGAACAGCATTGGCAAGTAACTCAATGGATTCAAGAAGGGTGTGGGCAATTAATGGCATCATCACATTAATTTCTAATTGGCCAGCGATTCCCGCTGTAGCAATAGCTGCTTCATACCCAATGACTTGGCATGCGACCATATGTGTCATTTCTAATATTGCTGGATTCACTTTTCCTGGCATAATCGTTGATCCCGGTTGAACGGAAGGGAGTGTAATCTCGGCTAACCCAGTCCTTGGACCGGATGCTAATAAGCGTAAATCACTCGTTATTTTAATTAAATGAATCGACAACTCCTTTAATGTCATCATGGTACGTATCGGAGCACCCATATTCTGCATGAATTCAAACATATTCGCAGGTTCGCGAAAAGCCAAGTTGGTGCGATTCGAAACTTCTTTTATTACTTTTGGAATATAGTTTGGATGTAAATCCATCTTTGTTCCGATCGCATTGCCGCCTAAACCAATTTCGTATAAACTGTCTGCTGCTTTTTCGATTTGATTAAGGGCGGCTTGAATGGTTTCGGCATAACCGGAGAATTCCTGCCCCATGCGAATAGGGATGGCATCATGTAGATGTGTTCGTCCAGATTTCATGATTGGCATAAATTCAACGGATTTTCGTTGTAACTCCTGTTGTAGTTGCGAAATGGCAGGGAGCAGCCGTTTATTCATATTTTCAATGGCTGCGATATGGAGCGCGGTATGAAAGGTGTCATTCGTCGATTGTGCCATGTTGACATGATCATTTGGATGTACCCGATGGGATTCTAGTGTTCCATCTAATAGCTCCGATGCACGGTGGGCAATAATTTCATTGGCATTCATATTTTGTGATGTGCCGGCCCCAGCTTGATACACATCCACAACAAAATGACTGTCCCATTTACCTTGGATTACTTCCTCAGCTGCTTCAATAATCGCTTCACCAATTGATTTTGTTAGCAAACCTAATTCCATATTTGTTTTTGCTGCTGAAGCTTTTATAATTCCTTGTGCCCGAATAAAAGATCTAGGAAGTCGCATTCCACTAATTTGAAAATTTTCCTTGGCTCGCTGTGTCTGTGCTCCGTAATATGCTGTAGAAGGTACTAATATTTCACCTAAACTATCTCTTTCCATACGATATTGCTCGGAAGCTGTCATATTATCTCTCCTTTTTGCCTCAAGTAATTAGTAGTAGTATTTCCATTTTTGTATTGCGCACTCTACGAATTTTTTGAGTGGAAATCCTAGTTAGAGCGTTTAATTACTAGTATGAGCAGCTTGGATATGACAAAAGTTATGAAGAATACAATTGCAATACCACTTTTTCCAGTAGCGTGTAAGGATAGTGCTGCCAAGGCGAATAAAATAAATTGAAGCAGTAATTGTAGAGAGAATGGGATTGTTATGGCAGCTTTTGGAGACAGAAACATTCCCCAGAAAATAGCGACAAACAGTGGAGTGCCAATCCCAAACAGAATCTTCATAAACGGCCCTTTTGATTGTTGGAAACCCCAATTGGAAAAGGCAATAAGCGCAACTAATTCCAATAAAAATAGAATGGCATATAAAGCATATTGAAAAATGAACATCGCAGTAGCTCCTTGTATTTAATGAAGTAGGAAGGACTTCTAAGAAGAGGATTTTGTCAAATTAATTGGGAAATAGTTATCTAATACTCATCTTTAGCTTTTGTTCCATTTTGTTCATGTAAGCTTCCAGTTGAGCGGCAGGATGAAATACAGAATCACCATGGCATACTTCTAACCGTTCTGGTTGTAATTGCTCTAGAATCGTACTGCTTTTTACTGCTACCTGCATGTCACCAGTAAAAAGAGCCATTGGCTGCTGGATTTTTCCGCGCTTTGATGTGAACAGATCGCCAGCTAATAATACATTATCTGCTTCGTGATAATAGACGACATGACCAGGTGAATGTCCTGGTGTTAGATACGGTTGCAATCCAGAAAACTGGATGGGTACTTCATGTTTATCGGTCGGAAGAGGCTGAACCATATTTTTTTCTACATTCATTTCAAACTTTTTTCTTCTTGGATAGCGCTTATCCCCCTCCATATAAGGGATTTCCATTTTGTGTGCGAAAACTGGAACTTGCGTTTCTGATTGGATTTTTTTTAGTGCGCCAACATGATCCGAATGTCCGTGTGTTAAGAGAATGTGCTTTAATGGGCCTGCCTCTAATTGCTTGATAGATGTTAAGATACCTTTGGCCATCTTAGGAATTCCGGCATCTACGAGCGTCACACCTTCCTTATCGATAACTACCCATACATGAATCGGGATAAGCATCCATTCTTTGATGCTCCAAATATGTTCAGAAACCTGTTTCATTTTCATTTTTGTTCACTCCTTACTATTTGTTTAAAACCAGAGAGAAGCACTTCGACAGAGAGGTCAAAAGTTGGTGTTAAGCGTTCGATTAACACTTCCGTAGGCTCATGCTGATAGGAATAGGTACTTAAAATTCCATATAGGTTGTAAAAGTAAATGCGAGAAAAAGCTAATAATTGCTCATCACTTTTGATTTTAATGCATTCACCAAGTGTTTGTTGAATTAATGAAAAAAGTCGAATACGAATTTTGTTTATTTCGAGATTAGGATCAACTTCATCTACCCTTGAAGATTTTTCATTAATAAAAATCGTGTACATGTTTTTGTTTGTTAAGCAAAAGCGGATAAATAGATGACTTATTTCTTTCAGTTTTGCTTCAGCAGTTTTTGAAGCAGTATCTGTAATTTTTCGTATGCTATCGTACAGTTTTTCTAAGGATGGCATGGAAAGCTCGTGAAGCAATGCTTCTTTATCTTTAAAGTAAAGATATATCGTTGTATGTGAGCATTTTGCCTCTTTTGCGATTTCTCGAATTGATACTGCATCAAATCCTTTTTTTACAAAGAGCTTTTCAGCAGCAGTTAAAATTGTTTGTTTTGTTTCTTCCGCACGTTGTAAATGTTTATTCGTCAAATGAATCACTCCTTTATTAATTACTAACCACTGGTTATATAATAACCAGTGGTTAGTAATGTTGTCAAGAAAACTAAAATTCCCAATTCGAAATGCTCGTCTTTTATCGAAGCCCACAGCATATACATGAAGAGGGAGGTGAGGCGATGGCAAAACAATGGTTTTCTATTCTTTTAGTAGCTGCAACATATATTGGAACGGTTGTTGGTGCTGGATTTGCAACAGGCAAGGAAATTGTTACGTTTTTTAGTATGCACGGAGCGTTTGGGTCGGTAGGTATTGTCATAACGGGCTTTTTGTTTATTTTTATCGGGACGAAAATTATGATTATATCTGCCCGGATAGGAGCTTACTCGTATCAAGAATTAAATGTATATTTGTTCGGTTCAAAAGGTGGCAAATTCGTTAATTTATTTATGTTTATCGTTGTCATTTGCGTCACCTCCGTCATGCTCTCTGGGGCGGGGGCAGTTTTTCACGAACAGCTTGGTCTGCCTTTCCAATTTGGAATTATGATAACCATGATTCTTTGTTATATTGTTGTGTTAAAAGGGATGAAAGGTATTTTTGCAATTAATTCCTATATCGTTCCATTAATGATTTTATTTAGTTTGTTTGTATTTGTATCCATTTTTAATGGTAGAACAGAAGGTCTAATTGGACAAGTGATGGCAAGCATTCATTCAGAAGGTTGGGAATGGATCATATCACCACTAACCTACTCTTCCTTTAATTTAATGACAGCACTTGTTGTACTTGTACCACTAGGGAACGAGATTCGCGATGAGCGTATTTTAAAATGGGGCGGTTTCCTTGGTGGACTTGGTCTCTTTTTCATATTAATCATGAGTCATTTTTCATTGTCTGCTTTTCCAGCGACGTTTACCTATGATATACCAATGGCAGAAATCGTTAAACTGTTTGGCAGTATGATCCATGTTTTTTTCCTTCTCGTTATATTTGGAGAAATTTTTAATACAGTTGTTGGAAATGTCTTCGGGATCACACGGCAATTAAAAGCAGCATTCGGCCTGCGTTATCAGCATGCGGTTTTACTTATTCTATTTGTTATTTTCGTTATTAGTCAAGCAGGCTATGGAAAATTATTGACTGTTCTCTATCCGCTATTTGGCTATTTGGGATTGTTTATGCTCTTTTTATTGATCGTAAAGCGGATGCCGGAGAAGTGAGATTTAAAGTGATAATAGTTGCAAAAGCAGGGATGTTTCACATCGTGTGAAGTATCCCTGCTCCATGTCCGGATTTTTTATAAAACTTCTTACCCCATGGATTACTATAAATTTTGAAGCGTATCTAATAAATCCTTATAGGCTTTCTTGCCCAAATCATATTCAACTTTTTCTTGTAATTGTAACCAAATAGGTGTTGCTTCTTCAATTTTGATATGGCCAATGTCGGTAATTGATGATGTGCATTTTTATGAAGAAGCAAGACTTATCTGCCACTCAACTGCATAATTGTCATATCATCCATCGGTGGGTTATGGAGTCCTGCACGCACGTCACGATAATAGCGTTGTAATGGATTTTGTTTCGATAAGCTACGCGCGCCCACAATTCGCATTGCTAAGTCGACAATATGAATAGCTTTATTGACGACCGATAATTTAACTGCACCAAGTTCAGGCCCCATCGTTTGTCGGATCGCATCATCACTTTCATCCCAAATGCTAGCGACAGAATAGAGAAAATGCTTGGATTCTAATACTGCAAGCTCCATTTCACCTAGCTTTTGCTTTACATTAGGTAAATCAGCGATCGTTCCTGCAATGCTATTAGGAGAATAGGTTGAAGCAAACTGGATGGCATAATTTTGTGCGGCGCGTGCTATCCCAAGGTAACATGCGGGAATATGTAATAACCATCCAGCAGGCTTCTTCCGCTTTGCTTCAATTCGTTCAACAAGGTCCTCGGCATTTACATGAACATTTTCTAGAACAAGGTCATGGCTTCCACTCCCTCGCATCGAGATAGAATCCCACGTTTCATCAACACGTACCCCAGCTGTATCTCGTTTAATTAGAAAGTTCCCAACTTGGTCTTCGCCGTCAATGGAAGCACTAACGATAAAATAATCGAGAATGGGTGAGAGTGTGGTAAACGTTTTTCTTCCATTGACGACCCAGCGACTCGTCATTTTCTTTGCAAACGTTTCTGGCTTGCCGCCACGTGTTGGACTACCAGTTGCTGGCTCTGAAGCAGCATTATTTAATAATGCACCATGCTTCACGACATCGCGAGCAACGGATGCGAAACGTCCTTCGGACCAGCGCTCGTTTTCACCGAGATGCTTAACGATGCCCATATGCCAGCCGATCGAAAGGGCTGTTGAGCCGTCAGCCTGCGCAATGACTTCTTGGAGCTGCAGCATTTCTGTTAGTGTTATTTCCAATCCCCCGAATTGCTCAGG
Source organism: Oceanobacillus polygoni (assembly GCF_008304605.1). Classification (GTDB taxonomy): domain Bacteria; phylum Bacillota; class Bacilli; order Bacillales; family Amphibacillaceae; genus Oceanobacillus; species Oceanobacillus polygoni. The sequence continues at coordinate 68,195 of NZ_PIJY01000025.1, read as the reverse complement.
AACCGTTAAAGCGGGGTAGCCAATTGCTTTTAAGTCTTCAAAATTTTCATGAGGGAATGTCCCATTTTCATCATGTTGCTGTGCGCGGTCTTTGAAAGGCTCGACTGTCTTTTTTAATAGTTCCATTCGTTCTGTTGCGGTTTTTAATGTTGAAAGCTTCATTCGTGATCCTCCTGTAATAAAGCAGTTTTATCTATAATTCTTATAAAACAGATTGGTTTAATAAATCTATTATTTCATTCATTGATAAAAATTTCAATTATGTAAGGATAATGTTTACGGATAGAGGAAGTAAAATGAAGTTGTTAGTTAAGAAATTATCAATTATGGAGTATACTCTTAGTATCTCATTATAATGTCGTATTGTAATTGATAGGTAACAAATGGAGGTGTTAGGGTTGGATCCTTTAGAGGTTATGTTAAATTTGAAGCAGGTGATACCATATTATCAGCCGGTTATCAGTGCGGATACACAATTGATTGCAGGTTATGAAGTACTTCCTTTATTTCAAGAAGAAAATGGTAATCTAAAGCAGTTAGACTGGTTTTTTGATGACGGTTCAATCCCTGGAGATTTCCACCTTGAACTGAATAATGATGTTCAACAAAAGGCATTGCATACGTTTATGGAAAGTGATCAGTCAATGAATCTGATATTTTATTATAATGCTAGACTATTAATGAAGGATGATGGAGAGTCATTGCTAACTCTTTTACAATCTAGTGCTGAGAAAGGGCTGGATTTGCATAAAATTATCATCGAAATAAAGGAGGCTTCAATCACGGAGCAAAGCAATGATTTAAGAAAGCTCATCAAATATATGAAGACGCTGGGTATTCGGATTGCCATTGATGTTGAACAACGAAATGCTAGTTTAGAGCGTTTAGTTCAATTAGAACCTAACATTGTAAAAGTAGATGCTGGTTTTTTAGAGGATGATTTATTACCACAGTTATATGGGGATGTTCATCATTCGCTATCCATGCTTTCTCGTAAAATCGGTGCAGCACTCTTATTTAAAGGGATCACCACATACAATCAATTGAACTATGCATGGCGTCATGGTGGGCATTATTATCAGGGAAGTTATCTAAAACAGCCAGAAGCTAATTTTGTTGCAGCAGATTGTTCTCAAGAGAAGATTAAAGCAGATTTTCAACGTTTTGTTTTATTTGAACGTAAGAAAATGAAGGCTCAGCTGGAATTAACGAATTGGATTAATGAACAGTTTAAAGCAATGCTACCATCGGTAAAACCAGAATCTTCCTATGACGAGATCATCTTAAAAATTGGCGAGGCATGTACGAGCTTTGCTTTTCGTGTCTACATTTGTAATGAAGAAGGAATTCAACTGTCTTCGAATGCAGAGAAAAATACTGAAGGAGAGTGGGGGCTTCAGTATGAAGGGAAGAATAAAAACTGGAGCTGGCGACCATACTTTTTTGAGAATGTCATGCGAATGAACGTAGAGAAAAAAGGGCTCTTATCTGACTTATACACGGATATTGAAAGAGATGAACGGATTAGAACTTATTCTTTTCCGATTTCTGATATATTGTATGTGTTTTTAGATATTCCATATGCTTACCTATATGAACAAGAGGGCTTGCTATAATTAACCGATTAAAGGTTCGAGAATGAATTTTTAGACTTTGAGATAGAATCCATTTTGAAAAAGGCTAATCAAAATGGATTCTTTCAATTGGTACATTGGCCGCTTATCCTTATGGTGAAATGGAAACATTTAGTTATAACATCAGATAAGATTAATACATTCTAGCAAAATAAAAAAGCTGATAAAAAATCAGCCTTAAGTAGCATTATATGGGATTATCATGTGGTTTTTAGTGTTGCGTGATCTTTCCTCGGATTTCTCCATTCGGGTATGTTTTTGAATGGATGTTGACATATGCTTTTCCAGCATTCATAAGATCAACTAAGTCTGAGATCGATTTATCTTTGAGTGGTCCAGTTAGATCAGCTGATGTTAGGAACCCTTCTAAAATAGTTTCTTGTTCCCCGAGACTAGCACCTTCACTGGATAAAAAAGCGACAACAGGTCCATTAATATTTCTGCGTCCAACTTGAATATGTGCCTGTGTCATATTTTTAATATTATTGGCAGCAAGTCGATAGCGTATTTCATTGCCTTTTCTACTCACATGAAACAGTGTTGTACCATCAGCATATGTCCGAACTGGTGGCGATTCTTGTGAGCCTGTTAATTCTGCAATATAAAAATAGTCATTATACACCAAGATTACCCTCCCTTTACACGTTTTTATAAGCTTCATCCGTATTTGTGAAACGAAGGCATTTACTCAGGAAGCTTGCACTCCAACGTAGAAGGATTCTAAGAAAGCGAGTAACTTATTTCTTAGAATCCCTTCAACGAATGCCACGGTTTCTAATGTATTCTATTTCCTAGAAGCAAATTTGCTTGTACGACTATCCCTATGGAAGTAATTTAGCAGAATTTTGGCTAATACCTATTAACTTAGGTTGTTAATTAGTAGGCGTTTGAAAATGGTAACATTGCGGGCTTGTTAGAGGGGTGTGAAGAATCGTGAAGGAAATAAGTTAGCTTAGCTAGTGTATTTGAAATAAAATATGTGAATTATTTCACGATTCCAAAAGGGTGTGATATAATAGAGGTGAAACTACATAAAAGGAGCGATATAACATGACAAATATTATTTTTACCTCACCTAGTAAGTATATTCAGGGAAAGGATGCATTAAAAGGTATTGGTCAGCATGTTAAGTCAATTGGAAAAAAACCTTTAATCCTTTCAGATGAAACGGTTTGGAAGATTACAGGATCAACAATTGAAGAGAGCTTGAAAACAGAAGATGTAGATTTCCATTACGTAGAATTTAATGGCGAGGCTTCATTAAATGAAGTAGAAAGAATTGTAAACGATGGGACGAACGAAGCGGTTGATAGCGTCATCGGGGTTGGAGGAGGAAAAACACTAGATACAGCGAAAGCAGTTGCTGATGGTCTGGCAGTAAGTGTTGTGATTGTTCCTACAACAGCATCAACCGATGCACCAACTAGTGCGTTATCTGTTATTTATAGTGATGAAGGTGTATTTGAGTCCTATAAATTTTATGATAAAAATCCAGAGTTGGTACTCGTTGATACAAACGTAGTTGCAGGTGCTCCGCCACGATTATTTGCTTCTGGAATTGCAGATGCAATGGCAACATGGGTGGAGGCAAGAGCAACAATTAAAAGCAATGGTGATGCAATGGCAGGTGGCAAGACAAGTATTGCTGCACAAGCAATTGCCGAAGCCTGTGAGAAAACATTATTTGCTTATGGTGAGGCGGCTTATAAGGCAGTACAAAAAGGGCTGGTCACGAAACATGTAGAAGCTGTTGTCGAGGCGAATACATTGCTATCTGGTCTTGGGTTTGAAAGTGGTGGACTAGCTGCTGCGCATGCCATCCATAATGGTTTTACCGTACTCGAGGGTGATATTCACCATTTGACACATGGTGAAAAGGTAGCATATGGAACATTAACGCAGCTCATGTTAGAATTGCATCCACAAGATGAAATTCTAAAATATATTGAATTTTATCGCGCACTTGGATTACCGACAACATTAAAAGAAATGCATTTAGAAGAAGTATCCTATGAAGATTTACGAAGAGTGGGAGAAGCATCTACACAAGAGGGAGAAACAATGGGGAATCTTTCCCAGGATGTTACTGCAGATGATGTTGCTGCAGCAATCCTTGCGGTGGATCAACTGAGTAAAAAATAAATAAAATGAAATAGGAGAGTAAGGCTGGGAAACCAGCCTTACTCTCTATTACTTTCCTGCGGCTTTGGGTCTGTTTCACGTTGTGGTTCGATGTCTTGGTTCGGATCATTAATCTTTTGCTTTTGCTCTAGCGAGTCATCGCTTCGCTTTTCTTTGTCATGATTAGACATGTTATCACCTCGCTGACATACTAGGATGTATATCTACATATAACCAGTAACCGTTACGGTTCATTTTCAAACCGTATTTGACCGAAAGAATTTAGATTAGAATGCCAGCTTTTTTTAAGTCCCTACACGCTGCTTCGATTTTAACAAGTGAATCGGCCTCAAGGGTATGCAGGTGAACCCCATTTGTTAATGCGGATAAATACGAAGCCTCCGTAGCCTTTATTTTTTTAACAAATTGATCAGCTTCTTTACGGTTACTGACTCGAATAGAGGCTGTAATGTCTCCATATACAGCATGTTCAACGATGACGTCTTTGATTGTCACACCATGATCAACAATTAAGTATAGCTCTTCCTGTGTTTGGCTAGCATCATGCTTACATGCAATTACTTGTTGTTTTTTATTATCCGTTTGTTCGTTCAGATAAAGATATCCTTGGCTTGTGGCGATAATCGGTTCGTTTTTTGCTTTTAAAATAGAGACGTCCTGGACAATAACTTGTCGGGATACATTGGTAAGTTTGGCAAAATCACTGCCGCTAATTGGTTGAACCGATTCTTTTAGCTTTTGTATAATAAGCTGCTGTCTTTTTGCTGAAGGCATTTTTACTTGTTGCTCCACTTATAGCCCTCCTTGTACATCTCCATGTGACAGAAATGTTTATTCTAATATTAAACGAAAGAAATGTGTTTTTAGAAACTAGTACTTGATAATATATTAATTCTATGTAAATATAGATGTCAAGACAGGTGACTATAGACTCATCGGATAAACTGGATTAATTAATCTAACAGGATGGGGAGATTGCTTGTTTTTAAAAGAAGTAATCGTATTCTAATGTATTTAATGTGAAAATAATCACAAACAAAATGACAACCAGTGAAGGAGTAACGACTATGAATACAATCAAACTACGAAAAGCACTCGAATCATTTTTTATGGAAGACATTGGTGATCAGGATATCACAAGTGATTCCATTTTTCCTAAGGATCAATTGGGAAAAGGTGTGTTTATCGTTAAGGAATCCGGAGTTCTTTCTGGACTATCCATTATTAAGGAAGCCTATCATTTACTAGATTCCGAAGTGGAAGTTAAGCTGAATTTTAAAGATGGCGATATCGTGGAAGCCCAAACGGCGATTGCGGAAGTGTATGGCTCTGTCCGCTCCATACTTACTGGAGAGCGCGTAATTTTAAATCTATTGCAACGTATGAGCGGCATTGCGACGATGACGAACCGATGTGTAGAAACCTTGAATGACCCAGCAATCAGCATTTGTGATACGAGAAAAACAATGCCCGGGTTAAGAATGTTTGATAAATATGCAGTTACTTCTGGTGGAGGAAAGAACCATCGCAATGGTTTATATGATGGTGTGATGATTAAAGATAATCATATTTCGTATTGTGGGTCGATCACGAAAGCAGTTGAGAAAGCACGTGAAGCGGTCGGACATATGGTGAAGATTGAAGTGGAGACGGAAAGTAAATGTGAGGTACTGGAAGCGGTAGATGCTGGTGCAGATGTCATCATGTTCGATAATCGCAGTCCAGAGGAAGTAATTGGATTTGCTGAGCTTGTACCTGATCCGATCGTAACAGAAGCTTCAGGTGGAATTACGCTTGCTAATCTAGCAACCTATGCAAATACTGGGGTGCAATACATATCATTAGGTGCGTTAACACACTCTGTTAAGGCGTTGGACATTAGTTTGCAAGTGAATGAGGGAAGTAAGAAATAACGTGCAGACAACGGGAGGCCATACTATGAATAAAAGCATCGTTATCGCAATCATTCTAGGAATTATTTTTTTAACTGCATGTGAAAAGGGGAACGAACAGGTAGCGAAAGGTGCTGCATATTCGGAGACGTCACTACACACAACGATTGTTGGGGGAAGAGTTGGTGGTGCTTGGTCTGTTTTTACAGAAGGAATTGCTGAATCGATTCGCAGGGAACATGAAGGAGCTATCATTACCGTAGAACCAGGTGGTATCGTGGAAAACCCGCTAACTGTCGCAACAGGTGTTGTTCCGTATGGATTATCCTATGCGATGACATCCTATGCAGCATACAGTGGGGAAGAGCCATATGATCAGCCCTATGAAGATATTCGTGCTGTAAGTGTTGTGATTCCAGCAAACTACTACCAGTTTATCGTAGCTTCGGAAGTGCCTTATGATTCCTTTGAAGAGATGATTGAGTTGAAAGCTCCTATCCGTTTGGCTGTCGATCAAAAGGGAGCTGCTGGTGAAATTATTACGAGGAATATTTTACAAGCATATGGGATCACTTATGATGATATTGTTTCTTGGGGTGGATCAGTTGATTATTTATCTGGATCGAAAACATTTGAAATGATGGCCGATAATCGAGTTGATGCAAGTGGGGATGCGGTGTCGGCACCTTCGAGTGATATTATTGAAGCGTCTACATTGATGCGTCTAAAAATGCTTGAATTAAATGAACAGGTGATTGAGCGTGTATCCGAAAAGCTTGGCATGGATACTGGAACGATTAACGCTTCTGCATACTCCTTTTTAGAGGAAGACGTAGCAACCGTTAGTACACCGGCAATTCTCATTGCACATAAAGATGTTCCAGAGGAAGAAGTCTATCAGATGACTGAGGCAATCTATGAAAACTTTGATTATCTGAGAACGGTGCACAAGGAATTTAATAATCTATCAGAAGATAATATGATGAAAGTCGGTAATGTTCCACTGCATCCAGGTGCAGAAAGATTTTTCCGTGAGAAAGGTATGCTTCCTTAACATCTTCCATCACTATTAAATTCGGAGGTTTTACTCACATTTTTCTTAAAGAATAAATTACTAACTTTTGCTTTTTCTTGAAAGGAGTCTTTGCATTGTGAACATGAAAGCAATCTTAAACAGGTGGTTTGTGGAAGGGTACAAGCGTAATCTTTCAAGCCTCCCGATGAAAATTTTTATCATTTTTGCTTTTGGATTGTCTGTCTATCAAATTTGGTCTGTGATCTTTGGGAACCTTGATCCACTTAATCAAATGGCAATCCACTTAGCTTTTATTCTTGCTCTTACGTTTTTGCTTTACGGCTTTTCGAAAAAAGAAGCAGTTCAAAGTCACAAGCCTAGCTTTATAGACTATTCCTTTGTCATGTTGGCAATCAGTGCGGGTATCTATTTCACGTTCCATGCTGAGCGAATTGCAGTTCGAATACCCATTATGAATCCATTAACAGCATGGGATATTTTTTTCGGGCTTGTGTTTATCCTTTTAACGATTGAGGCAACGAGACGAACGATTGGTTTTCCAATAATTGTTCTCGTGTTTATTGGCTTTGCTTATACATTGTGGGGTCACCATTTCGATGGATTATTTGGCCATCGCGAAATGGCTGTGGTTGAGTTCATTGAAAAGCTCACGTACAGCTTCAATGGACTTTGGGGATCGCCAATTTCTGTCGCTGCCTCATTTGTATTTATGTTTATGCTGTTTGGTGCTTTTTTGCAAAAATCAGGTGCTGGGGAATTTTTCTTTCGGATTTCAACAGCAATTGCGGGGAGAACGCGAGGGGGCTCTGCGAAGGTAGCGGTTCTTGCTAGTGCTTTTTTCGGTTCCATCTCTGGTAGTCCAACGGCAAATGTTGTAACAACCGGTAACTTTACGATTCCGGTTAGTAAAAAGTCAGGATATACTCCAGCGGTTGCAGCGGCGGTGGAGGCGGCTGCCTCTACAGGTGGAAGTATTTTGCCTCCAATTATGGGATCATCGGCATTTTTAATGGCCGCAGTGACACAAATGTCGTATGGATCGATTGTAATTGCGGCATTGATTCCTGGTATTCTTTATTATGTTTCTTTATTTGCCATGGTTCATTTTGAGGCAATGCGCCTTGATTTACCACGTCCGGCAAAAGAAGATATTCCAAAGGTAAGTGAAGTTTTGAAAGAAGGCTGGTTTTATTTTATTCCATTAATTGTACTAGTCGTTCTCTTAGTACTAGGCTACAGCGCATCACGAACAGGCTTCTATGGACTCATTGCAGTAATTATCGTTAGCTGGTTCCGTAAAGAGACACGAATGGGCGTGCGAAAGATTTGCGGAGCGTTAGTGGATGGAGCAAGGTCTTCTGTTCCGGTTACGACAGCATGTGCCGCAGCAGGACTTATTATTGCTGGGATTATGACAACTGGGCTTGGTGGAAAGGTAACAAGTATTGTGCTTGGATTAACAGAAGGGATGCTGTTTCCGACATTAATTCTTGTCATGCTGATTTGTATCGTCTTAGGGATGGGAATGCCGGTTGCTGCTGCTTATATTCTAACTGCGATGCTTGCAGCACCTGCCTTAATTGAATTAGGAGTGTCTGCGATGGCTGCCCACCTATTTATAGTGTACTTTTCAATTTTCTCAGCGATCACACCACCTGTGGCTGTTGCAGCTTATGCAGCTGCAGGGATTGCCGATGCAAATCCGAATCGGGTAGGGCTAGAGGCTGTCAAATTAGGTATCGTCGGTTTTGTTGTCCCGTTCATGTTCGTCTTAGAGCCAGCCCTTTTAATGGACGGTAATTTGGTAGAAGTACTGCTTGCATTCTTAACTGCTGTTATCGGTGTCACCGCTCTCGCAGGGGGAGCGATTGGCTGGTTAAAAACAAGAACGACTGTTTTGGAGCGGATTCTATTAGTAATAAGCGGAGCACTATCCATGTATGCTAATCTATGGACGAGCACAATTGGTCTCGTTATTATTATTCTAGTCTATGCTCTACAAAATAGAAGAAAAGAAGAACTGTCTGTTAGAGCTACTGAACTTCGCTCGTAGTTTAGTTTTATGGAATGAGGTGTTTTCAAGGATTTTTAATGGCTTGATGACACCTTATTTTGCGTGTGATGAAGTATGGGAATTGCGCAACCCATTCTATTTTAACTGATTATCAACAGAGTGAAATAGTGCATTCCAGCCAGTCAATCGATCACCCGCCGCACAAGTTCGGGCAACGCAACTAAGCGATTGATCCCTAGACCACGAAAACTGATCATCCATCAGAAACCTCCGTTATCTCTCAAATCCCAATCATCTTACACACAAATCTTTACTTCTTATTCTGCATGCTATACAATTTATAGTAAAATCAAAATATAGAATTTAATCAATTTTTACATATTTTAGACTACCTAAGCAACGACTGTATGAAGATTTAGCTCTCCCAAAATACGTATGAAGGTGATTCTATGAACATTACCTATCTATTATTTTTTCTCTGTATTGTTGTTTGTACATTAATCATTACCTATTGGGCGGCGAGACAAAGTAAAACGACGAATCAGTTCTATATTGCTGCTGGTAGTTTAACAGGTACACAAAATGGGATGGCTATTGCAGGAGATTATATTAGTGCGGCTTCTTTTTTGGGTATCGTTGGTACGATTGCAATCAATGGTTTTGATGGATTTTTGTATGCGATTGGATTTTTAGTTTCCTATTTAATTGTTTTGTTCTTTATTGCAGAGCCAGTGCACCGATTAGGCAAATATTCACTAGGTGATGTTGTTTGCTCGCGTTTTCCCAGTTATAAAATGCGAGGAATGATGGCTGTCGGGGCACTCATCATTTCGGTTCTTTATATGATTCCACAATTAGTGGCTGCAGGATTGTTAATTCGTTTATTGCTAAATATTAATTATTCCACTTCTGTACTAATCATAGGGTTACTCATGACAGTTTATGTCGTATTTGGTGGGATGTTTGCTACATCATGGGTACAAATCGTCAAAACAGTATTACTTTTGTCCGGTACATTTCTACTTGCGCTTATAGTTTTATCTCGGTTTAATTGGAGTATTTCAAATCTTATTGAACAGGTTACAATCGGTTCTCCATTAGGTGATCAATTTTCGTTACCGGGCCATTTGTTTAACAACCCGATCGAAACGATTTCGCTACATCTCGCTTTAATACTTGGTACTGCTGGTTTGCCACATATTTTAATTCGATTATTTACTGTCCGAAATACGGTAGAAGTTCGTAAATCTCTCTTAACTGCGAGTTGGATCATTGGTGTATTTTATTTGATTGCGCTTGTTTTAGGTCTAGGTGCTGTAGCGCTGGTTGGGTTTGAGGAATTGATCATGCTTGATCCATCTGGAAATTTAGCTGCACCATTATTAGCGGAGAACTTAGGTGGCGACTTTCTAATGGCATTTATCGCTGCGATTGCATTTACAACAATTGTTGCGGTTGTAGCCGGTTTGGTCATTTCAGCTACGACTGCTTTCTCTCATGATATTTATTTCCATATTATTAAAAAAGGAAATACAACGGAGAAGAAACGCGTCCGTGCTGCACGCTGGACCGCCTTTTTTATCGGCCTACTATCAACATTATTTGCACTTGGTTTAAGGAATATGAATGTAACGTTTCTAGTTTCGTTAACATTTATTGTTGCAGCATCTAGTAATCTACCAGTACTATTATTAACCATCTATTGGAGGCGATTTAATCAAACTGGAGCAATTACTGGGATGGTCTGTGGTTTAACAACGTCCTTATTGTTACTGTTAATCGGACCACATGTGATGAATTTAGATGGAGGCTGGATTGCAAGAGAAGCCTTAATACCACTCTATAATCCAGGGATAATTGCCATACCAATTGGATTTTTAGGAGCATATCTTGGAGCGGTATTATCACCGAAAGGGCAAGAAAATGCAGTCCCATTTCATGCTTTCTATCTAAAATCACAAACTGGGATTGATGCAAGGAGAGATCGTCCGTGATGTATTTGACAATCGTTTTATTCGAACGTTTAGGTTTATTATTAGTTATTGCTTTTGTCCTGACACGAAGCCCTGGATTCAGGTCACTGCTTTATCGTGAATTTAGTTTCAAAATGGCAGTTATTCATGCGTGTGTATTTGGTTTGTTCGGAATTGCAGGAACACTAACCGGAGTCGTTATCGGAAGTGACTTTACGGTAGTCCAAGCGTTTGTTTGGGATGTAGGGAACGATCAAATGGTTGTTAGTTCTAGTTTAGTTGCCATTGTCATTGCAGGTCTATTAGGAGGACCAATCGTTGGTCTTGGTGCCGGGATTATTACTGGTTCGCATTTGTTTTACCTAGGAGGGATAGGTTTTCTAGCGAATAGCCTCGTGAATCCACTAACAGGATTATTGGCAGGATTTACGGCACGATTTTTTTCACAAGAACGCGTTATCTCACCAATAAAAGCGCTATTTATTGGGATTTTCCCTCCCATTTTATTGATGCATTTATTGCTTATTTTTGATTCGCAGGACAGGGAAATGGTTGCCATGATTAACACAATTGGCTTGCCGGTTGTATTATCGAATAGTATCGCTATTGCAATTTTTACAGCAATGATTGCCATAGTGATGCGGGAGCAGGAAAATGAAGCAGCATTTGCTACAAAACAAGCATTGACGATAGCAGAAGAAGCATTGCCTTTTTTAAAGGAGGATTCCTTTCAAAAAAAGGCAGAGGGGATTGCGGGTCTTCTCTATGCGCGTTTAAAATTAGCAGCGGTCACAGTTACAAATGAAAAGGAAGTGATGGCACATAAGGGGCTAGGGAGTGATCATCACAAAAACGGAAACCAGTTAACGACAAAACTATCACACCGGGCAATGGAAGCAAAGCAAACGCTTGTAGCCTATTCACAGGCGGAAATTCAATGTTCCAACAAAAATTGCCCATTAGAAGCTGTCATCATTATTCCAATATTAGAAGCGAGTAAAACAATTGGTTTGATAAAATTATATTTTCGCAAGGCACAGCATATCCGTCCGGTAGAGCTGATGCTGGCAGAGGGTCTCGGGCAATTAATTGGAAATCAATTAAAAACGATCAAAACGGAAAGGCTTGAATTACATACACGTGATGCAGAGTTAAGTAATTTACAAGCACAAATCAATCCACATTTTCTGTTTAATACACTGCATATGATTGCGGCATTATTTCGTAAAGACCCTGAAAAAGCAAGACATATAACCGTTCAATTAGCACACTTTATGCGATTCAATCTGAAGCTTGTATCCACACATCTCGTGCCATTGGAAAAGGAATCGGAACATGTAAAAGCATATATTGCGATTATCCAAACTCGATTTACGAGTCGATTACAAATTAATTTTACAGAACCAGAAGGCATTTCCCATCTGCTTATTCCGCCGTCATCGATCCAGCCACTTGTTGAAAATAGTGTCAGCCATGGACTAGAGCACGTGACAGAAGGGGGACGAATTGATGTAACGATGGAGAGAAAGGGTGATCGAATGAAAATATGTGTTCGAGATAATGGAAGAGGATTTTCTGAAGAAATTTTATCACGGGTTGGAAATGTTGTGTTGACAGAAAAGCAGCATGGTGGGACCGGTTTATATAATGTGAATCAGCGCTTAATTAATCTGCTTGGTGAGGAAGCACGATTACATGTACGGAATTTACCTGGGAGTGGTAGTGAAGTATATTTTACGATCCCCTATAAAGAAAGGTAGGTATTATATGAAAATCCACACGATGATTGCGGAAGATGAACAATTGGCACGTGAAGAATTAATATATTTATTAGAAAAAGAACAAGATGTAAAGCTGTTGCCAAGTGCGGAAACAGGGGAGCAGTTAGTTGAGCTGTACATTGAGCATGAACCAGATGTCATCTTTCTCGATGTACATATGCCAGGTATGCGTGGCGTAGATGCAGCGAAGAAAATAACGGAGCTTGTTTACATGAAAGCCCCATTATTTGTTTTTACAACTGCGTATGATGAATATGCAGTAGAAGCCTTTGACATAGAAGCGATTGATTATATGCTAAAGCCTTACGATACAGAACGGTTCCAAACAGCGATGAATCGTATCCGTAAGCGAATGCAGCAAGTAGAGAGCAATGGGAAGCGGTTATCAAACCAGCACATACAGCAGGCGACGAAATTACTGATTGATGATAATGATCGGACGGTTGTTCTGTCTCCAGATGCGATTTATTATGCTGTTCCATTTAAGCGGATGTTAGAAATACATACGGAGGATAAGGTCATTCATAGTAGGATGACGTTACAAGAACTGGAAAAGAAGCTTCAAGGCTATGCTTTTTTTAGGACTCATCGTAGTTACCTTGTTAATTTGAATCATGTCCAGGAGATTACACCATGGTTCAACGGAACGAGCAACGTCACGTTAAAAGATAAAAAACAGACGACAATCCCAGTTAGTCGGGCTGCAAGAAAACATCTTTTCGATTTGTTTGGAAATTAACCATTAATGGCAATATTAAAACAGTTCAATCGTCAATTTAAACCGTTGATGCAAATTTCCTTACTTGTATGTTATCTTCCTTTATAATCTCGGTAAGCGTTTACAATGGAGAACTGGAAAAATATAAAGGGAGGAAATGCGGAGTGACTGAGACATTTGCAGCCGTTAAAGAGAAAGTAAATATGCCTGATTATGACCAAGCATATCAGGAGTTTAATTGGAAAGATGTGGAGAATAACTTTTCCTGGCATGAAACTGGAAAAGTAAATATGGCCCATGAAGCAATAGACCGCCACGCAGATAGCTGGAGAAAGAATAAAGTTGCACTTTATTACAGTGATCAACAACGAGATGAAAAGTATACATTTCGGGATTTGAAATTACTATCCAATCAATTTGGGAATGTATTGCGCACAATCGGTATCGAAAAAGGTGAACGAGTCTTTTTATTCATGCCACGATCACCCGAGCTTTATATTAGTTTATTGGGGATTTTGAAAAATGGTTCGATTGCCGGTCCGTTATTTGAAGCATTTATGGAGCAAGCTGTTCGAGACCGTTTGGAAAATAGTGATGCTCAGGCGTTAATCACGACTAAAGAACTCTTGCCGCGTGTACCATATACGGAGCTTCCTCATTTGAATCAAATTATTTTAGTCGGTGAAGGAGAGTTACCAGAAAACACGGATGACATAACATTTTATAAGTACGAAGCAGAAATGAAAAAAGCTTCACGTGATTTAGAAATTGAATGGGTTGATCGTGAGGATGGCATGATTCTACACTATACCTCCGGTTCAACCGGGAAACCAAAAGGGATCTTACATGTTCATAATGCGATGATTCAACATTATCAAACCGCTAAATGGGTATTGGATTTGCAGGAAGAGGACATTTATTGGTGTACAGCTGATCCAGGGTGGGTAACTGGTACCTCGTATGGGATTTTTGGTCCATGGTTAAACGGTGCATCCAATCTTATCCGAGGTGGTCGTTTTAGTCCGGAAGATTGGTATTTAACGATTGAAAAATACGGTGTCACGGTGTGGCTAAGTGCGCCAACGGCATTTCGAAGGCTGATGGCTGTAGGTGATAATGTTTCAGAAGAATATGATTTAAGTTCATTGCGGCATATTTTAAGTGTTGGTGAACCGTTAAATGCAGAAGTCGTTCATTGGGGAATGAAAGTTTACAGGTTGAGGATTCATGATCATTGGTGGATGACAGAAACAGGTGGCATTATCATTGCCAATTATCGCTCCATGGAAATGAAGCCAGGTTCGATGGGTAAACCGTTTCCGGGTATTGAAGCAGCGATTTTGGATGATGCGGGAAACGAACTTCCGCCAGGGCAAATGGGTAAGCTCTGTGTAAAAGCTGGATGGCCATCGATGCTTCGTGCCGTTTGGAAAAATGAGGAACGCTTTAATCAATATTTTCCAGTAGACGGTTGGTTTGAATCAGGCGACTTGGCTTCAAAGGATGAAGATGGCTATTTCTGGTTTGGAGGCAGGGACGATGATGTTATCCAAACATCTGGTGAACGTGTGGGTCCATTTGAGGTGGAAAGTAAGCTTGTTGAACATCCTGCTGTTGCAGAAGCAGCAGTAATCGGAAAGCCGGATCCGGTACGTGGCGAAATCATTAAAGCATTTGTTGCTTTAAGGGATGGATATACAAAAACAGATGAATTGCAAGAAGAGCTTCGATTATTTGTTAAGCAAGGGCTTGCGGCACATGCTGCGCCAAGGGAAATAGAAATTCGTGACTTTTTACCGAAAACAAGAAGTGGGAAAATCATGCGCCGTGTATTAAAAGCATGGGATCTCGGTTTGCCAACAGGTGACCTTTCAACGATGGAAGAATAGAAGTTCGTAAACGATTTAGAAGGGATGGAGAGGTTTTCTAAGGCTTGGAACTTAGAAAACCTTTTATCTCAAAATCCGAGGAGGATGCATATGGGTGCAGAAAAAGAATATAAGCAAGAGCAGAGGGCTACAAAAGAGGTAGACTATGTTCAAGTAATTGAAAGTAAATCCTTTAAAAAGCTCATGCATGATCGAAGAAAATTCATTATACCCTTAACTATCTTTTTTCTAGTATTTTACTTCTTATTACCAATATTAACTTCATATACGACCTTTCTAAACACGCCAGCGATTGGAGATATCTCTTGGGTATGGCTATTCGCGTTAGCTCAATTTGTGATGACATGGGTTCTATGTACGGTTTACGTGAAAAAAGCAGCTTCCTTTGATAAGCAAGCGGATCAAATTATGAAGGAGATGGAGCAAGGGGGAGATAGTCGATGAGTTCAACTGTCATAACACTCTTTCTAGCCATTGTCGTACTAACTCTTGTAATCACTTTTTTTGCAGCCAGAAGAACGCAAACGGCAGGCGATTTTTATACTGCTGGTGGAGGACTCACAGGAACGCAAAATGGTCTAGCCATTGCAGGTGACTATTTATCAGCGGCATCTTTTCTGGGAATTGCAGGTGCCATTGCACTATTTGGATTTGATGGCTTTTTCTACAGTATCGGATTTTTAATTGCGTATTTAGTTGTGCTATTCCTTGTAGCCGAGCCATTGCGTAATCTTGGCAAATATACACTTGCTGATATGATTAATTCCCGTTTTGATGCCAAGAAGGTTCGGGGGGCAGCAGCACTAAATACTATTACAATTAGTACGTTCTACATGATTGCACAGCTTGTTGGTGCTGGCGCATTAATCCAATTATTGTTTGGCATTGATTATTGGCTTGCTGTACTTATTGTTGGTGTCATGATGACAATTTACGTATTATTTGGCGGGATGATTGCGACAAGTTGGGTACAAATTGTAAAGGCAGTTCTTCTTATGGCTGGGATGCTTATCATGACGTTCCTTGTCTTATTAAAATTTAATTTTAATATTGGGCAAATGTTTACGAATGTAAAGTCTGTTACAGCTCACGGTGAAGCATATTTAATGCCTGGTTTACAATATACAGAACCACTAGGCACACTTTCGCTTATGTTGGCGTTAGTTCTTGGGACAGCGGGCTTACCACATATTCTCATGCGTTTTTTTACCGTTCGAGATGCGAAAACAGCAAGAAGCTCTGTTGTTATCGCAACATGGGTGATTGGGATATTCTATGTACTTACATTATTTTTAGGTTTCGGCGCAGCAGCTTTTGTTGGGTATGAGGCAATTATTGCGGCAAACCCTGGTGGGAATATGGCTGCACCACTACTCGCACAAGCCATCGGCGGCGATTTATTGTTTGCCTTTATTTCAGCTGTTGCCTTCGCAACGATTTTAGCTGTAGTAGCAGGACTCGTATTATCTGGTGCATCCGCATTCGCCCATGATTTGTATGGTCAAATTATTAAAAAAGGGAAGGTGACGGAAAAAGAGCAAGTGCGTGCTGCGCGTTACGCATCTTTGGCCGTATCTGTTCTATCTATTGTCTTAGCATTATTTGCACAATATTTAAATGTAGCATTCCTTGTTTCTCTTGCCTTTTGTATTGCTGCAAGTGCCAACTTACCGGTTATTCTTTACACCGTATATTGGAAACGATTCAATACTGCGGGGGCAGTTACAGCAATGCTAACGGGATTATTATCCGCGTTAATCCTTGTATCGATTAGCCCAAGCGTCTTCTCGCCGGTTGAAGGTGCAGCATTATTTGTAGGAGAACCAATTTTCCCACTTACAAATCCAGCACTTGTATCGGTTCCTCTTGGGTTCCTAGGAGGGTATTTAGGAACAATACTGTCGAAGGAAACGGATATGAAACGTTATGCAGAAGTAAAGGTAAAAGCGAATACAGGATATAAGCGCAGTGGTGTTAGTCATTAGGAAGAAATAGAAAAAATGCTTGCAGCGAATAGCGTGCAAGCATTTTTCTTAATGGATAAATCTCACTTTTTCATTTGTTATTAAGCTTGCTCAGATTTAAATCTATAATATAATACAGTAAGTACTTATATGTTTTCTTTCTTATCGGGAATTAAAAGACTAAAGATAATTCCAAAGAAAGCTGCAATGAAGAATGTTGTAAAGCGTGATGTGACCATTTCCTCAAGTGGTGTACTTATCCAAATGATTGTTGAAATTAATCCAGACAAGATTGTAGCAATAACACCTGCACTTGAATAGCGCTTCCAGAAAAATGTCATTAGAATAGCAGGAGAAAGGGTACAGCCGACACCAGCCCATGCCCAGCTGACAATAAGATATACTAATGATTCTGAAACCAATGCAATGATCATACCGACAAGTCCAAAAAATGCTACGGAAAGACGAGATAGCCATACAAGTTGTCTATCTGAAATCTTCAGACCTAATGCTTTATGAATAATATCCTCTGTAACCGAGCTCGTAACTACTAATAACTGCGAATTGGCAGTTGTTATAATAGCAGCTAGCACTCCAGCTAGCAGTAGCCCAGCAAGCCATGGGGGCATTAACTGAAGCACCATAGTAGGTAAGAGCGTTTCAACATCGGCAAATGATCCTTGATCATACATTGCTATTGCAGCTAAACCAATTAAAAATGCGCCACCATATGCAAGGAATGTCCAGATAATAGCAACGATACTACCTTGATTCGCCTCTTTATTATTCTTCAAAGCCATAAAACGTACACTAAGTTGTGGTTGCCCACCTAGAAAACCGAAGAACCAGGAAAAATTATTGAAAAAAAGGACACCCAGCGAAAATCCAGTTAAACCACCAAACCACGAATTATATGAATCACCCGAAGTAGCTAATGATTGACTAATTGATAGGTCATTCGTATAAATGTAAACGAATGCTACAATAGGTAAGCCGACCAATGTAATTAGCATCATTACACTCTGTACCATGTCTGTCCATACAACTGAAATGAACCCACCAGCGAAAGCTGTTAAAATAATAATGGCTGTAGCTATCAGAATACCAATAGCTGAAGGGATTTCAAAAGTTGTAAATAACATTTTTCCCGCACCAGCCATTTGAGCACTGATATAAAACATTAAAAACCCAGCAATTAAAACACTTGTTAACCAGCGGATTATTTTTGCCTTTTCTCCGAAGCGAACAGCTAAATAATCTGGTAGAGTTATAACATTATACTTATCCGTTTCTGTCATAAATTTTTTAGCTAAAACTAACCAAGCAAAAATAATTCCGCATGCAATTCCTACAGCTACCCATATACCTGATAAACCAGTCATAAATACAAATCCGGTGTAACCTAACAGCAGCCAAGCAGATTCTCCTGTTGCACGCTCAGAAAAGGCCAAAGCCCAGCCAGGCAATTTTTTGCCGCCTAATAAATAATCCGCCTGTGTCTTCGTTTTTTTACTAAAATAGTAGCCTATCCAAACGATTACAATACAGTAAAGGATAAATTCAACTAAAATAATCGTATTCATAACAACCTCCATGTAGATTAAAGTCAATTTAACAGGAAAAAATTAAAAATCTGCACTATATTTATTGATCTATGTATCAACTCCTTCTGCAAGGCCATATTTGTGTAATCTAATCTATTATGTTGATTACATTGAAGGAGGGTTTTATCTGAAAAATAGATAAATTATATTATTCTATTTATACAAGAAAGAGAGGATAAAAAATACAGCATAATTGCACAAAAAATCTATGTTATTTCCAACGTTAAATTTGGAATGAATAAAATAAATGAACAACATGCTTATGAAGGTAGGGGCGAAGAATAATATCGCATTTAGAGAAACTGCCCAAAAATAATGAAAGCGATTACAAAAATCACTTTCATTAAAGGGAGAGTCGATTAAGAAAACTGTTTCCTTAACCCTAAGTATAGCAGCATACAATGTTCAAAGCTTTTTGTATCAAGTGATGTTATTTCTTCAATCTTTTGTAACCGATAAATAAGCGTGTTCCGATGAATAAAGAGCTTCTTGGCTGCCTTACTCGTATTCATATTTGCCTCACAATAAGTTATAAATGTTTTTGCGAGCTCTGCAGCAGATTTATCCTGGAGTAATGGTAATAGCCTGTACCCAAGCTTGTCCTTATAGGTAGTATGGATTTTCTCTGGAAGCAACCCAAGTAACATTTTCCAATTATGATAACTATAAATTTTAGGCGAAATGTTCAACACTTCGCCGTATTGAATTAAGCTGTTTGCTTCTTGGAATGATTGATGTATATCTGCAATTGTTTGTGATAGGCTGCCAATTGCAATGGCGGTATGTTTGATCTGAAAGGAACGCAGTACAGTCATTAATTTTAAGCTTTGCTTTTCAAAGGATTGAAGTGTATCAACGTATGCCTCCTCACTTTTCACGGAATTTAATAAAGTGATTTTCTCTGAGTTTAAAAATGTACAAAGGCTATCCCGCATACATTGAAATGATTCATGCGTTGCCTCGAGCAACTCTGCTTTAAAATCGCCAATTTTATTTTGTATGTTTGTATTTTTTAATAAAGCATTTCCAATGTCTATTACGATGCAAAAACGTTTTGAACTATAACTTATTTGAAGCATGTCACAGTACTGCTCTAATGTCTGCTGGTTGTGCGTATCGTTTAATAAAACATACTGTGCGAACGTTTCGGCTGCTTTCAGACGAAGGTCCTTTGTTTGACGATGAATTGCATCTTGCCACATCATTTCCACATAGCTTTTCACTAAGTATGCATATGGCTTCACTTGTTCTGGTGGACCGATAATACCAAGGACTCCAACGGCTTTATTCTCAAATGTTAATGGAATGACGACTCCAGGCAGAACATTATTCATATTTTTTGTTTTTTCCTCATCACATATTAATACAGTATTTTTCTGCAAAGCCTCTTTGGAAGGGGGATGAATTGTTCCGATTCGATCGGGATTTGTTGATCCGATGATATAGCCATTTTCGTCAATTAAGCTGATTGGAAATGGTAATATATCTGAAGTCGATTTAACTATTTTCTGTGCAAATTGCACGAAACCTTTAATAATCGTCACCTCCATTTTTTTCGATTCATTTTACACCATATTAACATAGTAATATGATTAAGAAAATATAGAAAACTTATTTTTTTGTACATCTTGTCTATAGATTTATTGATATTACGAAGCTATAAATAAACTATACGATCTTTTAAATGGGCATGGAGGTGCGGGTTTGGTTAAAAAGACAGACATCATTATTGTCGGTGGTGGGGTTATTGGATCAAGTATTGCATTTAACCTTTTAAATGATGGGTTTGAAGGAGAAATTACTTTATTTGAAAAAGATAAGACGTATGAATTTGCCTCTACACCAAGAAGTGCAGGTGGTATTAGGCAATTGTTTACGACAGCAATCAATATTCAGATTAGCCGGTATAGCTTAAAGAAGTATGTGACATTTGCCGAAGATATGGCTGTTGATGCTGAAAAAGCAGAAATTGATTTTAAGCAGAATGGTTACCTATTTCTATCAAGTAATGAAAATAGAAACCAATTAATGAAGCAGCAGCAATTACAAGCGAAATATGGGGTGCCATCTAAAGTTTTATCAAGTGAAGAACTGCGTACGATTATTCCTGAATTGCATATCGATGATTTACAAGGAGGGCTTTATTGTAGGGAGGATGGATATTTAGACCCTTACTCTGTCATGCAAGGATACATTCGAAAGACCAAACAGCTTGGTGGCGTATACCAATATGAAGAGGTTGAGACAATTATTCATGAAAGAAACAAGGTTATGGGTGTTTCATTAAAGAATGGCGAGATATACCATGCGCCAATTGTTATAAATTGTGCAGGTCCTTGGGCTCCAGCATTAAGTGAAACAATTGGTTTACCAATTCCTGTTGTCCCATTAAAGCGTCAAATTATTCAATTTGATATTTCGGTACCTTTAACGAATGAATTACCTTTAACCATTGATCCAACAGGTGTCTATTTCCGACATGAAGGAAAATTCTTGATTACTGGTTATTCCGAGAAAGTAAAACCTGGCATTGATTTCAAATGGTCACGCGATTTTTTCTATGAACGTTTATGGCCGGTTTTAAGTCATCGTGTGCCAAACTTTGAGAACGCAAAGATAATCCGTGGCTGGGCGGGAATGTATAGCCATAATACGCTTGACCAGAACGCTATTATAGGAGGACATCCTGAGCTGCAAGGATATTATTTGGCGTGTGGATTTAGTGGACATGGGATGCAGCAGGCACCGGCAGTTGGAAAAGGATTATCAGAACTCATTCGCACTGGCACCTATGAAACACTAGATTTAAGACCGTTATGTTTTGAGCGATTTGCTAATAATAAATTAATTGTTGAAGAGGCAATTGTATGATGAATGGTAAGCAGCACTTTGGCATAGAGAGATTTGAAAGATGATCTTATTTTAAAAAGGGGAGACAGAATGAACAATTTTGTATCCAACGTCGTGAAGAATATGCCGGCATATTTGTTTTCAGAGCTTAATAGGAAGAAAAAAGCCTTGCAAGAAAAAGGGGTGGATGTGATTGATTTAGGAATTGGTGCACCAGATTTACCAACACCAGACTTTATCTATGATGTTTTAGTAAAAGAAGCAAAGCAGCCTGCGAACCACCGTTATTCTCCCTACAGCGGGACGCCGGAATTTAAAGAAGCAGTTGCTTCCTTTTATAAAAATTATTATGGTGTCGATTTAGATCCGAATACCGAGGTGTTAACACTCGTTGGCACAAAGGAAGGAATTGTGAATCTTATCCAGGCAGTAATCAATCCGGGTGATACAGTGCTTATCCCTGATCCAGGGTATCCCGTTTATCGGATGGGCGTTCATTTAGCTGGTGGGAACGCAGTATCCTTACCGCTCGATAAGAAAAATGGCTATATACCACAATATGAAGCACTCACCAAGCAAGAGAGAGAAGCTGCAAAATTATTGTTTTTAAATTATCCAAGCAATCCGACAGCAGCTACGGTTGAATTATCAACCTTTACAAAGGCTGTTGATTTTGCTAGAAACCATAACATCCTGCTTGCACATGACGCTGCCTATGATCTTGTAACATTTGACTCGTATCAGTCACCAAGTGTACTTCAAGTACCGAATGCGAAAGATATTGCGATCGAATTTGGAACATTATCCAAAAGCTACAACATGACTGGCTGGCGAATCGGCTATGTTGTTGGAAATAAAGAAATTATACACGCACTGGCAACTTTAAAGAGTAATATTGACACAAGTCAATTTCTCCCAATCCAAAAAGCAGCAGCCACTGCATTGCGAAGTGATCATCGAACGGTTAAAGAAAATAGTATGATTTTTAAACAGAGAATGGAAAAACTGCACAGTGCACTAGCTGAAATGGGGATGGATGCACATAAGCCGAGAGGTACAATTTTTCTTTGGGTAGGCGTTCCGAGTGGGTTTACCTCAGCTGAGTTTGCTAACAAGCTTTTAGATGAATTAGGTATCATTGTAACTCCTGGAACTGCGTTTGGTCCTAGTGGGGAAGGACATTTTCGAATATCTTTGTCCGTATCAGAAGAGCGTTTAGATGAAGTAATCAAACGAATGAAAAACTTAGATGGATTAGGGGTGAACCCATCTTGATTAGGAAAGAAGAAAACATGACTGCTGCTAGGGCGATTGTTGAATGCATGAAACGAGAGGGAATACAGAAAGCTTTCTGTGTTCCGGGAGAGAGCTACTTGCCCGTTTTAGATGCTCTCTATGACGAACCATCCATCCAGCTTATTTCTGCTAGGCATGAAGGCGCAGCAGCTTTTATGGCAGAAGGATATGCGAAAGCAACATTAAAGCCAGGCGTTGTTCTAGCAACAAGAGCTGTCGGAGGAAGTAATCTAGCGATAGGTGTGCATACAGCTTATCAGGATTCAACACCAATGGTTGTTTTCCTTGGTCAAGTTAGCAGGAAGTTTAGAGGTAGAGAGGGCTTCCAAGAAGTTGATTTAGATCGCTATTTTCAACCAATCACGAAATGGGCAGTTGAAATCACAGATCCGGAGCGGACGCCAGAAATCGTTAGTCGGGCATTTCGGATTGCGCAATCTGGAAGACCAGGACCTGTTGTTGTTTCCTTACCAGAGGACATTCTTCCTGTTAAAACGCATATGCAATTTGGTCCGGTAGCAGCGGCACCGAGACCTGCCCCATCTAAAATGGAAATCAACCAAGTGAAAGCACAACTCGCACAGGCAAAAAAGCCAGTCATTATAGCGGGAGGTGGCGTAAAAAGCGCAGAGGCAGAAGAGTTATTAATCGGTTTTGCTGAAAAAAATAAACTCCCAGTACTTGCTGCCTTTCGAAGGCATGATGTGTTTCCAAATCGGCACAAGTATTATGCTGGTCATCTCGGACTAGGTACGCCAATAGAAGTACTCGAAACTGTTCGTGAAGCGGATGTTATTCTCGCCCTCGGAACAAGGTTATCAGAGGTGACAACACAGGATTACACGATTATAAGCTCCAGTCAAAAATTAATCCATATCGATATTGACTATGACACGATTGGCAAGGTGTATGCACCAGAGATTGGGATTGTAGCTGATGCGAAGGAAGCACTAAGCTTATTAAATGAACTATCAATGCCAATAAATTGGGAAGCGTGGACACTGGAAAGAAGGCAAGCTTTTGAAAAAGTAACTGATTTAAAAGATCTTCAGAATGATGTGATCAATCGTCAAGTCATCGAGATACTGAAGAACAAATTACCAAACGATGCATTGCTAACAAATGACGCAGGGAATTTCGCGGGCTGGCTACACCAATTTTATGTGTTTAACGAACGGCATACATACATTGGACCAACATCGGGTGCAATGGGATATGGTATGCCTGCAGCGTTAGGAGCGAAGCTTGCTTTTCCAGCGAAACAAGTAGTTTCCTTGTCTGGTGATGGCGGATTTATGATGACTGTGCAAGAACTGGAGACAGCGGTTCGCTATCATATTCCGATTATTTGCCTTGTATTTAATAACCAAATGTATGGCACGATTCGGATGCATCAAGAAATGCATTACCCGGAAAAGGTAATTGGTACTGATTTAGGACAGGTTTCCTTTAAAGATTTAGCCATCAGTATGGGCGCTGATGGATATGTAGTAGAAACCTCTGCGGAATTTGCAGCTGCTTTTGATAAAGCGTTATCGAAAAACAAGATAGCTGTTATTGAAATTATGACGGAAAAGGAGCAAATTTCTGTTTCACAGACAATCAAGGGATTACAGGGGAAATGAATATTTAAGGAGGAGAGTCAAAATGACAATACAATTAGAAACAAGGAAACTAGCAAACTTTATTAATGGAGAATGGGTAGGAGTAGGGGAGTCTACAGGTGTTATTAACCCTGCGACAGGTGAGGAAATTGTTCAAGTTCCACTCTCTGATGCTAGTGATGTTGAGAAGGCAGTGCAGGCTGCTAAGAAAGCGCAAAAGGAATGGGCGCTAGTTCCAGCACCGCAACGGGCGGAAGTGCTATATCGTGTTGGTTATCTCTTGAAAGAACAGAAAGAAAGGCTTTCCCAGCTTTTAACACAGGAGAATGGCAAGGTAATTGAAGAAGCTCGCGGAGAAGTACAGGAAGGAATAGATATGGCTTTTTACATTGCAGGAGAAGGGCGTCGGCTTTTTGGTCAAACGACACCTGCAGAATTAAAAAATAAATTTGCGATGAGTCAGCGTGCACCAGTTGGTGTTGTTGGAATTATCACCCCATGGAATTTCCCAATTGCGATCGCTACGTGGAAATCATTTCCGGCAATCATCGCTGGAAATGCAGTAGTATGGAAACCTGCAACAGAAACCCCAATTATGGCGTATGAATTAGCCAAAATATTTGAAGAAGCTGGTCTGCCAAAAGGAGTAATGAATGTCATATTTGGTTCTGGTTCAACCGTGGGTGATGCGTTCGTTCATCATAAAGACATTCGTGTCATTTCTTTTACAGGGTCAAATGATACGGGGCGGAATATTGCAGCTGCATGCGGAAAGCAATTGAAGAAAGTTTCATTAGAAATGGGTGGTAAAAATGCTGTGATTGTAATGGATGATGCAGATCTTGAACTTGCTGTAGAGGCGATTTTATGGAGTGCCTTTGGAACGAGTGGTCAACGTTGTACAGCGTGTAGTCGGGTAATTGTGCATGAAAATGTCAAAGAAACATTAGAGGAGCGATTACTAGCAGCTATGAAGGATTTAACCATTGGTAATGGCTTAGATGAGTCCATTAAGGTTGGTCCAATTATTAATGAAGCTGGGCTAGAAAAGATAAAAAGCTATATTGAAATTGGAAAAAATGAAGGTGCTAAATTACTTGCTGGTGGCTATGAATTGACAGATGGAGAATATCAGCAGGGAAACTATTTTGCACCAACATTATTTACCGATGCAACAGCAGATATGCGGATTGCACAGGAGGAAATATTTGGACCAGTTGTATCCTTAATACCTGTGAAAAGTTTTGAAGAAGCAATCGAAGTAAATAATGGAGTCGAGTATGGACTATCAAGTTCTATTTTTACGAATGATGTCAATCGGGTATTTAAAGCACAGCGGGACCTAGATACAGGGATTGTTTATGTAAATGCAGGTACGACTGGGGCAGAGATTCACTTGCCATTTGGGGGAACAAAAGGAACGGGGAATGGGCATCGTGATTCTGGTGTTCAAGCTCTCGACGTGTTCACAGAATGGAAAGCGGTTTATGTTGATTATAGTGGGACGCTTCAGCGTGCGCAAATAGATGTATGAGGAAAGGGAGAGAGCAGAGGGGTCCCTGGATTTGGGTTTTAAAGAACCATGCTATTATCAAAGCAAGTTGTGTGACTATGAAATGAAGATAATGTGAACCACTAGGAGCTTGAGCGGTATGACGAGGACTCAAGCTCCTTTTAAATAAGTTAATGAAAACGCTTACTTTAAGGTTGTGCAAGTTGCACGAGAATCGTAATCATATGTTATGACTATCAAATAGCATGTTTAGTCCACATTCTGTTATTCTTTTTGCATCATTCTTACGAATAATTGGATTATTTTTAGTCATTTTAACGATAGATATCATGTCTTATTTCAGCTAGAAACTAATATAAATAAGTAACATTTTAAATACAAAGATAGAAGATAGTTGGAATAGTGAGAAGAAAATAGCATTACTGTGGAATTTTACTAAATAGTCTAGTGATTGAATTAGTTAGGAGGATGAAAGTGTATGTTATTTCTAAATGAAAACGATATTAAAAAAGCAGTTACAATAAATGATGTAATTGACGCAGTTGATTCAGCTTATCGTTTATATGAAGCAAATCAATTCCAAATGCCGCTGAGAATGCACGTTTCAGAAAAGGAAAACACATTATTGTTAATGCCTTGCTTTACTGCAGGGGCAATTGGAACGAAACTTGTAACGCTTTTTCCAAATAATAAGCATGTACCAATGCTGCAAGGGATTGTCATATTAAATAGCAGTGAAACAGGAGAAGTAAAAGGGATTCTAGAGGGATCTTTTTTAACGGGCTTACGGACAGGTGCTGTTGGCGGTTCTGCTGTTCGTCATTTAGCTAGGAAGGATGCTACTAAACTTTCTATTATAGGGACAGGTGTACAAGGTCTTTATCAAGCTGTAGCTGCTTGTTCACAAAGGCCGATTACAGACATTTACCTTTATAATCGGAGCCCTGAGAAACTACCTGAGTTTATCGCACAGTTAGAGAACTGGATTGAAACAACTGTTCATTTACACCCTATGGACACAGTAGAAGAAGCTATAAAGAATGTTGATATTATTATTACTTCCACAAGCTCGAATGATCCTGTTCTTCCAAATAAAAAGCACCTTCTTCGCAATAAGCTCGTCATTGGGGTTGGATCCTATCAACCATCCATGCAAGAATTTCCAGAAGCACTCTATGAACTTACAGATACCATTTTAGTAGATACGGAACATGCAATCGATGAATCGGGTGATCTGATTAATCCTCTAGCCCAGGGCTTAATAAAGCCTAGCTCTGTACAAAAAATGTCAACTTATATTTTGAGCGAACCAAAACCATCTCTTGGAAATACAACTGTATTTAAGTCAACTGGAATGGCATTATTTGATGTTGTCGTTGCTAATACAATCTATCAAAAGGCAATGGATAAAGGGGTTGGTACGATACTTTCTTTGTAGCTAAAAATACATACTAGAAAGGAGGGGAACCTATGCGTTCAAAATCTAAGCTTAAAGACCCTGGAATAATCCTGTTAGTAGTATTTATATTTTTGGCAGCAATTGTACTTGTTTGGTGGCCAACTGATATCTATTGGATGGGTATATCGCTAGCTGGTTGGTTAATGTTCTTCAGTTATTTTGTATGGTTTCTACTAGCTGTTGCTTATGTTTACTGGATTGAAAAGGTTGAAAAAGGATAAGCTCTTCCCTAAAAATAATGGAAATGGAGGGGAATACAATGCAATTAACCGAAACGATTATTATTGGAATCTATCTCGTGTTGATGGTTCTCATGGGAATTTATTTTACAAGAAGAGCACATTCGTCGGAAAACGATTACTGGACAGCAGGTAAAAGCATTAATACATTTGTCGGAGCATTTGCCTTATTCGCTGCCTTAGCCAGTTCGAGTTCTTTAATGGGGGCAGTTGGTTCAGGTGTGGCATTAGGTGTACCGTTTCTATTTGCATATGGATTTGGAGCGGTGGCCATTCTACCGTTTACCCTTTTCTTAGTTGCCGGACAAATAAGAAGATCTGGAGTTAGTACATTACCGGAATTTTTTAAGCAGCGGTTTGGTAAATCGGTTCAAATTATCGCTGTTTTTATTGTTGTCGTTGGAATGACATTCTACATGGTACCTCAATTGACGGCGTCAGGATTAATTGGTTCCTATGTGTTAGGTATTGATTATACAACAGCGGTTATAGTACTCGGTCTTGGATTTACGATTTATGCAGCATTGGGTGGGATGTGGGCAATCACATATACTGATCTTGTACAAGGTGCGATCATGCTTATCGGAATGCTCATATTGTCAGTACTCATTTTAACACAGCATAATGGCTTTGCATCATTAATTCAAGATGCTTTAGCTGTTACACCAACATTTGGAGAAATTACCCAGCCTTGGATGTCCTATTTTGGTTTATTTTTAGCTTTCTTATGGTTTGGTATTGTTTCACCATCAGCGGTTATGCGGAATTTTGCATCACGAGATGCAAGAACGGCCAGACGTTCAGCGATGTGGGCTTGCTTGCTTTATTTATCCGTATTTGTATTTGGTTTCATTGTTGCATCTGGAGGTGCAGCATTAGGCATTGCTGATTCACTTACGAATATGGATATGATGTTTGTATCCGTCATCGAACATTATATGTCTCCAATATTGGCGGGGATCATGTTTGCTGGATTAATTGCAGCTATCATGTCTTCGGCAGATGCGATGCTATTAGCTATTTCTGCTGGGGTTGCTCGGGACATATATAAGGAATATATAAATAAAGAAGCCTCGGAAAAAACAGTTACCAGATTAGGATTTATTATTATGATTGTAGCAAGTACGATTGGTATTTTAATAGCAATCGAACCTCCACAACTAATAGCAATTATGGTTGGTTGGGTTGGTGGCGGATTATTATCTGCATTTGGATTTCCATTAGTACTTGGTATTTGGTGGAAAAGGGCCAACACTCCTGGGGCACTAGCTGGAATGCTCGGTGGCGCAATTACGTTTTTAGTATTAGTAATTACAAAGCCTTTCTCGTTGGTTTCCGAGCCAATTATTGCAGCACCAGTTTCTCTAATCCTAGTAATTGTTGTTAGTCTATTAACGCAGCCACCTTCTGTTGCAGTGCAAGAGCGTGTGGAAAGCTATCATTCTGATGCGAAGATAATAGAATAGAGGTGATCCCAATGGAAACAATGTTTCGTAAACAAATAACCATACTTGGTCAACCGAAACAAATTTCAGAAGATCAATTGAATCGATATATATTCAAATCATTAGGTATCATGACAAAAGTAAAAAACAAAGTGAACCAGCATTTTTTGGAACAACATGTGAAGCGTAAAGAATTGCTCTATCATCCTATGTGGCTAGCCAAAATATTAGTTATCGCAGACCGTAAACCATTCCCTCCGAAAAAGATTCCGAAAATGTGCTTCATTGACGCTATATCTGGTTATCGTGGCTTACTTACCACCGTTCCTAGTACTTCAAAGAAGGATGAGCCATTCCGTACATCGTTTGTAATTTCACCCGAAATAAAAGAACCAGACGAAGTAAAACGATATATAAAAGATGTTCAGGAAAAACAAATAAATCGTTCCTACATTTTAAAAAAGCCAGAACATCAGTTGATCGAGTATGATCTTGTATATTTGCCTTTGTGGAAAGTTCAGATGAAAAGTAGTACATTAACGAAAGATTTTTATATCAATGCAAATACTGGGGAATCAGAAGAATATTTGGCAAAACAATGGAAATCCAAACGCTGGTTGCTAAACCGCTAGTAGCTTAAATGCTCCATTTTTTTACTATGCATTTTGATATCTCGGAATGAGCAGAAATTTTATTCCTTTACAGCGCTTATGGCACGTAATAAGAATAAACTCCCTTATTTAGCTTGCTTTGTTTTCATGTATGAATTAATATTCGTCTTCATAAATTGAACTTATAGGAATTTTAATGTGGGGGGATGATTAAAACCGTGATCATTTGCAGATGTGAAGAAGTATTGTTACGCGACATTATCACTTCAATCGAAAACGGCGCAGAAACATTAAAAGCAATCAAAATGGAAACGAGGGCAGGAATGGGCATCTGTCAAGGTCGAACGTGTCGAGTGTTGTTGGAACAGGCTATCGCTCCTTATACAGATATAACTATTCAAGAAACGAATAACATAATGTACAAAAATCCAGTCCGTCCAATAAGTTTAGCGAACCTATCCCGAAGTGGAAAGGATTCTTCTCAATGAGAATAAAAAAACATCCAATTCTTGAGAGTTTGGAGCGGAAAGAAGTACAGATCACCTATAATGGAAAAAGTTATCTAGCGTTTGAAGGAGAAACAATTGCAGCAGCATTACTTGCTAATCAAATACGCATATTACGATATACCGAGAAGGGTAAGGCACCACGAGGAATTTACTGCGGTATTGGTCACTGTTATGAATGTCGTGTAACAGTTGATGACGAAAGAAGTGTAAGAGCATGTATAACACGTGTAAAAGATCAGATGAAGATTATTTCCCAAGGAATAGATGCGGATGAAATATGATCTTGTGATTATCGGAGCTGGCCCTGCAGGGATGTGTGCAGCAATTCAAGCGGCATCAAATGGTGCACGAGTAGCATTGGTCGATGAAAATCCAGTTCCTGGTGGCAAATTGCGCGGTCAGGTCTATAAAGAACCTAAATCAGACTGGTGGATTGGCGAGAAAATTGTACGAAGCATGGAAAGTAAAATAAAGCAATTAGGCGTTACGTGTTTCCTGGAACGTGAAGTTTGGGGAATTTATCCAAAATGGAAAGTCATGTTGAATAATGGAGAGCAATTAGAATCAGATTTTGTTTTAATTGCAACAGGTGCGGCGGAAAAAGCAATCCCAATTCCAGGCTGGACAACACCAGGAGTTATGGCCATTGGAGCAGCACAAGTATTGGCAAATATTCAGCGTGTAAAACCAGGAAACCGAGTTGCCATCATCGGGATTGATGCCCTTTCTTTAACAATAGCCTATGACCTTAAAATGGCTGGAGTTAATGTTGTTGGCATCTATCTTCCGCCATTGAACGCATTTTCATTGGAAAAATCGAATCCATTAAAGATGATCGCCTATCTTTCTAGTTTATCCCATTTAGCCCCGAATCCAATGCTTAAATTACTTGGAAAGTTAGGGCAAATAGAGTCTGTTCAAAAACTGGGAGTTAATTATTATCCTCCATTTGGCATGAAAGTATGGGGAATCCCGTTGCATTTAAGAAAGGCAGTAGTTGAAATTATTGGAAATGAAGCAGTAGAAGAAATTGTGGTAGCAGCGGTTGATCAGAATGGACAGCTTGGAAGAAAGCAAGAAAAACGAATACCTGTTGATTGTGCTTGTATATCAGGGGGACTCTATCCTCTAGTGGAGCTTGCAAATGCAGCTGGATGTGAGTCTGTCTATATCGAGGAATTAGGCGGACATATCCCTTTGTATAATGAGGAATTGGAAACGACACAATCAGGCATTTTTGTGGCAGGAAACAGCACTGGTATTGAGGGTGCAAAGGTTGCCATGGCACAAGGGGAACTCGTGGGAACCGTCATTAGTATTCGATTAGGATTCGTAGAGGGTGGACCAGAATTAATTAAAAAAGCAAAAGAAAAAGTTAACTTAGAGCGAGAGAACGCTGTTATTAAATTTCACCCTGGGCTTGAAAACGGCAGAGCAAAACTAGAGCGTTTGTCTCGAATTAGAGAGTAGTAAGTCATAACAGAATGAAGCTTTCTTTTATAGAATGAAAAGCTGTTTGAGGAGTTGGAGTTCATGGAAACAGCTGATGTTGTAATCATTGGTGGTGGAGTAATTGGAACATCGATTGCTTACAGGCTTGCGGGAAATCACAAGGTGATTTTAATCGAAAAAGGAGAGATCGGTGCTGGGACGTCGGGCTCCTGTGACAAAGCGATATTTTTACAATCCAAAAAGCCTGGATTCCCTATTAAACTAGCACAGGCAAGTAGAATGGTGTATGAGAATCTAGAAGAAGAATTAGGAATGAAAATTGAATTTCAAAAAAATGGTGGCATGATTGTGATTGAGAATGAAAGCCACCTTGATTTCATGAGAAAGTTCGTAAAGCAACAAAATAAAGCAGGCATAAATGTAAAGCTAGTCGATCAAAAAGAAGCATTGGCATTTCAGCCATGCTTATCCCCAGAAATTGTTGGCGCGACCTATAGTACGGAGGATGCGGAAGTCAATCCGTTGCTATTAACACAAGCTTTTGCTGAAGCTGCAAAGCGAAAGGGGATAATTATTCGCACGCATACAGCAGTAACCGATATCGTTACAAAGGATGGTCGAGTAATCGGAGTACAAACCAATAAGGGAAGAATCGAAACGGAACTTGTTATCAATGCTGCTGGCCCCTTTGCTCCTAAAATAGCGGAAATGGTCGGAGTTGGGCTTCCCATTATACCGCGCCGCGGAGTGATTCTAATTTCGGAGAAAGTAAAACCAATGGTTCACGGGAATATTTTATGTTCACAATACATTGCTACGAAGCATCTATCCAATAACACAGATGCTCCATCCTATGGAATTGGACTTTCACTTGGACAAACGGAAAGTGGAAATGTATTAATTGGGGGAAGCAGGGAATTTAAAGGGTATGATAAAGCGGTTGAACCGGAAGTATTAACAGCTATTGCCATGCATGCTCGTCGAATAGCTCCATTTTTAGATTCGATCCGGATTATTCGCACAATGGCGGGATTTCGACCATTTACGAGTGATGGGCTTCCTATTATCAGTGAAACCCCAAATATGAAAGGGTTTATTATTGCTGCAGGGCATGAAGGGGATGGAATTGCACTCGCTCCAATTACCGGCCTATTAGTTGCCAGCTTGGTAAATAAAGATTTGAAATACAAAGATTTTTTAGATCCATTAAAATTCGACCGTTTTAATGCAATTCATGCTTCACCTAAACAGGGGTGATAAAGATGTTGGAAATTATAATACCTTTAGTGTTACTTTTTGCCATTGTTTTTGTTAAACAAATACCAAAAATCGGTGGTGATATAAGAGCAGCGCTTCTCGTTGCTGCAATCTCCTCTGCATTTATTTCAGGCTTAAACTTTAATGAGATGATTGTTGCATTTATTGATGGGATCGATCGCTTATCCTGGGTTATTATGCTTTCTCTATTTGGCAGTCTATATGCTGAATCTCAAGTGAAATTAGGTGCAATGGATACAACGTTGAATAGTTTACGGGCAGCATTTGGTAAATCTCCAAAAGGGTTAATTGCCGCGGTGTTTATTACATTAATTTTAGCTGGCTCCTTTCTTGGAGATGCCATCGCTGCTGCTACGGTAATTGGATTTCTCGTAATTCATGCACTGACTGAATTGAAATTAAAGCCTGAGCAAATTGGAATGATTATCCTGCTCGGTGCATCTATTGGATCGATAATGCCGCCTATTACACAAGGCGTTTTCTTGTCTGCATCTCTTATTGGTATTGATCCTGGCCCGGTTGCTAAGCTTGCGTATATAACCGTATCGATTGGTGGAATTCTAGCAATCTTAGAATCATTCCGCTTTGTTCGAGGGAAAAAGATGCCTCCAGAATTAATTCCGAATCAATCTGTTTTCCAAATACTGAAAGGAAATTGGATAACGCTCATTCCTCTCCTTGTTTTAATCGCTATTGTTATCGCAAATACCCTGTTTGACTATAATATTTTTACCGAAATTGCACTTTTCTCTTATATCCTTGAACCGCTTATCGGGATACCTATTTTACAAGGGCTAACCAATCAAATTGTAGCAGCGATTATTATTGCACTTCTTGTCAGTTTCTTATTCCCTTCCGTTAGAAAACAAACAAAAGGTGTTATAAAAAACGGGTTAGGGAAAGTAAACCAAACCGTCCAAATTCAACTTTCTGCAGGAGTTATGGTCGGAGTGTTCTATGCTTCAGGTTTGATCGAAAAGGTTGCACTTATGACAGAAGGTTTAGCTTCGTCAATGATAAAACTGGGAGGAGCAATGGCGATGGTAGTTGTCGGGATGCTAACAGGCTCTCAAACTACTGCGCAATCTGTCGTTGTTACATTCCTTGGTCCCATCTTAGAATCAATGCATGTTGATCCAACATTAATTGCATTAGGTGCATCCCATATTGCAGCAGCTGGGCAAAATATGCCACCAGTAGGATTAACCGCATTTGTTGTTTGTGGGTTAATTGGTGGGATATTAAATAAAAAGGTCGACCCCATTAAAGTGATGACATTAGCATTACCAAACTCATTTTATTTCTTAATCATTGGTTTAATAGTGTGGTTTATCTAATGGATAAGAAACCACTTATTGGCATATTAATGTTAGATACAAATTTTGATAGACCGAGGGGGGATATTGGTAATCCGGAAACATACGCTTTTCCAGTTGCATACCAAGTCATTGATCATGCAACAACAGATCGTGTTATTAAATTGGGTGATACGCGTTTAATTGAGCCCTTTATTAAGGGAGCCAAAGTACTTGAAAATAAAGGAGTAAAAGCAATCACAACCAGTTGCGGTTTTCTCGCATTATTCCAAAAAGAGATTCAACGTGAATTGCGAGTACCTTTTTATTCGTCAAGCTTAATACAGATTCCGTTGGTACAGCAAATAACCGGCGGGATGATAGGTGTTATTACTGCA
This sequence comes from Oceanobacillus polygoni, assembly GCF_008304605.1. Taxonomy (GTDB): domain Bacteria; phylum Bacillota; class Bacilli; order Bacillales; family Amphibacillaceae; genus Oceanobacillus; species Oceanobacillus polygoni. The sequence continues at coordinate 33,599 of NZ_PIJY01000025.1, read as the reverse complement.
CGAAGGTCAAGTTTAACGCAAACACATTTTCAAAGCGTTGATGCTCATCATACACCAATTGCTATTGCCGGTATGGACGATATGCCAGCATTCACAAACGCAATTCTGAATGAGACAAATATTCTGGATAGAAAAGCCGTTGCACTCGAAATGCAACAGGTTACGTTAAGATTGCTAGCTAAAAATCCAATGATGAAGGCAATTGTTTTAGAATGTACGAATATGCCGCCTTATAAAAGTGCTATAAGAGAGGTTACGAGATTGCCAATTTTTGATATAAATACGTTGACAGAATATGTAGTGTACGGATTATCTGATTTCAAAGTTTAATGGAGTTAAGCAATCTTGTCATGCTCGATTTCGCGATAAATTTTAATGAATTTAAAATTCGATAAAATTCGAAGTTGACCATTAGTATAGTTTTTGTTAAATTAAAAATAATAAGATAATAAATAACTGCCCCATCTAAATGACGTTGTTGGCGAAGCAGCGCACTACCTAGGTGAAAACCAGTTATATTGACAGTCTAAACTTATAAATCTGTCCATATTTCTGGTTTTTTCGTTTTCATACAAGTGAAAATAAAGAAGTTTGGACACAAATCGAGGAGGAATTATAATGAAAAATTTAATCGAATTGGACAAGAAGCATTTCATTCACCCAACCTCATCTATCCAGCAGCAACAGGAAAAGGGAGCGAAATTGATTGTAGAAAAGGGGGAGGGAATCTATTTAACTGACATAAATGGAGACGTATTCATTGATGCAATGTCATCCTTATGGAATGTAAATATTGGGCATGGCAGAAATGAACTTGCCGAAGCGGCTGCAGATCAAATGAAAAAACTGGCGTATAGCTCTGCTTTTTCAACATTTAGCCATGAACCAGCTATTAAACTAGCAGCAAAGATTGCTTCACTCGCACCAGAAAATTTAAATGCTGTCTTCTTCACGTCAGGTGGATCAGAGTCCAATGATTCCGCTGTTAAATTGGTGCGTCACTATTGGAAAATACAAGGTCAGCCAAAGCGCAGGAAAATTATAGCATTAAAACGTGGCTATCACGGCGTTGCAGCTGCTTCTACAAGTGTTACTGGAATTCCTGAGTTTTGGGATATGGCTGGCCATTTAATGAATGACTTTATCCATGCAGACACGCCATACTGGGAAGGGACAGAGAAGGCTATTACGTCGCTGCGTTCGGTTATTGAAGAAGAAGGTGCAGAGAATATTGCTGCATTCTTTGCGGAGCCAGTACAAGGTGCTGGTGGTGTGTTAATCCCTCCATCTAATTATTTTAAAGAAGTACGTGAATTATGTAATGAATATGGCATCTTGCTTGTTGCAGATGAAGTGATTACTGGATTTGGACGAACTGGAAAATTCTTTGGTATTGAAAATTGGGGAGTAACTCCTGACTTAATGACGTTTGCAAAAGGAGTTACAAGTGGTTATATCCCAATGGGTGGGGTAATTGTGTCCGATTCTATCCACAACGTATTGAAGGAAAAATCAAAAGGGACATTATTCCATGGCTTTACCTATAGTGGACATCCGACAGCAGCTGCTGTTGCATTAAGAAATATTGATATTATCGAAAAAGAAGGGCTAGTAGCTAATGCTAAAGCAATGGGTGTGCACTTGCTCGAAGGATTCAAAAAAATAAAGGAACAATTAAATATCGTTGGTGACGTAAGAACAATTGGCTTACTAGGAGCAGTTGAGCTAGTTCAAGATCCGGCTACAAATAAGCGTTTTCCAGCCAAATTGCAAGTCGCTCCGAAAGTGGTGGAAGCCTTGCATGAAAGAGGTGTGATTTGCCGGGCAGTTACGTATGAAAACACGGATATTATTTGTTTTTCACCACCATTAATTATGAACCCATCACAAATTGACAGCATGGTAGAAAAATTACATGATGCTATTTTATCTGTTCAAAAACAACTTGTTCATCATACGCTGAACGAAAAGTAGTAAAAATCATATTCATCCAGATTTAACATAAAGTGAAATTTCATTTAGTGAAGGGCCTTTCTTTCCTGCTAAATATTAGTCGAGCAGAATTAGAAATTTACGGGCCGTTATATCCCGCCTTCACGTTTCCAGTTTCTCATTTTTGCGCTAGGGGCATTACAGCCCATTAATACGTGGAAAATCACGAAGTTAAATGGAGGAATAAAGGATGGAGAATGAACAGAAGCTGCTAAAAATTTTAGGGAATAGAGATGTACTTACACTTGCATTTGGAGCTATGATTGGCTGGGGATGGGTCGTAACTGCTGGCTTGTGGATAACAGGTGCGGGCTCGTTAGGGGCAATACTCGCCTTTGCAATCGGTGGGGTGATGGTAATCTTTGTGGGGCTCACCTATGCAGAGCTAGCTTCAGCACTTCCATTAGCTGGTGGTGAGCATGTTTACAGTTTTAAAGCGATGGGGAGAAGGGCATCATTTATTACGACTTGGGCCATTATTCTGGGTTATGTATCGGTTGTTGCATTTGAAGCAGTTGCCCTTCCGACTGTTTTCGAATACTTAATTCCAAATTATAGTCAGGGATATTTATATACAATAGCAGGTTGGGATGTCACGCTAACATGGGCTGGTGTCGGGATTTTAGGGTCTATTATAATTGCTTGGATCAATTATCGTGGCATTAAGTTTTCGACCTCGATTATGTTCATCCTTACATTATTAATTATTATTGCAGGTGTATTGCTGATTACAGGCAGTACCATTGGTGGAAGCACGCAAAATATGCAGCCTTTATTTGATAATGGGATGGCAGGGCTATTAACGGTACTTATTATGACACCATTTATGTTTGTTGGATTTGATGTTATTCCGCAATCAGCTGAAGAGATTAATTTGCCTCAAAAGCGGATTGGACAGTTATTAATATTTTCCGTTGTACTTGCGATTGTCTGGTATATTTCCGTTATTTTTGGTGTCTCACGAATTTTAACGCCTGCAGAGCTAAATGAATCAAACCTGGTAACTGCCGATGCAATGGGGAAGGCTTTTGGAGGTAGTCAAATGATGGCTAATATTCTTGTCCTTGGTGGTATTGGCGGAATTTTGACAAGCTGGATTGGCTTCTATGTAGGAGGGAGTCGTGCTATTTATGCACTTGCTAATGCTGGCATGCTTCCTAAAAGCTTAGGAGAACTCCATCCAAAATATAAAACACCGCATAAAGCTATCTTACTAATTGCTGCGCTATCAACTGCTGCTCCATTATTAGGCAGGCCTGCATTAGTTTGGTTTGTGGAAGCGGGTGGGCTTGGTTTGATTGTAGCATGGCTTATGGTAGCTATATCCTTCATTATTTTACGTAAAAAAGATCCAGATATGAAACGGCCATTTAAGTTGCCTGGTGGAACAACACTTGGTTGGATTGCTGTTGTAATGGCTGGAGGAATCGCAACACTTTATATGCCAGGTATGCCATCAGCACTCGGTGGTCCTGAGTGGATTATTATTGGTATATGGTCTGTATTTGGGCTCATCTTGTATAATGTGTCAATGGCTAAGTATGGGAAGGAATTTGCTGAAGAGCATATGAAAAACGAAATTGACCGTATCGCTTAGAATTAAAAAAACAACAAAGGGAACAGTTGTAATTTAGCTGTTCCTTTTCATTAAGAAGTTTAAAGAGATAGGATAAAATATAAAAATGGAATTGTAACAACACACAACAAGCTTGAAACAATGACTCCAATCGATGCAAAAAGCGTGTCGCCATTGTATTCCTGAGCATAAATTGAAATAGTAGGCGCAGAAGGCATCCCAGCGACGAGAACGGCAATGGTTAGTAATGGTAATGGTACAGAAAGAAAAGCAAAAGGGAGCAGAAGGAGTGGGACGATAAGCAGCTTCGCTAGTGCAGCTTTCCAAATATACTTATTTTTAAGTAGCAACGGAAAATCATTGTATTTTACATCTGCGATTAAACTACCAATTAAAATCATGGAAAGCGGCACAGTCATTTTTCCGAGACTTTCCAATGTGTTAGCGACTCCACTTGGCCAACTGATGGGAAGAAACAAGATAATTAATCCGATGAATGTAGAAAAAGTTCCAGGATTCAAGAATACTTTACTCCAATTGATCGTTGCTTTCGAACGCGAAAATAAATAGATTCCATATGTCCAGATAAGAATGAATAAAACAATATTATACATCGTCAAATAAACGATTCCTTGCTCCCCGAAAATAGCAAAAATAACTGAGAAACCAATATATCCTTGATTGCCGAAAATGATAAGTCCCTCATAAACGCTTTTCTGATTTTCGTTCAGCTGGGAGCGATTCCGCATCCAAATAGCAAGAAAAATGGATAAAAGAAGGGCATAGGAGGACATTGCAATAAGCCAAAGGAAATCTTTCATTAAATGATAGGAAAACGGCATATTTAAAGAGTATAAGATGAGTGCAGGTAAGGTGATATATAAAATAAGCTGTGTCAGTACATGATTGGTATTTTCATTTAAAATACCAAATTTTTTGACTAAAAACCCGAGCAATGCAATGCTGTATAACTGTATCATCTCTTGCAGGAAATTCAACGTTGAATCCATTATGATCCCCCCTCGAAGTACTATATGTGCAAATGACCTAATTGGTCTCTGCTGTTTGGAGGATTTTCTTAAATAATATGTTTATATAATCCTTTATTTAAAGGTAGGGGGAAGATAATGATTTTTTCCTTTATGTAGAGCCTGAGACAAAAGCGTTTTTATCACATAAACTCCGAACATGATTGGCGAAAATAACCCGCTCCAGAAATATAATTCGCGCATCCTACGGCGGCTGGTGAGCCGCCTTGTACTATCGTACTTCGGTGTCTCGCCTATGCCTTACCTCCCACAGGAGTCTATGTATATTTCCTAAGCTTATACATCGTTCTTTTTTTGCGTTTAACACTTTCGTTATGTCCCAGCTCCACTTTTTAGTTTGGATGGTAGGCAAATTCATGAACTTAACACAAACTGCTTTTGATAATGAACAAATATTGACGTATAGGATGATATGCAAAACCTTGCTGTGTCATATGTTCTTACATGTAGTATTAGCTCTCCCAACTCTTTTGTTGCTTACGAATGTTAATAATCTGACCAATATGATATGCATTATGCGTCGTTGCATTTCCGATAAGTTCCCACCATTTAGCAGGTTCATAGTCCCAGCGAACAGCTTCATCTAACTTTTCCTCTGTTAATAGCTTTTGCCATTGTAAGAGCACGTCTAATAATGTGTTCTTTAAGTCGTCAAACGTTTGCCCCTCTGGAATGGTGAAGCTTTGATTGTTATTTTCTAATGAAGGTACAGCATGCACATCTGATTGAATAAACCTTGTCTGCCATGTTTTATTCCAGTAAATAAGGTGCTGCACAATTTCTGCAATGCTGTTACTAGCTTCATTAGGCTTCCAAAAAGCATCTTCTTCAGACAAATTTTTAACAGAACTTGTAAATGGAAGATACCAACTAGGATCATTTGCATTTGCCAATAATTGATTAAGTAAAAGCTCTTTCGTGTGTGCCATCTATAGTTCACTCCTAAAAATAGATTTTGGTGCCTAAATATTCCATTAAGCCATTTCTATTAGTAATTGATAGCTTCTATTGTTGAAAACAATGTACTTGATCTTAGCTTCGTCACAGCCTTTTCAAGAACTTCCTCTGGTTGGACAAGCCCAATACGAACATAACCTTCACCAGCGTCTCCAAATGCATTACCTGGCACAACAACGATTCCGGCGTCATCCATTAATCGGTAAACGAATTCTGTTGAAGTGAACAGCTTCGGAACTTTTGCCCAGATAAACATAGATGAACTTGGTGCATCAACCTTCCAGCCAAGCGCATTTAAACCATTTACTAAAATATCTCTACGTTTCTTATAAATCGCTCTTAATTCCTCACTAAAGCTAGCAGAATTCTCTAATGCACGGATTGCTGCTTTTTGAATCGGAAGAAACACACCATAGTCAAGGTTTGATTTAAGTCGATTTAGTCCAGCTATGATAGTTGGATTGCCAACGATATAGCCAATTCGACAGCCTGCTAAGTTAAAACTTTTTGAGAATGAATTAAACTCAACACCAACGTCCTTTGCTCCTTCTATGGATAGGAAGCTAACCGGTTTTTGTTCATAGTAAAGCTCTGAATATGCAAAGTCATGAACGACAGCAATCTGATGTTTCTTTGCAAAAGCTACTACCTGTTCGAAAAATTGTTTTGTTGCCAAAGCAGGAACAGGGTTTCCTGGGAAGTTTAAAATCATGAGCTTAGCTTTTTCCCGAATTTTTTCTGGAATAGCCTCTAAATCCGGTAAAAAGTTATTTTCCTCTTTTAGTGGCATGCCATAAACAGTCGCACCAGCCAATGTGACACCTGTATCATAGGCGGTATAGCCAGGATCAGGTAAAAGAATAATATCTCCAGGGTTCGTTAGCACCATTGGTAAGTGAACGAGTCCATCTTGTGATCCCATCACCATTAATGCTTCCTTTTCTGCATTCAGGGATACACCATATTGATTGCGATAGTAGGTGGTAATAGCTTCATGAAGTTCTTCGATGCCTGTTAATGTATAGCCGTAGTTAGAAGGTCTGGTAACATGCTTGGCAAGCTCATCAATGACAAATTGTGCTGGGGGTAAATCAGGGCTACCAACACTTAAATCAATCATTTCTTTTCCATCTTGGATTTTTTTCTTTTTGTAACTGGCAAGCTCATTAAAAATGGAAGTTTGGAAATGGTGCATTTTATCGGACAGGGTTATGTTCAAGGGAATCACCTCAAAAAATAAATTATATATCTTAAAACTCTGTATATTATAACATTTTTTGGTGCGAGATGATTATTGATTAATTGTATTAGTGATAAATCAGCTCAACAAATGGAGGTTGTAAAAAACTGTTAAGGTAGATTCGTTTAGCTGCAGGTACTAAAGAAATTGTTCTAAACTGGTTTTTTAGCAAAATCTACAACAAAAATTGCGTAAAAAAACGGAGAAAGGAATCTTTTCAAAGTGCTGTTTGCAGATATGGAAAGTAGATTAGCAAGGTATTGGTAAAGTCAATTAACAAAGAAAATGTTAAACTTTGGCGTTGTTTAAAAGCAGACTAGTAATGTCAAGATACTGTGCACATACTAATTTTTAGTGAAAGATAACGATAATCCTAAAACCTTAAAAAGGTATTAAACTATTTGTATGAAATCTTTCTATAACCTTAGACCTAGTTATTTTTACGAAATTTTCATGCAATATTTAATCCCCGTTAACATGCGAAATCTATACTTAATAGGAACGTAAACTTAGTCATGGAGGGAAGAGCATGAGGAGAATTTTTGCACTACTATCGGCTATTATGCTTTTATTTACGACTATCTTTCATGGAACGGCACCTATTTATGCCTCACCTATGAATGGATCAGATGCAGAAGTTATCGAGAAAGATGCCGAAGCAGAAGAAGCGCAAGAGATTTTACCAATTCAACATGAGCTGCCAAATCAGCTGACACAAGGAGAGGAATTCCAAGTAGAAGCAACGATTCAAGATGCAGAGGAAGTGTCGTTGTTCTATAAGCAAGACGTGAATGCTGAAGCGAAAGCAATCCCAATGGAGCGTTCAGAGAATACGGATTTATATATTGCAGTGATTCCAGGGGATGCTATATCAAGTACTAAATTGGAATATTGGTTTGACGTAACAAATGAGAATGAGAATGTTACATCATTACCTTTTATTGTGGAGGTAAAAGAAAAGGAACCAGAAAAACAGGAACAAGAAAAGACGCAGGACGACCAGGATTCTACTCCTGCTGCAAGTGAAGAAGGATTGGCAATTGAGCATGAAGCTATTACGACTATCGATGGTGGAGCGGATGTTACATTTGAGGCGAATGTTAAACTTGCAGAAAATGTGCTCTTGCAATTCCAAACAGGTGAACAGATGGCAGTAAAGGAACTGCCATTCAAAAAGGTTGAAGCAACAGAAAACTATACAGTTGAAGTTCCCGCAACGCATTTTTGGTCAGATAATTTTAAGTACAACATAATCGCACAGAATGTAGATGGAGAGGAAATAACATACTCTGAAGAAGGCTACATAGAAGCAACGGTACAATTAGAAGAACCGGATGCGCAAAATCTTCCAGTTCTGCTTATTACAGAAATTGTACCACAGCCAGATGGTTACGGTTATATAGAACTTTACAATAATAGTGATCAGCCAATAAACCTGAAGGATTATCAACTTACGTACAGTGACGGAAATAACGCAACAGACCAAGTATGGGATCTAACAGAGACAGAGGATAAAGTTATTCCACCGGAAGAGACATTTATCGTTTGGGTGCAAGATAAAGCACTAACAACAGACGAATTTAATTCGAATTATGATGTTGCATTAACAGAAGATCGTGTAACAACAATTGAAAGCAGCGGGTTAGAAAACGATCAAGATCAAACCATTATCATTCGTAATAAAGCGGGTGAAGAAATTATACGTGCTGCTTATAACGAAATGGAAGAGGAGAATCAAGGAATTGTTTATCAATATCCGTCTGAAGATAATGAAATGCAATTCGTTGGAATGGGTGAAACTGCTACGCCATTAACCCTTATCAATGGACAAATTCCAAGTGAGCCAGTAGAAATGGAAACGATGGAAGTTGAGGCAGACACAGAAACGGATGTTGAAGCTCCTATTATTGGAAAGCCTACCGTATCCCTAACAGATGATACTGTAACGGTGGAAATTGAAGTGACGTCTGAGCAAGAACTAGATGAAGTACAGCTTCATTTTAGCCAAAGCAGTGCACTTAAGGAACAATCCCTGCCAATGGAGGTAGAGGAAGATTCTGTTTATAAGCTTACCATTCCGCGCAATCAAATTTGGAGTGAGCAGGTTCAGTATTATTTTACTGCTTCTACTGAGAGTGATACGGCAATGTCAGAAACTTATGAAGCAGTTATTCCGCAGCCGGAAGTCGATCCACAAGCCATGCCAAAGCTGTTAATTACGGAATTAACACCAGACACAGCAAACATGAATGGTGCAGATGCGTATGAGTTTATCGAGATTTATAACAATTCGGATCAGCCAATTAATATGAAGGATTACAAGATTATTTACCGATACCCAACAGGTACGGCTGATCAGATTTGGGATATTGCCGATGATAAGGTAATTGACGCACAGGAAAGCTTTATTATTTGGATCCATAATGACGGGAACCAACAGTCGACACTTGATGACTTCAATGAACAGTATGGACTCGAGTTAACCGAGGATCGAGTGGCAATCATTCAAAGTGCTGGGATGGCGAATGGAAGTGAACGTACACTAATTCTTGCAGATGAGTTTGACAATGAAATTGTACAAGCTTCTTATAATGATGGTTCAGATGATGTTTTTACCGATCGAGGGATTATGTATAAATATCCATCAGAAGGAAATGCGATGCAAAAAGTTGGGATTGCAGAAAGTATTTCCCCACTTACCGTTTTTCCAGAGCAAGTACCTAAAGAGCCTGTTGTTATTGAAATGGATGCAGAGGTTCCCATAATAGGTGAACCTGCAATTGATGTGAAAGATGAAGCAATAACGATTCAGCTTGAAGTTATTTCCGAGCAAGCTTTACAAGGGGTTAATCTTTATGTAAGCCAAAGTGAAGCGATGGGATTTGAATCTATCACGATGGAAGAGACAGAAGAAGCTGCAATCTATACGGCAAGTGTTCCTCGTGCAGAAATATGGAGTGACAAGCTAAACTACTATGTTGTAGCATCGAATCAAGCTGGCAGGACAACGTCAGAAATTGAGGCGTTCGACATCCCGCAAGCAGCTATAGACTATCAGGCCGTCCCGCCTCTATTTATTACAGAGGTTGTACCAGATTCAACAAATGCAAATGGTGCGGACGCCTATGAATTTATTGAAGTATATAACAATACAACAGAAGCAATTCATTATAAAGATTACACCATTCGCTATCGTTACCCGAATACCGGACCTGAAGGAGACTTACTTTGGGGACCGTCTGCAAGCCATGAGGATATAATTATTCCATCTGGTGAAACGGTTGTTTTCTGGATTATTAATTCTGGAAATACGGATTTAACGAGTGCAGATTTTAATGCCCATTATGGAACTGATCTGACAGAAGGTAAGAACTTAATTAAGATTTACAACAATGGAATGTCAAATAGTGCAGAGCGTACATTTGTAATGGCAACGAAGAGTGGCTATGAGATTTCCAATGTAACCTATTTGGATGAAGCTGGTGTAGATGATACGGTTGCTGATAAAGGTATCCTATTCCGTTATCCTATTGACGGCAGCCAAACGTTAAAAAAAATCAGCGCCGGTGTTTTGGATGCAACACCTGGAGAAGTCATTCCAGAGCAAGTGCCGAGAGAAAAAGTACAATTGCCTGATGACACCGTGAAACCGAACATAGAAGATACAACTGGAAAAGATGCCATCACATCGGAGGAATCTGTTCAGATTACAGCAACCATTACAGATGATATCGAAGTAAAATCTGTTAGTCTTTTTTACCGTACTATGGATGGAGAGAACTTTAGACAAGTAAATTTGGAACGACAAGCAGAAGATACATTTCAACACACCATCTATGAACCCGAACTAATCGGACAACAAGAGCTGGAATATTACTTTGTTGCACGTGATGGACGTAATGAAAGTTCAACAGAAATAAAATCCGTTCCGATTGAACATCCAAATGTAGAAACGGGACTTCGCTTAAATGTGGAAGAGGATGAATTAATTGCTGGTGAAAAAGTCATCAAAGCGACTGAAGATGCTTATACGGATGAGATGCTATTGTTCCTTGATGACGAGCAAGTGACAGATACGTTTATGGCGATGGAAAATGAAGCGTATTTCGCATTTGATGTTAGTGAAACAAATATTTATTTCCAAAATGGTGTGACGATGGGGGATGAAATCCTAGAAATTTTCGATGATACGTATACGGATTTTGTTACATTAACAGTCCCTATTCCTGCTGACATGCTGAAACCTGGAGAAAATACGATTACCATTCGTGCTGGAAATAAAGTAAGCCCGTTTGATGAAACATCGACTGAAAATCGAGATGACTTCACAATTAAAAATATTCGATTAGTACTAGAAGATGGAACAGTTATCTATGATCCCAACTATAATAACTCAGATACGAATTATGCTATTGGTGATAGCCCTGGGAAGGATCCAGTTTACGACTTTGATTTTACGATTGATGAAGAAAAATTCGCATCTCTTGCCTATTTATTCGATACAACTAGAGTCTCAGATGGGACACATGAAATAAAAGCAGCATTAGGTGATAATCAGACAATTGCAAATGTGATTGTTGATAATACAGCACCTATTATCAAGCCGAGCATTCAAGAAGGACAGGAGTATAAAGGTAACTTTACAATTGATGCAGCAATTGAAGATGCAAGTGAAGTTGTAGAAAATACAGCAACATTGGATGGGAAAACAATCACCCTCCCTTATGAGACATCATCTGCTCAGCTTGCGCCAGGTGAACATGAAATTGTCTATACTGCAACAGATGCAGCGGGAAATACTGGAACAAATACAGTTACATTCCTGGTTGTCGAGGAGCATCCTTGGCTTCCAGATTGGATGAATAACCAGCCGGATGCAACACAGGCAGATCTATCGGTGAAAATAAATGATCCAACTGGCGACAAGATGAAAGTCGACTTTTATCAGTCGTATCAGTATACAGCTGATGATTCAGAGCATCTCACGATATCACAAAATAGTGTTGGTACTGAACCTCCTGGAGAATTTTTACCAGAAGGAGAAACGGATTTTACAGAAGGTGAGTTGGCACAGTTATCCGATGTGGATGGAAAAGAAGTGTCAACCGAATCAACTACGGAATTTCCGTACCATCGCTTCGATGTTACCGTTGATAAAAATGTTCAGCCTGATGATGAAATCGAAATTGTATGGAATGGCTCCTCGTTGGATGGCCGAAAGGTAACGATGTATGCTTGGAATTATGAAACAACTAATTGGGATGAGCTCACATCGATTATTGCAGGTGAAGAGGCGTTTGAGCTAGTCGGTTCTGTTACTGGAGATGCATACTTACAAGACAGTAAAGTAAGTGTCATTGTTCAAGATCAAATTGCAAATCCAGGAGAGGATTTCACATTTGTGTGGATGTCAGATACACAATACTACTCGGAGAGCTATCCAAACATTTACAATGAACAAGTGGAATGGATTGTAAATAACCAGGAAGCATTAAATCTCGAGTACGTCATTCATACGGGAGATATCGTTAATATTTGGGATGATTTTGATCAATGGGAAGTTGCAGATAAAGCAATGAAAGTGCTTGATGATGCTGGTGTAGCCTACGGAGTTCTAGCAGGAAATCATGATGTTGATCAAAAGGATAATAATTATACGAATTATTATACGTATTTTGGTGATCATCGATTTGAGGATCGTTCCTATTTTGCTGGGTCCTATGAAAATAATCGCGGACACTACGACCTTATTTCGGTCAATGGAAATGACTTCATCATAGTCTACCTAGGCTGGGGCATCGACCAGGAGGGAATTGACTGGATCAATGATGTTCTGGAGAAGCATCCGAATCATAAAGCGATTCTAGGCTTCCATGAATATTTGCTTGCAAGTGGAACAAGGAGTCCAATTGGGGACGAGCTTTTTGAAAAAGTCGTTGTACCGAATGAGAATGTTCATGCGGTTCTTTCCGGACATTACCATAATAGCCAGAAATTAATTGATGAAATTGATGATAATGGTGATGGTGTGGCGGACCGCACTGTGTATCAGTTGCTTGCAGATTACCAAGGTGGTCCAGAAGGCGGTCAGGGCTATATGCGACTGTTAACCTTTAATATGGAAACAAACCAAATGGAAGTACGTACCTATTCTCCGTATATGGATGAATATAATTACTATGATCCAGTAGAGTTCCCAGAGAAAGATGAATTCAACTTGGACTGGGATCTCGAGCCACAGCTGAAAAAAGTTGCAACTGATTATGTAGAGGTAAATGTGTATACCAATAATCTGATTGATTCGGTAAAAAATGTTGAGAGCGGAGGGACAGCAACAGTTGTTTGGGAAAATCTAGCTCCAAATAGCGAATATTTCTGGTATGTTATTGCATCTGATGATTTTGGTGGTATGGTTCGTTCGAACATTTGGAGTTTCCAAACAGTTGATGGGGAAGTGATTGATCCATCCGAACCAGAAGTTCCAGAGTTTCCTGATCCAGACGAAGAGCCAAATAGGCCTGAAGAGCCAGGTGAAACTCCTGACGATGGAAACGACAAGGTTCCTGGTGAAGTTCCAAACGAAGAACTGCCAAACAACAAGAAGCAAACAGTGACACCTAAAGTTCAAAGTAATAAAGCTATGCTTGATAATGACGTATTTCATGAAGTAGCAAGTGATGGCAATATTATTGTTGATTTAAATGAACATGCAGACCAAGCAATCGTTGAACTCGAATTAACGGAAGAGCAAATCAAACTTTTAAAGGAAAAGAATATTATCCTAACGATTCAAAAAGGTGATATTACGCTGGATATCCCGGCATCTGCATTTAGCGGAGCAGGCGATGTCATTATTAAAATCGAACGATTGGAACAAATTGCGGATGCGTTAAGTAATGTATATGATATTACGATTACACAGGGCGGTACACTAATCAGTGAATATGCAGAACCAATTACGTTAGCGTTGGATGTATTCACTGATAAGGTTACAAAGCCTGAGCATCTTCATTTATTTTATTTCAATGAGGATTCTAAAGAATGGGAGCTAGTTAATGGAAGTGAATTTGCAAATGGTAAAGTAACTGCACCATTACATCACTTGAGTACATTTGCTGCATTCGAAAAAGCGCATGAAGCGACTACGGATGATGGTTCTACTCCAGTATCTGGTGAAAGAGCTGGGACAGATAAAAAGCCTGTAATTGAAAAAGCGGGATCAAGTGATGGTTCAGCTTCCGGTGGATTCTTGCCAGACACAGCTACTGATATGTTTAACTATTTATTAATCGGTATCGTGTTAATAATAAGTGGTGTGGGGATATGGTATGTCGGATATTATAGAAAACAGCGATTGATGGATTAATGGATTTGATGAAAGAACTTCAGCTAAGGCTGGGGTTCTTTTTTTGAACGATTAAAACAAAGAAATACCTTCTCGCATATAACTGTTCCTGCAATAATTTCCCTCATTAAAAGCATACTATTATCTGAGGTGAGAAATATGTATAAGCTATTGTCTCATAATGATTTAGATGGTGTTGGGTGTGGTATTTTAGCGAAGCTCGCTTTTGGTAAGGAGGTTAAGGTAAGATACAATTCCATTGCCAGCTTAAATCGAGAAGTTGAGTGGTTTTTTGAGAATGAGGATAAGGACATCTTTTTAATTATTACGGATTTGTCCGTGAATGAAGCGAATGAAAAAAGACTGGAAGCATTTCATCATGCTGGTGGGAAAGTACAATTTTTGGACCACCATAAAACAGCACTGCATTTTAACGAGTATGAGTGGGGACATGTTGTCGTTGAGGATACGCGAGGTAATTTAACCTCGGCAACATCTTTATTTTATGAATTTCTTGTTGAACATCAATTGCTGGAGGCTTCTGATGCCGTAACGGAATTTGTAGAACTCGTAAGGCAGTATGATACATGGGAATGGGAAAAAAACGACAATCAAAAAGCAAGGCAGCTCAATGCGCTGTTTTTTCTTGTTTCCATTGAGGAATTTGAGGATATTATGATGGAACGATTGCTACAAAGTGAGCATTTCTACTTTGATGATTTTGAAAAGAAAATCCTCAACATGGAAGATGATAAAATCGAACGTTATATTCACCGGAAAAAACGACAGCTCGTTCAAACGAAAATTGGTGATCATTTTGCTGGAATTGTATATGCGGAGTCCTACCACTCGGAACTTGGAAATGAGTTAGGTAAAGAATACCCACACCTTGATTACATTGTGATTTTGAATATTGGCGGAAAACGGGCAGGATTCAGAACAATCCATGATCATGTTGATGTGTCTGAAGTGGCAAGTAGGTTTGCAGGAGGAGGGCACGCGAAAGCATCAGGCTGCACATTAACCGATGAAGCATATAAATTGTTTGTAGCAGATACCTTTCACCTGGAAGCATTACGGGAGGATGAGAAAAGAAATCGATATAACGTAAAAGGATCTCCTTTTGGATCGATGTATGAAAACAGGTCGGAAGTTGTTTTTCTTCTTTACCCCGAAGATGATCATTGGGTGATTGAAAAAGATAGGGAAAAAATAGATCAAACCTTTTCAAGCTTTGCGGATGCAGAAAACTTTCTGAAGCGTAATGAAGAAGCCTGGCTTGTGAGAGATGATGCATTTGTCAGTTCTTTGATGGAGAAGATAGGCAGTGTAAACGGAGTAAAATTAAATAATGATGAGAAAAGGGTTTAAAAAGCTGAATATCAGTATCGGCAGACTTCCAATAATGTTTGGAAGTCTGCTTTTTGCTCGTGAGCTAAATTAGTGCATGGAAAAAAATAAAATTATCAAAGCTTTATGGTTTGATGTATAACCTCTTAGGAATTCAATTGAAGCAATGTTGATTGGAATGTCCATTTTATGTAACCGAACCAAACTGAATTGTTTAATAGTGAAACCTTTAATTATTCTAATTCGTACAACAGGGAAAGTGGCTTCTACAAATGCTAATCTAGGCAACTGTTTCGCAAACCACTCTGTGTCATAAAGTAAATATTTTTGATTTGAAGTACATTTATAAAAAATAACGAGAAAATAACAAAAATCTTTTAAAATTTGATGGCTTTACTTATTCATTGCAAAACTGCCAATAAGTATTTTAAGATTACTAATATATGGTAAAATGATTTATGGAATTATGTATATAAACTGTATGGGCAGAAGAGATGACAAAGAAAGAGCGAGAGTGGAGGGTATTGCAGTGTGGTCACTTTTGTAGAAGTTTTACGCACAATAGCTATCTTTTTACTTGTTTTTAGTTCAGCTTTTTATTTTAGGCACTTGGAAAAGATTAGAAGGAAAGGGAAACTTTCATCCTTTGAATTTACAGTGTATATCATCATACAGATTGCATATGGACTCTTTGCAATTAGCTTATTGATTTCAGTGTTTTTTATTTAAGGTAATACGCTTATTTTTGTAATCTAGTGGTCTGATGCTGTGATAAGAAGGTGGGAGATTAGAATTGAGGATTTTATTAGAACTACCACGTATAATAATTATTTTTGTGCTGCTTGGCGGATTGGGATGGGCGGTTATAGGGAATATTTATAGTATCAGTGAATCAACTGACTCTTATTCATGGCTTGGTGCAATCGCTATTTTTTTACTGCTGTTTGTATGGTATAGGAATAAGTTACAATTCTCAGGATGGTATAAAGGTAAAGGTAAAGTAAAACTCCCGAAATCCGTTTCCTTAACGCTTATTATCAGTTCAGTATTATTAATGATAATACCATTTATAGTAGGTTATTTATTGGCCTAGAAGATTGGTAGTTGAAAAGAAAAGAGGTAGCTTCTAATAATTTTAAAAGTAAATAGAAATTATATTTGGGTTATTCCTTTACTATTATTAGGTGAATTTAAGGATTAAAGGTCAGTATAGTTAAATGAAATGGAGAGGATAGAATGGATAACCAATATTTTGTAGGATGGGGTACACTAGCGTTGATAAATGCCGCACTTGCACAAGGGAAGAATAGAACAGGATTAAACTGGTTTTTACTATCTCTTGTACTTGGTCCATTGGCGACATTGATTTTGTTATTTGTTGAAAAGAGGATTTAATAGATTAATAATTTATTTAAGTTTATGTGTCTCTCGTTCATATTGATAAAAGCAGTATTGTTATTAAATTCAAAGGGAGGAGTTCGGTTTGACAAATAATTCAGCAGGCTTTTGGGTAAGGTTAGGTGCAGCTTTATTAGATGGTATTATTTTAACAATTACACTTGGGTTTGTAAGTTTACTTATTTATAATCAATTCTTTATGGAAGGTTTTTCTTTCATCGATATTTTAAATGCGTTGTATTTCTTGTTACTTCCTATTTTCTGGTATGGTTATACGATTGGAAAAAGAGCTTTAGGAATACGCATTGTACGTATTGATGAGGAAGAAGTAGGATTTGGAACCATGTTTCTACGTGAAATTGTATCGGGACTAGTTTATGTATTAACATTTGGAATTGGACTTATTGTCAGTGCTTTTATGGTAGGTATTAGAGAAGATAACCGTTCGATTCACGATTTTATTGCAGGAACATATGTTACGTATGAAAAACCTTAGAAAAAGGAAATCCCCAAAAGATCTCCTTTTTAATTGAACTATATTTAATTAAATATTATGTTATTTTGTATGAAGCTATTGAATTAAGTGTCCAATAAATAAACTGTGATTCTATAGCTGCGGGGGGATTATTTGAACATAGATATCGACTCACTGATTCATTTTCTATTGATGTGGGGAACACCTGCTATTATGATGCTTATAGCATATTTAAAAATGAGCAAAGAGGATAGAGATGACGTAAAAAAAGATTTTAAAACAGCAAATTTTATTTTAACCATAGGCTTTCTTGTAATTGGCTATTTTCTAGCTTCTTTAGGAAATCTGCTGGCATTAAACATTATGAAGCTACTTGGAATACCCTTAATGATCATAGCTGCTATTATGATAACCTTTAATATGTGGAACAAAAGCAAAGTTAAGAGCATTTTAATTCCTATACTTATTTTAGTTGCAATATTCGTTGTGGCTACATGATTCTGAAATAGTGTTTATTAACTTTATTGACAGGAAAAATATAATTTGAATACAGCAGATTTCCCGTTTTTTCATTCAACCAGCAACAACTATCTTAGCTCCTTCTTTAGATAAAGCCATAGCATACGCTAGACCTGATCCTGTCTTTTCCAATTATAATCAAATAAGGCTTAGAGAATATTATCTCTAAGCCTTACGTATGTTAAAATATCAATGTAAATATATTTAGAACACTTTCGTCGTCCAATTCTCACAATTCCACTTATCCGTAACAATACCCTCGTAAAAATCAGGTTCATGGGAGATGAGGAGGACGCTGCCTTTGTATTCGCTTAGTGCCCGTTTTAGTTCTGCTTTTGCATCCGGGTCTAGATGATTTGTAGGTTCATCTAATACGAGTAAATTGGATTCGTTATTAATTAATTTACAAAGTCGGACCTTGGCCTTTTCTCCACCACTTAGTACTTGAACTTTACTCTCAATATGTTTTGTTGTTAGTCCACATTTTGCAAGAGCAGCACGAACTTCATATTGCGTAAAATGAGGGAATTCATCCCAAACTTCTTCAATACAGGTTTTATTGTTTTCCGTTTTAATTTCCTGTTCAAAATATCCGATATAAAGATGCTCTCCTAGCTGTACAGAGCCCGAAATAGCAGGGATTTCACCAAGAATACTACGTAGCAAAGTAGTTTTACCAATACCATTGGCTCCATACAATGCAATCTTTTGTCCGCGTTCCATTGATAAATTAAGAGGCCTAGACAAGGCTTCATCATAGCCGATAACGAGGTCCTTCGTTTCGAACAGGTACTTACCAGGTGTACGAGCTTGTTTGAATTTAAATTCGGGTTTTGGTTTCTCGGCATCTAGCTCAATAACATCCATCTTATCCAATTTTTTTTGACGAGACATTGCCATTCGGCTTGTTGCTGCATTTGCTTTGTTTCTCGCGACAAAGTCCTTTAAATTAGCAATTTCCTGTTGTTGTTTCTTGTATGCAGCAGCAAGTTGCTGTTTTTTCATCTCGTATACACGCAAAAATTCATTGTAGTCTCCAGGGTAGCGTGTCAACTGTTGGTTTTCCATATGGTAGATGAGGTTCACAACACTATTTAGGAATGGGATATCATGTGATACAAGGATAAATGCATGCTCATACGCTAACAGGTAGTTTTTTAGCCATTCGATATGCTCCACATCAAGATAGTTTGTCGGCTCATCGAGTAATAAAATCTCTGGTTTTTCCAATAATAACTTGGCAAGCAATACTTTCGTTCGTTGTCCACCACTTAAGTCATGGACATCACGATCTAAGCCAAATTCGTCTAAGCCAAGCCCGTTCGCAACTTCCTCTGCTTTTGCATCGATAATATAGAAGTCACTGTTCGTGAGGGCGTCTTGTATTTGTCCGGTTTCTTCGAGTAGTTTTTCTAATTCGTCAGGACCGACCTCACCCATTTTCGTGAATAGTTCGTTCATCTCAGCCTCCATATCATATAAATATTGGAAGGCCGTTCTTAGCACATCTAAAATAGTCATCCCTTGCTTGAGTAGAGCATGCTGATCCAAATAACCTACACGGACATTTTTTGCCCATGTCACATTTCCAGCATCAGGCTCAAGTTTCTGTGTAATAATATTCATAAAAGTGGACTTGCCTTCACCATTCGCTCCGATTAGTCCAATATGTTCTCCTTGTAATAAACGAAAAGAAACGTCATCGAAAATGGCGCGATCGCCAAATCCGTGACTTAAATTTTTAACGGTAAGTAAACTCATTATAAAACACCTTTTCCTTCTAAAATACATTCTGTTCTATTATATAGGTCATTACAGAAAACGGCTAGTCAAGATTTGCTTCAGTAGGTAGGTTTTACAACTCGTGGAGGCAGTTCCTGTCACTGTTTTTTTATTTTGAGTATAGATGTAACATTTTTCTGTAAATTACGTCTGTAATTATAAGTAAATAGTCTAAATAGCTGATAGAAGTGAGAGGGTGGGTCTTTATGAAAAATGGGTTGTTTATTTTGATTTTTCTTTGGATTGGTATGTTGCTAGCTGCTTGCAGTAATGATGCGGAAAATAGTGAAGTAGGCAGCGACAGGGCTGATTATAACACGGAGGAAAGTGTGGAAATGGAAAGTGTTGAAATAGAAAGCAGCAATTCAATTAGTGGAGAAACTGATCGCACCACAGAACAAGAAGTGAGTGATTCACAAGAAGAAAGTGCTTCATCACAAGAAGGAGAAATCATCCAGTCAGACCGAAAAATAATTTACACTGCCAATCTACAAATTGAAGTAAAAAATTATCAACAGTCATTCAATACGATTGAGTCTCAGGTTGCAGATCGTGGTGGGTATATTGTGGATTCGAATATGCAAGGATACGCTGAAAATGATTCAACGACGGGACATGTGACAGTTAGAATTCCCCAGGGGCAATTTCGTGAATTTATTCAAATAGTGGAAGATGGGAGCAGTAAAGTTTTGGAAAGTTCCATTTCAGGTCAGGATGTGACAGAAGAATTTATTGATCTAGAATCCCGTTTGAAATCCAAAAGTGTCGTTGAAGAAAGGTTACTTACATTTATGGAGCAAGCAGAAAAAACAGAAGATCTATTAACCATTTCAGGTGATTTGGCAGAGGTTCAAGGTGAAATAGAGGAAATAAAAGGTCGAATGAATTATTTAGAAAACAGAACCGACTTGGCAACGGTTACGATCTATATGGAGGAAAACAATGTAACGATTTCAGGAATGAGTGAAGGGGAATTAAACACCTGGGAAAAAACCAAACAACAATTTTTGAATAGCATTAATTTTCTTCTCGCAGTATTTTCAGGGATTTTTGTTTTCATTATTGGTAGTTTGCCAGTATTTATCTTACTTGGAATTCTCGCGATGATTGGATTTTTCATTTATAGAAGAATAAGGAAAAATAGCCAGGATGATTAGGTTCATTTGAAGAAGTTCAGTGAGGGAAAGTCAATTTATTGAAACGTTATTTAGTAAACAGATTTTGAACAGCAAAAAGTGACCGATATTTATATATCGATCACTTTTTAATTTTCCATTGTTAAATCCAGCCAAGCGTCGGAACAATTGTATGAGGGCAATCAATGGGAAGAGAAGGAATTAAGCACATTTTAAACCAAAATACCTAATCCAACAGCCGTTAGCATCGCAAGAAAAAGTAATATCTTTTCATAATTACTTACCTGTTCATGATTAGCTACATCCATCTTCAGAACAAGTACTATCGCTATGGAGAGCATAATCAATAGAAAGCCTGCAGCCCAAATTCGGTCGAAACCTAGCCAAAGCATACATAATGCTGCAGCGAAAAAATAGAGCAGTGCTGGGAAGCGCGCATAATAAAGTCCGAATCGCTCAACAAACCAAACGACACTTGTTTGTTTTTTCGGTAAAGCTCGTCTGTCAGCTTGTAAATCTGGAATGTGATGAACCATTACCCATGCCATACAAAAAAGGGCATTAATTATGGCATTTTGGATTGCCCATAACGGAATTGTATTTAACATAATCCAAGGTCCAGCCAAACCAAGTGAAAAGATAGCTGGAAACAGACTTGCCCATTCCCCTAAAAATGGCCGGTAGCTCAGATGCAACGGAGAGACCGAGTAAGAAACAGCACCCCAAATTCCAATCAATAATAAAATGACGAGCTTGTATTGTGCAAAGATAGCGAGCACCAAGGCAAGGATTAGGAGAACAAAGGTAAATGCGAAAGCTAATTTGCGCACTGCATACAAAGAAAACATCCCATTCTGGATTACGCGACTTCCCCCAGACAAAATAGCTGGACTATAGCTATCCGTACCAGAACAATGATCGGTATAATCGTTAAAAGCATGTGTTAGAAGACCGTGAATGGCGAATGCAGCAATGGTAAGGAAAACAAATAACAGCCAAAGCCGTTCCGATGAGATTGATGAATATAAAAATAAAGGAAGTAAGCTAGAAATAATTGTCGCAACACTTGATGAGATAACCGCGATAGAACGCAGCAACACCCATCCTCCGCGAAGTATTGCGTAAACTTGATTCGGCAATGGTAGCAGCTCCTTTCGTTCATAAATTTTGAATATAAACCTAAACCTATTATTTCCATAAAGCAATTTATTTTAACGGTGGTGAATATATCATTCCCTTTTTGCCAAAAAATGCTACCTTTTTTACAATGAATTTCAATCGCTTAAGGAAATTAGAATATTTTACTTATGATTACTTATAACAACTTGTAAAAACGTATGAATAATGTATAATTACTTATAAATACGTATTGAAGTTGGTGAAGAAGCATTGTATCAAGAAGAGAGATTGCTATCAATTTTAGACTTCCTTCAAAAAAATAACCGAATATCGGTTGAAGAAATATGTACGATGTTTGATGTTTCAAGAGATACAGCGCGACGGGATCTCGTTAAGTTAGAAGAAGAAAATTCGATTATACGTACACGTGGTGGAGCTATCTTACCGTCTATTCAAGAAGAAATTAAAAATTACTCAAAGCGTCTGGAAACCGTATCACAGGAAAAAAAGATAATAGGGAAGAAGGCTGCTTCTTTAATTTATCCGAATGACAATATCATTTTAGATACATCAACGACAGTTCAAGCTTGTGCAGAGCACCTTCAAAACATGGAGTGTACGATTATTACGAATTCGATTAACCAGGCAGAAGTATTGTCTAATAAATCCCATATCAATATTCAACTTCTAGGTGGGACATTGCATAAGGAGCACCGGTTTTTATATGGTTCGTCTGTTGTAGAGAAACTTTCGGATTACTATGTGGATAAACTTTTTGTTGGTGTTATTGGAATATCAGAAACCGGACTAACCATTGCGCATGAAGAAGACGGTGTTGTAAAAAGAAAGATGGTTAAGCAAGCGAAACAAGTGATTGTTCTAGCGGATCATACAAAGCTCGGTACGAATCATTTTTTCAAATTTGCAAGTTTAAAGGATGTTGATCTATTAATTACCGATAAAACACCACCAAAGGCTTTTAGAGAAATCTTAAGAAAAAACAATGTAGAATTACTTGTGGCTGACGGTGAAACGAAAGGTGAGTAGTAAGATGGTAAAATTAATTGCAATCGATTTAGATGGGACCTTACTCAATGAAAAAAGTGAAATAAGTGAGAATAATAAACAAGCGCTTTTACAAGCACAAGCAAAAGGAATTGAGGTTATTATTGCAACTGGTCGTGCCCATTTTGATGTGCAAACAATATTTAAAGATACTGATATGAAAACATGGGTTATCGGAGCAAACGGAGCAACGATTCATCGTCCCAATGGAGAATTATTTCACCATATACCGATGAAGCGTGAAGATGCGCTGAAGAGTTTAAAATGGCTTGAGCAAGAGGGATTTTATTATGAGATCTTTAGCAAAGAAGCTATCTTAACACCGCAAAATGGTCGGGAACGACTAACGATTGAAATGGATCGTGTGTTAAGTGCTAATCCAAATATAAGTGTGGAAGAATTAAAACAGGCAATTGCTAAGCAATTTAGTCAAACTGGATTTTCTTACATTGATTCCCATAAAGAACTTAGTGAAATGGATATCGATATTTATAATATCCTTGCATTCTCATTTGATGAGGCAAAGCTAAATAAAGGCTGGGAACAATTTAAAGATCATAAAGACTTAACCATTGTATCATCTGCAAATCATAATTTTGAGTTGGAGCACAAGGATGCTTCCAAGGGGAATGCCTTGGCAATATTAGCGAAAAAATTAGGTATACATTTAGCGGATACAGCAGCTGTTGGAGATAGTTTTAATGATTTATCGATGTTAACGACTGCTGGAAAAAGTGCTGCTATGGGGAATGCACCTGATGCAATTAAAGAAGCGGCTGGAGAAGTTACGCTTTCCAATCATGAAGATGGAGTTGCCCATTTTATTAATTCGTTTAACGTATAGTTGAGTCTTGAAGATAATGTAGCTACTGAGATAGCTATCTCCACGATGCTCAGAATCGTAGTGAGATATCCTAAGGCGAATCGTGTGTTTTAGATTTTAGATTTCCATAGCCATTGGCTATTCCTAATATTTTATCGGGTTTGCTTGAAACCTGATACGTAGTCCACTTTCTGGCGTAACGCAAATGCGGCGTAACGGAAAGAGGGCTTTTTTACGTTTCACCGTATAGTCTGCTGACTCATTCCACTTTCTATATGTGATAAAATAGCAAGAAAAGGGGGGCGGCTAATGGAGATTTCTGGGTTTGAGATTCGAGGAGCAATTGACCAAGAAACACGTTGTCAGCATTATCATACTAGCAAAGATATTATCGCTATTCGTTTTAATTGCTGTAATCATTATTTTCCTTGTTATTTATGCCATGAAGCATATGGCTGCGGCAAGAAGGAAGTTTGGCCACGAGAAAAATTCGATGAAAAAGCTATCCTTTGTGGGAGCTGCAAGACAGAGCTGACAGTTAACCAATATATAGATAGTGACAACACATGCCCAAACTGTCAAGCATCATTCAACAGTGGCTGTTCGCTTCACTACCATTTGTATTTTGAAAAAGCCCATCCGTCTTGTTCATCTGGAAAAGATGGTTAGAAAAGAAGAGCCTATGCAACTGCGTTAGTTGTATAGGCTTTTCTATAATTATTTTGCTCGTGAATGAACGCGCTCACCTTGTACCCAGACTTCACGAATATTTTCCGGTCGGGTGAGATACATAATCTTCTGGAAAACATCATATAAATCTTCATTTGCATTAAAAATTGGTAATTTTGCAGTGGGTAATTTCGTATCGATAATTTGTACATCCCATGTATAGTTTTCCTCGATTCTACCAATTGGTAGGCTTAAGCTCTCGCCTCCGCCAGCAGTGGCGAAATAAAATGCTTCATTAATCGTAATCCGTGCGTTTGGCACACCGCGTTCTTCTGCTGGAAGTGCAGTATTTACGCCATCCTCTAGCATCCTTGACGAAACAACAGCCTGTCTAGCATTATCGAAAATGCTCGGAATTGAGCCAGCAGAAATATCCGTACCTAATCCAATATCTATTCCTTTCTTGTGAAAGTGTGCGATTGGAATGACACCGTTGGCAAAGTATGCATTGGATAGTGGGCAATGTCCAATCGCTGTACCTGTTTTAGCAAATAGGTCAGCGTCCTCATCCTCCAGGAAGTTACAGTGTGCCATCACCGATTTCTCACGTAATAGACCAAAATCGTTTAATGCAAAGGCATCGTTTTTTTTGAAGCGATCGCGTACATAGTTATGTTCCCAATCACTTTCGCTGCAATGTGATTGAATATGCGTATCATATTTTGTCGCTAATTCGCCTAACCCTTTTAAAGCTTCCTCGGTACAGCTCGGAATAAACCGGGGGGTTACAACAGGATAAACCCCTTGTTTTGTTGACTTATCTAAGTCCTTTACAGCCAAAATAAACTCTTCCGTATCAGCTAATGCAGTTTGCGTATCCTCATCCCGGTAATATTCTGGATTCTGTTCAGGGTCGTCCATAACGACTTTTCCAACTAGACCACGTTGCCCTTTTTCGGAGCAAATTTTGGCGAGTAACAAACTAGCTTCCTTATGAACCGTTGCAAAATACAGAGCAGTTGTAGTACCATTTGCAAGAAATGTGCTGACCAAATCTTCATAGACATCCTTCGCATAATCCAAGTCGGAAAATTTAGACTCTACTGGGAAGGTGTACGTATTTAGCCAATCATAAAGCGGCAGATCGAGTGCGGTTCCTGATTGTGCCCATTGTGGTGCATGGACATGTAAATCCACAAAACCAGGAAGTAAATACTGCCCGTCGGCTAACCGATGAAAGTTCTCCGTTTCTCCATATGCGTCGAGTAGCTTTTCATAATCTGGATCTGTTGGTGCAACAATTTTTTCAATAACCCCATCCTCATTAATACAGAAAAGATAGTCTACTAGCTGCTGCACTTCTTTCGCTGATTTACTTGTGAAAGCTGTTCCATGAAATATATGCGTATATTGTTTCATTTTACCACCTTAATGTTCGTATTTTGATATTGTATTTGTCATTATAAAGCATAAAAATAACTTCGTCTATGGAATGTCAGAGATCTTTTAAAGAGGAAAAAATCCTAGTTGTCCAATAGCTAGCGTATTTGTCTAAATTATTGGAAGGTTATTTTTTATTTCATGGGTCTTGTTTTTGGCCAAATGGGTGCTATACTATAAACATTCTAAAAAATATGTATTGTTATTTTCATATAATCGTAGGGATATGGCCTACAAGTTTCTACCGGTTTACCGTAAATAAACTGACTATGAGAAGCAATCGTGAATAGACATACATTGAAACTTACTTTATTTAGGGTAGTTTATTACTAGTTACTAGTAACTATCAAACGTGAAATTTGGTTTGTTTGAAGTATTGTCTTTTCGCGGTATTTCGATATCAAAAGCTCGAAGTACATTGCTTTCTCCATAGCGGAGAGCGTGTATTTTGGGCTTTTTTTATTCTATGTTTCCGTTATATGAGAAGCACTACAGTAATTTGTAAACATATTAAATCTAGTGAAGTACTAGACGAAGGGAGATAAGAGCTTGGAGAGTGCTGCGAGAGAATTAGAGACAAAGGTAGTAAAGAATGAGCAAGTTAGAAAGAAAGAGGAAATTTCAGTAGGGAAATCCATTTTTGTAGGGTTACAGCATGTATTAGCAATGGATTTATTTATTCCACCGATTATTTTAGCCGGGCTATTATCCTTTTCGGTTGCTGATAGTGCATTGTTAATTCAGATGACATTTATTGCTTGTGGGATTGCAACGATTATTCAAGCTGGGTTTGCAATGAAGCTACCTGTCATGCAAGGTCCATCATTTGTCCCACTTAGTGCGCTTGCGGCAATCGGTACAACGTCTGGAATGGGAGCGATGATTGGTAGTTTAATACCAGGTGCTTTGTTAATTGCTCTATTAGGCTATCCGTTGAAGATTTTCAGTAAAGTAGTGAAAAGATTTATTCCACCAATTGTTGCGGGGACAGTGATTGTCGTTGTTGGCTTTTCGTTAATGCCGACTGCAATCGGTTCGATCTATGGTGCGGAGGGAAGCTTTAATACAAATATATTGATCGCGTTTGTTACAGCAGTTGTATTGATTTCTTCGATATATATTGGTGAAAAAGCCAAAACGAAATGGAAACATATTAAAGTTGCATCTGTTATTTTAGCTTTAGGTATAGGTACAGGTATTGCTTCTTTCTTTGGAATGGTTGATTTTTCTTCCGTACGTGATGCTGCGTGGTTTGCATTACCAAGTATATTTGCCTTTGGTACGCCAACATTTGAACTAGACGCTATTCTGATTATGCTTGCTATCTATTTTATTATTATGATTGAAACAACTGGTACGTGGTTTACAGTAGGTAATGTCACGGAAGAAAAACTAGATCATAAACGATTAAACGGGGGAGCTTTTGGTGAAGGAATTGGGTGTTTTGCTGGTTCCTTCTTTGGTGGCACGCCAGTTACAGGCTATTCAACGAATGCAGGGATTATTGCTATTACTGGTGTTAAAAGTCGCAAGCCGATAATTGCAGGTGGGGTCATTCTTCTCATGTTTGGGATGATGCCCAAGCTTATGACTGTAATTGCTAGTATCCCGCCAGTGGTTATAAGTAGCGTGTTTGCTATCATTTGTGTTGTTATCATGATGAATGGATTTAAAGTGGTAAAGCAGGCACCGTTCACAGAGCGGAATATGCTTGTAATCGGTATCCCAATTATGCTTGCGCTATTTGCAGTACTCATGCCAGCAGATATATTATATGGCCTACCAAGTATCGTGACCTATTTTGTCTCATCTGGAATTGCTATTGGAGCAATTGCAGCACTGATTCTTAATCTGGTACTCCCAGAGAAAAAAGAAGATACTGGATTATCACCGGAAGTAAACGTGAATTAGATTAGAAGATTTTTGGAAAATAGTTATGATTTATTTGGCAGATAAGAAAGTATATAAACTTTCCCATCTGCATAAGTGCAACTTTAGATTTTGCTTGAAGGCTTGCACTCCAAAGTAGAAGGGCTTCTAATAAAGCAAACAATGCTTTTAAGAATCCCTTTAACGTATGCTAAGTTTACTAATAAAAGGGGAGTTTATCGTTATGCAACAAGACAGATTATGGAACCAGTGGCATCCAGTTTATAAAGCGGATGAATTAAAGGATGATCCAGAGCAAGTTTATGTGCTTGGCGAGCGCGTCGTGATTTTCCGTAATGCGAAAGGAGTGCATGCATTTAAAGATTTATGCATCCACCGCGGAGCAGCACTTTCATTAGGAAAAGTAAAGAATGGCAACCTTGTTTGTGCGTATCACGCTTGGGAATATGATTCGACAGGGGAATGTGTGAAAATACCTGCATTGCCATGTGACAGACCTATCCCTAAAAAGGCGAGAGCAACGGTTTATCATGCCCAGGAGTCTCTCGGTTTAATCTGGGTTAATTTAGGTGATGATCCAGATCCAATGATTTCCTATCTAGAATACGATAAAGCGGGTTATCGTACTGCTATTTGCGGACCATATGATGTGAAAGCAAATGCGCCAAGAATTATTGAGAACTTCTTGGATGTTTCGCATCTTATGTTTGTACATGAAGGAATGCTTGGTGATGAAGACCATGCCGAAATTGTTGATTATGATGTGGCGTTTATCGATAATCGTTTTATTACAAGCAAAATTCCTGTATTTCAACCGAATCCAGATGGGCGTTCAAAAGGCGGCTACGCAGATTACGTTTATGAAATTCTTAATCCAACGACAGCACGATTTACAAAAACGACAGAAGGATCGGATGAGGAATTGACGATATTAGCTGCTGTGAATCAAGAAGATAACGAACAAACGAAAGTGTTTATGTTATTAACGAGAAATTATGATCTCGAACAGTCTGATGATTCGTTTATTGAATTCCAAGATACGATTTTTTATCAAGATTTAGATATTGTGGAGAGTCAAAAACCAGAGCTGCTTCCTTTAGACTTGCAAGCAGAAATGCATCTTAAATCTGATGCACTAACCATTTCGTATCGTAGATGGTTGGATGAACTTGGTGTGGAGACTGGCACGTTAGCAATAGCCGAGTCAAAGCGAACTAAGCGGAAGAAAGTATTGAACTAAAAGGGTATTCTATAGAAATAGAAGGAAATCAACGTCTTGCAGATAGTAATGATCTGCAGGGCGTGTTTTTTATCACATACGAAATGGTGATGCAGTACGTGGAGTTCTCTGTACATTTAGCCGTAATGAATTGGAGCATAAATAAAGCAATGTGCAACTACTGACCAAGTAGAGACACATTGCTTTATTCTTTCTTATCTTACATTTTCTAAAACATTTTCCTGCGTTGTTTCAAGGGATTTTACAAATCGCCCAATTCGTTGCATCGCAATCTCCAGTTGCTCAATAGACGCTGCATAGGAACAGCGAATATAGCCTTCGCCAGAATCCCCAAATGCATTACCAGGTACGACTGCAACCTTTTCTTCTTGGAGAAGTCGAGCGGCAAATTGTTCGGATGTAAGTCCTGTTTTCTGAATGGAAGGGAAAACATAGAAAGCACCACCAGGTGTGTGGCAATCTAGTCCAATCTTACGTAGCGATTGGACCATGAAATTTCTTCGTCTCCAGTAATGTTGCCTCATTTTTTCAACCTGCTCTGTACTATTTCGTAATGCTTCCAGTGCTCCGAGTTGCAGCATTGTTGGTGCACACATCGTTGTAAATTGGTAGATTTTTACCATTACTTGAATAAATTCACGTGGTGCTGCTAGAAAACCTAAACGCCAACCAGTCATTGCAAAACCTTTCGAAAATCCATTAATTAAGATGGTTCGATCATACATTCCAGGAATTGCTGCGAAGCTAGTAAATTCCTCATCATACGATAACTCCGCATAAATCTCATCTGTAACGACAAGGAGGTCATGCTTGTCAACAACTTGGGCAATTTCAGTAAGCTCTGCTCTGTTTAGACAAGAGCCTGTTGGGTTACTTGGCGAGCATAATAAAATCGCTTTTGTCCGATCTGTTATCGCTGCTTCAAGTTGCTTTGGCGTTACTTTAAAGTCGTTCTCTGCATATGTTGCAATGCGAATTGGAACGCCACCTGCCAATGTTACAAGCGCTGTATAGGATACGAAGGCAGGCTCGATGATAAGAACTTCATCTCCAGGGTTCAAAATCGCCCGAAATGCTAAATCGAGGGATTGACTAGCACCTACTGTAACGATTACTTGGTCCTCTGGTTGGTAGCTAGTTTGAAAATTTCTTTTCAAATACTTGGAGATCTCCTGGCGTAGTTCCAACAATCCAGCATTTGCTGTATAAGATGTGTGACCGTCCTTCAATGCTTCAATTGCCGCTTCGCGAATATTCCACGGCGTAACGAAATCTGGTTCTCCAACACCAAGTGAAATGACGTCCTCCATACTTGCTGCTAAGTCAAAGAACTTCCGGATACCAGATGGTTCTAATCCTTTTGCTGTTGTAGATAAGTAGTTTTGAAAGTCTATACTCATGGGGTAATCACCATTCTCCGATCTTTGTCATCATTTCCTTCAATTATTACACTATCATGCTTATATCGCTTAAGCATAAAGTGGCTCGTTGTGGATACAACATTCTCTATCGTTGCTAATTTATTGGATACAAAAGCTGCAATCTCATTCATCGTCTTACCTTCGATGGTTACGGATAAATCATACGTACCAGACATGAGATAAAGTGACTGAACCTCTGGGTAGCGGTAAATTTGTTCCGCTACTTCGTCAAAACCGACACCTCGTTCTGGGGTAACTTTAACATCAATCATCGCTACAATTGTTTCTTTTCCCTCTATTTTGTTCCAATCAATAAGTGTCGGATAGCTAACAATGACTTTTTCTTTTTCTAGTTTTTTAATAACCTTTTGTACATTTCCTACACTTGTTCCCAGCTGCATCGCAATGGACTCTGTCGATACATGATGACTTTCTTCGAGTATCGATAAAATATTTAATTCCTCGTTTGTTAGTTTCATTACAATCCGCCTTCTATTGCTGTAATTTGTTTCATTACTTTATTGATTTACTTTATTAAACGAAGCAATGATGAAATTATATCATTTTTGAAAAGCAATCAACACTAAAATTTTGATTTTTTTACACAAGAAAAACAGGTGGGACGGAAAAGTACGTAATTCATGAATATTTCTGAACCATTTTAAACTTTTATATCCACTCGTACTATGAAAATGGAATAGTTCTTGATTCAAGATGGTGTATTAAAAGGACAAGATTAGATCGTCTAAACCAGAGAAGCGATAATCCCTCTACATGAGAAATTATCGCTTCTTAATTATTAATCTTCTTCTAAAATTTGATCAAATGCCTCAGATACGTTATCAAATTCTTCATCGCTTTCAATTGCTGATAATTCACCATCATCGTCGATTTTAAGGAAGAAGATATCAATGTCGCTTTCACTATCCTCTTGTAAATCTTCTAAAAAGCTGACTGCAACATAATCTCTATTTTCCAATGTAACCCTAGCAAGTACTTCTACTTCCTGATCCTCATCAGTTTCATCACTAATTGTAAAAACTTCGCCAACTTCAATTTTATCCATTTATTATCCCCGCTTCCTCATCTAGAATGAATTTGTAATAGCTTTCTTAAGTTTTACTTCATGTAGGGAAATAATGCAAATGTAAACAACAATCTTTTCGAAAGGTAGTAAAGAACGAATGGATGTTTCACAAATGAACGAGAAGCAACGTTAGAACTTTCCGCTTCTGCTGAGCCATAGAGAGTTTAAAAAATTGCTCCCTGCAAGTTATTTTGTTACATAATTTTCCGTGTAAAATGGTTGTGATTCGGTATTAAATGCAACCCCGACTGCGAGTGAACGGTAATCTTTATGCAATTTGTTTTCACGGTGACCGAGTGAGTTCATCAATCCCTCATGGGCAAAAATACTGCTTGGTTGGCCTGTAGCTAGATTTTCTCCTGCCATTCGATAAGCAATCGCATCTTCCGTCATTCGGTCAAAAGGAGACTGTCCTTCTAAGTTTGTGTGGCTGAAATAGTTATTGTCAGCCATGTCTGTACTATGATTTCGAGCTGTCTTTCTTACTGAATCCTCCCAAGTTAATACAGGAAGACCGTGGTTAACCCTTTCGGCATTGGTTAGGTCGAACAATTGATATTCAAAACCTTCTTTTAATTCTTCGCTAGGTGTAGCAAAGAATTTTTCTTTTTGTTGTTCGAGTTCTGTATGAATGATTAAAGTCGCAGTTACTGTACTCGATTCATGCTTATCATAAAAAATGGTTACATAATTATTATCGATCGTAAACGTATTATATTCTTGATTATCTTGAATTTGGTATTTAACAAAACCCTTGGTAATTGCATCTATAGGTTCAGGTAACGTAGAAAGTACGTCTTCTCTTGAACTCTCAAATATGATTCCATGTGTAGATGTTAGTAAGTCTTGGTTTGTGTATAGTCCGATCACTTGATCATGTTCATCATATGCAGCCATAAAGAAATTTTGATAGTTTTCATGGTAAGTAACCCAATTAACTCCGTATTCATTTAGAGAAGACCTCTTGTGTTCCCCGACTTGTTGCTCAACTTCAGAACGATCATCGCCGAGTTCAATATTATGAATAGAAAAGGATTGTTCAGAAGGAGGATGCAGATTGGGTTTTTCAAGAATAGGTTGTGTGGATTGTTCGTTCTCCTGAAAGGCTTCTGATAACTTACCATATAAGAACTGAATTTCCTGATTTACCGTATCTATTGTACTTATTACGTGCGGGTTCTCTTTAACCTCATTTATATCGGAACGAATGTCTTCATAAACACCTTGAAAACCGGACTGTGAGAAGGTGTCACCATAAAAAAACCAAAGTGCCCCCGCAACAAGTAATAAAGCGATAATTTTTAGAGATTTTGACAAAATTCCACTCCTGTCTAGTACTATTATTCCATTATTATTGTAACAAGTTTTAACAGTATGAACAAATGTAGTATAAGCTATGCTTTTGGGTGTATAAAGCTATACGTTTGTGTTGGGAAAAGTTGAAAAAAGAGGAAAAGCAATCCTCAGTACATTGATTCTCTTTGGAGATAGGGAAGGCAGAAGCAGCCGAAAAAATAATGGGGGCAATGGTTTCCGACGGGGATTTTGCCCCAGTTTACTACTCTTCTATGTGTATGGGTGCAACTTTCCTGTCCCTTTACACCCATATACAAGCATTCACATCGGAATTTAGGATTAATTTGTTAATTGTTCTTGACAGTCGATTCTATGCGTGCTAATATTTAAATCATTAGAATTGAATCAATTTTCACGAAGGATGTAGGTGGCCCCGCGGAGCTAATACCTACAACACATTACATCAAATTAAAAACTAAATCATTTATTTTCTTATCCAGAGAGGTGGAGGGACTGGCCCTTTGAAACCTCGGCAACAGACTATTCGGTACTGTGCCAATTCCAGCAAGCCTATGTGCTTGGCAGATAAGAAGAGCCATGTTTATACATGACAAAACCTCTTCTTATTTGCGTAGAAGAGGTTTTTTAATGTGCGCCAGGCATGGCGACTATCTAGGTGGTGAAAGTCCACTGTGGGGGTACACATCAACTAACCACTAGAGAAACGCAA
>NZ_PIJY01000002.1 GCF_008304605.1 Oceanobacillus polygoni | reverse complement strand
ATTTTAAATTCCTCACTATATTTCGCCATAAAAACACCCCCAAAAGTTAGTTTTTTACTCTAACTTTTGGGGGTCGGTACCAAGGTTAGAGGCTCAAGGGAGGTCTATTTTTCTTTGTTTATTGTCAACAGTGCAATTAAAGCACTCCTATAAAAGCATAAGAAACTCTGGCTTACACATCCCTTCACACCCGAGGAACAATCCCTACCTCCTCCCCAATTTCAAACTGCTCATGAAGTGGTAAATCAACAACAATCTCTCTTCCACCTACTTCAATAACATAGTGATACTCTTTCCCTTGAAACTGTTTCGTAACAATCGTCCCTCGAATTTGACTAACATCCGATGTAGAAAGACGAATTTGTTCCGGACGAAGGGCATACAGATTTTGTTCCTTTAATCGATTGGAGATACCATAATCTTCCCATGTAACAGGCGCATGCTTATGTGTAAATGTCGCGCCATTCCATGTACCTTCAAATAGGTTAGCTTTTCCGACAAACGTTGCTACAAACGGGGTTTCTGGTTGATCATAAATTTGTTCTGGTGTACCGATTTGTTCAATTTCCCCACCGTTCATTACAACAATGCGATCCGCCATCGCTAGTGCTTCCCCTTGGTCATGTGTCACATAAAGAATCGATGCTTTCGTTAGTCGGTGCAGCTTTTGAATCTCATGACGCATCTCAATCCGTAATTCTGCATCAAGGTTGCTGAGTGGTTCATCCATCAGTAGTAGCTGTGGCTCCGGTGCAATTGCACGAGCAAGTGACACACGCTGCTTTTGCCCACCAGAAAGCTCACCAGGCATCCGGCTGCCGAACTGCTCCAAGCCAACGATTTTTAACACCTCATCAATTCGCGCCTCCGCCTTTTGCTTTTCCTTAAATGCTGGTCCAACAAACCGGTGATATTTCATGGCAAACTGTACATGCTCGCGTACATTCAAATGGGGCCAAAGGGCAAATGACTGGAAAACCATGCTGACATTCCTGCGCTCTGGCGGGATCACCTTCTTTGCTGTTGCCGCCTCCTTGCCGTCAATTTGAATCGTACCATCTGTTGGCGATTCAAACCCCGCAAGCAGTCGGAGCAAGGTTGTTTTCCCACATCCAGATGGTCCTAAAATAGCAAGAAACTCGCCATCCTTTACGGTTAAATTAACATCTTTGAGCGCTTGAAAGTTGCCAAATTGTTTATTGATATTGATGATTGACGTACTCATTTCCCTTTTTCCACCTTTCTTTTCCGAAGTGCTCCTCCAGCAAATAATAGAAAATACCCAACGATAATTAAGCCAACAATTAAACTAGAAAAGGCTGTCGAATAAAGTGTATAACCCGATTGCTGGAAGCTTAAGATAGCGACACCGATGGTCTCTGAATTAGAGGAATACAATAAAGAAGATACTGTCAGCTCTGTTAAAGCACTCAAGAATACGAGCATTGCACCACTTAGAATCCCCGGCGCAATTAACGGGATCATAATTCGCTTCCATTTCCCAAAGCCATTCGTACCATTAATTCGTGCTGCTTCCTCTACTTCTACATCAACCTGCTGAAAAGCGGTAATGCCACTACGTACCTGCAAAATTAAAAATCGTGTTACATAGGCGATATACAGAATGGCAGCTGATCCGTAAATCCCCGGATTCCATCCCGGTATTGGCTCCATCCAAGCAAAAATCATTGCCAAAGCGAGCACCATCCCAGGAAGTGCGTACGGAATAGTAATCCCGTATTCCATTAGCTTCATGTTTAGATTCGTCTTTCTGACGCGGTAATAGCTAAAGATCGTACCGACAATAATCCCAATCACGGTCGTC
This sequence comes from Oceanobacillus polygoni, assembly GCF_008304605.1. Taxonomy (GTDB): domain Bacteria; phylum Bacillota; class Bacilli; order Bacillales; family Amphibacillaceae; genus Oceanobacillus; species Oceanobacillus polygoni. The sequence goes on along the minus strand of NZ_PIJY01000002.1, from coordinate 80,656 downwards.
ACGCCAGCCAATTTAAGGCTCGTGAGAATCGACTCTACTGTAGAATTTCTCGATAAGATGTACGCATAATTTTTTAAGGTGAAGTTTTCTGGTACAAAATCAAGCCCATATGCATTCAAGAACGATGTCATCACCATGGAGATGAAAGGAAAAATACTCGTCATCGCAAAAAACAGCCAAATTAACATCTCCGCTACTAGCTTTCTTTTTCCTAGATGATAGCGTGGGCTATAGTCAATTTTTGTTGTTTCAATTGGCTTCGACTTCCGTAACAACAGCCATTGGAGGCTGATACCAATGATTGCAATCACTCCAAGGATGACAGAGAGCACCGCGGCTTCGCTAAAGGCGGAAGGTCCAAAGCCAATGACTTTCTGATAAATATACGTCGACAGCACAGAGATATTTGCTGGTGTTCCTAAAAAGGCAGGGATTCCGAAGTTATCCAATCCCCCTAGAAATGCGATAAACGACCCACCAACAACACCTGGTAATGCCATTGGAAAGACAATTTTGGAAAAAGCTGTCCACCTTGTCGCACCAGATATACGTGCTGCCAGTTCCATTTCCCGTGGAATTTTTCGAAAGACATTAACTGTAAATAAATAGACGAGCGGAAAATGACTAATCCCCATAACAAAGATAATGCCTGACATGCTATAAAGATCCCATGAGGGTAGATTAATCGATACGCTTTCCAACATTTTCGTCAATAACCCAGCCGGACCAAAAAACTGCACCCACGCGAGGGAAGTTATGTAAGATGGGATAATAAATGGCAAAAAGATAAACAGCTGCACAATCCCTTTCATGCGTATATCGGTATAGGCTACCATCCAGGCAAAAGCTGTACCTAAGATGAGAGAAATAATCGTCGATCCGACTACCACAATTAAAGTGTTTTGTAATACCTGCCACGTCCGACCATCTGTTAAAATCGCATAATAGTAATCGAAGTTAATCCCTTCATCACTCAGAAAGCTCATAATGATCAGGCGGACAATCGGGATAATAAAAAAGATGATAATTAATCCAATTGCCAATACTTTATAAAGCTGTCTATTGAAAAATGCGGAGGAAATAGCGCTCATGCGCTTTCCCTCCTGATTGAATCCATTCTTTTTTTGACTGTTCACTGTAATCACCCTATAGCCCTTGCGTTAGATTCTAGTTTGAAAATAATTCGTCAAATTGCCCTTTATCAGCTTCACGATTCTGATATAGTTCATCTGTTGGTGCGCTAAGTGTTTTAATTTCATCCAAGGATTTTAAGCCATCCGGTGCTTCTACTCCCTCACGGATTGGTGTATATCCAATCTCAGCCTGCAATGCTTGTCCTTCCTCAGAAAGTACGAAGTCAACAAACGCTTTTGCTATTTCTGCTTCCTCTGTATCTGCCGTAATACCAATTGGCTCCGTGATTACAGGTACACCTTCTTCAGGGTAAATCAATTCTACTGGTGAACCATCACTTGCCGCACGAGCTACTAAATAATCAACGATCATCCCGTAATTCTTTTGACCAGATGCTACGTTTTCAATAACAGCACCATTTCCTTCTGTAATCATTGGATTATTTGCTTTTATTCCTTCATAAAAATCCCAGCCAAAGCCGTCACTACGGGTGAAAATTCCAAGATTGTACGCTGCAGCTCCTGAGTATAATGGACTTGGCATGACAACTTGATCACTACCCTCTTCCGATGCAAGTACATCCCATGATGCTGGTGCTTCTGTCACTTGATCCGTATTAATGACAATACCAGTTGCCATCACCTTTGTTCCTGTATACGTTCCGTCAGCATCAACGAACTCTTCTGGAATTGCTTCCGCTTCAGGAGAATTATATTCCATTAACATATCTGCTTCCTTTAATCCTTCAAACGTTACTGAATCTGCAAGTAGAAGAACGTCTGCCACAACAGATCCTGCTTGGCTTTCCGCATTCAATTTACTGATAACCTCTTCTGTACCAGAGCGGAAAATATTGACGTCGACATCTGGGTATTTTTCATTAAACGCATCTACTAGCTGCTCGGCATCAACGTCTGGCTGTGATGTGTAAAACTCCAGCTCACCACTTAACTCACTTTCACCTTCTCCACCGGAAGCACCTGCTTCCTCTTCGGAACTGTTACCACAAGCTGTCAAAACACATAAAAGTGCAGCAAACAATAAGATTAATAGCTTTTTCATAATTGGCTCTCCTCCTGAACATAATTAAAGTTGGTAAACCAGCGACTAATTTGATCGATTTTTCGTTTCTGTGTATGCTTGAGGTCAATTGGGGAGACAGTGATATATCCTTCCTTCAGCAAGTGATAATCGGTTCCCTCATTCACCTTCAAATCTTGATAGTTGTCCTTTAACCAGTAAAAGTCCTGACCTTGAGGATCGTTCAAGGCTGTATAGTGATAGCGTGAAATACTTAGATCCATTGGGACAACGGAAACTCCTTTGCAAAGCTCCTTCGACGTGTACGGCAAATTAACATTCAGCATGACATTTTTCGCGATTTTATTTTGTAAAATCACCTCCACAACGCGATATAGCATCTGTTTTACAATCCCAAACTTAATGTTTTCTTTTTTAAATGTATCTAAGGAAACAGCAACAGATGGGACTTGGTACAGCATTGCTTCTTGTGCTGCAGCAATCGTTCCAGAGTAATACATATCACGCCCAACATTGGGTCCGAGGTTAATTCCCGTAAAGACAATATCCGGCTTCTCCTTTAACAGCACTTCCATCGCAAGCTTCACACAATCTGCTGGCGAACCATTAACCGCATACGCTTCGGCATTTGGCGCAAAGTCAATTTTCTTTAATTTCAATGGTTGTCCTAATGTAATTTTATGACTATAGGCACTTTTTTCCGTATCTGGGCAGACAATGACTACCTCCCCAAAGTGGGAGAGCACATCAGCTAACGCCTCAACTCCCGGTTCAAAAATACCATCATCATTCGTAATCAAAATCTTCAAATGCTTCTCTTCCTTTCCTTCCATTCTTTATGTAAATAGTTCAGATGCTTTTTTAAAAAGAATAAGGAGCGGCCTGTATCCATTCCCTCAAGTACGATAGGCAGGTCTTTCTCGGCTAGGCATGGTAAAATCTCCTCTAGATTAATCTCACCTTCTCCAAGCGGAACATGGTATTGATCCCGTTTGGAGTCACTTACATGAATACTATTTACACGCTGGAGCTCTTTCAAATAAATCTGGTTGCTTTCTTCAAGTGGCGTATGCGCGATATCGAAGGTAACCTGTAAGCCCCCTCCAACCTGCTCTAAAAAATAATTCATTGCCTTTGGCTCCGTTAAAATTTCCTTTGCGATAGGCTCCATCATTTCTACCGATAGAACAACTTCTCTGACTGCCGCATATTCTAAAAGCCGCTTTGTGTTGGTGACCAGTGCGCGCATATGCTCATCAACCAAGTATTTTTTTACGGTTAACCTTCCCGGGTGAAAAGTCATATGTAATGCACCTAGTGCTGATGCCAAATCAATCGATTTCTTTAATTCAGCAATGGACTGTTCCTGAATTCCTTTATTAATGGAACAAATATTCAAATCCCAGCTTGAGGCATGTAACGTTAATTCGATGCTTTCTTTTTCAGCATGAATGCGAATTTCAGCAGGGTTTGCTTGATGGTAATAAATATGCTCTGCCCACAGCTCCACGCCATGCAGGCCATTTTCCTTCGCAATTGTAATAACTTCATTGGGGTGGTAATCCCAGCATAAAGATGAAGCGATAAATAGTTTCATCGTTTTGCACCAACCTTTTCTAGCCAATGCTTTTGGGAATGCTTATCTAACTGCACACTACCAATTGCAAACGCATTTCGCGTATGCTTCCCATGACTGTCAGACCCGCCAGAAATCAGCAGCTGATTTTTAAGTGCAAACTCCTTCCAGTAGGAAACGTCTGACTCACGATGCTTGGAATGGTAGACCTCAATTCCATCAATCCCGTATGATAAAATCTTTTCTTCATCTACCGGAAATCGGTAGGAACCTGGATGCGCAAGGTAAGCTTCCCCACCACAGGCTTGAATTAATTCAATTGCATCTTTTGCAGAAAACGCCCCCCGCTCAACGAATGCCGGTTTCCCTTTCACTAATAACCCGTGATAGGCTTCGTGGGTCGTAGTAAAGTAATCTCTCTCACAAAGTGCACTGGCAATATGCGTGCGTACAATAATATCTTGCGGTGCATACCTTTCTACATCTTGAAACGTAATGCTATAGCCTAATTCGTTCAAACGAGCAACGATTTTCTTTGCCCAGTTTTTCCGCTCTGCTTTACGCCAGCTAATATGCTGGAGCATTTTCGGATGCTCTGGATCAAAAAAATATCCAAGAATATGTAATTCACCTGCTTCTCCATCCGTGTTCAGCTCAATTCCAGAAATCAATTCAATTCTAGCTGCCTCTGCTAATGGCAGGGCTTCCTTATATGCTCCGATTTCATCATGGTCGGTAATGGAAAGTACTTGAATGTTTGCCTCTTTCGCTAGATGCACAATCTCTTCCGGTGTTTGGACCCCATCTGAAAATGTCGAGTGAACATGCAATTCCGTTTTACGCATCAAATCCTCCTCTTTTGAACCTAACTTCATTATAAGAAACGAATATTAAGGGAGATTAAAGGCGAAATGAAGAAATGGTATGGATTTTGTAAATTTACTTTACAATTCGGGTTTTTGGTAGGGTTTAACAATTTATTTATAAATAAGTCGTAGCAAGGGATACAGAAATAGACAGAATCATTCACTCAATTGATTGTAAATTATGCGTTAAGATTTTACATTTCCTTAAAAACAGAAGTAAATTTCGGAGGAAGTAAACGTTACTAATCAATACAATTCAGAATGTCGTTATGATGGCACCATTACAATAAGTTTAATGTTTGTTAGCGCTTTAGTCGATAGAGGAGGTCAGCTACCTCTGATAAATAGATTGAAAGACTTTTCATCTAAAAAATCCCCCAAATTGGAGGATTTAAGGTTTTAAAGGTAGATTCTTTACTTTACAATTAATTTTGTTTTTTTATAATAATGCAGACTGCCTATCGCCTCTAAAAAATTACTCTTTCCAGACTCATTTTTTCCGATAACCGCTGTAACACTATCTTCCAGATAGGTTATGTTTTTTTCTTCTTTAAATGACTTATAATTATTTATTTCTATTGATTTGATATTCATTTAGAATACACTACTTTTATATATGTTATTTTGTTCATCTAGCAGATTACTCTATCAAGTAAAAATATAACTTGGTCATCTTTTAAACCGTATCTTGTCATATGCATACTTAGTAATAATGACATCATGATTAGAATAATAATATTTAGGTAGTATATTGATAGAATGATTGGAAAAAATAAACTATCAAGACACCATCACTGATTCTTCGATTGCTCGAGTTTGGGTGTATTCCTCGGCTAACATCGTAGTTACAAATTCAACTGTTGGGTCGATCTCTTCAACCATAGCTCTTAAAATTTCAACATCTGTATTAAAGAACTCTTTTCTATAGTTAACTTTATTGACTCTCTGTTCACTTAACATTTTATGAAGTTTATTCTCTAACCCAACTGCATCATCGCTAAAAATCAGTGCATGGACATCAAACTTAAATGGAACAGATGCGCTACCTAGTTCGTCAACCCTGTTCTGAGGTTCCATTCTTCTGGTCATACCTATTTTGAACATCTTTTCACCAAAGGATCCTAGGTTAGATATAATATAAACATATCCTGCCTTTCCAAGTGTAAGGCTTGCAATTTCTTCCTTCTTATCATCAATTTCTTTTACCTGCAATTCCAGTTCCTTTAATCTCTTCTGTAATTGCAATATCTTGTCTTCATCTGTTTCTTCTTTTAATAACTTTTTGTTCCTCTCCATCTCAACTGTAAATTTTTGTTCTTCTTTATCAAGCTTTTTCTTTTCTTCCGCAAGTTTCTTTCTTTCCTCTGCCTCTTGTCTCATTTGTTCTTTTATCATTCTTTGTTCTTCTTTTTCCTGTTCACGATAAACATAATATTTATACTCGATGCGAATAAGTTCCATGTACAGTGGTTCAATTTCCGTTAAAAATTTTGTAATAGTGGAGAGGATTGATTTATTTCCATTTGCGCAAATAGCCAAATACTTAGTTATGATATCCTTTACAGACTGAAGAGACTCATCTACCTTATTATATTTTAATTGTAATAATAGAATTTGTACTTCCGCCTGCAATCCAATAACCATAAGATTATAGATTGTTTTATTTCCTTTTGTCGTATATCGATCTTCATACTTACTCAATACATTTTTAATTTCTTTATTCGTGGCATTGGATAACTTTCTTAGTTCTTTTGAATTGTCTGAATGTAGGTGGAGTCTAATAACCGTACCGAGCAATGTTTCCTCATTAAGTTCATTGTTAAGCTCTTCAAGCTGTTGTTCCACTTTTTCAAAGTTTATCGTATAAGGGAATCTTTCATTAAAGTTTTTTAGTCCTAGAACATCTGCTTTATACTTCCTAGCTTGGTTTTTATATCTATTTACCTCTTTCACCAGTTTGGCATGCTCTTCTGTCAGACTTTCAACATCGGATTGATATTCTGTTGTTTTTGCGACAACTGCGGATAAGCTTTCATTTGCTTCCTTAACTATATTCTCTGCCTGGATTTTGGCATTATCTAAAACGCTCTCACGTTCTTCATTTGTTCTGCACTCAAATTCCGCCCTTAAATCAGCAATAAATTTGTCTTGGTCATCGATAATCACCTTATTTTCTTCAATCTTTTTTTCCGTTGTTTTTACATCTTGTAGTAAATCTTGAAGCTTAGAGTCTTTTTCTCTAATTGGTATGTTATGTAATTCATCCTCTTGAATAACCGTATAAAATTCCTTTCTTTTCTTATATTGAACAACTAACAATATTACTGCTGCAATCGCAGGTAATATTAATATACTAAATCCAGCCAACACCATAATTGTAATAGTGGAATACCACCACTTATCTCTATAAATCTCCATTATTCTCTTCCCCCTATTTAAAATATAAAATTACTACAATTTTTATATACTAGTACTATATAACTATGATACCAAACAATAGAACTAAGTAACAGCTCCCCTTCTAGATTGCTAAATTGAAAAATAACATCTAGGTAATGAAGACTTTGTTCCCCGCTATAGTTATTTGATATTATTTGTAGCTAAAAAACTTTAAGGGGATAAGTAATGCGCAAGTTTCTAATTTTGATATTATTATTCGTTATTATTTTGGGTGTATGTAACCAAGAAACTGGAACATTGAATTAGGGTTTCACATAATTAAGTTAGGAGATTTTCCATAAGCTGAAAAACCTCCTAACAACGGATTGAACATATTATAAGTAAATACCATGCAGCGTCTGATAAAGTTGATTAATAGCTGCTAAATGATGGTAATGGATCATGAAGTTGATTCCAATCCAAATTCATTTCGACATCTGACAGTAAACATTGATCTAGACTTTTGATTATTCCTTCTTTATCCATCTCTATCCCTATAAATACTAATTCAGTCATTCTGTCTCCATAGTTGTCGTCCCAGTACTTAGCTAGATCTGGATCTTCTTCTAAAATCACCGCTTGTTCTTGCTTTGGATACGTAGCTATCCACTTTCCTACTTCTTGAATTGCGATGGATGATCCAGCCTGCGATAATAAACCAGAAACATTATTTCTTGACGCCAACCAAAAGAAACCTTTCGATCGAACAACTCCGGTTGGCCAATTATCTAACCATGCACCCCAGCGTTCAGGATGAAACGGCTTTTTTCTTCGATAGACAAAGGAGCTAATTCCGTATTCCTCCGTCTCAGGGACATGCTCTTCATTTAGTTCCTTTATCCATCCTGCTGCCCGACTTGCTTTTTCAAAATCAAATAATCGTGTATTCAGTACAGACTCTAAGGCAACTTTTCCATATTCAGTAGCAATAATTCGAGCATCTGGGTTCAATTGTTTTAAAACAGCTTTTAATTCTTCTCTACTTCCTGCATCCACTAAGTCGATCTTATTTAAAAGGATTACATTAGCAAATTCAATTTGATCAACTAATAGATCAATGACGTCTCGCTCGTCCTTCTCATCTGCCTCTTGATTGCGATCAAGCAAGCTTTCTCCAGATTGATAATCCTCCCAAAAATGACTCGCATCCACTACGGTAACCATTGTATCTAATTCACAACGTTCCCCAAGATCTATTCCAAGCTCTTCATCTTCATAGGTGAAGCTCTGCGCGACTGGTATTGGCTCTGATATTCCCGAAGATTCGATAACTATATTATCGATGTCCAGTTTGGCCAGTTTATCTACCTCTTTCATTAAATCTTCCCGGAGTGTGCAGCAAATACAGCCATTCTGCAATTCTACTAATTTTTCTTCTGTACGACTAAACCCTCCTTTTTTGACCATGTCGGCATCAATGTTCACTTCACTCATATCGTTAACAATAACGGCTATTTTCCTACCTTCTTTATTGTGTAATAAATAATTTAACAGTGTTGTTTTTCCCGACCCTAAATAGCCACTTAACACCGTAACTTGTATTTTCTTTGCCAATAATTTTCCTCCTAGATTCCTTAATCAACAATTAATTGGAGCGGTTTTCCTCATCCATATAAATACAGCTAGCAGTCGTACTAGATTGTTTTGTATATTTACCCTGATACGGTTTTGTTGGTTGATCCGTTTCTGCCATAACCAATTGACAGATTCTTCTTCCTTCCATTAATTCAATTGGAAAACGATTGGAGTTATATAACTCCAGCGTAATCCGACCTTCAAATCCAGGATCTACCCATCCAGCATTTTGTACAAAAAGTCCCATTCTCCCAACAGAACTCCTTCCTTCTACAAAGCCAGTGACATGAGTTGATAATTTAATCCACTCTTTTGTTGTTGCAAGCATAAAGGTATGAGGAGGAATGATTATCGTTTCTTGGTCTCCTATATAAATATCACGGTAGGAAGCTCTCTCACCCATGGATAATTTTCCTGTGCTATGTTCATTTAATGTCATAAAATGGCTGCCAAGCGTTAGATCGATGGACGCCGGCTGAATGTTGGCCTGATTAAAAGGTTCGACAGCTAGCTCACCTTTCTCTAGCTTTTTGAGAATGGTTTGACTCGATAAAATCATTTCTATTCCTCCATTTTTACTTAATTACGATTTCTCAACTCCCAAACAAATGGATCTCCCATCTCAGACCATTCCATGTCCATCTCTTCTGGTGTAAGCAGGCATTGATCAAGCTCCCGAATAATCGTTCCTTTTTCCAGATCAACGCCAATAAATACAAGATTTGTCTTTCGATCCCCAAATTCCGAATCCCAATCGTTTAATATATTTGGGTTTTGCTTGATCGTCTGTTCTTTTTGTACTTCTGGAAGTGAAGCTACCCAATAAGAGACTGGTTCAATAGAGACCGAAGGACCAGCTTGGGAGAGAAGGAGAGCCAAATCATTCCTCGTCGCACACCACGCAATCCCTTTCGCACGTACAATTGACATTGGCATTTGCCTAATCCAATCATAAAAACGCTTCGAATTAAATGGAATTCTTCGACTATACACAAAGGAGTTAATTCCATATTCCTCTGTTTCTGGTGTATGCTCTTCCGGGCCTGCCATTAATTCTTTTAGCCATCCAGCTGATTGACTAGCCGTTTCAAAATTAAACCGACGGGTATTTAAGATTTCTGTTGGATTAACCTTGCCAAATGTTGTATGAATAATTTTGGCATCAGGTTGCAATGTTTGAATAACTTTAGTTAATGAACGAAGTTGTTTTTCCGTCACCATATCGCATTTATTCAATAGAAGAACATCACAAAATTCGATTTGATCGATTAGCAAATCTGCAAGATTACGATCGTCTTCTGTCCCTATCGCTTGCTTTCTATCAAGCAGCCGATCACCAGATTCATAATCATACCAAAAGCGATATGCATCAACGACAGTGACCATCGTATCGAGACGGCAAAACTGAGTAAGATCGATACCCAGTTCCTCATCAATATAGGAGAATGTCTGAGCAACTGGTACAGGTTCGCTTATTCCAGTAGATTCGATTAGGATATAATCGATATTGCCCGCCTTTGCGATTTTCTCAACCTCTATCAGTAGATCCTCCCTTAACGTACAGCAAATACAGCCGTTAGACATCTCAACTAAGTTCTCTTCCGTCCTTGAAAAGTGGCCACCCTTCTCTACTATATCGGCATCAATGTTAATTTCACTCATATCGTTTACAATAACAGCCACTTTCAGTCCATGACGATTATTTAATAGATGGTTTAGCAGTGTTGTTTTTCCCGACCCTAAATAGCCACTTAAAACGGTAACAGGTATTTTCTTTTCCATACGCTTCCTCCTTCGTATTCAATTAAAATAAGTATATAAAACGATAGCTAATAGCAATGTACTTATGATTGACGTAATCATTTGTTTTCCTAGCAGTTTTACAGCGTGTCTCCCGCCTAATTCTTTGTAAATCGTGAACAGAGTTACTAAACAGGAAGATAAGGTTGAAGCTAAATATACGGTTATAAATAGTTGCCATGTCTCCAAACTCTGAAGCAGGGAACCTTGACCCTCGTTCAATACCATCATGCCATCTTTTCTAAAAACAGAGAAAATCACACCAGGAGCAACATCCACTGGTAAGGAAAACAACACCAATATAGGCGTAATCACAGCAGATAAGCCTTTCATTAAATTCAAATAATCAAAAATAGAAGCGACTAAACAAATTATGATAAAAATTGGCATAGCTTGTGTAAAGAATTGTTTTAGCATTCCTTTTAAGCGAAAAGCAGTTCCTCTCCACGTAATTGACTGCAAGTAGGGCAGAGATGACACTGGAGTTAGCGGTAAAGAATTCTTATTCCATACCCTTGTGTGAATAGCACCTACAATAAACAAAATCAGTATATAGGGGAAAAATAATATTGGTTTTCCAGCTGAACCGAACAATGATAATGTTGCCCCAATTTGATAACTGCAAGCAGAGCCAAACGAAATCATAGAGATGCATGAAGCTCGCGTACAGCTACTGCAGCTTCTGCTTTGCATAACAGCCACAACATTACAGCCATAGCCAGTCAAAACTGGTATCAAGTCTCTTCCAGTTAGTCCGATTTTCATCAGCCATGGATTTAATGCATGCGTTATATGTTCCTGTATACCTGTTTCTTCTGTAATTGCAACACTAAGACCGATGAAAAAGACTACTGGAAAAGCCCATAGAAACGAATACCATCCAAGGGTTAATGCGCCATAGTCTCCTATTAATAAAACTTGGAAAAACTCAGGAAAATGAACGGCGTATTCCTTTAATGGAGCTATAATCATCTCTTCTGAAATCGGTTCTACGTAATTCGATAATAGGTATGCAAGAAATACAGGAAAAGCAAACATACTTATGATTAAGAGTAAAGCTAATAAAGGGCCAATCATCTTTTGACTCAGTACTATTTCCAACCAATTTTTATTTTCTGCTTCAGAATCTGAAGGCAGAAAATGGAGCAAACTACTGTTTAGCTTCCATGGTGATGCGTCTTGTATAGCTTCCCATAATTCATCTTGTTCTGCTTCGTCCATAGAACGGCTATTACACCAGATAACCGGTACGTTCAACAAATCCTTTATAAAATGCTTTTCTTCATCACTCGGTTCATATATATCTTTGTGAGTAGCTATAACTGTAACTTTTTTCCCTCTCAGATGGAGCTGTTCTTCTAATAACAGAAGATCATTCTTTAAATGAGGAGATTTCACAACTATAATAATCTCTTCCAAAAACTTAATTTCACCCAAGGTCATTCTCGTAGTCATGCTATCATCTTTAAAACGAATCCCCGGTGTATCGACTAGTTCTACTTCAGCATTTCGTTTCAATCCTCTGCGCGTAAGAACGACAGTTGATCCTTTTACATTGGTTTCAACTCCTGTTTGATGACCAGTCATATGTCTGAATAATGCAGACTTACCTACGGATTCAAGTCCTACTAAAGCAATCAAATTATCCATTCTGTTTTTAACTTTTTCAACATTCACAGCGCTCTCCACAACCTGAAAGGTCATCCAGATAAAAATTTTCCTTCTGATAAAAATCAAGAATATCCAAGTTTAGATTTAGTCGAGAACCAATTGCTTCAGCAAGTACTGCGTATCGTTGACGGAACTTGTATATATAACAAAACACGTGACTACCATGCCTAAGTTCAGGCCCACAAAGGAATAACCCTTGACAGGAAGTTGATTCATCTTGTTCATTAACGAGCGGTTTTCCATGTTCTCCAAATTTAAAAAGATGGGAAATCATAGATGTACTACCCTTGAATCCCGTCGCTAGTATCGGAGAAGTTCGTGTGGTATATTGCTGACCTTCTCGTGTATCTACATAATAAGTATCATCTTTCTTCATGACAGAGCTAACCGTTTGGTCCTCATAAATCTCGATTCTGCCATCGTCTTGTGCTTCTCTCATTCGACTAAATGTATATGGAGATAAAACAATGCTAGGATCACTACTATCAATTTCCCATGTTGAAGTTTTAGCTAAAAGTCGAGATTTTTTGTTGAATCTATTCAATTGATACACTGCATCAATCCCGCTTTCATAGCCGCCTATTACAAGATAGTCATCTGCTTTCATTTCCTCCCAAGAATGAACCTGACTACTATGAATACAGTAGTCTGCACCTGGGAAAACGTCGAAATCTGGGTATTGGTACTCCCCCGCCGCCCAAACAATAAATTTACTAAATAATTTTCCTTTAGAAGTTACTACCTCAAATGATTGGTCGTCATGTTTCATAATTTCTTTTACTTCCAATTTGGTTCGTATCGGTAATTGATAGTGGTCTGCCAGGACTTCTAGATATTCTGCATATTCTTCTCCTGTAGGATGTTCTTCATCTAGCGTATAAGCAGGAGAAGTTTTAGGAGCAACCGCGTTAAGGTCTGTCTGACCAAATCCTTGAGATGGAAAAGAAGGAGTTATAAACCTCATTTCTTTTGGCCACCTGCGAAATGTTTCTCCTATATCCCCCTTGTCTATCATGCAAAAATTTTCACAACCCATTTGCTTTAGCAATATGCCTACCCCAATCCCAGAAGCTCCAGCTCCAACGATAAGAACATCAAAATGCTTATTCATGAAGTCCTCCTTCGTAAATCGTAATCATTACGATTATAATTCAAAAATTTTTTGTTTCATGCATATTTACGGAACAGCTTAGTAAGTCTCTCTTTACGGAAGTCCTTACTACTAAATGATATTAAAAGAGCTTACTACTATTAAATGATTAAAGCGATTTACTGCTATCCCCTAACCTAAATGAATTCACTCTTCCTATGCTCGATCATTTTTCTTCAACGCGTAAATCGTAATGATTACGTATTATATCACTTTAGGCAAAAGATGCAACCAAAAACCTCTTGCATCTAAAATTTCGGTACACCATCGACCCTTAATCGCCAAACACTCCAATAAACCAACAAAGTTTCTATTTTTTCAACAATTATATGGAATCATTGTTTTATTTATGCTATCCTTATAAAAATCTTATTAAACTAGCACAGCTGTTTTAGTTGGCAGCCGCCTGTGCTTTTTTAATTTTCTTTTTATTATGACACTTGAAAACTAAAGGGGGAACAGCAAGATGAGAAAAAGAACTGCTTTTGCACTTATTTCAGCACTATTTTTAGCATGTATGCTTGCAGCTTGTGGACAAGAGTCATCAAACGGTTCAACAGGCTCAACAGATTCGGATACAGAACAGGCTTCCGTTGATATCGGAATGTTGAAGTTGACAAGCTCCGCGCCATTATTTATTGCACTTGAAAAAGGCTACTTTGAAGAGGAAGGCATTGATGCACAGGTTAGCTGGTTTGAAGCTGCACAGCCGATTGCCGTAGCGACAGCGGGCGGCGATGTGGATGTGGGCGCAACTGGGATTACAGCAAGCCTATACAATATGGTTGCTGGCGGTGAAGAACTAGTCATTGTTGCGGACAAAGGAAGAGAACAGGAAGGCTATTCCTCGACAGCATTATTAGTACATAGTGACTCGGATATCGAAACAGTTGAAGATTTAAAGGATAAGAAGATTGGCATTACGCAAACTGGATCAACCTTTCATTACATGGCTGGTAGATTGCTAGAAGAACATGGGCTAACGTCAGCTGATGTGGAAATGGTTCCTGTTAACAGTATTCCAGGTCTAATGGAGACATTGCAAAGCAAGCAAGTGGATGCGGTATTGTTAAACGAACCAAATATTACGATGGTATTAGATGAAGGGTATGGCAAGGTAATTACACAAGTTGGTGATGTGATCGACTATCAAACGTCTGGAATATTTTTCTCTAAATCGTTTGCTGGCGATACAGAAGCTGCGACTAAATTTCTGAAAGCATATGCAAAAGCAACACAATACTATTATGACGCTGTACTGACAAAGGAAAACGGTGAGATTGTACCTGGTGAAAATTACGATGAAGTTATCCAAATCATTGCGGAATACACGGACCAGGAACCAGCTATTATTGAACGTGGCCTGCCATACATGGATCCTTATGGTCAGCTGCTCGCACCCGATATCCAAACCCAAATTGATTGGTATGCAAAGGAAGAGCTCATCGCAGTACCGATTGATGCAGACGAAATTGTAAATACAGACCTTCTCGACCAAGCAATAAAAGAATTGGAGTAGTGAACAACAATGAGCATCGTCATCGAGAATGTAGAAAAAACGTTTATTGATTCAAAAAAGAAAGAAGTTACTGCATTAAAAGATATCAATTTTACTATTGAAGAAGAGGAATTTGTTGTCCTTGTCGGTCCAAGTGGATGCGGAAAGTCAACTTTGTTGAACATCGTAGGCGGCTTATTGTCCCCAACGAGTGGTAGTGTTTACTTTGAGGGAATTAAAGAAAGTAATCCGAATCTAGGTATTGTCTTTCAGGAAATCGCCCTTTTCCCATGGCGTACTGTTTTTGAAAATGTTGTCTATGGTTTGCAAGAAAGAGGCGTCTCCAAAAAACAACAACAAGAAATCGGCAATCACTATATTGATATGGTTGGATTAACTGATTTCAAGGATGCTTATCCAAAACAATTATCGGGTGGTATGAAGCAGCGGGCTGGCATTGCCAGAGCTTTAGCGGTGGAACCGGACTTATTATTAATGGACGAGCCTTTCTCTGCCTTGGATGCCCAGACGCGTACCCTCATGCAGGAGGAGCTGCTCACCATTTGGAATCGCACAAAATTAAGCACGCTTTATGTGACACATAACATTGAAGAAGCGGTTTATTTAGCTGATCGTGTCATCGTATTATCGAGACACCCAGGTCAAATTAAAGAGATTATTAACATCGATTTGCCCAAAACGGGAAGAAACGATGAAAAATATCGCGAACAATCAAGCAAATACGCAGATGAAATTTGGCAGCTCATTCGGCATGATGCTGAAGCGGCCCTGAAGGAGTGATAGCAAATGGAAAAACAAAAACAAGTCATTACGAACCGAGTTGCATTTCTGGATAAAAAAGTTCCATTCTACACTTCCTTTTTAGGCATAGCAGGCATTTTAGTCCTGTGGGAAATCGTATCTCGAATCGGAATCGTTTCCCCATTATTTCTACCTGCACCATCTAACATTGTTATCACAGGATGGGAAATGCTTGTAAGTGGTGAAATATACGGCAACCTGACTGCGAGTCTCTATCGAATTGTTCTTGGCTATGCCATCGGAGCTGCTTGCGGTATTTTAATCGGACTGATTATTGGCTTCTTTCGAACTGCCGACGCGATCGGAACACCGATTGTTTATGCGATTTACCCTATTCCGAAAATCGCTTTACTACCTTTATTTATCCTATGGTTAGGGATTGGCGAATTATCTAAAGTAACGATTATTGCACTTGGTGTCTTCTTCCCTGTTGTTATCAATACATTTTCCGGAGTAAAGAGTGTCGATCCGATGCTTGTGAAAGCTGCCGTCACCTTTGGGTCTAATCGAATTAATGTGATTCGCAAGGTAATTTTACCTGGGGCTCTCCCAATGATATTTGCCGGGTTGAAGCTCGCAGCTGGAACATCTCTCCTGTTACTCGTATCGGCAGAAATGATCGCTGCCCAGGAAGGTATTGGTTCCATGGTGCTCCATTACGGGAACTTAATGATTACATCGAAGCTCATGGTTGGAGTGCTTATTCTGTCCCTTCTTGGCTTAATTTTTAATCGGGCTTTAAGGTGGCTGGAGAATAAACTGATTCCGTGGAAAGAATAAACAAGTGAAAAGGATTAGCTGATGTTTGTAAAACATGCGGCTAATCCTTTTTAAATCTAATATTTAATTTTAAACGCATTAAATTTCGGATCCCCATCTAAGGCTGTTACATCCATTTCACGGACGTTAGCGAATCTAGAGGGTCCTTTTTTTATTAACTCTAAAAACCGAGACATATCTTCTTCATTTCCTTGAGCTTCTATATGCACACTACCGTCGTCTTCGTTTTTCACCCAACCCGTAATATTACATTCCACTGCTGTGTGTTGCGTAAAATAACGAAAACCAACACCTTGTACACGACCGCGCACGTTGACACTTACGTATTTCATTCGCATCACCTCTTGTCCCATAGTATCATAATGAATCCATCCATTGAACCCTTGTTTATTATTCAACAGGCAGCGAATCCTTTTTATTTTTCTATGGCATTTGACATCAGGTCCACTTGTCAAAGCAGGGATTGCTTCTTCTTATGTTCAGGCCAATAGCTTCCTGTTTTCTTCTTCCTTCTCCATAACACTGCAGCGAAAATCAACAATGCAGTCATTACAATCGTAAGCCCGTAGATAAAGAGATCAGTTCCCATATAAAAGAAAATATCTCCTGCGTTAAAACCATTCAGATGAATGCGGTACGGATAGCCTTCTGGATGACTGACTGTAAGAAACAATTCATTATTGTGATAAACGCTAGGCGGTACTTCTTTTGTCATATGAACCATGTTACCGTCTTGGTCTTCATAGGCTAATGCTAGGAAGTATTGACTGCTCACATATCGACCCGCATTCAAGTCAAAATCCCTATCGGTAATCAAAGCTGTTATTTCCTGCTGTTTTCCACCATGAGCTTGAATTGTACTGAAAAGGCTCTTCCCCATAGAAATATAGGAAAATAAAAGTCCGAGGCAGATACCTCCGATGAATATGCTAGATATCAACCGACCGAGCAACTTATCATGTCTTTTCATCCACCTTTCAACCACCGGAATATGGATAAGCTGATAAATGACAAAAAAGAATGGATAGATAAGAAAGACTCCCATCAGAATAAGATGTTCATACAATTTAGAACGTACATCCCTGTCACTGAAAGCTGTACCTAACATTCTACCCTCAATCGTTTCTCCAACTTCCAACTGCTCGAATTCATCTCTTGAGACTTGCGCATATGCGCTAGCTGGATTTTTATAGATAACATTCGTCTCAGTCTCTTCCTCAAACAAGCCATAATAGATCATTCTTCCAAATAGATCACGCTCTGCTGTTTTACCTTGGACTATTTGCTCCAAAGGGGCATCCTTTTGTTGTTGAACCAAAGTATAAAGTTCTTTCGATTCATCAACAAACCCATTCACAAACGCAATGAACACAACTATTCCAATTAAATAGAGAGCGATACGCTTCATTACTTCCATAAACTTTTCCCCTTACATTTCATTCTTATTCACTCTAACAACCTATTCGGTACATTTTTTCATAAGGGAATCTATTTCATCTATGGATAAATGCTCCTACCGTTCCACATCTGAATAATGCAACATCCCATAATTACTAATTTCCGTAATAATTTTGGTCATTTCCTCTGTGGATTCCTGCATGCCACTACTCAACCACTTTTCGATGATATGGATACTACCACTAATTACAAATAAGGTAATATAGTTCAAATGATTTTCACTGATTTGCTTACGCCCTTGTTCCAAATTTGTCCGAATATGGGCTTGTGCAGATTCCATGACATGGTGCTGGAACCCTTTGCTTCCATGATCACTAAAAAGAATCCGAAAATGTTCGCTTCTGCTCATGACATAATCCAGTAAATATTTCGTCATTGCAAGCATTTCCTTTTCCTTCTTATAGTCATATTGAAGCAACGTTTGATTCAGTTCTTGAATAATTTCCTCCTCAATTTGATTCAATAAATCATATTGATCTGTATAGTGACTATAGAATGTTGAGCGATTAATGTCTGCTCGCGCACATAATTCCTTAATTGTTATCGTTGAAATTGGTTTATCATTTAATAGTTCTAACAAGCTTTCCTTTAAAACCATTCGCGTATATTTTTTTCGGCGATCTAATTTTTTCTCCATCGTAAAACCCTTTCATTACCTGTTTTCCAACAGATATTCAATAACCGTTGTGCAAACAACACGATTTACGCAACTGTTTGTTGTGTAACTAACATGATGTATATATAATATTAAGATAAAAGAAAGAAATCATCAAGATATGGGGAAATGACATTGACAAATTTTATCATACGTTTCAAAAAATCCGTCGTTATTTTTTTTCTATCCTTAACGATACTGTCAGCGATTGCTTTCTTCTTTGTAGATGTAAATTATAATATGCAAGATTATTTACCTGAGCAAGCGGAATCGACAGTTGCCTTAAATACGATGGAGCAGGAATTCTCTAACGGCATCCCGAACGCACGCGTTATGATTGAGAATGTCACCATCCAAGAGGCCTTAACATATAAGGCAGAATTAGAAGCAATTGATGGTGTTACAGAGGTTCTATGGTTGGATGATGTTGTAGATCTAAGAACCCCTATCGAGTTCGCAGATGCAGCAACCGTAGAAAATTATTATCAGGATGAAAAGGCACTTTTTTCTGTTACAGTAGAAAGCGGAAATGAAGTCGAAGCAACCAATCAGATTTATAACCTCATCGGGGAAGAAAACGCAATTACTGGTGAAGCAGTAAATACAGCTACACAGCAAGAGATGACCGGTCAGGAGACGATGTATGCTGCATTATTACTAGTCCCGATTATTATTATCATCTTAGTATTATCAACTAATTCATGGCTAGAACCGGTGTTATTCTTAACCGCAATTGGCGTTTCCGTTCTTATTAACCTTGGAACAAATATCTTTATTGGAGAGGTTTCCTTTATTACGCAATCCGTAGCTCCAATTCTGCAACTAGCCGTCTCGCTTGATTATGCGATCTTCCTGCTTCATAGTTTCCAAGATTATCGAAACAAGGAATACAAGCCAGGTGAAGCGATGAGACTGGCAATAAAAGAATCTTTCCCAGTAATAAGCTCCAGTGCATTAACCACTTTCTTCGGTTTTACGGCATTGATGTTTATGGACTTTGAGATTGGTTCGGATTTAGGGCTAAATCTAGTTAAAGGAATTGTACTAAGCTTTATTAGTGTTGTAGTATTTTTACCAGCATTGACATTAGTGTGCTACAACTGGATTGACAAAACAAAGCATAAGACACTTATCCCACCAGTATTTAAAGGTGTTGGCGGGAAGCTAATGAAGTTAAAGATACCTGCGATTGCAATTGTGCTTCTTCTAACAGTGCCAAGCTTTCTAGCACAAAACAGCACCACCTTTACATATGGTATGGGCGAGCAACCAGAGGACACCCGTTTAGGCATGGATATCAGACAAATCGAGGAAACCTTTGGAGTGACGACAGCAATCGTATTATTGGTTCCGAATGATGATATAGGAAAAGAGCTAGAAATGATCCAAGTAATTGAAGATATGGACCATGTCTCTTCTGTCATTGGCTATGCCAATATGGTGGGAAGTACGATTCCACAGGATTTCTTAGAACAGAATGTTACAGAACAATTCTTGTCAGAAAACTATAGTCGAATCATTATCAATACCGATGCTGGAACAGAAGGAGATATTCCTTTTCAGCTCGTAGACAATATACGTGAACTATCTGCCTCTTATTATGGAGAGGATGCACTAACCCTTGGGGAAAGTGTTGCTTTATATGATATGAAAGATGTTGTTACAAAGGATAACCAAATTGTCAATATCCTTACGGTAGTAACCATTGGGTTGGTTTTATTGATAACGTTCCGTTCGATTTCGATTCCAGTCATTTTGTTGCTGACGATTCAATCGGCCGTATGGATTAATCTGGCAGTTCCTTACTTTACGGATACATCCTTAGTCTTTGTCGGCTATTTAATTGTTAGTACCGTTCAGCTGGCCGCAACGGTTGACTATGCCATTCTGTTAACCGAGACGTACAAACACCATCGTCAGCAAATGTCTGCATTACCAGCAATTAAAAAGACACTTGATGAAAAGCTCTTTTCGATTGCAGTATCGGCATCCATTCTTTCAAGTGTTGGATTTATCCTATGGTTGACATCATCGAATCCAATTGTCGGTTCGATTGGATTACTGTTAGGAAGAGGGGCACTGCTTGCGTTTATACTCGTTATCACCTTCCTGCCAGCTATGCTTGTCATGGGAGATAAAATTATTGAGAAGACTTCGTTTCGGATGAAATTTCACAAGGAGGATCACCATGAAGAAGGCAATTAAATGGTTATGGCTAACACTAGCAATCTTTTTCCTTCCCGTGCTCACGACACATGCCTCCCCAAATGCATCAGAGGAGACAACAGATGAAGAGCAGGAAAACGGAAAAATCGCTAGTAAGAATGAAGTTATTTACGCAAATTTACAAGCCGGCGGTAATCTCAAGGGGCTTTATGTGGTCAATTCCTTTGAATTAACTAAGCCAGGTGTTATTGAAGACTATGGCGATTACACAGAAATCAAAAACTTAACCGATACATCTGCGATTGAAAAGGATAAAAACAATATCCGAATACATGCAGAGACCGATAATTTCTACTATCAAGGTAACCTTGGTGCAACAAAGGAATTACCGTGGAATTTTACAATTGACTATTACATCGATGGCAAAGAAGTTAACGCGGAAGATATCCCTGGCATGGCAGGAGATGTCGAAATAATAATCGATGTGAAACAAAATAGAGACGTTCCAGCAACCTTCTTTGAAAATTACATGCTGCAAATTTCAGTCCCTTTAAATACTGATTATTTTCAAGAAATCGAAGCAGAGGATGCAACGATTGCAAATGCTGGGAAGAACAAGCAAATCACCTTTACGATGATGCCAGATGAAGAAAAGAAATTCTCCATCGAAGCAACAACCGACCAATTTGAAATCGACGGTATCGAAATAGCTGCTTTACCACCTTCCATCGCTGTTGATGGACCAGATACCGACAAACTAACAGACGAATTCCGTTCTTTGACCGATGCGATTGGCGAAATTGACAATGGCGTAGGTGAATTACGTGACGGAATGGATGGGTTAGCTTCGGGACTTCATCAGCTTGAAGATGGCTCGGCCCAATATAAAAATGGGATGGATGAATTGAACGGATCTAGCAGTCAATTAACGGACGCCTCTTCACAGATTAATGATGCACTTGTTACCTTACAAGAGGAGATATCAAAGGCAAGTGGCGCTGCAGCTCTAGATGAGCTAGAAGACTTAGACCTAGCAGTCTCTGATATGATATCCGGCTTGGAAGAACTTGCTGATGGAATGGATCAATTCGGATCAAACTACGAAGAAGCAAACCAAGCATTGCAGAAAGCAATAAAGCAAATCCCTGAGCCAAGCATTTCGGAGGCAGATATTGCTGCACTACACGAAAGTGATGCAGATCAAGAAGTAATTGAAGAATTAGTTACTACTTACCAAGCAGCCCAAACAGTTAAAGGGGCATACGAAGCTGCAGCAGAAGCATTTGGATCAGTCGGACCAAGCCTCCATGCCTTTAGTGAATCGACTCGAGAAGTAGCACATTATTTACGAGCACTCACAGATGGCCTTGAGGAATCGATCAGTCAAATCGATGTGGATGATGGCTTCAACCAATTACTCGCCGGCATTGAAGAGATGGCATCCAACTACAATCAATTCCACGAAGGATTGATTGCTTACACAAATGGAGTCAATGAGTTAGCTTCTTCGTATCAAGACATTCATACTGGAATTGGAGAATCTGCAGCAGGTGCTGACCAACTGACAGATGGCGCTGGTGAACTGCGGAATGGCACAACACAGCTACATGATGCAACCATGAGTATCCCAGAGGAAATGCAGGAAGAAATTGATGCCATGCTCTCTCAGTATGATAAATCGGATTTCGAGCCCATCTCCTTTGTATCCGAAAAGAATGATGAACTAACCGATTCAGTACAGTTTGTCATTCGTACCGATACCTTAAAGCAAGAACAAGAAACAGAAACAACGGATGAAGCACCTGAAGAAAAAGAAGGATTTTTTGAAAAGCTGAAAAATCTATTTCGTTAAGCGCTTATTAAAACGCCTATCCCAATATCCAAATCCCCTTATAGCAGGATCTTATAAAAGAGATACTGCTATAGGGGATATTTTTATATAAATGGAGAAAAATGCTGACAAGATTCCTCAAAAAATCCTCTTAGAAGTTCGTGAAGGTTGTATCGAAGAATCAAAAAAGGTAGTATTAAGGAAATAGAAAGTTAATGGAGTGGAACAAATGGAAAATAAAATTAAAATCGGCATTGTAGGCTATGGAAACTTAGGTAGAGGTGCAGAAGCTTCCATTATGCAACAACCTGATATGGAGCTTGTTGCCGTATTTACCAGAAGAAATCCAGAATGCGTACAGGTCTTAAACAGCAATGTAAAAGTATTACATATTGAAGAAGCAGTCAATTATACAGAGGATATCGATGTCATGCTAATCTGTGGTGGTTCTGCAACAGACTTACCAGAGCAGGTTCCACATTTCGCTAACCTGTTCAATACTGTGGACAGCTTTGACACCCATGCAAAAATCCCTGAATTCTTTGCCTCTGTTGATAAGCCTGCCAAGGAAAGTGGAAAAACAAGTATCATTTCCGTAGGCTGGGATCCAGGTATGTTTTCGATTAATCGCGTACTTTCAGAAGCACTATTGCCAGTGGGTGAAACATACACATTTTGGGGGAAAGGCTTAAGCCAAGGCCATTCCGATGCTGTTCGTAGAGTCGAAGGTGTAAAAAACGGCGTGCAATATACCATCCCTTCCGAAAAAGTAATTGAGCAAGTAAGAAATGGCGAACATCCAGCAGGATCGAAAACTGATCGCCATGTTCGTGAATGCTATATTGTTGCTGAGGAAGGCGCAGACCAAGAGAAGATCGAACACACAATTAAAACGATGCCAAATTACTTTGATGAATATGAAACAACAGTCCATTTCATCTCAGAGCAAGAATTGAAAAGCGACCATTCTGCAATGCCACATGGTGGATTTGTTATTCGCAGTGGTCAAACTGGAGAAGGCAATAACCAAATCATTGAATACAGCTTAAAATTAGACAGCAATCCAGAGTTTACAGCGAGTGTGCTAACAGCTTATGCACGTGCTGCATACCGTTTGAATAAAGAAGGACAGACCGGTGCAAAAACGGTGTATGATGTTGCGCCAGGTTATATCTCACCAAAATCAGCTGAAGAATTGCGTAGAGATTATTTGTAAAACGTAGATGTGGTTTTATTTCTAACAACGTATTAAATAATAGTGAGAATCGGGGGCTCTCCTCCTTTTTTCATTGCGTATTTTTTCTTAGAATCTTTCTCTTTGACCAGAGGAAGATTCTTTTTTATTGCGATCTATTGTCAATTTTTTATCGATCGGTATTTGTTAGTGTTTGAATTTTATAATCACCACCTTCTATTTAACATAATATAGCACGCTAAATAAAATAGAAAATTAGTAATATTTTAATTTAATCTGCATATATGAGTTAATAATGGTGGTAAAGACATTTTTGTAAATAGGCTTACGATCATTAGTTAAACAATCTAACGAAAGGAAGCTGATCTCGAGTGGGGAAACTTACAAAATTAGTTGGTGTGGCCGGAGCAGTTGCCGGAGTAACGTATTTATCCAAAAGCGAGAAAGTCAAAGGACAATTTGATAAAGCAATAGAAAAATTCAATTCATCCTATATGAAAAATTTAGGTAAACCTTCAAATATTGATGATGCAAAAATGGTGGATGAAGGTGCCATGACAAGTGTACAGTATTATAATGAACAGCAGGAAAAATCCCAGGGGGAATCTTAGTTTGACTGGAGAAAGCTAATGGATCAAGCAAGCTATATCCAATCACGAATATCTCTAAACTTATTTATTAAAGATATTTCCAACCAACAAGGAAACTATGTGTTGTAACATTTAGAACCCTTTTGTAAACAAGTTAAACCGGGCAACAACCAGCCCGGTTCTTTTCTAAGGCTATGAACTAACCCCTCATGGTGACCTATTTTAGACAAACAGGATAATCTGTATGATAACCAACCACATACAAAGAAGGTGAAAACCGTAGAACTAGAAACAATGCTAAAAGAAATATTAAATACTTCATAACGTCATTCTGAATAACAATGATCTTTCCTTGTCACTTAATCCCCAACATGTTAAAAATCCCTTGCTACATCACTACTATAATGGAACAGGGGACTTCATTATGCATCTATTTCCTTTTAAAACATATTATCAATCAATTGCCATCTATCATTCGCTAATCCATGAGCGCTTGGATTTCTTCTAAGTCAGGCAGCGCATTAATCGCACCTTGCTTCGTAGTAACTAGAGCTGCTGCCGCGTTAGCAAACCTGCCCATTTCAGCCAATTCCTCTACAGAAAGCTTGGTAACATCCTTTTCCATTCTTGCGAAATGATATAAGAAAGCACCGATAAAGGAATCCCCTGCACCAGTTGTATCAACAGCTTTCACTTTGAACCCTTCCACAGATACGTCATCGGTATTCGTATAAAAGCTTACGCCATCCTTCCCACGGGTAACGATTAGCAATGTAGCAGACTCTGCTAAAAGCGAGCGAATTGCTTTCGTTTCTTCTTCCTCTCCAGTGATAAAAGCTAGTTCATCCTCACTCACTTTTAAAATGTCTGCATAAGGGATAAACTGCTGGATCGTCTTTTGATAGGCATCCAGGTCGTCCCACAAATTTTTCCGGACATTTGGATCGAAACAGACCGTTCCACCAGCTTCCTTGATATTACGAATGACTTCTATATGCGCATACTTCACATCTGCTTCAATTAAATCAACGGAGCAAAAATGCAAGATATCATCCGAAGAGAATTCCAATCCCTGCACATCCGCTTTATTTAACAGCATATCCGCACTCGGTTTTCGATAAAAGACAAAATCTCTTTCCCCGTCTTCTTTCAGCGCGACAAATGCGAGTGCGGTATTTGCTTTATTTGTCTGAAGCACATGGCTCACATCCACACCGTTTTTAGATAACATATCCTTTAAATAGTATCCAAAGTGATCCTCGCCAACCTGGCCAATGAAACTACTACGACCACCTAGCTTGGCAACGGCGGCAGCAACATTAGCAGGAGCTCCTCCTGGCATCTTTTTAAAACTCACAACCTCTTCAATAGGAACTCCTATTTCATGTGGAATAAAGTCAATTAACGCTTCCCCAATCGTATAGACCTTCTTCATATTTTTCAACATCCATTTCTATATTATTTCGTCACTTGTAAAATTTCATCTTGCCCAGCTGTTACTTGCTTTATCGTTTTAGCTTCAATATTTCTCATATCATCAGTATTCGTAATGATAATCGGTGTTACGGTACTTTTGGCTTTCTCATGTACGATATCCATATCAAAGTGAATCAGCTTATCCCCTTGCTTCACCTGATCACCTTCTTTAACATATGAAGTGAAGCCTTCTCCATCTAGGCTAACCGTTTCAAGACCAATATGAATTAAAATTTCCGCTCCATTTTCAGCGCGAATTCCGACTGCATGCTTTGTTGGAAATACCTGAATGATCTCCCCATTTACAGGAGAAACAACCTCCCCATTTGCCGGTTTAATCGCAACTCCATCTCCCATCATTTTTTCAGAAAATACGGGATCCGGAACTTCCTCTAATGCTACAACTTCGCCGCTAACAGGGGCAGTTAGCGAAACATCGATTACTTCCTCTTTTTTCTTAAATAGTTTTCCAAACATAATCAAACCTCCAACCTAGACCTTTTAATATTCCGTAACTCTCCTTATACTCCACTTCTGTACATCCATCGTAACATGTCCATCCTTAGCAAAGAAATAGACTCTTTCAATTGCTGGGTCTTCAAATACTCTCGAAGTAAACACTTCTTCTCCATTATTGATAAAAATCTCAATGGAAGAAGTATCTTTAAATATACGGATATTTTGCAAGCTTTCTAACACACAGTGTCTACTTTCTACACTATTCCCCGAAAATGCTCCTCGTTGAAACGTACAAACCTGTGCTTTAGCATCGTAATGGAAGGTACTCTTCTCACCTATTTCCACGGAAAAACTTGCCGCAGCTAAGTTCTTGATAGCTATTTCCAACTCGAACACCTGACCATTTACACGTGGAAGGACCACAGCCTCCTCCGAAACGACCACGCCAGTATGCTGAATCTCATCCTCACGCAACAATTGAAGTTCTTCCACAGGATGTTGAAGCAGTTTTCCTTCCTTCCATTGAAGTTCTCTCGGCAATGTCAGTGCATGAATCCATTCATATTTTATAGTTGGGTGGGTGGACTCCCCATCGTCTGCATTTCCCATCCATCCAACTAAAATTCGCCTGCCCGAAGCATCCTCTGTCGTTTGCGGAGCATAAAAGTCGAATCCCCGATCCAATTCTACAAAATTACGATGTTCAAATGAAACTTTCTCATAATCAACCTTTCCTGTAAAATAGCCTGATTGGAAGATATTATTGTACTCAAAACCTTTTGGCGACAGTCCTTGTGGACATACGACCAAAATTTCATGCCCATTCAGTTCAAATAAGTCTGGGCATTCCCACATATAACCAAAATCCTTCAGACCATTATGACCACTTCCTGCTAAGGCACCTTGAAAGCTCCAATTTTCCAAATCAGAAGACGTATAGACAACTGCCTCACCCTGCTCATTCTCTGTTTGTGCACCCAACACCATGTACCACTGACCGTCTTTCTCAAACACCTTTGGGTCACGAAAATGCGCTGTATAGCCCCCTGGAACATGAATTACCGGTCCTTTTTTTTCAAAATGAATGCCATCTTCTGAAACCGCTAGACACTGATAAGATTCTCTTTTCCCATGTTCATTTTTTACATTGCCTGTATAAAAAACATATAATTTCTCCATAAAAACGACTGCACTTCCGGAATAACAACCGTTCTTGTCATAGTCCTGATCTGGTGCTAATGCTATCGGAGCTTCCTCCCAATGGACCAAATCATCAGATACAGCATGCCCCCAGAATTTAGCTCCATGCTCTGTCTGAAACGGATTCCATTGATAAAACATATGGTACTTTCCCTTGTAGAAGACAAAGCCATTCGGATCATTCAATAACCCAACTAGTGGCATGATATGAAAGTGCAGCCGATAAGGGTCGCCAGCGACAGTCTTTTTCCTATCATCTATATTTTTGTATGCACGCTGTTTTAATTCACTAAATGATTGTTTCATAAACATCTCCTATTATGCATGTTCCTTTTGTGTGTCTTTATCTGAGTAACCAAACATCCACGTTAAAACGAAAGCAACCGCAATCGCTACGAGGTTAACTAAGATATATAGCAATAGCTGTCCATCCAAGTATAAAAGCGTACCAGGTATTACGGTAATTGCCATACCGGATCCTGCAAGCTTCAGAATCGCTGCAAGGAAACCACCAGCAGCTCCGCCAATTAGTCCCATTAAGAATGGCTTTCCATAGCGCAAGTTAACGCCGAAAATTGCTGGTTCCGTTATTCCCAAGAATGCCGATAAAGATGAAGGCATCGCTAACGCTTTTAGTTTCTTACGCTTTGTTTTTAAACCAACTGCTAGCGCTGCTCCACCTTGTGCTGCAACAGCCGAAGTAATAATAGCGTTATACGGATTATTTCCAAGGTTTTCTAGCAACTGAATTTCCAACATGTTAAAGATGTGATGAACACCGGTAATAACAATAATTTGATTAAAGAAGCCTAGCAGAATTCCTGCTAAACCAAACGGTAATCCCAGTACAAACAACGCAATATCAAGAATATACGTTTCAACAATATGAAAGATTGGTCCGATGATGAATAAGGACGCAATACTCATGAGTAATAACGTAAGAAAAGGTGTCACAATTAAATCAAACGTCTCCGGTACTCGCTTACGTATCGCCTTTTCTAATTTCGCACCGATTATACCGGCGATAAATGCAGGTAGTACTGCACCTTGATAACCGACAACTGGAATAAATCCAAAGAACATCAGTGGCTCTGCACCTGCAGCAACACCCCATGCATTCGGTAATGCAGGACTAACAAGCATCAGCCCAAGTACAACACCAATAATCGGTGTCCCACCAAACACACGGAAGGTCGACCAAGCTATTAATGCTGGTAAAAAAATAAACGCTGTATCCGTTAAGATTTCCGTATACAATAGGAAGTTAGCGGATATATCATCTGTGGTCAATCCAAAAAGAGCCAAGATTTCTTCCTGCATGATGAGTCCACGAAGCCCCATAAATAGACCTGTCGCAACAAGAACCGGAATAATTGGAACAAACACATCTCCGAACGTACGAATGGCTCGTTGTAGCTTGTTGCCTTTCTTACCAGCCTCTTTCGATTGCTCGGACTTTGTAGACGTTTTCAAATCAAATTTAGCTATCTCTTCATAAATTCGATTCACCGTACCTGTTCCAAAAATAACTTGGTATTGCCCAGAGTTGAAAAAAGCCCCTTTTACCTTGTCAATTTCCTCTACACTTTCTTTATCAACTTTTTCTTCATCTAAAATAATGAATCGCATTCTCGTCGCACAATGGGTAACGGATTCAATATTTTCAGGACCCCCAACAGACTTAATGAGCTCTTCTGCTATTCTTTTATTTTCAGACATAAACTATTCACTCTCCTTTATCAATTGTGGAATCGATTCCACATTGTTCATAAAATAGAATCCATATAACAAGTCATGACAAAAGATATATGGAATCGATTCCACACCGCTTGGCGTGAAATCGGTTTCCAATTGTAATTATACACTTTCCCGAATAATTAGTCTATAGTCCATCACTATTTTTTCCTGAAGTGGTCTGGATTCAATGCTGGCTAAAATTTGCTTAGCCCCTTCTTCACCGGCTTTTTCATTTTGATAATCAACTGTTGTTAAAGGCGGCTCCATATACTGCGACATTTCCGATGCCCCAATCCCCGCGATCGCCATGTCTGTTGGAATTTTCATTCCTTTCTCCTTTAAGTAACTCATCGCTCCAATTGCTAAACGATCCGTAACAGCAATAGTTGCAGTCGGCTTGTTCGTATTTTTTAGGATTTTTTCCATCGCTTCATGGCCAGAGGCAATATCAAAAATCGCTTTTTGAACCCATGCCTGTTCGACAGACAATCCCTGTGCAGCCATTTCATCTAAAAAACCCTTCTTCCGATAATATCCGACTGCCCGATCCGATTCATCCACACCAATAAAGGCAATTTTCTCATGCCCTTTTTGAATGAAAAGCCTTGTCAACTCTCGTACTGCACGATAATCATCATAGGTAACATGCATGACATCCTCTGCTTCCTGCCCAATCATGACTAATGGAATATTGATTTCTTTTATCTTTTTCATTAGCTTCGCATCGGTATTCGTAGCAATCAAGACGATCCCATCTACTTGTCGTACTTTCAACAAATCCAAATACTCCAGTTCCTTTACTTTATCATGATCGGTATTTGCCAAAAGAATTTGATAGCCGTGCTTTGAAAGCTCTCGCCCTAAACCAGTCACGATTCTACTAGGCGTTTCCGTTTGAATCGTCGGCAAAATCACCCCAATGACCTTCGTCTTCTTCGTTCTTAGCGACTTCGCATATTCACTCGGGGCATAACCAGTCTCTTTAACCACACTCTCTACGCGCTTCCTCGCTTCCTCACTTACATAACCAGAATCATTCAACACTCTGGAAACCGTGGACCTAGAAACATTCGCCATCTCTGCAATATCTTTAATCGTTATCAAATCAAATCCTCCTAGGAGAGATAGACAGATCCTTATCTATCGTTCTTTATCTTCCATTTCGATAAGGGACATCCAAACAGTCCCTCGGTTTCCCATTATACCACGATAAATAGATGAGAAATAGGAACAGTTCGTTGAAATGGAATCCCTTCTCGCTACAGGCTGGTTATAAGAACCAGCCCCTACTCACTCTATGTCAGAATCAACTTCACGACAGTACTGATTGAAAATAACCGCTGCTTTTCTACATCCTCCGTACTTATGCCATGGTATATTGTCATTCTTATATGTTTACTTGACACTGCTTTCACATATAGCCCCCGTCTAGCAGCTTTCTCGTTAATCTTGCCTTCTTTATATTTTTTGATTTATTTCACCAAATCTTAACACTCTCTCCAATCTCCGTTAATATTCCACTGGCATAATGAAGGTATTAACAATAAGGAGTGGATACATTTGAGAATTGCTTTTATTGGAGATTTACATTATCCAACTATGATTGGTAAAAATGAGAAAGTAAAAGAAGCAAGGAATGCATTTTATACTAAATTTCTTCATACTTTTTTTGAAATAGAAGCTGATTACTATGTTTCCATTGGTGACTTAACCAACTTTGGCAGAGAAGACGAGTTGCGCGAAGTCTATGAAATTATACGTAAGTACGATAAACCTTTTATCCATACATTTGGCAACCATGACCTATACGGTGTCTCAAGAGATGAAGTTCTAAACATCTCTAACAGTGAACAAAATATCTCAATTGCAACAGACCAAGTAAACATTATCTCTCTGGAAACAGCCCGGGACCATGATCATGAGGATTATAGTGGTTACGTAAGCGATAAGCAATTACAATGGCTGGAAACCGAAATTGCAGAAAGCGGCGACGAAAAGCTTGTAATTATCTTTGCTCACCATCCAGTATATGATACAACAGCAAATTCCAATTTCCCTTACTTATCCATACAACCTGAGGTACCAATTCTTGACGTTTTGCGTAAGAAGAAAGGAAACGGCATTTACATAAATGGCCATAATCACAAAGATTCCATTGAAACAATAGATAACTGGACTTTTGTTCAAGCGAATGCTGTACTTGATGATCAAAGTATCCGCATACTAGAAGTAAATGATAACGAAATTTCGATTCAATCGCTTAATGTCGCAAGTCCAGAATTAAAGAGTATGGCCCAAATCATTGGGTCCAATATTAATCATTTTCAATTGAACCCACTTGGTATAGGCACTACACCTAACCGAGAAAAGTCAATTAAAAGAAATTTATATGTTTAAGAATAAAAAACAAGGACCCTTAATAGAGGTTCCTTGTTTTTTCGTCCTCTTTCTTTTTTGGTTCAATGGGGTCATTATATCCTCAAATGCCCTTTTCCTCCTTAAAATGAAAAAAGAATGAGCCCAAAGCCCATCCTCCGAATATGTATTTATTTAACTCCCGTATACGTAAATGCTCTAATAATATGGCGTTGTGCAAAGAAGAAGATAATTAAAATTGGTATGACGAGAATAACGTTACCCGCCATTAAAATATTCCACGCGACACCGCCATCTACCTGCCGTAGCTGTGCAATTCCAACAGGAAGGGTACGAGCTTTTTCTGAAGTTGTCATAACGAGTGGCCAGAAATAATCGTTCCAATGCGTAATGAAATTGAATAGACCCAATGTAATTAACGTTGGTTTTGCCATTGGCACCATAATCTTCATCATAATCTTGAAATCAGTTGAATTGTCCAAACGCGCAGCCTCTAATAATTCTTCTGGAACTTGTTTAAACGTTTGACGTAACATGAAAATCCCGAATGCACTCGTAGCAAATGGTAAAATTAAGCCCCATAAGGTATCAAGAAGTCCCCAGTCACTTAAATTTAAAAACACCGGCAAGAAAATAAGCTGAGCTGGAATCATCATGGTCACCATAACTAAGCTAAACAACATATTTTTGAAGCGAAATTCATACCTTGCAAATGCATATGCTGCAGGAATAACGGTAATAAATTGAAAGATTAAAATTCCAACCGATACAAGGACACTATTAATAAAGTATTGTAAAAATGGTCCAGAATTCCATGCTGACACAAAGTTCTCCCAAATTAATTCATCTGGAATCCATTTGGGCGGGAACACCATTGTTTCTCCTAATGTTTTTAAACTCGTGGAAATCATCCAGATAAACGGCATAGCGAAGATAGCAACCATAATAATTAAACCAACCACATTTAATACTTTTAAAGGCAAGGATGTTTTCAAAGTACGCATTCCCTTCTATTGATAGTGAACTCTCTTGCTTAGAACTTTAAAATAAAGCAATGTTAAAATACTTAAAATGACTAATAAAATAACACCGGCTGCTGAAGCATAGCCAATTTTAAAGAATATAAAACCATTTTCATATATGTAGTAGACAAGCGTGTTTGTTGAGTTGAGCGGTCCACCCTTTGTAATAATACTGATCGTTTCAAAGACCTTAATGGAATCCAAAATCCCTATAATCGTTAAGAAAAATAAGCTAGGCGATAACATTGGAAAAGTGATTTTTGCAAATCGCCGCCAGGGTGGTGTGCGATCTAAGGCAGCTGCTTCATATAAATGCTTTGGAATGCTTTGCAGCCCCGCTATAATGATTAACGTAAAATAACCTATGTTTTTCCAAACCGCTATAATAATTAGCGAAGACAAGGCCGTGTTGGGATCTGTTAGCCACGGAACCTTTTCTAACCCGACTAAACTTAAAACCCAATTTAATAAACCATAATCAGCATCCATTATCCACATCCATAGCATTGCAATGGATACAAGAGAAATAATATGTGGACTGAATACAGCCCCTTGAACAAAGCTGTACATCCAACCTTGCTTATTCAACCAAATAGACATTAGGAGCGCAATGCTAATCGAAAATAACACGGTAAAAAAGGTATACATCAGCGTATTGCGAATTACCTCTAAAAACATAGGGTCAGACAGCAATTCTTTAAAATTACCAAGTCCAACAAATGTTTTATCCGGGCTAATAAAGTTCCAATCATGAAAGCTTAAATAAATCATATAAAAGATTGGTTGAATGAAGAATACTAGAAAAACGATAATTGCGGGCGCAACAAAAAGATATGGGCGCCACTTCACTGACCTCATACGAGCACCTCTCCTCTAGCCTCTCGGACAGGTGTCTGAAATGGAATCTCCTCCACAAAAACCCGATTACCTTGCGTATCAAAGTAATACAATTTATCCATTGGAATGGTGACATGAACTTTTTTCGTATCTATTAACGGGGCGTGGAAGCTTTTCACTTGAAACTGCCCTGCATCGCTGTTCACCAAATATAGTGTTTCAGAACCTAGCGTTTCCATTGTAATAATCTCACATGAGAGATTTATTCCAGAAGTATCTAGCTTCTCCATTTGCATATCCGCATGCTCTGGTCGAAAACCTATATAGGAAATCCGCTCATCTGTAATCATTCCAGTTTTTCCTTCTACCATTGATTTTGGCAGAACATTCATCGATGGTGTACCGATAAAATTCGCTACAAATTGATTCGCTGGATTATGATACACTTCCATTGGTGCTGCCTGCTGCATAATATGACCTTTATCTAAAATGACAATTTCATCTCCCATCGACATTGCTTCTACCTGATCATGGGTTACATAGATAAAAGTTGTTCCCAAGCGTTTATGCAATTGGATCAATTCCGTTCGCATTTGACCGCGTAATTTAGCATCTAAATTGGATAATGGTTCATCAAAAATAAAAACATCTGGTTTTTTCACCATTGCGCGTGCTAACGCTACACGCTGCCGCTGTCCACCAGATAAGTTTTGCGGCTTCTTATCCAAGTATTCAGTAAGGTCCACAACCTCAGCTATTTCCTCTACCATCTTTTTCCGCTCTGCTTTGGGTATTTTCATATTTTCCAAGCCAAATTCAATGTTGCCTCTTACAGACATCGTTGGATACAACGCATAATTTTGGAAGACCATAGAAATGCCTCTTTTTCCAGGTGCCACATCATTAACTAATCGATCTCCAATCCAAATTTCACCTGAGGAGACTTCTTCTAAACCGGCGATAATTCTCAATGTCGTGGATTTACCACAACCAGAAGGACCAACTAAAACAGTAAACGAACCATCTTGGATTTCCAAATTCATATCCTCAATTACCTTTTTATTATTCCCATACGCTTTCGACACACTCTTTAATTGAATTTTAGCCATGATATACTCCTTAAAGTTAAAATTGATTCATAGGAACGTGCCACAAAACTCCACGTTCCTATGTAAAAACACTTATTTAATCGCACTCATTGAACGTTCTGCCGCTTGATCTAATACGTCCCCAGCTTCCAAACTTGGATCAAGCATTAAACGTTGAATTTCTTCTGTAAGGATTTTTACTACTTCAGGGTATCCTTCAATCATTGGACGAGCATTTCCATATTGCAATTGATCTACTGCAACTTTAAATTGTGGTTTTTCTTTATAAAGATCTTGCATGGTGTCTGATTCTACGGCAGAAAGTCTGCTTGGTAAATATCCAGTATACGCACTAGCATAAGCAGTCTGTTCCGGAGCAGTCATAAATTTAATAAACTCCCATGCAGCTTGTTGTTTTTCTCCATCTAATCCAGAAGTCATTACTAAATTCGCCCCACCAGTTGGAACACTGCGTTGTTCATTTTCAGGGAACATGATCGTTTCTAATTCATAACCATTTTCTTCCGCTAGTTGCAACATTAAGGTTAAGTCAGCTGTAGAAGAGAAAAACATCCCAGCACGACCCGTTGCGAAGTCCTGTCTTGCCATATCTGATGCTTGTTGTGGTTCTCCACCAGGAACACGCATTGTTCCTGCTTCCACCATTTCCTTCCAAAGGTTAAGTGCTTCCACTCCACCTTCTCCGTTAAAAGTAATCTCGCCATTTTCACCGACCATTTCTCCACCAGCTTGAGCAACAAATGCTTCATAGAACCAAATATCTACCGGCATAGAAATTCCAACATGTTCGTCATCTGTTAAGTTTTGAGCTGCTGATTGGAAATCTTCCCAAGTTTGGATCGATGCTGGATCAATCCCTTTTTCCTCAAACATTGTCTTATTAATGTAAACAATTGGTGTACTTCTTAAGTAAGGGAGGCCGTAAAGCTTGTCATCTACATAAGAGTTCCCCATTAAACCAGGATTAAAGTCATCCATAGCAATTTCTTCCGCATCTTCTTCCACAAAGGCTGTTAAATCTTGTGTCATACCAGCTTTTGCAAATGTTTCAATCGAAGCAATTTCATTTTGTGTTACTTCTGGAGCATTACCAGCTGCCATCGCCGCCTGAGTCTTTGAATGCAGCTCATCATAGGTACCTTGGAATTCCGCAGTAACATGGATTTCGTCCTGCATTTCATTAAATTGCTCTACTAGATTTTCATTGTTTTCTCCAATCTTATCTCCCCATGCATACCAATACGTAATTTCAATTGGACCATTACCTTCAGAATCTGACTCTGAGTTCCCACTTGAACCTGTTGCCTCACTATTACCACAAGCTGCAAGTACAAGTATCATTACAGTAAACGTTAATAAATAAGAAAGCTTCTTCATTTTCATTCCTCCATGTTTTAAATTGGAATTCTATTTACCTATTTAGCGATACTTATTTCCCATGAACCCCTCCATTTCTTATACTAAAAAAGACCCCAAAGTGGATATATATGCATACCCACATATATCCTATTTTGAGGTCTCTCTAATCGCACCATGAATGTATTCACTTTACAATTTTAACTATATCAAACTACTATTAATTAGATTTGAAGCGAATGTTAACTTTTATTAAAGATGTTGTTCAAATAGTCCGGTAAAAATGACACATCGAATTTCTTCGTTGGCTTGCTTTTCCGTTCCTCTCGTATTAATTGCATACGTTCCGGTACTCAAAGCTGCACCGCCTCGAACTTCTCGGTCCTTTTTATCCTCCTTTTTGAACACACACTTAAAGATGGCTTTTTTCTAAAGATAATTCTAATGCAAACAGCTCACTTAGGTTCTCTATCATATAATCCGGTTTGATTATCGATTTATGAATATCCTGTTTATTAGCTACCCCGGTTAGCACGAGACATGTCGCAAACCCGTGAGCTTGTCCAAGCATAATATCTGTCTCCAGCCTATCTCCAACAATCAAAATCCGATTGGAATCTGTCTCACTGATGTCTAACAATTTGTCTGCATAATAGTCGGTTGGTTTTCCAATAATCTGATCAATCGCTCTTCCGCTGGCAACTTCAATTGCTTTTGCAAAGGCCATCGTATCCGGTATATATCCATCCGGGACGGGGCAAACCGGGTCCGGGTTTATCACAATAAGCTTAGCCCCTTGATAGATTGCATTCATTGCATGTTGAATTCTATCATAGGAAAAAGCTCGATCATGTCCAACTAAAACATGGGTTGCTTTAACTGGTTCATCTGTTGTTACAATACTTTGACGATGTAACTCTGTCTTCACCTGACCATCGCCAACAACGTAAACCCGTGCTGCTGGATGCTGTTCTTTAAAATATAGAGCGGTTAAATAAAGAGCCGTAACCACTTCTTCCGGTTGAATGGAGAGACCTAGCCTTTCCAATCTCTCCTTACACTCCTCTCTTGATAAGTTCGAGGAATTCGTAATAAAGCGAACCTTCTTTCCCTTGCTTCGTATGTATTCAAGTGTTTTCACAACTCCGGGCAATAGCGTATCTCCAACATAAATCGTACCGTCTAAATCAAAACTATACACATCATAATCTTCAATTTTAATCACATGTTTTCTCCTTTTCTGGCAAGTAGGAAAGTATAAAACTTTTCTACTTGCATAAGTGCAACTAAGGCATTCGCCTAAGGGCTTGGCGAATGCCAAGTTTTCTAAGATTTTTAATAAAGAAGTTTTGCTTCCTAACACCTCCATAAAAAAGAAACCACAAATAATTTAAATGCTTCAGACAGCATTCAATATTTGTGGTCTCTCTTTATTTGCACCAATGAGCTATTCACTTCACACCTAATTGTATAGTATAAATGCTAAATCATTGTGAAGAAGAAGTTAATTTTGCGTATAGTTTAAAATTGAAAGGTTTTTTTCTTGTCTCCAATCTATAATTGATTCAAGTCCAACTTCCACATTTCCGGGTTAGACGTTGATACAGCTGCAGCTCCATGATCAAATGCACTTTTCGCATGCTCTGGTAATGACAAAAGCCCTCCAGTAATAATAGGAACAGGGGATATTTTGGATAGTTTTTCAATAAAGTCCGGAGCCCTGCTCGGCATTATTTCTATTATATCAGCTTGGATATTACGAGGATCCTGAACAAGGTGAAGATACACATCCGTGTCGATCAGAAAGACACGCTGCACCACGAATAGTCCGGCCTTTTTGGCTCGCTTGATAATCCCCTGATTCGTCGAAACAATCGCCGTTGGCTTTACATATTTTTTCACAAAGTCGATGCCATCCTTATCCATTTCGAGGCCACCTATTCGTTCTACATGTAAAATAACGGGAAGCCCGTTTTCTTGAAGAAAATCGACGTAGCGCTTCACCGTTAAAATCGTGCCGGTCATTAGTAACGCGGCACCTAAATTATGTTTGTACTTAACCACTTTTTCAATATACTTTGGCTCTTTCAAGGCAGCAACCATTTTTTTCTTTTGTAAGTTCTCTAGTAAGATATTTTCATTCATGTGTGTCGATTATCCCCCTTTGTCATTGCTGCTGTAATTTACCAGTTCCCTTTCTCTCTCTATAAATGAGAAAGCCAAGCATCCCAATCCCAGAAACAGTCAATCCGACTACCCAGCCAAAATACGGAGGATAGTAGGTCATTTCAATCTCATTAACACCTACTTCTAACGGGATACCGATAAACGCATAATTAACTTTTTCAATTGGCACTTTATCTCCATTTATTTTCAAGCTCCAACCCTTCTCATATGGAATTGGAGTTACAATCATTTCATCTGTCTCTACGCTAACAACCTTCCCCTCCACAAGGCC
Organism: Oceanobacillus polygoni; assembly: GCF_008304605.1. GTDB lineage: Bacteria > Bacillota > Bacilli > Bacillales > Amphibacillaceae > Oceanobacillus > Oceanobacillus polygoni. The sequence continues at coordinate 42,379 of NZ_PIJY01000002.1, read as the reverse complement.
GTTTTCCCATTTTAAAGGTAAGGTTTCTTCCTCGTTGTATCGCTCATGAGCTTCCCGCAACACCGCATAATCGTCATAGAAAATCTGCAAATTTCTTAATTCGTAATTTCCCTTTGGAAGCCTTAATTTAATGGTATCATCCGCTTCAATCCGAATCGTGAGGTCATTGATATTTGTCCGATAAATGGAATCCGACTCTTTCCTTAACGTCTGGTAGTCATTCACCTCTAGCAGAAATTCATCTTGCTTCCGAATCCCATCGATATAAAAGGATACATAAAGATCGCCATCTTTCATTGGATGTTTCATTGAAATCTCCAGTCCACCACCATCTTCTTCTACACGAAGCTTCTCATCATCATATATTGCTTTTACTGCTTGAATCGAGTAATCATCAAGCTCCATAGCCTCTAGCTGTTCATCTAATCTATCATTGCCCTTTTCCACAATTACTCCTGAAAGCATCGCATGCTCCCGTGTTAATACAGACTTCCGCAATAATTCATTTGCATCATACCTTACATTCGTTTTCCGAAAAGAAGGAAGCAGCAATTGGTTTTCGTAAGCAACGTAATGCTCACTCTCGGACACTGGCACAAATCCATATGGATTAATCTTTGTTTCCTTTTCTCTCATATAAAACTGCCCATCAAATAGACTCATAAGGTTAGCCCTATCTCCCATCGTTGCATATCTACTTACACTCTCACGGTCCATACTAATCTCGGCATAGTTATAATAGAAAAAAAGCAGATTATTATTTAATATACTCGAATACACGCTCATCCCATCATAGTCCTGTACAATTGGAGTATTGTTGCGCATTGGCACCATCCAATCAATTCGACTATGCTCGGCATCTTTATTTCTCTTCATTTCTTCAATGAGCTGTCGCTGCTCTGAAGAATTATAGGTGTCCGAGTTTAGTAAAACCGATTCACTAGCCAATTCCCCGTCTTTTGGTGGAGTCATTAATCGCACTGCTTGAAATATATTTGCGGAAATGCTCATAACTAGGATAATACTAATAAAAATCGTCATTTTATTCCTTTGTAAAAGGAAGATCATGATGAAACAAACAGATGCAATCGGGATAATCCAATCAAACGTTTGATCAAAAGAATACGCATCATATTCGTTAAAACCAATAGCCAAAAAGATATAAACAACAGCACCAATCAAAACGTCTTTTGCTTTTACTTCCTTAATATGCTGGAAAACAAACGCCGCTACTCCCCCAAATGCGAGACAGACAATATATTCCCAGCGATTTTGTGGTGCCGAAAAACCGTTAAACATACTTCCAACATAAGGAACAAAATGCAGCAACGTTCCTATTATGGAAATGACAGCAAAAAAGCGAAAAATAGGGTTTTTATAGAAACGGATAAAACAAACCATCATGACAACAAAAACTGGCAGAAAGAACACTCGGCTGTTAAACAAAATATTATCCGTAAAATCCAATAGCGGAATGATATCCGTATATTCAGGCCGATAATTCCCCAAATATGCAACGATGCTCGGAATAAATGCGAACGCACTAATTAGAAACCCAATCAACCCTAAATAACGATATTGCGTAATTTGCTTTACTGGGCTCTCTTCATTTTTATGAAACTTGATTACAAATCGAAGCAAAATATAAAAGAATGCTAAAAGGAAGCTTACATAGGCAAAATAGAAATTGCTAATGAGATTTACCGCTACACCAACTACAAAAACTCCCTTGGATTCCTTTCGAATTATTTTCTCCACACCGATTAGTAATACAATCAGCCAAAACATCGCATCCGTGAAGAAATCCCAATACATGGCATGCCTAAAATACAGCACATTTGTTGCATAAACAATGGCACCTGTAAGTGCAGCAGCAGACCGAAAGTTTATTTTTTTAAAATAGATGGTTGTCATAACGATGATTGCTGCAAGCTTGACAATACTCATTGGTAAAATTGCTGAGGCCCAAAATGCTAAATCTGGGTGATCGATAATATGTAACGTTTCCAGTATAAAAATGAAAGCAATATGAAAAATGAAGAAGATATTAGTCGTGTAATAGTAGCTGAGTTGGGAATAAAATCCGCCCCCAAGACCAAACGAATCCGAATAAAAGAAATTACCGCTCGTATATTCATCATAAATAAACTTTTTAAAAGGAAGCATCTGAGAAAGCCCATCATTATAGCCCGTCATAAGAATGCCTTCTTCTTTTTGAACGATAAAGAATAGATGACATGCGATTGAAATAACTAACGCAACGACCACAATAATCATCCATTGCTTCCTATTTTGCTTTTGCATTAATGTAAGATTCTCCTCGTAACGAAAAATGTAACTGGTACTGTGAAAACAACTGCGAAAATGGGCGCATAGGTGCTTGGAATATTCCAAAACTCAACACAAATAAGGAGTAATATCCCTTGTAGACCAATATTCACAACTTGAGTGAGCGGGAACATCAAAAATGTTTTTAATGACGGCTTCACTTTATATGTAAAATAAATATTCAGGAAATAGGAAATATACATACTGATGATAGTTGCTGCAATATGACTCGATAAATAATGTACTCCCAAGATCTGCATAAGAACTAAATAGATACCATAATAATTGATGGTATTCATTATCCCAACAAAGACAAAACGGACAAATTCTTTATTCATGAACTCACTTTCTCTTTTTCCTGTTTTTCTGATAATCCCCATGTTCGTGTTGATGGAATAATAGTTCTTACTTCTAAATCGGCTCTCATTGCATTACTTTCGTCAATAATATAGTGCGGGCGTTTTTTCGTTTCATTGTAAATCCGACCAATATATTCCCCAATAATTCCTAAACAGAATAATTGAACGCCGCCGAGAAAAAGAACGGCAGAAATCGTCGTAAAATAACCTGGTACATCCACACCATTCCAGACAATCGAAACAAACGTTATTAGAATATATAGAAATGAAATCAAAATCGTAAAGAGTCCTAAATAACAACACAACCTTAAAGGTTTCGTGTTAAATGAAAGCATTCCATCCAATGCATATGTAATGAGGGAAGACATCTTCCATTTGCTTTCTCCTTTATTGCGGATTACATTTTCATACGTCACAGTAGCTTGGGATAAGCCTATCCATGAATAGAGTCCTTTTGAAAACCGATTCCCTTCACTCAGCTTCAGAAGCGCATCTACCGCTTTCCTACTTAATAAACGGAAATCTCCTTCCCCATCCTGGAGATTGACTGCACTCCATTTATTCATCATCTGGTAGAAGCTTCCCGTGAGGAATTGGCTAAACCTTGATTCCCCTTTTCGATTGCGCTTCGCAATTACCTGATGATAGCCTTCCTCGTGACCTTTTATTAAAGAGGAGATCAACTGTGGCGGATGTTGTAAATCAGTATCCATAATAATGACAGCTTCCCCCCTTGCATGCTCTAACCCAGCATACATTGCAGCTTCCTTACCAAAGTTCCGAGAGAAGGAAACATAGCTTACATTTTCAGCGTAATATGTAAGATGTTTAATTTTTTCCAACGTGTCATCCGTACTGCCATCATCAATAAATAAAAACTCAAAGGAGTAACATAAATTCTTCGTTTCTGAGGTTAATTGTTCATACAACTCATTAATATTTTCCCCCTCATTATACGCAGGAAGTAAAAATGTAATTAACGGCTTTCCCATCACTTTACAAATCCCCTTTAGGATTGGATCCTCACAATAACCATCCACTATACTTTATCTTCAGATTGTATAGGATAAATATTGAGGAAACATAAAATTAGTCTAAAGCATTTGTAAATCACTTAAATCGAATGGATTTGGGTCATAACATCTTACTAATGTGAAAGGAAAGTATGGCCAAATTCCTGGAAATCTATTATGGTTATATACTCAGGGGGAGCAGGCAGCAACTTTAAGCAAAATTTCCTTAGGTGTACTTGTTGGATTTCCTGCAACTGCCGTTATGTTAATCATTATTTATATCGCCTTGCAGCATTCCTTTCAATTATACTCTTGACGATTTATATCGGTTTTACCAATCGTAAGCGTACTGGCAATTGAGCTTCTTTTGGTTGACATTAGCATAACGTATATAAAATATAATTAATTGACATACGAAGGATGATTGACGATCCCCATCCAAAAAGACTAGCAACAATTGTCGCTAGTCTTTTCCTTTTAGTCTATTTTACCGTTTGTTTATCCAGCTTATGCTCCTCAATAAAACCTTTTAATATACCCTTCAAATTCGGACCTTCCATCTCATCTAAATCATAATATACACGTGTACTTGGTTTGTTAATGGAAATAACACGAGTCAAATCGATTGGAGTTCCAATAATCACCGCATCACAGTCAGCATTATTAATTGTTTCTTCCAGGTCCTTCAATTGCTGTTCACCGTATCCCATCGCTGGTAGCACATTTTCAACATGTTGGTATTTCTTGAATGTCTCTTTCAGTGTACCAACTGCAAATGGACGTGGGTCAATGATTTCCGCAGCACCTAAACGTTCCGCTGCAACCGTACCTGCTCCAAGCTTCATTTCTCCATGAGTAAGTGTCGGACCATCTTCAACGATTAACACACGCTTTCCAGCAATTAGCTCAGGGCAATCGACTGTAATCGTTGATTCAGCTTTAATAATCGTGCTCGTTGGACTTGCAGATTTGATATTGTTTTCTACAATTTGAACAGCTTCCTCTGATGCACTATCCACTTTATTAATGATAGACACATCAGTTGTTCGTAAGCACACTTCACCAGGATAGTATTTCAGCTCATGACCTGGGCGATGTGGATCCAGGACCGTAACAGCTAAATCAGGCTCGAAGAATGAGAAATCATTATTTCCCCCATCCCATAAAATTACGTCACAACCATCAGGATCATTTTCTGCCGCTGCCAAAATATCTGCATAATCCACACCAGCATATACAATATTCCCTCGTGACACATGCGGTTCATATTCTTCCATTTCTTCGATCGTACAATGATGTTCCTTTAAGTCTTCAACTGTCGCAAAACGCTGCACACGTTGTGCATTTAAATCTCCGTAAGGCATCGGGTGTCTCACTGCAATGACTTTGAGGTCATGCTCTAATAGCGTTTCGATAATTTTCCGTGATGTTTGGCTTTTTCCCGTTCCAGTTCTTACCGCACACACAGAAATGACTGGTTTCTTGCTTTTTAACATCGTGCTGTTTGGACCGAGCAATTTGAAATCAGCACCCGCTGCATTCACAATCGCCCCGATGCCCATCACATCTTCGTAACTAATGTCACTAAATGCAAAAACGCATTCATTCACTTCGAACTCTTTAATCAGCGATGGTAATTGATCCTGTGAATAAATCGGGATTCCTTCTGGATATAATTCGCCTGCTAATTCACTTGGATATTTTCTTCCATCAATATCTGGAATTTGTGCTGCTGTAAAAGCAACAACGTTATATGCTTCATTATCACGATAATACGTGTTAAAATTATGAAAATCTCTTCCGGCCGCACCTATAATTATAATATTCTTCTTTTCCATAGCAATCTCTCCTATAATTACATTAAGTAGTTATAATTATAACTAAAAATGTATATTTATACAATAGCGTTTTTAAAAATTATTCGAAAATTGTTTACTCAAAAAATCCCCCTATAGAATGAACACTCCTCTATCAGGGGGATAAATATATGGGTTTGTAAGAATACTAGCCTCTTTCTTCTAATGGACGAACTCTATCTTCATTTCACGGTCATCCATTCATATCCATTCTCATACCAATGAGCTGGCTTTTCTTCATCACATAATACTTTTGAAATGTTTCGTATCGGACCAATTTCGAATAATGACTTTGTATCCAATTTCGATGCATCCGTTAGTAAAATCGATTCTTGACTGCAATGAATCATTGACTCTGAAACCAATGATTCATCCATATCGAAATCATAGATCGATGAATTATTCACACCACCACAAGATATAAAAGCTCGGTTAAAGCTAAATCGTTTTAAAAATTCTACGGTATAGGTTCCTCTTACCGATGCTTGATATGGATTTGTAATGCCGGGTAACATAATAACTTGTCCTGTTATCCGCTGTTCTTCAATCGCATAATTAAAACGACTTGCCGCACTTAGGGAGTTTGTTACAACTGTTAACCCCTGTACATCATCAAGCATATCCGCTAAATGTACGGTTGTCGTTCCAACATCGACAGCAATCGTATCTCCATGCTGAATAAGTTCTGCAGCACGTTTAGCAATCCGTTTCTTCTCTTCTATATGTAAGGACATTTTTTTCTCAAATGTCATTTCCCTATGCGTTTGGATAAACGGTACTGCTCCACCATGAATACGTGTTAATCTCTCATTCATTTCAAGCTCTGCCAAATCCCTTCGAATGGTCTCTGGCGTGACACCTAATGTTTGCGCTAAGTCCATCACCCAAACCTTCTCATTCTCTTCCAACTGATTTAAGATTTGCAAATGCCGATCATCTTTATTCACGATTATCCTCCCAATCTAGCTCCTAATTCGGATACCCTTCTGTAGTCTTTCCCTTATTTTACATAATCTCAACACTATTTTACTAGTAATAGATACGCTTAGCCTTCTGACTACGAAACCATCCTTCTGCTTTTTTCTCCTTTTGCTGAAAGGTTGGGTAAATGATTTTCATCATAATAAAGCAAGGTAAGCTCATGCCTAAGAACGGCACCAATCCAGGTATTTGATAGGCAACAAAATAATAGAACAAAAAAGACACAATAAGCAAAAGCATTGTTCCCATATGGGTAATCGGGTAAAGCAACGCATGTTTTATATATTGTGCAAAGGATAGCTCGTAATGTGTGAAAACAGGAAACAACACACATATAGATAAGAGAACTATGACAAAGAATAGTAGCATGAAGTGACCCAACACAAACATCCCGAAACTTGTAATCGACATAAAATAGCGAAAATCAAACCACAGAATCACTGCAATTAATACGAGTACATAGCCAAGTGCATTGATTTTCCAAAAATCCTTTCGATAAAAACAGAAAAAATCTTTTGTTATATGAATCTTTCGTTTATTTCTTGTCCATTTACGAAGGACTGCAAATAGTGCATGTGTTGCAGGAAATATCCCCAGTAGACCTAGCCCTAATAAAGCGAAGCCTAACCAAAGGACATTTAAAATAAGTAAGCGATACACCCATTCTCCTACCTGATTAATCTTACTCCCTATACCCTGCATATATTTCCCTCTTTCGTTCGTTATTGTGAGGAACAATCGGATAACCTCTACCAACATCGGTTACATGATGTGAATCTGAACCATAAACATAGCGAACCTGCTTTTCTATCACTTTTTCCATAATTGGCAGCGATGGGTACGGCTCTCCACAATAAGGTTTAAACATACCAGCCGTATTAAAATCTAATTCATAGTTCTTCCCTTTTATCTTATCTAATAGCTCATCAACAAGCTGTAATGCCCTTTTTGATAACCGGGTTTCCTCATTCTCATAATAGTTTTGGAATTTTTGACATAACGTGATATGACCAATCCGCTTTGGCTTATACTTTCCTAAATCAGCATCGACAAGCTGCAGTAACGTTTGAAAATAGTTTTCCTGTCCCTTTTGAAAGCTTCCGTAATGCGTTATGATACCGTCCTGATAATCTTGAGGACTAAAGTCAATCGAGCGATATCCACCCTTTCCTTGTAAAAAATGCAACGATAATATACTATCATCCATCCATTTCCCATACTCATTTAAGAAATCCGTAGTATATCCTTCAAATCCTGTTACATAATCTATTTCGAAACCGACATGGACTCGAATCTCATTTTCATATTTCTTTTTTAACCGATGCATTTTGTTCAAATAATATTCCACATCCGTGATGCTCATTCCAGCTGTCGCAATTGCCTCATTTTCCCCTGCAGCCAGTTCTGTAAATCCTTGAGGTAGCGGGTTATGCTCCGTGATGCTGTAATCTGTAAACCCCAATCCAATTGCTTTTTGTATAAAAAGCTCCACATCTTCTCCAGAACCATGAGGGCAGAACTCTGTATGTGTATGACCGTCCTTTTTCATTTCAATTCTCCTTTTGTTAATTCCTTGCTGTCAAAGATTCGAATGTCTCTCCATGACTCCTTTTTCCAACGAATATACAAGATAATCGCCCTTATCCATTCATCTAGAATAAACACAATCCAAACACCAACAAGGCCATATCCAGCATAAACACCGATAACAAAGCTCATTGGTACTGTAAAACAATAGGTGACGATGATACTTATCATCGTTGGAAACTTTACATCACCAGCAGTATTTAATGCCCCAATCGTTATTTCATTTATCATCCGGGCTGGTTCTAGTAGTACCCCCATCCACACTAAGATTAAAACGGTTTGTTGAATTTGTGGATTATCAGTAAAAATAGAGATAATAAATGAACATGACAAGGCAAGTACTGTAGCAATTACCACCCCTATACCAGCTGATTTAAGAATCAATGTATTCGTTGCTGATTTAGCTTGATGCTTTAAATCCAATCCAATATATCGACCAACGATAATTTGATTTGCTAGTGATATGGATGCCGCTACCGTAAAAATGACGGCCGTTATATTTTGGGTATATATCTTCGATGTAATCATTGCAGCACCAAATGTTGCGATAATACCAGTAATAATCATCTGTGATGTCGTATACGAAATATTCTCCATTGCAGAAGGAAAACCAAGTCGAAAGATCGAACGAATCGTTAATTTTTCCATCTTCATCGTTTGAAACGAAGAAATATACTGTGGCAGAAGCTTGATAAAATAAAGCATAAGTAAGACTGCTCCAATACTCCGTGCAATGAGGGTCGATATAGCAACACCTTGGACCCCTGCTCCTAGAAAATCGAATGGAGTCAAAATAACAATATAGTTTCCAATGACATTAATGATATTTGTAATGATAGAGATGACCATCACTATTTTTACGAACGTAAAACTTCGGAAAACCGTACCTAAGCTTGTGATCAAAGATTGGAAAATAAGACTGCATCCTACAATAACCAAGTACAAATATGCACTTTCCAATAACATTTCAGGTGTTTGTATCCATGTTAAAAGCGTACGACCAAACAAGAAAAAGATAATTGCTAAACCAACTGATACGATGATATTTAAATAAACCGCATGTCGAATAATTGACTTGATATACGCATCTCGTGAGGTTCCAACGATTTGCATAAGTTGTATCGAGCTTCCTAAGGAGACTATACCCAAAATCATCAAGCCAACCATGATAATTTGATTAGATAGCCCGACTGCAGCAACAGCGTCATCATTGTATTGACTTAGCATTAGTACGTCGATATTTCCAAGCAGCATTCCAAAGAATTGCTCCATTAATATCGGGAAAAAAAGCAACCGGAATTTAGGGATTGTTTCAGCCTTCGTATTTGCTTCTGGAACGAATTCAGATTTGAGATTCAACAATCGTTCTCGTCTCCATCCCCTCAGCTGTTAATTGAATTAGCCTTGCTCCCCGTTCAAAATCACCATAGCACTGATATCCACTAACCTGGCCATATGCTAATTTCACACCTACATGTTCGCCAACAAAGTTATTGTCGTGGTCATGTCCAACAAACACACCAGCAACTTGCCCATTCATTACCACAGATGCGAATAATCCGGTATTCATATAAGGAGCAGATATCATATCATTTGTCTCCTTACATTCACCTGATAAGATATTTTCCGATGCCTGCCAATACTCTGGAAGCGGAATATGCATAAACATCAAATCCGTTTGCTTTCTTCCCTTTTGCTTGTATTGCTCAGAAATTTCCCGGAACCAATTTACTTGTTCTGGATGAACCCATTCATATTTACCAATCGGGAGTGGGGCTTCTGCACCCGAATCCATAACATACAGTACATGGTTAATTGTTTCACCAGCCGCATCATAAATTTCAATCGTATAACTTTCTCGATCATCAACTATAAATGCGTTCTTCTTTTCAACCGAGTAATCTAAGATTTGTTCCATCTTTCTTAAATCAGAACGTGTAAATGCATCTTCTGAATCATGATTTCCGTATGTGATCGCTACTGGGATAGCATGCTGGTTTATACGCTCTAGTAATTCCTTGAAAACAAGATCTGCATTTGGTACACCTTCACTCCAGATTAAATCTCCTGTAATCATAACAAGGTCTGCATCTAGCTTTTCAAATGCTTTATCAAGGAGTTCAAATGTTTTATAATCATCCTCGTGATGTGGCAAGGAACCAATATGCAAGTCTGTTAATTGAACGATTCGGAATGTACCATCTTCTCGATAGGTTAGTTTCATTTTCTCACCTCGGGTCATTATTCTTTTATAGAACCAACTGTAATTCCTTTAACAAAATACTTTTGAATAAATGGATAGACTAAGACCATCGGAATCATAACAACAATGATTGTTGCCATTTGTAATGATTCTCCCGTAACGGTCACTTTATCTAATTGTTCATATGCTAACGAGCCTGAAGATCGTAAAAGAATATCTGACAATGCCGCCTGTCTTGTTAGCATTTCCTGAAGTAACGTTGCCAAAGGCTTTAACATTGGATCTCTGACAAAAAACGTACCAGCATACCAATCATTCCAATGACCTACAGCTGTAAACAAGCTAATTGTTGCAAGCACTGGTTTACTCATTGGCAGGACAATACTTCTAAAAATCTTAAATTCACTACATCCATCAATTCTTGCTGCTTCTATTACACTAAATGGTAATTGGCTAAAGGATGTACGCAGTAACAGGATATGAATCACGCTATACAATGTCGGTACAATATATACCCAAATCGTATTCGTTAGATTCAGCTCATTTAAAACCAAATAATAAGGCACTGTTCCACCACTAAATAACATCGTAAAGAAAACAAAAAATGTAATAAACTTTCTTCCAGGCAGTGTTTTAATCGTTAAAGCATAAGCAGCCATTGCCATTAATCCAACACCCACAACAGTACCTACAACCGTTCGAAAGACAGAGATGAACAATCCGTTCATTAAATTCTCTTGTTTAAAAACCTCTATATAGTTTTCAATCGACCATTCACGCGGCCAAAACGTAATACCACCTCTTTGTGCATCAATACCACTATTTAATGAGATTGCTAACACATGCATAAAAGGTAGAATAATCATTAAACTCAATGAAACAATTAATGTGATATTCAGTACTCTCATCCATTTTGAGCCTGCCATGCTGTTACTCATTTGCTTATTCTCCTTTATTAGGCCCTCACCTACTCTTCTACAGAATAGGTGAGGAATTGTTAAGTCCCGTTAAAATTTAAGGCTCGTACCTTCTGCTTCTTTTTGTTCCACAAAGTCTAAAAATTCATGTAGGCCGCTGCTTTCTAGATTTTGAAATGATTCATTCATAATTTGTTGTGCTTGCTCTAAAGAATCAGCATAGTATGCACGAAGAATGTCCTCATTGTATCGGCTAAGTGCAGTCGTCAATCTACCATTATCCCCCTCAAATTCATATAAGAAGGATTGCACCGTCATACCATCTATTACTCTCGCATTTTCTAATCGTTCATCATAGTTATAGTAATCTAGGATTTGAGTTGCTGTTATTGTATCTTCTTCACGTAGACTTTCGCCGTACTCCAGCTCACCAAAATCTGCCTCATTGTACAAATCTGTGTAAGCTAAATGCTCACCCCAATATGCACGAACACCACGGAAACCTAGCTTTTTCGCTTCTTCTGGATTTGATTCTAGTAAATCAAGCACTTCTTGTTTTACAACCGGGTTACCATTTTCATCTAACTCATAGTCTCTACCTTCAAGACCGTAGAAGTATAATCGTTTACCTTCTTCACTTGCTAACCAATCTGCAAATTGCATCACATGCTCTGGTTGTTCGGTTGTAGATGGAATCGCCCATCCAGCATAACCAGACTTATAAGGAATAACCATGTCATTTGTTCCATCGACACGTTCAATTGGTCCAAGTGGAATGTAAGTAAGCTCTTTATTTTCAGGCATATAGTTATGCATATCGGAGACAATCGCAAAAGATCCATTCACAATCCCTTCTTTTGCTCTTGTTTCTTCCATTGTATAATATTCCGGAGTCATTAAGCCTTCATCCAACAACTGATGTACGTGTTCAACACGTTTCATGCCATAATCTGTTTGTGCTTCATGTAAGATTTCTCCTGATTCATCCTTCATAAACTTCTCACCGCTAACACCTGTCCAAACAAGGTCATTGTATAACCATTCGCGGTCTGATCCGCCCCATGCAGTTGGCCCAATTACTGTTATTGGATTTCCATTATGATCTGTGAAGTTCCCTTCTTTAATTTGAACAGCTAACTCATATAAATCTTCTGTTGTATTTACTTCCTGTGGATCAATCCCCAACGCTTCTACAACATCTTTCTTAATATACAATCCTCCAACAGTTTTTCGACCTACGTATCCACCTTCACGATTAATCGCCATATGCACTAGGTAAGATGCGCCATCCCATTCTTCTCTAAACATAATATTGTCACGTGTATCTGCAGGTAAATAATCTTCTTCTAGATACTTTGCGTACGTCTCCGTATCTTCCATTAATGGAGTTAAATCCGTAAACATCCCTTCATTTGCTGCTTTTAACAATAATTGCATTTCTGGTCTACCACTATTATTAAGGTAGAATGCAATAAAATCAGGAAGGTCACCAGCCGCTAATCCAGATGCTAACGACTCCGTTGAATCCTCTGCAGTGACAGTTTGCAATTCAAAATTTATCCCTGTACGCTCTTTAATGTACGCTTTAATTTCTGGATTCATATCGACAGATGCATCATTTGCCGATTGAAAAACGAGACCAGTAATTGTTCGATCAGCAATCCAGGTATCCGGTGCTCCCTCTGGCTTTTCCGTATTAATACCAGCAGAATTATCTGAGCAAGCTGCAATCACAGTAACAGTTAACAAGAGAATCATACTTACTACTATTCGTTTAAGTGATCTTTTCATTTTTAAATTCCTCCATTTACCATAGTGAAGATCCAAATTTTTTACTCGTAATTCTGTTAACAATTATCGTTAAAATCAACCCCGCAACACCTTGCATTAATCCAATTGCGGTTGCATAACCAAACTGCCCTCCTTGCAGCCCCGTACGAACGATATATGTATCAATTGTTTCCGACACATCCGCATTCCCTGGATTCTGCATTAAATAAATCTGATCAAATCCTGATGATAAAATATCTCCTAAGGATAAAATAAATAAGATAATAATTGTTGCTGCAATCCCTGGTAGTGTAACATGCCAAATCTGTCTTAATTTCCCGGCACCATCAATTGCTGCTGCTTCATATAAGGCTGGAGCAATTGCTACGATTGCCGCGTAATAAATAATCGAATCCCAGCCGATCCCCTTCCAGATATAGCTAATAAATACCAATGGATAAAACAATCCCTCTTCCATCATGAAGAATGTGCTGCCATCTCCTCCAAAAGCCGCAATCATTTGATTGATTAGTCCCGTATCAGGCGCCAATAATCGGTTCATGAGTCCAACAACGACAACCCAAGAAATAAAATAGGGAAGATATGAGATGCTCTGGAAGGTTCCTCGTAATTTATTATTTTGTACCTCATTAAACATCAAAGCCAATATAATTGGAAAAGGCATAGCAATAAATAGCTTTAAAAAACTCACAATTATTGTATTGTTAATATAGATCGTGCTTCTAGGATCTGAGAAGAATTGTTGGAAATATTGAAGTCCAACCCAATCCCCTCCAAATATCCCTGTTTGAAACCCATATTCCTTAAACGCTAAAACTAAACCACCCATTGGCCAATATGAAAATATTAAAAAGAAGAGTAGACATGGAAAAAGCATGATATAGAAAACATGATGTTTCTTTATTTGTGTCCAAAAGCTATCCTTCACAGGTTGATAATGTAATTCAAGCTCTTCTTTTGATTTCAATACGCCATTATGAACGACTAAATTTTCCAATATGCACTCATTCCTTTTTCTTAGTCACAATCGATATAGATTGGGTTTGTAAATGCAACTCTCTCACTTTTCTCATTATGGACTTCTACTCTTACTAACTTGTAATGATCATTTTTTAGTTGAATTGTTTCCCCCCAAGCAGAGCCATCCGTTATGTGCGCTTTGTATAGAAGGTGTCGTTCCGTGTAGATACGAATCTCATCACCTCCTTTAAGATTGGTTACCGCTAATATCACCGACAATTGATCAGGCTGACCCTTTAAACGATCTCCTATCTGATAAGAACCGTTTATTTTGAAATCGATTTGCGGACGAATCGAGCAATAGCTTCTTCCGAGCGCTAATGCTGCAATAACATCTTTTTCCTTTGCTTGTTCTGGAAGGATGAGATAGGTGTATGCAATTGCTTCATTTGGATGAAGTTGATGCCAATCCCTACCACAGGATGCAGCAATTTCATAGCCCTGCGCTAAAAGCTGTGTCCATTTTTGAAACGCATCTTCATTTGAAATGGATTGATGAGGATTTGTCCCATTCCAAACCTCAATTGCATCGACATACCTTACATTTTCCAGGACATATTCCCACCTGCAACCTGTACAAAAAGGATTACCTGCGTCAAATGGATGTGCTATTGTAAGGTACGTATCCTTTTCCTTCAAATTTTTAAAGAATGCTTGAATGTTATTTTTTGAGATTTTTGTCCAGTCCTGGGTAATTGCATCCAAACTGCCATGTACAAGAAAATGGCCATGATATGTTGTGTACTCTATTCCGTGAATCAAATTTACTCGCTTTCCAAAGCAATGCGCTTGCCCTGCTTCCATTAGTGCACTTGTCGTATTGTGGTCTGTAATTGCCAACCAATCAATATGTTCCTTCTCTGCCTGTTCTAATAACTCCTCTGCCGTCTGCAGTGCATCACTATGTAGCGTATGTGTATGCAATTCAACTTTTTTCACTTGATAGTTTTTGTCTACAGTAGTGTTGCGACCCTTTTTCTCTTGCTCCAAATTAATTCCTTCTAATGGGGGAGGCGGGTATGTTCTTTCGAGATTATTACTCGTCACACCAATAACTTCCACTTGTCCGTGAACCTTTTCAGAAAACACACCGTGGCAATTTACAATAAATTCCCAATGTCCTCTATGAATGCTTCCAGGAAAAAAGCCCTCACTAGCTGTTGTATTACTAAGCTCAATCACTTGATCTTCCCCAAAAAAGTGATGTGATCCACGATAATTGTATGGATCATGAACAGACACGGTTAATAAATTTCGAATCGCTGTATCTTCTTGAATAATTGATTCATTAAGACCTTCTCTGCAAACCGCTTGTTTGATACTGTCTTTGTCTACTTCTAGTACCGGTCCATAAGAAAAATGGATTTGAATAGATTCCATTCGTTCTGGCATGTAAACTCGATACACAAGATGTGACTGATGAGCCGTTTGGTTTACGGTAAAACGCTGATAGAATAATGCTTTTCTCATGCTATAATGGTTTCCTTTTTGGCAGCCTCTTGAACTTCCTGAAGATCCAATCTCAACCCTGTTTCCTTATCAAAGAAGTGAACCTTTTCTAAATCAATACTTAAGCGGACAAGCTGTCCCATATTAAAGTCTTCCATTGTATTTAATTTAGAAATAGCGGTTTGATTATCCACTGTGAAATATAATAATGTTTCTGAGCCCATTAGCTCTGCCATATCAATTTTCGTTGATAACTGGAACGTATATCGACTAGATTCTAAATCATCCGATAATTGAATGTCCTCTGGACGAATCCCAACTACTAGTTCTTTTTTACCAAAGCTCGACCATGCTTCTTTTATAAAGGACGACGGCAACTCAATATTCGAATCTCCTAACGTAATTCCATTATCATTTACCTTTAAATCGAAAAAGTTCATTGCAGGAGAACCGATAAACTTTCCAACAAAGATATTTGCTGGCTTCAAATAGATTTCTTTCGGTGTACCGACTTGTTGTATAATTCCGTCCTTCATGACTACAATCCGTGTTGCCATTGACATTGCCTCTGTCTGATCATGTGTTACATAAATCGTTGTTGTTTTTAAACGACGATGCAATTTCGTAATTTCCGCCCTTGTTTGAAACCTGAGCTTTGCATCCAAGTTAGATAATGGCTCATCCATTAAAAACACCTTTGCTTCTCGTACAATTGCTCGACCAAGCGCCACACGTTGTCGTTGCCCACCGGACAATTCCTTTGGTTTACGTTCTAGTAAATTTTCGATATCTAGTATCTTCGCTGCTCTAGTTACTCGTTCCTTAATTTCTTGTTTGGATGTCTTTCGCATTTTTAAACCAAAGGCAATATTGTCATAGACGCTCATATGTGGGTAAAGTGCATAATTTTGAAATACCATTGCAATGTCACGATCTTTCGGATGTAAGTTGTTTTGCGCTTTACCATCAATTACGACCTCACCGGAAGAAATATCTTCTAAGCCCGCAATCATTCTTAACGTTGTTGACTTCCCACACCCTGATGGACCAACAAGAACAATAAATTCCTCATCTTCAATTTCTAAATCAAAATCTGTTACTGCACGAACCGAATCTATATAGTCTTTATATAGATGCTTTAACTGTATCCTCGCCAATTTATATCTCCTCCAGCTTTTGATTTCGTTTTGAAAAATATAAACAAACATCGTATTGCACATCATCAAATCTCCGTGTTTGTTATACACCTTTAACCTCTAGAACTTCTGTACATTTACATCTTTAAAAACTTCCATCTAAACATAATTTAAGTGCTTTTTATTTTTGTTTTATGTTTGATTTCGATTTAATTATATAAAACAATCATTAAACAATGATTAACCGGGCGTAAATATTATGTAAATTCGTTAGGACGGTTACCAAGCCTAAGGAATAAAGAAGATTGGCACTTGTAATTGGGGATTAATGGTGTTCAGCCCCCAGCCAAATTTTTCATTACAACGCAGAACAAACCCCGAATAAAAAATTATCCGGGGTTTGTTCCTTTTTATTAACTGCAACCATCGAAATAAAATGGTACGACTCTATCTAATTCCTTCTTGCCAATGAAACGATAGAATAAAGCATTCCTGTCAAAATTATCGTAGGGTATACAGCCCCCACAGTATTTGCAAATAAGGGTAATGGACTAATGGTCAGGTAAAAAATAATTCCAACAACCCAAACTGCGATTGCCTTTATATTTACTCCTTTAACGTACCAATACTTTCCGCCTTCTCGTTCTAGTTCCGAAACCTCATATTTTCTTTTACGTACAAAGAAATAATCCGCCATCAGTATACCTAACAAGGCACTTAAGGCCATTCCAATATAATCAAGAAAGCCCATAAAGGCATCAAGGAAACTAGACATATATAAAGGAATAAGCATGAGAAAACCTGCAAGAATAGTAACTAACCAAATGGAATGCAACGGCTTTATTTTCTTTGTAACATTCGTCATGGAAACTCCCGCTGCCATTAAGTTGACCACATTCGTAGTGACACATGCCACGATAATCATTACTAATGCTACCCAACCAAGTCCTAAGTTACTTACAAGAGAACTTGGATCAGAATTGTCCGGGTTAAATTCACCTGTTGTTATTGCGACACCAATCGTTGCAACGACACCAACAAAGACAAACCAGATCAATGCCGTAGTTGCTCCTAATAATGGTGCCACCGTCGCCGCTTTTGGTGTTCTTGTATAACGTGTGAATTCAGCAATTCCCAGCACCCATGCCAGACTGAATGCAGCCATTATATCGATGGCAGTACCAATTGGCATTCTATTTTCGGCTGGCGGTTCCCAGCTCATAATGTCTGTGATGGAATGTGTCTGAAATACGATGACCGTCATCCACATTCCCAAAAATAGGATGATGACGATACCGATTCTCTCAACTATTTTAATCGATTTTCTACCTAGGGAAACGGCAATTAAGTTTAATAGACTCATCACAATAATTCCTAGGATCATTGGTCCGGTACTGCCAGCTTCACCAAAAGCGGCCCAGCCAAATAAATCACCAAAGATAAAACTCATGGATATAACTGCAATAAATGTATTAACAACTGCCCAGCCTATAAATACAATCATATTTAAAACGGTCGGCAGCATACTTCCTTTGATTCCAAAAGCTGGCCTGGTCAATGCCATCGTAGAAACACCGATTTTATATCCCATATATCCTACAACAGCAAGAATTATATATGCAATCGGGTTGGCAACCAATGCAACAATAATAGCACCACCGAATGCTGCGCCGGCAACCGATCCACCTAAATACCAAGATGCATTGTTTGAATTGGCACCAATCCATAAAAACACCATGTCCCAAAAACCCATGTTTCGTTGACTCATAGGGACCTCTTCGGTTGCATAATATTCAATTGATTTTTCATCCATTTGGTCTATTGTACTGTCACCTTGTTCGTGCGACCTGGGTATTTCTCCTTTGCTTGCTTCCACACTTCCACTCCTTCATATTTGCGATTACTCAATTAGACTTTAACTTCGAAAACACTTCTTTTATGTTCTCTGGTGAGAATTGTAATTGATCAGGGGCTGTTGACTCCCATAGTTGATAATTTTCTCCGTTCATCTTCTTACGTAATTGCTTTGTTTCAAAAATCTTTATATCATATATCCAATTCGCCATCATTAACATGGCAGCCATATGTGCGCCTTCTGTCGTTGTACCACACATATCTTCCACTATATTAATCTGGTAATCACGGTAATAGGCATCCATTGCTGTAGCAAGAACACAGACGTCCGTGAGTACACCGCCAAGGATTAAATGCTTCACACCCAAACCTTTAAGCATCAGATCTAGATTCGATTCATAAAAACCACTATATCGATATTTATCAATAATTATGTCAGTTGCTTCCGGTTTGATCATGTCAGGGATTTCAATAGAATCCGTATTGGAATTATAATAGGAAGGTGTTCCATCCTCGTTCAGAGGCTCTCCATTTGCCAAACCAACTGCATCGCTTCGGTTGATGTGACGCGTGTAGATAACGGGGATTTTCATAGTTCGGCATGCACGGATAAGTTCCGCTGTGTTCTGCAGAATTCCATCCATTCCTACCACATCGGAAGTGCCGCCCTCTTTTTGTAAATCAATAAGCAATAAAGCTGTTTTTTTCACATCCAATCACATTTACTCCTTTCTTTAAATTATAGAAAAGATCCAATTAAAAATCGTAAAGTTAATACATTACGAAGCAAAATAACCGAATCGCTTTTTAAACATGGTTATGATCATAACGCAAAAAACCATTAAGGGCAAATGACTTAATGGTTTAATCTTGCTATTTATCTATTTTGTTAACGATAGCCGCACCAGTTATTCTTACGTACACTTCACTAGGATAGAAAAAGACACCCAATAGACTAGACGCTTTGTATCGCAAAATAATGACGATCTGCAATATAAGATTACTAGCCTCTTTCTTCCAATTGTCTAACTCTAGCTTCTAAATGTGAGCCAGAGGAACAAGTACTAGTTCTGCTATGTATATAGATAAAAATGGGACAGTGCATCTGCCTCCTAAAACAGTCCCTCCTACTTCAAAAAGGCAAAATCATATCCAAATTTTTAGCTTTGATGCCTGTTGAGCGTATAGCTTCTTCGCCACGGGATTATCTGCTTCCAGAGAAAAACTCTCCAAATCTGCCTGAATCTTTTGGAGCGTTGCAGCAACGAGCGGTCTTGCTTCTATAACAGATTTTCTTATTGATCCTCATATAAATCCACATACATATTGCCACGCGAATCTATTTGAGCTAAGAAGACATCCTTAATACTTTTAGCTCCTTGCTTCTGCACTTCTCCTTCTAACCATTCCTTTGAATACCCAAGATTCTCCAAGCTCTTTTTTAATATCTTTCCATCCATTATTAAGACGGTCGGTCCATGCTCCTGTTCCAATGGAATTCCTAGTGTTTGCGGTGTAACTGTCTGTTGGTTTGTTTTCAACAATACACTTAGCTTACCATTCGTTTCCAAAACAGCCATCTCTACATCGGAAACTTTAAAAGTACCTTTTTCTCTTAATAACAATAATAATTCATCGATTGTTATTAAATTATTTTTTAGATTCTTATACAATACCTCTCCGTTTTGTATTAAGATAGTTGCTTTACCGTCTGTAATGTTAGAAAAGATCATTGATTTCATACCAATGAAAGCTAAAATGATTGGAAATAAACCCCAAATAATTAGTGAAACTAATCCATTCATAATTTTAATGTTTTGGTCAATTGACAAGGCTGCAGCTATTGACCCAATCGTTATTCCCACACAATAATCAAAAAAAGTAAGTTGTGAAATTTGCTTCTTCCCCATAATCCGAGTCATCAACAATAATAAAAAGAACGCAGCTATTGATCGCATCAGAATCAAGAGAACCTCAGGCATTATTCAATCGCCCACCTTTCTATAGCTCAACTATATATTCGTATTATGAAGCAATCTATGTATAACCATTCATCAAATACGGAGGGCAATTAGGTATGAAAAAGATAAAAATCCTTTTAGCATTTTTAGCTATTATGCTAGCTGCACCAATCAAGTCAGAGGAGATAATTTCTTTGAACAATTGATCAGATTGAACAGGAAATAGACCCGTCGAATTGGGACAAGATTGCAGTCCAAACAGATGAGTAAAAAAAGATGTACCTAAAGAATAGTTATATGAAAGACGAAATGCCTTGCGTGAGGGTGACAAGAAGAAAGCAGTAAACTTACGTGATGATTTAAATGAACTAGGCGTATTTGTAATAGATCAAGGGGAAGAACAGCATGTCCGTACGATCAAGTTGTAGAAGACAAGAGAAAAAAAGCCTCATTGGCGCCAAAGCTACAAATAGAGCCTATCTACAATCTGCATGTCTATTTATTTAAACTAATTTATACTACAAGCACGCCATCAAAGTTCCCACTTTCGATGGCGTGTTCTTTACTTACTATACTCAACCCCAAACCTCATCCGCTACCTCTTTAATTAAACGGAGCTTCTCCCATTGCTGTTCTTCCGTTAAAACATTACCTTCTTCGGTTGATGCGAATCCACATTGTGCGCTGATGCATAGTCGGTTAATATCCACATATTGTGTCGCTTCTTCAATCCGGGCTTTAATCGCTTCTTTATCTTCTAGTTCACCCGTTTTGGATGAGAATAATCCTAAAACAACACACTTTCCCTCTCCAACATGCGCTAGAGGAGCAAAGTCTCCAGCACGATCTGTATCGTATTCTAAGTAATAGGCAGAAACGTTCTCTTTTGCAAATAAAGTGTTTGCGATTGGGTCGTACCCGCCAGAAGAGGCCCAAGTAGAATGATAATTTCCACGACAAACATGGGTTGTTACTACCAAATCCTCTGGCATCGATTCCCATGAAAACCACTTCCTTTTATTTGATTTATTATTTAAAGGTAAGTGTAGCATGGGAAATTGTTTATAAGGTAACACTTAAAATCTTTCACTTGCTATAGCTTTAAACTATAGCTGAATCTGACGTAGTCCCTCGTCAATGGATTCTCTTAAATAGTCAATATAAATCTCGGCAAGCCTTGAGTTTGTTACATGTTTATGTGTAATATAACCAACATGGATACGTTCATCTACCTTCAACGGGACAGCAATGATGTCTTTGCTGTTTAGTTTATGACTAATAACCCCAGTTGAAATCGTATAGCCATTTAATCCAATTAACAGGTTAAATAACGTGGCCCGGTCGCTAACCTTAATATTCTTTGGTCTGGAAAGGGTGCTTAAGATCTCCTCTGAAAAGTAAAAGGAGTTATAATCTCCTTGCTCATAGGAAAGGTATGGATAAGGGTCTAAATCAGCTAATGTTACATAATCTCTTGTCGCAAGTGGATTACTTGAGCTAATAAAAACATGTGGCTTGGCTACGAATAGCTCATGGAAAACTAAATCTCCTTCCCTTAAAAACTTAGAAATTACCTTCTTATTAAACGCATTGAGATAGAGCACGCCAATTTCACTGCGCAGGTTTTTTACATCTGCAATAATTTCATAGGTCCTTGTCTCTCGCAACGTAAATTCATATTCTTCCCGATCATAATCCTTTAGCAATCGAACAAAAGCACTGACTGCAAATGCGTAATGCTGAGCGGACACGGAGAAATGCTGCTGCTTCGGTTGTGTATCTGCATAGCGATTTTCAAGCAGGTCTGCCTGTTCAACAACCTGCCTCGCATAGCTTAAAAACTCTGATCCATCTTGTGTAATACTAATTCCCTTATTCGTTCGAGAAAAAATCGTAATCCCCATTTCCTTTTCAAGCTCTTTAATTGCATTTGAAAGGCTTGGTTGACTTATAAACAAATTCTGTGCTGCATGACTTATCGAACGACTCCTTGCAACTTCAATCACATATTTTAATTGTTGTAATGTCATCTTCATCCCAATTCCTTTTAATAGTATTATTCAGAATTATACACCCTTTTTAGTTTTGTTGTATCGATCAAAAAATAAGAGCAAACACGATGAATTATTCTTTAGGAACAAGGGGCTAGTTGATTCTCCTAGACAATCAACGATGATCCGTTCATTTTCCTAGGATGAACCGCGGTGTAAAATATGTAAAGAAAGCTGAGTTAAAGGACGACAGTGTACCCGTCCCCACCGAACCAACCATTAGCTCTCCCGATCATCTACTCACCCAAAAACAGAAAATCCCTCCTTTAATAATAATATCCAACAAGGCCGGGTAATCTATAGTTATCCGGATATAGAAACGGAGGTATACGTATAAACGATGAATAAATTATTTGCGATTTTCGTTTTCATTGGATTACCACTCTCCATCATCGGCTCCATTTTTCATTGGTCTGCCATCATGATGTTTATCATTTATTGTTTAACAATCGTTGCTTTAGCTGGCTTTATTGGTCGTGCTACGGAGAGCTTAGCAATTGTTTTAGGTCCAAGAGCAGGCGGCCTGCTAAATGCAACCTTCGGAAATGCAGTTGAACTTATTATCTCTATCTTCGCATTAAAAGCCGGGCTTATTGGAATTGTGCTCGCTTCGTTAACAGGCTCTGTATTAGGAAATTTACTGCTAGTTGGTGGATTATCCTTCTTTGTTGGCGGCCTCAAATATAAACGACAATCCTTTAATATCTATGAGGCGCGTCACAATGCTGGGCTGTTGATGTTTGCGGTTATTGTCGCCTTTGTTATTCCTGAGGTGTTTACACATACGATGAATCAACACGAAACGATGGTTTTAAGCGTTGGGATTTCGATTATTTTAATCGTGTTATATTTAGCTGCGTTATTATTTAAATTTGTTACCCATCGCGGGGTTTACCAAGTAGATGAAACACAACACGAAGCTGCTCATGAGGAAGAGCCGGAATGGGGGAAAACAAAAGCACTCTTGATTTTAGCACTTGCAACCGTTGCTGTTGCCTATGTTTCGGAGCACTTAGTAGCCACATTCGATATCGTCGGGGCAACATTTGGCTGGTCCGAATTATTTATTGGAATCATTATTGTTGCGATTGTTGGAAATGCAGCAGAGCATGCATCCGCGATCATCATGGCATATAAAAATAAAATGGATGTCGCGGTTGAAATTGCCGTTGGTTCCACACTACAAGTAGCCATGTTTGTCCTGCCAATTCTTGTATTGCTATCCCTCTTCTTTCCTACACCCATGCCACTTGTCTTCACATGGCCGGAATTAATTAGTATGGTAACAGCTGTGTTACTAATGATTACACTATCGAATGATGGGGATTCCAATTGGTTTGATGGGCTTGCTTTACTGGCGGCATATGTGATTATGGGGATTGGATTTTACTTTATTTAAATATCAAGCAGAAGGCCAGTATCCTTCATCGCATAAGAATACCGGCCTTCTTTTACGGGCGGCAAGCGCCTCGCCTATCCAATCCGACGAAGCAGATTCTCTTTTTCAACAGAATCCATGCACCTTAGAACCTCGCTAAACTTCTCTCTCCCCTCATAAATAAAAGTCTGTACTTCGGATTTAGTAGTATGGAGAACTTCACTAATCTCCTGGTCGGATAAGTGATACCACGCATCCATAATGATAGCCACCCGCTTGTTAAAAGGAACATTCAGCAGCAAGGGGAGAATACCTTTTGCAGAAGTCACTTCATCCAGATTTAAGCCTTCCTTTAACCTTTCTTGCGCAAGAATTACCATTGATTGATACAACCATATCGAAAACCTTTTATTGGATTTTAAAAAATCATTCATATGAGCATGAGCATACAGAAATGTGTCACTAGCAAGCTCTTCTGCTTTCTCCTCATTACCGATCATCAAGATACAAATGTTATATACCGATTGCCGATAGTGCTCAACAATCTTTTGAAAAGCTTTCACATTCCCCTTCTTTACCTGCCTCATGGTACGTTTTCCAATCTCTTTCAACCTTCTCCCCTCGCTTTCCTAGTCCTATGAAACTTCCCGCTTCTCCGGGCCATCTACTTCCGAAAATACTACCGTTACAGTAGTTCCTATATTTTCTTTGGATTTAACAAGGATGGAACCTTGATGCAGCTTAGCAATCTGCAGGGCAATGCTCATGCCAAGACCCGTCCCTTCCTTACTTTCCTCTGTATTGGTCCCTCGGTAATACCGACTAAATAGATTATCCTTCGTTTCCTCATCCATACCAACACCATTATCGATTACACTTATTTTGAGCTCTTGATTATTTGTTGTCTCTTCCACCCGAATAACGACAGAGGTTCCTGGCGGGTTATGATTCATCGCATTATAAATCAGATTGTCCATCATTCGTTCAAATAATCGTTCATTGAGCTGTACGACACGATTCGATTCAAATGGCTCAAAGGAAATGATATAGTCCTGGAACGTGATATCATTCGTAAACTTTTTCATGACCCTTTCCAAAAAAGAATTCATCTCCACAGCTTGGAGTGAAACGAGAGCAGCATTATTCTTCAATTGAAAGCTAAGGGTAAAGTCTTCAATCAGCTTCACCATGTAATCACTTTTTTCATAGATTGTTTTCTCAATATCCTTTAGCTCTTGCTCGGACCACTCGTATTCTCCACTTTCTAATAATCTCCCATACCCTTCCATTGTCGTTAGCGGGGTACGAAGATCATGAGAAATCCCTGCCATCCATTCCTCTCTCGTCCTTTCCAATTGCTCTCGTTCTTTTCGCGAAGCATCAAGCTTCTGTGCCATCTCATAAAAGGCATAGAAAACCTCTCGATACAACCTGTAGCGCCACTTGATCTTTCCATTTTTCCGAAAGATATGTTTCTTCTCGCGCTCTGTTAAAACCTCTTCATATTGGCCATTGCCCATTCTGCCTAGCCAATTGGCAAACACCAATAATGGGTTCCCATACCTGAAGCCATTCCAAACGGAAATAACAATTGTAAGGAGTAGTACAATTGCTGCCGTAATGGATAGACCGATTAACGTTGCCTGGTAGGTTTCTAAATTGATTTCTCCTTTATGTATATTTGGTGTATAAAGCACCCATAAATCACCTGTCTCGGCATCACGATACGTCTGTTGCTTGGTCGAATACATATCCGGGGATATACTTCGTTTAAAAGCATCTAACGGTATTTCTTCTTCACGTTCTGCTTTCCCAAGGGACATCCTCTGTTCCCCGTTACTTCCATAAATCTCAAGTGTTCCTTCAACCTCTAGTAATTTTTCATTTACTGCGGAAACGTCCTGCTTAGCAATCATTCCATTCTCGTTATATGCCCCAACAAGTTCATCCAGCAAGAGGCCTGCTTCAGTCTCATGCCCTAAAACAAATAAATAATCGGTTTCATAGAACGTTTCTAAATAAAAAGTCAGCTCATACCCCTTATAGGACTCATTTTCCTTCATGAGCAATAAATCATGCATACTATAATGATCAGGAAAATCATCCGGCGCATTTCCAGCATCCATCACGTCACCTTGTTCATTAATAATTTGCACCCAAATATCTTCGTCTAGCCCTTCACTCCAGCCCTCACGCATCTTTAATTCCCGAAATGAGTCGCCAGCATCCAACATCGATATTTCCTCAAGTTTCGCTTGATAATAATTGTGTCCAGCTTGATCCTCTGTCATCAATCCAATGGTAAGTACTAACGTAATCGCAACAACAAGTACCATTAAAATGGCAATCGAAATAAATTGAATGGAAAAGTGCATAAACAAACGTCTTCTAAGCTTTTTCATCTTACATGTTCCTTCACTAGCTTGTATCCTAAACCTCGAACCGTCGTCAAATAAGTTGGTTTACTCGGGGTCTCTTCAATTCGCTCTCTGATTCTTCTAATATGTACGGATACCGTATTTTCATCGACATAGTGATCAAATCCCCATACCGCATCAAGTAGTGCAGCTTTTGAAAAGACCCGATTCGGATGCTTGCAGAGGTAAAGCAGTAACAAATATACCTGTGTCGGACAGGGAACAACCTTTCCATTCACGATGAGCTCACCCGCATGTTCATCAACGGCAAAGCGACCAAAGTCATACCGTTTGGTTGGCTTTGTACGTTGTTCTGCTCTTGGATGAGATTCAGTTCTTCTAAGATGCGCCTTGATTCTTGCTGCGACCTCCAACGGATTAAACGGCTTTGTTACATAATCGTCCCCACCTGTTGCAAATCCGGTAAGGACATCCAAGTCAGAAACTCTCGCCGTCAAAAAGAGAATATACGCACTAGTAAGCTCCCTCATTTTTGGACTTAGATCAAACCCGCTACCATCAGGAAGCATCACATCAAGAATAATAATATCGATAGGATGTTCGGATACGCACGCTAGTGCTTCCTTCCCTGTAAAAGCTGTATATATATGCTCAAATCCTTCTTTTCTTAACATTAACCCCAACATTTTTACGATGGCTTTTTCATCATCAACAATTAAAATATGCGCCTCATTTCCCATATTTTCCACCTCAACGCCATTCTACCATGGAAAGTTTACGATTAGTTGAACAATATGAAGGAATACGTTATAAATTGTTAAGATTCTGTTCAATTACGGGAAATTTACGGCTGGTACCTTAGATGTACAACGAACAGAGAGGAAGTACATGCATGAAACAAAGAATACGTACAATTGATGGACTAAGAGGTTTTAGTTTACTCGGAATTCTGATCGCAAATATGCTGATTTTCCAATACGGGATATTTGGCAAAGATAGTCCTGAGCATTTTCAACTAGCTTCACTTGATACCGTTGCCTATGTTTGGACAAAGATTTTTGTAGAATCTAGTTTTTTACCTATTTTTATGTTTTTATTTGGCTATTCCTTGATCAAGTTTCAAGAAAAGCTGGAAAGAAATCAGTTGAAAGGAAAAAGACATCTCGTACGACGGTTTCTCTTATTCTTTGTATTTGGACTGGTCCATTCCATTTTCGTTTGGGAAGGAGATATCTTGCTGGCATATAGCTTAATAGGATTCGTAATGCTTCTTTTTATGAACCGAAAAAAGAAAACCCTGCTCGTTTGGGCAATTATCTTGTTCGTTTTAACCTCTCTCATGGGATTTGGTGAGGTTGTACAAACGGAAAAAGACATTCAACTGATGGAATCCTATATTCAGGAGGAAACGGATGCTTATTCAAGCGAGAATTATGCCGATGCACTCGCATTTCGAAAAAGTGGCGAATTGCCATTTGATTTACCGGAATTCTTTTATGTGCTAATGCTTATTTTCACTCCTCTTTTAATTGCGCCACTCGTTTTACTTGGCATGTACGCCGCAAAGAGCAATTGGTTTTCGAATCCGAAACAGGAGAGAAAATGGTATATTCGAGGTGCATTTGGGTTTGGGTTAACAGGTTTATTGCTCAAGAGCTCCCATTATATAATCAATGATCCGAGTTGGACGGAGGGTGCTTACAGTATCGGAGCAATCTTCTTAGCACTTGGGTATATTTTCGGCTTTTCTATCCTTTATACAAAGGAAACAGGGAAAATCCTATCCTCCTTTGAACAAGTTGGTCGATTGTCGCTGACAAATTATTTAATGCAAAGTATTATCTGTACGGCTATTTTTTATGGATATGGCTTAGGACTCTTTGGCAAGCTGGGAGTGTCCTTGGGGATTTTGTTAGCGATCGTTATTTTCGTGGTGCAAATTCTTTTTAGTCAGTTTTACTTGAAGTTCTTTAGAATCGGGCCGTTTGAGAAGGTGATGCGAATTGGTACCCACATGTCTTGGAAAGGACAGGTAAAGCAGGAGAACGGCGAAAGCGTAGCCTAATAAAATTAATTGAATGGTTATAAAGGGCTTGGGTTATCCAAGCCTATTTATTTAGTCAACACCTATAAAAGTTTGATATAGATTTCCTTTTAGGTAGGGAACCTCCTTTATTTTTGTCTTTATTCTGTGAAAACATGGTTGAAATATTTTCGATATACAAGTATGATTACTATATAGTTTGTTTGGTAGTCAAACTAATAGTGAATTAACATCATACAGGGATTTGTAATCCACAGTATGTAAGCGCTAAACTATAAATTTGTGATCGCTTTCGTTAATCAAACTAACAAAAGCATGAAAAACACCGGCAATTAGAGAATATACAACACGAAAAAACTCAAGGAGGGTATATGGTGAAGAAATCAGTCATCACGTTATTTACATTATTACTATTGTTTATACTTGCAGGTTGTCAAGCTGCTGCCGAAAAATCTGGAGCGATGGAACTAAAATTAGCTCATAACCAAACGCTTGATCATCCTGTTCACATCTCTTTAGTAGAATTTGGACGATTAGTAGAGGAAAAATCCAATGGGGATATCAAAATTAGAATCTACCCGAATGCTCAATTAGGCAGTGAACGAGAAGTAACGGAATTAACACAAACAGGTGCAGTAGATTTAGCCAAAGTAAGTGCAAGTGCTTTGGAAGCGTTTGAATCCGACTACTCTATCTTTAGTCTTCCATATGTTTTTGAGGATTACGACATGTTCGAAAAAGTCATGAACAATGAAAATGTAACCGATAAATTGTATAACCAAACGGAGGGCATGGGATTTATTGGGTTAACTTATTATAATGCAGGGGAAAGACATCTTTATACAAAAAATAGAGAAGTAAATGATATACCTGATATGAAAGGGCTTAAAGTTAGAGTACAGCCTAGTCAAACGAGTGTTCAAATGATCGAAGCTTTAGGCGGAATACCAACTGCGATGGCGTATGGTGAAGTATATACCGCTATCCAATCTGGTGTTATCGATGCAGCTGAAAATAATGAAACCGCATTAGTAGGCAACAACCACGGTGAAGTTGCAAAATATTACATGTACACAGGACATCAAATTGTACCTGATATGTTTATCATGAATGCAAATCGATTTAACCAACTATCCGAGGAACATCAGGAGATTATTAAAGAGGCTGCTAAGGAATCCACCGTTTTTCATGAAGATGTATGGGCAAAAACCGTTCAAGAACAGACAGAAACTGCAAAAAATGAAATGGGTGTAAATTTTATCGATGTGGACAAATCCCCATTTATTGAAGCCGTGCAACCGCTTCATGAAAACTATTCCAATAACGAAAATACAGCGGAAATTTATCAACTAATACAGGAGGCGAAAAAAGATGAATAAAGCAAAGAAATGGGTTGATACGTTTTTATTAAGTCTCTCTTCGATCCTTCTTATTGCCATGGTGGTTCTATCAATCTGGCAAGTGCTGGCAAGGTATGTACTGAACATCGCCTCCCCAGGGACGGAGGAATTAACGAGATTTATGCTTATATGGTTTGGTTTAATTTCCGCGGCTTACGTATTTGGAGCTAAGAAACATATCGCTATTCTCTTCTTGAGAGAAAAATTCAGTTGGAAAACGCAACTTTCCCAGGAGAGATTAACCGACATGCTTGTTATCTTGGTTGCTTCCGTCCTTATGGTATTTGGCGGAATTCGAGTTGTTATCCTTACTTCTGCTCAAATGGCAGCAGCAACTGGTATTCCGATGGCATTTGTTTACCTGTCGCTGCCACTATGCGGATTATTTGTCATCTTTTATACCATCCATGGCATGTTAACGAATAAAATTACAGGAAAAGAGGAGGTAGGAGTCTAATGATCGCAATAGCAGGTTCGGTACTTTTTATCAGTTTTATTTTACTCATGTTAATTGGGGCTCCTATCGCAGTTGCGATTATCCTAAGCTCTGTTCTTACTTTCTTCACCGTTTTACCATTTGACGTCGCACTGATGACTTCTGCTCAACGAATGATTACTGGAATTGACAACTTTACGATGTTGGCCATCCCATTATTTGTATTAGCCGGAATCATTATGAATAACGGTGGGATTGCATTTCGTCTTGTAAACTTTGCTAAAGTACTCGTTGGAAAATTACCCGGCTCCTTAGCTCAAACGAATGCTGTTGGGAATATGTTATTTGGCTCCATAGCCGGTTCTAGTGTCGCATCCGCTGCAGCCATGGGACGGATTATGGGTCCAATGCAACAAAAACAAGGATATAAGAAGACATTCTCAGCTGCGGTAAATATCGCATCCGCTCCAACTGGATTAATCATCCCACCAAGCTCTGTATTGATTGTTTATTCACTTGTGAGTGGTGGGACATCAGTTGCTGCATTATTTATGGCTGGCTATATCCCGGGAATTCTGTGGGGACTAGCAGTTATGGTTGTTGCCTTTTTTATGGCCAAAAAGGAAAAATACCCAGTTTCCCCATTACCTAATATAAAAGATATTTTATATATTATTGGTAGTGCGATTCCTAGTCTATTTTTAATCGTCATCGTTATTGGTGGTATCGTTGCAGGGATATTCACCGCGACAGAAGGGGCAGCTGTTGCCGTGCTTTACTCAACGCTTTTGGCAATTATTTATAAGGGACTTAAATGGAAGGACATCCCTGGCATACTGAAGGAAACAATTGAAATTACTGGGATGATTCTATTCTTAATTACATCGTCTGCTTTATTCTCTTTAGTGATGTCGTATTTAGGCTTACCAGCAGCTATTAGTGAATCATTATTATCGATTACAGAGAGTCAAACTGGTTTTCTTTTAATCATGATTACGATCCTGCTCTTGGCTGGAACCTTTTTGGATATTACACCAGCAGTATTAATCTTTACACCAATCTTTTTACCTGTAGCACAAACCTTCGGAATGGATCCGGTTCATTTTGGAATGATTCTTTGCTTCGGACTATGTATTGGTAATATGACACCACCTGTTGGTAGTGCCTTATTTGTTGGTGCAACAGTAGCGAACGTAAGAATTGAACAAGTAATCAGGCCACTACTCCCATATTTTGCGGCTGTTATTATAGTACTGTTATTTGTAACGTTCTTTCCACAGCTGTCATTGTTCTTACCAAACCTGTTCAATCTATAATTGTTCCAGGTTGTAACGCTGTGATTTTTAAGGAGAGATGGGGACAGGGATATTACCTGTCCCCTTTGTTCATGTTCAATTCCTTCTATAAATGTAATTTTTCTTTGTATATTTTTAGAATGTTTTTACCTTTCCACCATAATTCACTTAACTTATCATAAAGTTTCGTCATTAAGAGGAAAGGGAAACGGATACTTAATAGTTCTAACGAGTAAGTGGACAAAAATTACAAAAGGAGTGCTCACATGCCAACATATAACAAACTAGTTCGTGATCGAATCCCTGAAATCTTGAAAAACGCTGGCAAGGATCTAAAAACAGAAACACTAAATCATGATCGCTATATTCTTGAACTCAAGAAAAAGTTAAGTGAGGAAGTTGGAGAATATCAGAGTGCTTCAACGAAAGAAGAGGAGTTGGAGGAACTGGCAGATATTTTGGAATTAGTGCATTCCCTTCTACGTGTACATGGGGCTTCTTTTGAAGAATTAGAACAAATTCGAGCTCATAAAGCTGCTGAGCGTGGAGGTTTTGATGAAAAAACCTTTCTAATCGAGGTGGAAGACTAACAGTGGGGACAGATCTGCCCCCACTACTTCTTTTTCAAACGAAATAAATAAATCGACTTATATCCTTGAGATAATATATCAGCCATTTGCGCCTGGCGTTTATCCCGTGTTTTCTGTTGTTTCTCAGAAAAGATATAGCGAGCCCAATCTTTTTGATAGCCCGGGGTTAGTCCCTTTTGAGACTCCCACGGCTAAAGCCGCTAGCTCGAAACCTAAAGGTTTAACGAGTGGGATTCTTGCATGACTTACCGTTCGAAGTCCATTTCTGTTTTGAACAGCCTGCAAGTTAAGGAGCATCTCATTGCCCCACCCTGTTTCGCTGTTACCACGACACTAATTCTTTTTCATCTTCTCCTCGGATAGCCCGCTCACTGCTTTTGAAATATTTATGGCGGCATTTATATCTGCATGGCTTCGGTAGCCACACTTCTTACAACAAAAAGCATCTCTGTTCCGGTTTCGCTTGTCAACATATCCACATTTGCACATTTGCACATTTGGGAGGTGTAGGTTGGATGCACATACTCAACCATGAGTCCTGCCATTTGTGCCTTGTATGCAATAAACTGTTGCAATTGATAAAGGGACCAACGATGCAAATTACGCCCTGCTTCTTTTGTTGTATTCCTAGAATGTCGGATACCTGTCAAATCTTCCATTCGAATGAGATGAACACCGTTCTTCAATGCGAATTCGATAATTTGACGGCTTATCTTATGGTTTGCTTCCTTCATCCAGTCGGATTCTTTGTTTTTCGATTTACGAATAGCTTCAAGCTTCTTCAACCTGCCAAGCTTTCGTCTACGGGAAGTGAAACCTTTTCTTCGATATGCGAGTTCTTTCCCAGAGAAGAAGAGGGTAGTCGTCCCAACAGAACAGACGGCAAGCTGGCGCAAACCGATATCAATACCCATGGTTTTAGCTTGATCGGGTTGCTTTTGTTTTACTTCAAAGGACAAGCTGATTGCGACAAACCATCGCCCTCTTTTTTCAAAAAGTTCTGTCGTGCCTTGTTTAACCTCACTAGACAAAAGTTTGTCCAGCCATGGCTTCCCGCGATCTGTACAGACAACTCGGACACCAATCCGCTTTTCTAGTGTTGGAAAAGAGACTTTATATAATCCGTTTTCTCTCTCCACCTTAAAGTTTTGATTATTGAAGCCACACCACATACGGCGAAAAAGTTTCGTTTTCTGTTTTTTCTTTTTGGATTTTACGGTTTGAATTGTTTGATTGACGACAGCTGCAGGAAATCGCTCATCCGAATAACGTTTAAACACTTTCGAAGTAGCTGTTTGAAGTCCCTCAAAATGCAATAACCAATTCGAAAAAGCAGTATTAATCGCTGTCATCTTTCAGTATATTGCCATTTTCTCTTTTGTCGGTTTTTGAAGCTCCAGCTTCAGTGTGATCGTTTGCACGTTGTTCACCTCCTGCTTCTATTTATAACACAAATTAGAACTCTTGTTCTGTTTTAGTGTTGCTTTTAGGTTAAGATTAAGAAAACATTTTCAAATACTTAAAGTGGTACAAACCTTCGCTTTTTATTACCACTCCGTATTTGACCTCACTTTCATCCCACGTCTAAAGACAGTGGGCTTTCTCGTTCGGAAAATCTGTAATGTAAAATAGATATGTACAGAAACAAAGAAGCCCCCTATTTACATAAGGGACTTCTGAAGAGCTTTAATTTTAGCTCTGCTCGTTAATCATCATCACGCTCATTATCGTCATCGTCGTTGTCATCACCGTCGTCATCATCATCTTCGTCGTCTCCCTCAACATCAATGACTTCTCCTGTTTGTGCATCAATTAAGATTTCATATTCATCGCCACCTGCTGCATCTACTTCCACTTCATAGAAAAGGTAGCCATCCTCATTTTCCAGTTCAACTTCATCAATCGTTCCAGGTATTCTTTCCAATGCAATCTCTTTACTTTCCTCTACCGTTATATTGACTTCCTGCAATTCCTCATAGCGATCATCCGAATCAGCCGACACAGTCATACCAGTTGTTGCAGTTCCAATCATTAAAACAGCGATTGATGGAATAGCATGCTTCTTCCACTTTTTCATTTTGAATACCTCCTAAGTTTTATTTTGTTACACCCCTATCCTAATCTATGAATGTAAAGAGAGTTTGAATTATCGATGTTAATCCGATTAAAGATTATTACAGTTGTTTTAATTGTATAACCACTAGTGTAAGTGGCCATATTTCCTATTAATGAAGCAACATATAAGCTTAAGGCAGGAATTCAGGATGGTAGGATATTTCAATAGGATAACGGATAAGTATTATAAATCGAGTAGTAGATTTTCTTGTTGCGCATTCAACTTTAAATAGCAGCAAATATCATAGAACAAACGAAGTTAACTGTAAAAGGACAAGTCGCTGGCACTTTCAAAATCAGAGTAATTACATTTGCGCAAATAGCCAGGAATGCAATCAGCACGTAACAAATATGAAAAACATACAAGATTTCTTTGAACGTAGACACAATAAAATAGACCAGCTTATTAATAAGCGCAAAAAAGTGGATTTGAACATGTTCAAATCCACTTTTCCCTAATTATGTGTAGACTAAATCTGTTTTTAACAGCGAATAAATATTAATATCAACAAAGTTTCCTTTTGATTTTTCGTATTGTCTTAATGTCCCCTCAAATGTGAAGTTCAATTTTTGCAGTACGTGTATGGAATTTACGTTTCCGGCTTCTACCTTTGCTTCTACTCTATTGAGCTGTAAGTTTTCAAAAGCAAGGTTTATTAATGCCCGAATTCCTTCTGGAGCATAGCCCATACCCCATTTGCTTTTAGCGATATCATATCCTATTTCTACTCGGGCGTTCTCAGAATCAATATAATTAAAGCCGCACGTTCCAATAATTTCATTGGTTTTTAAATCTATCATACTGTAACGTATTGCTTTACCTGTCTGAGACAATTCATCGAGTAATTCAATCATTTCTTTTGCCTGTGATTCGTTTGTAAAACGAGAGATGTTCATGAATTTTGTAACGTCTGGGTCAGACCAGATGTTAAATAAGGCTGGTGAATCGGACACTTTCATTTTACGTAAATGCAGTCTGTTAGTGAATAGTTCTTTTTTCAATACTTTTACCTCCAAAAATTTAAATTAGCTGGATGAAAAAATATTGCCATCTGCGCATAATTCAGTCCCTTCAACAGTAGATAGCCTTATTATAGGGCTTGCTTTGAAAGACTTCAATATATCTAGGTGAATACTTCTATTTTTCTAGTGCATGTATTAAGCTTCATACACCACTCAACAGCGCTCCTCTTAAGCCGTTTTCTTCAACTTCTTCGCACCATAATTCCCAAGAGACTGAATGATTTGAACGAGGACAATTAAGATAATAACCGTGCCAAACATTACTGGTAAATCCCATTGCTGATACCCATATCGGAGAGCAAGGTCACCAAGACCTCCTGCTCCAATGACACCTGCCATTGCTGTCGCACCAATTAAGCCAATCAAGGCAATCGTCATACAAAGTAGAATTCCGGAACGTGCTTCCCTAAGAATAATACGTGTAACAATTTGGCCACGCGATGCTCCCATACCTCGATATGCTTCAATAATGCCGTAATCCACTTCGAGTAAAGCCGTTTCAACAAGCCTTGCAATAAAGGGAGCAATATAAACGATAAGCGGAACAATCGCTCCTCGAATTCCGATTGATGTACCTACAATTAATTCCGTAAAAGGGATGATAGCTAACATTAAAATAATAAATGGAAGCGACCTGATAATATTAACAACTGTATTTAATAGTTGAAACACCCATCTATTCGGGGCAAGGTGATCCGCTCTTGTAATAACAAGCAATACTCCTAAAGGTACCCCAATGATTGTCGCAATCACAAGTGAAATGGCTACCATTAAAATCGTTTCATATAAAGATATAGAAAATAACGGGAGCAGTTCATCAAATCTTTCCATCATTGAGCTAATACCTCCTTATGCCTTTCATCTAATTCCAAGCTTACATCCACATGGTATACCGCATCCTTTAGATAAGAGATTGCCTGTTTTAAATTAGCTTCATCACCAGAAATATGGACTAATAAAATACCTAATGGCGTCCCTTTTAAATACGTAATGGATCCATGTACAATATTTGTAATGACGGAATATCTGGATGAAATAACGTTTAAAACAGGATCTAAAGCTGATTCACCTCGGAAAGCTAAGCGCAAAATATAGGAATGACCAGATTCTCGTAATTTTACCAGCATATCCTCCGTAATCGTATCATCATATAAATTCCTTAAGAAGCTCTTCGTAGTCGCTTCTAATGGATTACTGAATACGTCGATCACAGTTCCCTGCTCAATTACCTCTCCATTTTCCATAACAGCTACACGATCACATGTTTTTTTGATGACATCCATTTCATGCGTAATGAGAACAATCGTTAATCCTAGCTTTTTATTAATATCTAACAGCAATTCTAGTATTGAATCTGTCGTTTGCGGATCTAAAGCAGAAGTTGCTTCATCACATAATAAAATTTCGGGATCCATTGCTAAAGCACGAGCAATACCAACACGCTGCTTTTGTCCGCCAGATAGATTAGCAGGATATTGATTCGCTTTATCCTCTAGCCCAACAAGCAACAGCAATTCTTCCACTTTCTGCCCGATTTCCTTTTTCGGAACGTGATTCATGCGAAGAATTTCCGCTACATTATCAAACACATTACGAGAAGCTAAGAGATTAAATTGCTGAAAAATGATGCCAATCTTTTTCCGTACGTTTCGCAATTCCCTTTCATTCAATGTCAATAGATTCTTCCCCTTAACATTTACTTCCCCACTTGTTGGTTTTTCAAGAAGATTAATCATACGTAATAACGTGCTTTTTCCTGCTCCGCTAAAACCAATAACTCCGAAAATCTCTCCTTCTGATACGTTAAGATTTATATTTTTTAAAGCTTCTACTTTCGTTTTTCCAACGTTAAACGTCTTATTAATATTTTTTAATTCGATCAACGAAGCCACCTCCTAATCGATTTGAAAGGGATCATCTGTGACAATAATGACGTCCTTGTATCTTTCTTCAATAAATTCTTTTACTGCATCGGAATGATACAATTCTACAATTCGTTTATAATCGGCGTTATCTTTGTCCTCTTCCTTAGCTGCTACTACCATCGGAAATTCCATTCCGGTTTCTAAATAGATCGCGTCCTTTGCTGGTTCCATACCTTGGTCAAAAGCATGTGTACTAGCCACTGTTCCAACATCAATGCTCCCCAATGTTCTGAGCATTAATGGCCCCTCTATTTCGGTGAACTTGAAGTTTCTTGGATTTTCATCAATATCATTTAAGGTTAAAAGTCCGTCCTTTGATTTTACCGTGATTAAACCTGCTTCTTCATAGAGAAGCAGGGAGCGCCCTGTATTAACAGGATCATTTATTACTCCTAATGTCGCTCCATCAGGGATTTGATCCACACTCTCGTACTTTTCAGAGTAGATGCCTGTCGTACTGTTATATGTTGTACCTAGTGCCACAAGAGGGTCATTACGATCTTCCACATATTGAGCTAGAAATTGTTTGGTTTGGAACATATTTAAATCTAGTTCCCCACCATTCAGAGCACGATTTGGCGTAATGTAATCATTAAATTTTACAATTTCTAACTCAATTCCTTCTTTTTTAGCTTCCTCTTGGACGATATTCGTAATTTCCTCAGGCGGGCCTCCAGTTACTCCTATTTTAATTGTTTCATTTCCCGATGCACCTGAGCTTGCACAGCCAGCAAGTATTATAAAAATTGATAAAACCAATAGATTTAATAGGATTTTATTCATTCAACTTCTTCCTTTCCCATTTAAAATGTTTGTTGATTGCATGTTAAGCATTTGTCTTTAACTTTACGTTTGGATATTCCAACCCAAGATGATCTCTCAGTGTTGTTCCTTCATAATCTGTTCTAAAAAGTCCGCGATTTTGCAATTCAAGTGTTACATAATCCACAAAATCCGAAACCCCACCCGGTAAATAAGGGATTTTCACATTAAAACCATCACATGCCTCACCGAGAAACCACTCGCTTAATTTGTCTGCAACCTGGTCTCCTGATCCGACAACAAATAAATGACCTTGCCCTCTAGCGAACAATCGAGCGATTTGTCTAATCGTTAAATTTTCCTTGCGGGATAGCTCTGATAAGATTTTAAATCTGCCTTTTTCTCCGTTATATTGATCTAAGCTTGGTACTTCAGGAAGCAGGGTGTCAGGTGAATGTTCAATTAAATCGATACCGAGATACCTTGATAACATGCCAATACCTAATTCTGGTAAAATAAGTTCCTGAAAGTGTTCCAGCTTTTCTTCTGCTTCTTTTTGCGTTTGACCTACAAAAGGTACAACACCGGGCATAATTTTAAATTGATTGGGATCTCTCCCATAGCTTTTTACTTTTTGCTTCATTTCTATATAAAAGGCTTTACCTTCTTCAACGGTTGAAGATGCAATTGTGAAAAATACATCAGCTACTTTTGCCGCAAATTCTTGCCCCCTTGGAGAGGCACCAGCAGATATAAGCACTGGATTTCCTTGAGGTGACCTAGGAATATTTAAAGGTCCTCGTACGTTATAGTAATTTCCTTCAAAATGAATTGGGCTGATTTTACTGCCATCCAAAAACTTCCCCTTCTCTCGATCGAATAATAATGTATCATCTTCCCAACTATTCCAAAGTTCCTTTGTAACTTGAACGAATTCCTCACATCTCTCGTATCTTAATGAATGATCCAAATGCTGCGATTTCCCGTAATTTTGCGCTTCATTATCATGTGCTGAAGTTACAATATTCCACGCGGTACGTCCACCACTTAAGTGATCCTGCGTTGAAAACTCCCGCGCGACATTGTATGGATGATGATAGGTCGTCGATAAGGTCGATGCTAAACCAATTTTATTTGTTACAGCAGTAAGAGCTGCCATTAGCGTAGGGCCTTCCAGCCTTATTTGCGGTGTATATTCGATATCCTCCTCGTTGTGTGCAAGCACATCTGCGATAAAAAGCATATCGAACTTCCCTTTCTCCGATAGTTCTGCGACCTCTTTATATAAACTCAAGTCAAGCACTTCTTCTGTTTTCGTTTCTGGATAGCGCCATGCGGCAAGGTGATGCCCCAAGTAAGTTGTAAAAAAAGAACCTAAATGCATGTGATCGTTTCGCATTAAAATCTCCCCCTATTGATGAACTACTTGTTTTTTTCGATAGTCCTCGATGGCATGTGCAGCAATTTGATTAATAACCATATCTGGATGCGGCGGATTATAAAGCCCGCATTGCACATCTCTAAAATACCGTTCCAATGGAAGGTCTTTCGATAACGCATTTCCGCCTGCAATATTCATGGCTAACTTAACAATTTTTATTGCGTTATTGCACACCGTATATTTTGCAATAGCCACTTCATTGGATAAGTTATTTCTCAAGCCCAGCGGGCTATCCCACTTCTCCGCTAGTGAGTAAAGGTAACTACGTGCAACACTTAAATGAATATCGATTTCACCAATTTTCTGCTTCACATGTGCAGCTTCGGAAATCACATTTCCAAGACTTGGCGAATATTTATTTTCCGCATA
This sequence comes from Oceanobacillus polygoni, assembly GCF_008304605.1. Classification (GTDB taxonomy): domain Bacteria; phylum Bacillota; class Bacilli; order Bacillales; family Amphibacillaceae; genus Oceanobacillus; species Oceanobacillus polygoni. The sequence goes on along the minus strand of NZ_PIJY01000002.1, from coordinate 2,717 downwards.
ATCGATAATGAAGTCCCTTGCAGCAGTGGCGACACCAAGGTAAATTGCTGGAATTTGTAAGGTATAGGCACTGCTATTTCCGGTAAACCGATTTTCCTTTTCGGAATAGGAAAGAAGTGCGTCATCTGGTACAAAAACTTGATTCATCTCCACATCGTGACTGCCAGTACTCCTCATTCCTAATGCGTTCCACGTGTGAATAACACTTACTGATTCATCCTTCTCGATTAGAAATTCAGCTACTTTGTCTTCCTCTTCCACGTAAGCTAAAACAGTAAAATGTTTTACGATCGGTGATAGAGTGGCGAATGATTTTCTGCCATTAATCACAAAGCCACCTGCCGTTTTCTTGGCAATTGTTGTTGGCTTACCACCTCTCACAATATTCCCAGCACTGCTTTCTGTGGCAAAAACATTCAACAAGCTCCCACGTTGTACGGCATCTTGGCATAGCCTCTGAAAAACTTCCTCCTTCCAAGGGCGATAATTGCTTAGACTAAAGAAAGTCATTAAATGCCACCCAACAGCTAAAGCTGTTGAACCAGATCCTTTAGCCAATTGTTCCTGAACCAATAATATTTCATATAGGGAAAGCTCATCCCCACCATATTCTTTGGGAATGGTTAACTTAAAATATCCTTCCTTTTCCAATAGCTCAAAATGCTCAAAAGGAAAGTCACCCGATTCATCGTATTTCGCAGCAGTTAATTGAATTTCATTAGAAAGTCTTTTTCCGTATTGTATAAGCTTTTCGTCTTTAGCATTTCGAATATAATAATCTTGTTCATGCATGGATAAGCGCCTCATTTCTGTACTTTATTGGCATTATTGCAGTCTTTCATTTTTGAATCAGCAAAATAAGTTACCCTATGAAATTACTTGGTTTAGAACTATAAAAAAACCCCCTTCAAAATAAGAAGAGGGTTACAAATTTGTTGTATCTCTTCTTATCTTTCAAGCCTTCGTTAGCTTGCTGGAATTGGCATAGTACTACTAAATAGTCTACTGCCGAGGTATCAATGGGCCAGTCCCTCCACCTCTCTGGATAAGAAAAATTTCAGATTAAATTGTTGAAGTAAACTTTAGATCATTTTACTTTCATTGTCAAGTGAATTTTTAGAATTTTTTATATTGGGCGATTTGATTGAGAACCACTAAAATACCTCACCAATTATTACAAATGATTTAGTGGGTATCTTTTATGTGGCTTTCTCTGTAATGAAGTGAAATTATATAATCAATCTTCCAGCTTATTAATTTCCACACGATTGACTCTTCGTTCATTTACTTCCAGCACTTTAAATTCTAAGTTATCATAGATGAACGTCTCGCCGGCTTCAGGCAAGAACTTATACCTATTGATAATAAAACCAGCCAAGTTATCAGCTTCCTCTGGAATATCCGTTTGAAAAACATTGTTTAATCGATGCAAGGATAGCTTTGCATCACAAATAATTTGTGTATCTGTTTGACGGTGGATTAGTAAATCTCCTTCGTCTGTCTCATCTTCAATATCTTGGCCTATCATCGTTTCAATTAAGTCTTCATGGGTAATTAATCCTTCCGTTCCCCCATACTCATCTAAAACAATTGCAATATGTTTCTTTTCTTTCATCATCCGTTTAAAAACTGTATCAATCGGATTAAATTCGTGAACATACAATGGATCCAAGTCTGAATAGTCTCGAATGCCTTTCTCAGGATTATTTGCCCATGCTAATATAAATTTCGAGTGAAATACACCGACGATATGGTCAACGTCCCCATCATAAATAGGATAGCGCGTGTAATGATTTGCTAATAAAAATTCGCGTGCTTCATCAAATGACATATCAACAGGGATGGATTTCATCTCGACACGGTGCGTTTGCAGCACGTCCGCAACATTTAAATTTTTGAAATCTAATACCGACTTTAAGCGGTACATATCATCATTTTTAAACGTCCCCTCCGTATGTGCAATATCCACCATTGCTCGCATCTCTGCCTTTGAAATCGTTATTTGGTTATCTGGATCTTGTCCTAAAAATTTAATGACTGTTCTTGTCAACAAATTCAATAAGAAGATAAACGGCTTCAAGATTAAGAGGATAATCATGGTTGGATAATACACGATATGCGCAATTCTTTCAGGAAATGCTGCTGCAATAGACTTAGGCATCACTTCCGCAAAAATAATAATCAATACCGTTAACACAGCTGTAGTTATGCCTATAGGCCAACTATACTCAAGTGCTACGATCGTAACCAACGAAGGAAGCACAATATTGGGCACATTATTTGCAATTAATATACCTGGAATAAACAAGTCAGGATTGTCGACTAGCTTTAATAAGCGTGCTGATTTTTTATCACCATTTGCTGCTTTTAGTCGCAACTTCATTTCATTTGTTGCCGTCAACGCTGTTTCGCTCCCAGAAAAATAACTGGAGGCGATGAATAATAAAATGATGAAAATAATTAATAGGCTCAAACCTTTTTCACCCTTCTCTACTTCTGTTGTTCTCTATGTTTTAATCCTAATTCCTATGTTCCCCTTACTTACATTTATCATAACAGAATGAGAAGAATCCTACCTTTTTGAATTAACAGCCTTTTTAATCCATAAAACTTTCTATTTTCATCGATTATAGCCACTTGAACTACTCCACCTTAATTTCCTACGAAATTTGAAGATGGAGATTCCTAAGAACACCTTCGTAACCGAAAGTTTCGAT
>NZ_PIJY01000024.1:434012-477362 GCF_008304605.1 Oceanobacillus polygoni | reverse complement strand
CAAGATCAAACTCTCCATAAAAGTGTTTGTAATACTTAGCTGTTGTAGAAGCTGACTTCTACTTGTTTTAAAAAGAAAACTTGGTTTCCTTTTTCTTGACATACTGGTTGTTTTGTTCAGTTTTCAAAGAGCAAATTTTGTCGCCTTCATTCAGCAACTAACTTTATTATTACACTAGCACACTTGCAATCAAACAATAAATCCGAAAAACGAATCAATTCCGACATCTTATTGCTAGTGGATGTTTATCATAACATTATTCATAAATGCTTGTCAACACTTTTTTAAAAAATCTGTCGAATATACTTGGAAGTTGAAAACTTATGTAACATGTTTGCTTCCGAACAGCAAAATTTATATTACACACCTATAGCATAAAATGCAATACCTAAATAAAAAGAAGTTATTTTCAGAATTACTGAAAATAACTTCTTCTTCACTAACCGACGATAACTTCGCCTTCCCACTCCAACATGCCGCCTTTCATATTGGAAACCTTAAACCCTTGTTCATCCATATATTTAGATGCATTCATACTCCTTGCCCCTGATCGACAAACAAGAATGTACGATTTGTTTTTATCTAAGTCAGCTACCGCTTCTGGTATATCTCCCAATGGAATATGCTTCGCCTTTTCGATAATTCCTTGGGCAACTTCTTCATCTTCTCGTACATCAATGATAATAATTTCTTTATCATCTATCATTTTTTCAACTTCTTTAGGTGTTACTTCATTTATTTCTGACATTTTGCCATCTCCCTTAATGTTTTCAATTCCAATTTTACGTATTTCACGAATAGGATGCAAACACGATGCGCAACCTACTAGAAACAATTTTATTACTAGGGTTAATACATGATAATAATTATCACAAAGTATCAATTGAGCGAGATTGTGATATTTCAGATTAAGGAAGTGATACACGTTGAAATATTTTTTTCTACTATTAATAGCCTTTCCTACGATTGTATTTGCTGCTGAATCAAAGCCAGAAGACAGTATATTAATTGAATCATATCAGGTTGATATAACGGGTGATGGAGAAGTAGAAACGATTGAATTAATGGGAAAGCTTTTCGCCCCGGATGCTCAATATTATCAAGATATTTGGGCAGACATCCGTTCTTCCAATGAACAAGAATGGAAAATCAACTATGGTGGTGGTTATGAACCTGAACTTCAATTTATTGACCTGAATCACGATGGAATAAAAGATATCTTTTATCAAAGCCCGACTGGTGGGAGTGGCGGTTTATACACTTCTTTCTTGCACACATTAGCAAATCAGGAATTAACAGAAATCCCATTACCCGAACAGCGGTATGTTAGTGGAAAATTTGAAGAAAACTTTCAAGTCATCATTGAAATTGTCCCTAATGGTAAGCCAATTGTGATGGATGTTAAAGACCGTGCAGAGGATTATATACGTCTTGGGATTTATGATAAAGAACGCAACCTTTTAAAGCCAACTTCATTAATGATTGATCCAATTGCTTTTTATGAACCAATATCGATTAGCGAAAGTAAAGGATATGGTCTAAAAAGCTATCAACAAATTAGTGGCGCCTATCATGCTGATCGGCTTGGGACAATTGAAACATTGTGGTATTACGAAAATGGCGAGTGGATTATTTTACAAACGAATTGGGTTCCATCAAGTTAAATATATTTATTCCTTTAACCAAAAAGATCTCCTCTATAAAAATAGAAGGAGATCTTTTTGGTTTCATTTAATTCGCTACGACGTTAACTAATTTCCCTGGAACAACGATTACTTTTCGAATTGTTTTTCCTTCAATCCATTTTTGCAATCCTTCATCTGCTAGTGCTACTTTTTCCAAGTCTTCTTTCGAAATATCTTTCGGCACACTTAATTTCGAACGAACTTTACCCATCACTTGAAGTACAACCTCTACTTCATCTTCCACTAATTTTGCTGCATCAAAGACCGGCCATTCTTCGTAGGTAATCGTATCTGTGTGACCAAGTTGTTCCCAAATTTCTTCAGCAACATGCGGGGCAACTGGAGAAAGCATCTTTACAAACCCTTCTACATACGCTTTTGGAATTTGATCTGCTTTGTAGCCTTCATTAATAAATACCATCATTTGTGATATTCCGGTATTAAAATGAAGATTTTCAAAGTCCTCAGTCACCTTTTTCACGGTTTCATGGTACACCTTATCTAAATCCGTATTTTCTGCATCCACAATTTTCTCGGAAAGTGTACCATCATCATTCATAAACAATCTCCATGTACGATCAAGGAATCTTCTAGCGCCATCTAATCCATTCGTTGACCAAGCAACAGATGCATCCAATGGTCCCATAAACATTTCATAAAGGCGTAATGTATCTGCACCATGAGATGTTACAATATCATCCGGGTTTACAACATTACCTTTAGATTTACTCATTTTCTCGTTACCTTCACCAAGAATCATCCCTTGGTTAAATAACTTTTGGAATGGTTCTTTTGTTGATACAACTCCAATGTCATACAAGAACTTATGCCAGAAACGTGCGTATAGTAGATGAAGTACGGCATGCTCTGCGCCACCGATATAAATATCAATTGGCAACCATTTTTCTAATGCAGCTGGATCAGCTAGTTGTTCGGTATTTTTCGGATCAATGTATCTTAAGAAATACCAGCAGCTACCTGCCCATTGTGGCATTGTGTTCGTTTCGCGACGCCCTTTCATTCCCGTTTTCTGGTCAACAACATTTACCCAGTCACTGTTATTGGCAAGCGGAGATTCTCCTGTACCAGATGGTTTTATTTCTGACATCACTGGTAATTCCAATGGAAGCTCCTCTTCTGGAACAGCTGACATTGTTCCATCCTCCCAATGGATGATCGGAATCGGTTCTCCCCAATAACGTTGTCTCGCAAATAACCAATCGCGCAGGCGATACGTAATTTTCTGCTCTCCCTTTCCTTCAGCGACAAGCCATTCAATCATTTTTGAGATCGCCTCGTCTTTTCCAAGCCCATCTAAGAAGCTTGAATTGACATGCTCTCCATCACCAGTAAATGCTTCTTTTGTAATATCCCCACCTGAAACTACTTCCACAATTGGCAATTCAAATTTTGTTGCAAATTCATAGTCCCGCTCATCATGTGCCGGAACAGCCATGATTGCTCCTGTACCATAAGACATCAATACATAATCCGCAATCCAAATTGGCATTTTTTCATTATTTACTGGGTTAATCGCATATGCACCAGTAAATACACCTGTTTTATCTTTTGCTAGATCCGTACGCTCCAAATCTGATTTCGTTTGGACTTCGTTCAAGTAAGCATCTACTGCAGATTTTTGTTCTGCACTTGTTATTTTTTCAATAAACGGATGTTCTGGAGCAAGCACTGCATACGTAGCACCAAATAATGTATCTGGACGTGTCGTAAACACAGTAAATTCTTCATTGTGACCATCTATTGCAAACGTTACTTCCGCACCTTCTGAGCGACCAATCCAGTTACGTTGCATTTCTTTTAGGCTATCTGGCCAATCTAAATCATCTAGATCTTCCAGCAATCGATCCGCATACGCTGTAATTTTCAGCATCCACTGCTTCATTGGTTTACGAACTACCGGATGTCCACCACGTTCACTTTTCCCATCAATTACTTCTTCATTTGCCAAAACTGTACCTAATGCTGGACACCAGTTCACTGCAACTTCATCAATATAGGCAAGTCCTTTTTCATAAAGCTTAATGAAAATCCATTGCGTCCATTTATAATAGTTCGGATCTGTTGTATCCAGTTCGCGATCCCAATCATAGGAAAAGCCAAGCTCTTGAATTTGGCGTTTGAATGTCGCGATATTCTTTGCTGTAAATTCAGCTGGACTATTCCCTGTATCAATTGCATATTGTTCTGCTGGAAGCCCAAATGCATCCCAGCCCATCGGGTGCATTACTTCGTATCCTTGCATTCGTTTCATCCGCGACAAAATATCTGTTGCCGTATAGCCTTCTGGATGCCCAACATGCAGCCCTACGCCTGATGGGTACGGGAACATATCCAATGCATAGAACTTTTCTTTTTCAGAAAAGGTTTCCGTTTTAAACGTTTTATTTTCAAGCCAATGCTTTTGCCACTTTTTCTCAATTTGTTGATGGTTAAAGCTCATCTAATATTCCTTCCTTTCACAGTAAAACTCTTGTATTTTGCCATAAAAAAAGCCACTCATCCCTACAAAAGGGACGAGAAGCTATATCTCCCGCGGTACCACCCAAATTAACGCATCCATTCGCGTTCACTTGTTATCCTTAACGTGGATAGGACGGCAGGAATTACTCGTTTCACTCCTGCAACATTAAAGGCGAGTTCATAAAATCTTTCAACGGCAGTTTCCACCGAGCACTGCCTCTCTATGCCTGAAAAAAATTACTACTAATCCTTATCAAAGTCGTTAGATTATTTAACCGAATTATAATGAATCCAGTAACTATTGTCAAGATAACCTCCGTTTTCATACTTGATTCCGTTGCATGCATCCAAAATCCTTACATTTCTTGATTTTTACTTTCATGATAAAATAGAGAGATAAAATCTATTTAAGAAGGAACGTGCTACGTTTATGTTAAAAGGAATTCTTAATTATGCTCATTATTTACTAGAAGGGTCTATTCATTCGGGTGAAAAGGTGATTGACGCTACATGCGGAAATGGAAATGACACATTATTTCTAAGTAAGCTCGTTGGTGAGAAGGGACATGTGTACGCATTCGATATACAAGACCAAGCAATTGCAAATACGAGAAAAGCATTAATTAATAATAACTGTTCCAATGTTTCTTTAATTCATGACAGTCATGAAAGAATTCTTGATTATTTCCCTAAGGACAAAGAAGTCGCGGGTGCCATTTTCAACCTTGGGTATTTACCAAGAAGTGATAAGTCCGTAATTACAACACCTGACTCAACAGTAAGTGCAGTCAATGCTATTTTAAACCGACTAAAAAAAGATGGACTTGTCGTACTTGTTGTTTATCACGGTCACGAAGGTGGAAAAGAAGAAAAGGAAGGTCTATTAAAGTACTTGCTTCAATTAGACCAGAAACAGTTTAATGTTCTGCGCTATGGTTTTATTAATCAAAAAAATGATCCACCTTTTATACTGGCTGTTCAACGAAAAGTTGCTAGGATTGAAAATCAATAACAACGAGCTTGGAGCATTATACAATCCCCGAGAATCTTGACGTATTATTACAATTTATATACAATTAACAAAATACTCAAGAATCCTAAAAGGGGGAAGTTTCTACATGAGGAAAATTAGTCTAATCAGTTTAATGTTTGCATTTGCTTTATTTTTAGCAGCTTGTGGTACAAGTAATGACTCACCAGAAGATAATAATGCTTCAGATTCCGATTCTGCAGGAGATGGAGAGGTTTATTCTGTCGGTATTGATGTTACATACCCACCATTTGAATATCAAGAAGGTGGAGATTATAAAGGGATCGATATCGATTTAATTCATGCAATCGCAGAGGACCAAGGCTTTGAAATCGAGTTGGAAGCAATGGACTTTGGCGGAATCATTCCAGCAATGCAAGCAGGACAGCTTGATATCGCAATCGCTGGCATGAGTATTACGGATGAAAGAAAAGAAATTGTTGATTTCTCTGAACCTTACTTCGAAGCAGGAATAACACTTGTTGTTAATGAAAACAACGATACTATTACAAGAGTTGAAGACTTAGAAGGACAAACTGTCGCAGTAAAAAACGGAACATCTGGCGCTAAATGGGCAGAAGATAACAAAGGTGATTACGGATTTGATACAATCCAAGTTTCAGATAGTACATCCATGTTCCAGGAAGTAACGAACGGGACTGCCGATGCTTTGATTGAAGATTATCCAGTTATCGCATACGCAATTGCCACAGATGATCTTAACTTAAAAATAGTTGGAGATCGCTTAAATGGTGATTTCTACGGCATTGCAGTACTAAAAGGTGAAAATGGCGAACTGCTACAAAAAATCAATGACGGCTTAGCCAACTTGAGAGAGAATGGCGAGTACGACGAAATTATCAATACGTACATCGAACAATAAAATTATTCGCGGCGCGCTCCTGCAGCGCGCTGATTTTTTGCAAGTAGGAAAGTATATACCTGCATAAGTGCAACTAAGGCATTCACCAAGCTTTTAGGCGGATGCCAAGTTTTCTAATCATGAAGGAGTGACAATATGCAAGTCATTTTTGATTCTCTGCCTTACCTTTTGGAAGGGTTAAGAGTAACGCTTTATATATTTTGTGTAGCTATTGTCTTAGGTTTTATTTTAGGTCTACTATTAGCCTTGCTTCGATTAGCTCCGATAAAGGTACTTAATTGGATAGCCAAAATATTTATCGATGCTATCCGCGGAACCCCGATACTCGTGCAATTATTTTTCTTCTATTATGGATTGAATTCATTAGAGTTCGTATCGTTAGATCGTACAACTGCCGGTATCATAACAGTAGCAATTAATGCCGGGGCATATTTCGCAGAGAATATTCGCGCTGGTATTCAATCGATGGACAAAGGTCAAACCGAGGCCGCAAGATCACTCGGCCTTACAGCAACGCAAAATATGAGGTATATTATCCTACCACAAGCATTCAGAAGGATGCTCCCAACATTTACCAATCAGGCGATTATTAGTTTGAAGGACACTTCCCTACTCTCTATCATCGGTATTGCTGACTTGACACAGCAAGGGAATGTTGTCATTGCATCAACCTTCAAAGCTTTTGAAATCTGGCTAGCTGTAGGTGTGATGTACTTCGTCATGATTTACCTACTGTCCTTATTATCCAGTTACCTGGAAAGGAGATTTGAATTACGATGACTACGATGATTGAAGTGAAAAACTTACAAAAGAAGTATGGTGACTTAGAAGTTCTGCAAGATATTTCTGCAAACATTAAAGAAAAAGAAGTTGTATGTATTATTGGCGCGTCTGGTTCAGGAAAAAGCACATTCCTACGCTGTATGAACCGACTAGAGGACATTACCTCAGGCCAAGTTATCATTAATGGACAAGATGTTACGGATAAAAGTATTAATATCAATAAAATAAGACAAGAAGTCGGCATGGTTTTTCAGCATTTCAACCTCTTCCCACATAAAACTGTTATGCAAAATATTATCCTTGCACCGATGAAAACAAGAGGAATTTCTAAAGAGGAAGCTGTAAAAAAAGGACAAGAGCTTCTAGCGAAAGTAGGATTAAGTGATAAAGCGGATAGCTACCCAGGATCATTGTCTGGTGGTCAAAAACAACGTGTTGCGATTGCTCGTGCACTTGCGATGAATCCGAAGGTTATGTTGTTCGACGAACCAACATCTGCCCTTGATCCAGAAATGGTCGGTGATGTTCTTGAAGTTATGAAAGAACTTGCCCACGAAGGGATGACAATGGTTGTCGTCACACATGAAATGGGCTTCGCCCGAGAAGTTGCTGATCGCGTACTCTTTATCGACAAAGGAGTAATCGTTGAAGAAAACGAACCCGTTGAGCTTTTCAGTAACCCTCAGCATGAGCGTACACAATCGTTTCTAAGTAAAGTGTTATAATGATAGCAGGAGCTAGATTCTCATTGGAGATGACGGCTCCTTTTTAAGTTAGTTCGTGAATTTGCTAAAATCAATGAAGAACAGAAATTAGCGCGCTTATTTAACTCGTGCTAATTCCATATTCTAAACAACGCAACAATTCCTTGGATAATAATTCGCACCAGAAATATAAAAAGTTCTGGTACAAATAAGAGAATATCTAGAATCCTGTCCCACTTCGTTTTGTTTTCTTTTCCCCTTCTCCTTATTGAATTCATACGATAAGTACACATCCTTCCAAAGGCTCATGTATCTATTCATACGATGCAAACTATAATTGGTTTCGGTTTCGATCATGTAATTTTACGTACAATCCTATTAACTTTTCTCTTTCAATCTAGAAAATGCCTCTCTTATAAAACTAAGCGCTAGTATTGCAGTAACAAGCGTACCAGCAAAGAAAGCAATCGCATAGGACATTATGTTTTCCGGATCAACTTGATTATTTATTTCAAATGACAGGAATTGAACTGTGATTGCATCCCCTTCTTTTGAGGCGCCAATCAATTCCAATCCTGTTTGTAGTGTAGTAATTGCAAGGTAAGTCAAAAATATCGCTAGCAACCAGCGAATGATAGTACCCATCTTCCCTCTCCTTTTTTAATTATAATGACTCGTTATTCCGATAATAGATTAATAAATCTGCCCAACGACCACGTTCATAGGAAAATTCATTCCTTGTACATTCGTAAATAAACCCAGCACTTTCTGCTAATCGAATTGACGGTTCATTATCCGTATTGATATGCAGTTCGATACGATGATAGTTTAATTGCTTAAAAAATAATTGCGTGGCAGCAATAACACTTTCCTTCCCATATCCATTTTTCCAAAACTGATTATGTATAAAATATCCCATCATCGCCCATTGGTATTTCGCCCGTAATATTGTCGATAACTCGATAGTGCCAACATTAGCTCCATCTTCTTTTCGAAAGACGCCTAAAATATACATTTCATCTTTTTTCGCACCTTCATGAAACCCTTGAATCCATTTATTAAACCAGTCCTTTGTAAAACGAGACATGTCTATATAACCCTCATCGTATTTGGATTGAGATGGCAATCGTCGACTGAATTGCGTATACCAATTCACATAATCCTGCTTCTGATACGGTCGAATTATTAATCGTTTTGTTTCGTACGTTAAATCTGGGACTTTCATGACTTCACCCCTTTTTTATTATCCTTGGAACAAATGATGCAGAAGTCTGTCTTTATCATCAAAAAACTGTTTCATTACTTTATAATGCTCGGTATCTTCTAATCTTTGTTTTTCCATCCCATCCTTTGTAAGCTGGATAATAACAGCATCTGGATAAGCCATGAGAATCGGAGAATGTGTAGAAATGATAAATTGTGACCCTTGATTAACGAGCTCATGAATTCTGGCAAGCATGGATAATTGTCTTAATGGGGATAATGCTGCTTCTGGCTCATCAAGAATATACAATCCTTGGCCACGGAAGCGATTGGTAAATGCAGCAAAGAAAGATTCACCATGTGATTGCTCATGGAGCGACGTACCACCAAATGAATCGATAATTCGTGAGCCTCCAAAAGAGGATGCGTCCATTTCCTCAATATTGCTCGCAACATTGTAAAACGATTCAGCTCTGAAGAAGAAGCTATCATTGGGCAGATAAGGTCCTTTTGCGATTCTTAAAAACTGATCTAAATTCGAATGCGAGTCGAAGCTTGAGAAATTAAAATTCTTTGTGCCGCCTTCTGGGTTAAATCCAAGTGCAATTGCAATCCCTTCAAGCAAGGTTGATTTCCCCATCCCATTTTCTCCCACAATATAGGTTACGTTCGGATGGAACAATAGCTTTTTTAGATTCTTTATAACAGGAAGATTGAATGGGAATGTATTCCATGAATGAATGTGATCTTTACGTAATTGAAGCTCTTTAATATACTGATCCTCTTGAGTTAATCTCATTTTTTACTCCCTTTACGGATATGTATTGAAGTCATGCCTTATGCATAGGAGCAAAAGCAAACTCCTTGTACTTCCTAATCCCAATGATTGAAAACAGCCTGCCCTACTGTTTTAGGATTCCAATACACCAAATCAACTAATTCTTCTTTACATAAATCATTCTCGTTAAGCAAAGCACCCTTTTTACGCCCTGGTCTTAGTTGAATTCGCTCATTCAGTTCCGCTTGCTGTAAAACCGTATAATAAGGTGCGAATTGTCTGGTCAGTGTTGGTTCATCAATAAATGTTAGCTTAAAATAATCAACCTCACTTGCAACAGCAAGGTAGCGATGATTCTCATTTAAGAGCAGGTGCAATCGCTCTTTGAAAACTTCAAGCTCGACATGAAAATAATTCGTATCGATTTGCGGTTCTGAAAAAGCTAATACGCGTCCATCTAGCTGTGCAATCAGCGTATAGCATAATTGCTTAAATTCCTTGCCAGCCGGTTTTGGAAAATGATCATCTACGTTATGGTTTTTTCCAGTGATTCCTCTCTGGAGAATCATATAATCCCCTCCGTTTCTTTACTGATTTGAATCAACTGATTACCAAATTGTTTTTGCATCCTCAAGCTTATCCAGCTCAACCGGTAGCTTTTGCATCGACGATGGACAAGCCGTATTATATTCCTTGATTTTCTTATTAATTTTCTTAATGTCTTTTTCCGTTTTAGCAGCATGCACCATGGTTGCAATTTCTTTTTGCAATTTTAGCCAGTAAGGCAAGTATCCTGCATCCTTTGCAATCTGCTGGAAGTTTTGAAAAACATCTCTTTCCACATAGCCTTTTGGCAACGGCTTTCCCGCACCCTTTAAGTCAAAATTATCCTTTTCACCAGCCGCCTCGAGTATATCACCGATTAAATCATTATACTTTTTATCCACTGCCATTCCCCTTTTCGATCATATGGATTGCTTCACTTATTCAAGTAAATCTCACATAACTTATATGGTAAATAATATGCAAGTTGATTTAATAATTGAACCAACTCAACCGGGGGCAACAAGCTCCACCTTTATTCTATCTGGATCCTCGAAAAAAACAGCATAATGCTCCTTCCCCCCTGCAAATGGATGTAGCTCCTTATATAAAATAGAAATGCCCTTTTGTCTTAATTGCCATGTTATTAAATCAACATGTTCACGTGAATCAGCGTAAAAAGCAAGATGATTAAGCCCAACCTGTTTTCGATGATACGAAACATCAAAATAAATTTCTTCCGCCTGAACAAAAACAAGATAACTTTCCCCTAGCTTCCAACTTCGTCCTTTATTCCAAGTTTGGTAAAGCTCATATCCCAATTTCTCCAAGAACCAGCCCCAAAACGCAACCGAGTTTTCTAGATTGGAAACATTTATCTCCACATGATGAATAAGACCCTTTGACATCGTTTATTCTCCCTATTTTAGTTTTTCAATCTACCATATTATATTTCGCTATTTCTTTCATAAATTCCTTTATTTCATACAGCTTCTAACTAAAATCAAGCATTAACTTGAAAAGTTTTCCCTTCTGTAACAGCATACTATGAAACTCTTTTCAACCCATAGGTATAAATATGCTGCCTTGTTGGCATAATTCTAACAAAATACTTTCTATTATCGTCTCCTCCATGTAAAATAGAAATAAAAATGGTCGAAAGTAGTGATATTGATTGGTTCATAAACGATGGTTTCAAGTAATGCTTTTTTTAATTATGCTTTTTCTCTTAATCTGGCTTGTTTCAATTACACATTTCATCTTTTTTCCAGTTATTAGATTAATTGGTGCTGTCGCCCTTCCAATTATTGGTGCTGGTATTTTGTATTATTTAACGAAGCCATTAATGCATCTGTTCATGCTCCTAAAAATAAATAAGATTTTTTCGATTATTTTTGTGTACTTAACACTTATCTTAATTGGAACGTTATTCATTATATTCATTTGGCCGATTGCTCAAAATCAATTCACTACGATGATTGATAGCATCCCACAAATGGTAAAGCTCGCTGAAGAAACGATTCAGTGGGTACAGAAAAACTACGAAGCCATTCCAGTACAAGCAGTTTCAATGATTAATGACTTCGTCGCTGATCTCCCATCACACCTGGAAGGGATTGCAAATAATATCCCTAGCTTTATTGGTGGGTTCTTAGGGCAAGTCGTTTCGATTGCAATGGGAATTGTTCTTATTCCATTCTTCCTTTTCTTCATGCTGAAGGATGGGGATAAATTAATTCCATTTATCACGCAAGTATTCAGTAAGAAAAAAGCAGATAACGTTCGTAGCCTGTTAGTTAAGATGGACAATGTTTTATCTTCGTTCATCCAAGGACAACTGCTTGTTAGTTTCTTTGTTGGAGTCTTGCTATTAATTGGCTATCTCATTATCGGGTTGGAGTATGCTTTAGCGTTCGCCCTTTTCGGAATGATCACCAATGTTATTCCTTTCCTAGGTCCGTATTTAGCAGTAATTCCAGCATTAATTGTTGGTGGATTTCAGGATCCAATGAATCTCTTTTGGATTTCCTTAATTATGTTCGTTGCGCAGCAAATTGAGAGTTCAGTCATTTCACCGAATGTTATGGGGCAAGTATTGCAACTGCATCCGCTAACGGTGATAACAGTTATCCTTGCTGCTGGCAGCATTGCAGGTTTCCTCGGTATTTTATTCGCCGTACCTTTCTATGCATTGCTTCGAACAATCATTATGCATTTCTATAACACGTATCGAGATTCTAAGAAAGATAAGAAAGATGCATTGATATAACGATACGTTTGCATGAACCGCGAAGAAATTGAGTTTTCTTCGCGGCTTTTTATTTTTGGGCTCTGGCACTTTAAAATTCAACGACAGTCAATTCGTTCGTTGCATAAGTCCGAGATCTATTTTTGTTGTTTCAACAATGGTTTATCGGTTATAGACACTGGGATTTACCGAATGCTTTTCGATCGGTTACTTATCACCTCTTTGTGTTGAGTTGTCGTATCAGTTGAATCCTCTTTCGTTTGAGGACTCATTTCCCCTCTGAGATACCGAATAAATTAAATCCCTCTTCGGTCGGGCAGTTATCATGATTACCTGTTATAAGAAGTAATCAAGTACTCCATTTCTAAAAATTACACGATAACTCTTGCATAACAAGGTAATATTGCATATACTAAAAACATACCTTGTAATACAAGACTTATATTCTAATACCCATATACCTTGCAATACAAGATAAAGGAGGGTTTGAAAACGTGTCAACAACACAGATGATGAAGGGGATTTTAGATGGTTGTATTCTTGCCATTATTAAGAATAAGGAAGTTTACGGCTATGAGCTAGCTGAGAAATTAGAAGACTATGGTTTTTCCAACTTCAGTGAAGGTACGATCTACCCCTTATTATTACGAATGCAAAAAGAAAAATTAGTAACCTCCACTTTAAAAAAATCCACAGCAGGGCCTAAGCGGAAATATTATCGGCTCACAGAAAATGGAGAACAAGAGTTACAAAATTTTATAGAAAGATGGGAAATCTTGCAGACAAACGTTAACCATGTTTTAGCACATGAAACAAAAAAGGGAAAGGGAGTTTAAAAATGTTGCATGAAAACATACAGCTATCTAAAAAAAGTAAGCAATTTTTAGAAAACCTTCGCGTCTACCTTTTTTCAAGCGGTAAAAAGGAAAAAGAGATTGATGAAATCGTCGAAGAACTAGAGGATCATTTAATGCAGGCAGAGAAAAACGGGAAATCCATAGAACATATTATTGGTCAATCTCCAGAAGCCTACATGGAGCAGCTTGCTAGTGAAATGCCCATCGACGTTAAAGCTTGGATGAAATATATTCCAATGATTCTATTTGGTGCTTTCTCATTCATTATTGTTAGAGATTTATTTGAAGGAACGCTTTCCTACTCACTATTGGAGATTTTTGGCTTCCTAATCATAGCCATCTTATTCTTAACAATCATATCCCTTGTATTTCGATATATTGCCGGAAAAAACCTAGCCGCTGGAAAGCAATTTGCTATTCTTTATCCTGCTGCACTGCTGCCGCTCGCTCTTTTTGTCGGACTAATTTTTCTTAACCAACAGGTTACAACACCCGTCATTAACTTTGGCGTGGTCGGAACGATTATCATTGGTGCTTTCACAATGATTTTCATCATCGGCTTTTCCATTTGGTCCAAAACCTGGGTCCTTCCCATTGTTTTAGCATTTGTGACGCTTCCAGATTACCTGCTCGATTTTACATCGTTAACAGAATCTGCCCGAATAATTACAGGCACATGCATTACATTTGGTTGTATTCTTATTTACCTCTGGATTTCAAGTAAACTAGCGAAAGTCTAGCATAAAAAGGGGATTATCGATTGTTTTTTCAAGCGATAATCCCCTTCTATTTGTTACACATCTTCCCCCGCTTCACTTGGATACCTCTCCTGTAAAAATTCGACAGACTGACGGATCAATGCTTTCAAAACGTCTACGTTAATATCAGCAACTTTATTAATATACACACAGGCTTTTCCAGTTGTATGCTTGCCGAAATCCGTTAGCAGATCCTCCCTCCTGTCATCGCCTGCAGCAAAATATAAGCTATGCTTTGCTCTTCGTGGTGAGAACCCTACTAATGGCGCATCCCCTTCGTGACCAGATGCGTATTTATAATGATAGGAACCAAATCCAATAATGGTCGTACCCCACATTTTAGCCGGTTGGCCAGTTGTTTCTGTAAAAATTTCAAGTAGCTTATAAGCATCCTCCCGCTTCTTTGCATTGTCAATATCCTCAATAAAAGCAATAACATCTCGATCATTTTCCTTCATTTTTTGCTCATACATCTTACATGTTCCCTCTCTTTCCCTCTGCTTTATAGTACATGCGTATATTCCAATTAAACATTTTGGCAGTAACTCCCCCAGCTTGTAGTAGAGTCTTTCGCATTTCCTCGCCATATGGAATCGTTTTTATTTTTTTATCACCTAAGTATAAGCCAATCAAGCCTTGATGGATCATTTCATGAAATTTTTGATCTGGCAATCCACGCACATCTGTTTTTGTCTGTTCAATAAAATAAAGGAAGCGCTCTTTCATTTTATTCCAATTCTCGTAATAACTGCAAAAGTTAAGGTCACCTTCATCATGATCCTCTTGTTGGTCGATGTAGTAATCGAGCAGAATATGCAACCCTTGCATGTAAGGGAAATAACCATCGAAAATAGCTTGTGCTGTATTTGGCTTTATTTTTCCACCTAGTCCGTATGATACAAGACAAAAAATTCCTAACGTTGAACCACTCGCAGCTGAAAATTCATACCATGTGAGATTTTTATTCACATCTTTATTATTTTCAAACCACGTCGTTAAACGCGGAATTCGTTCGTTTACCTGTACATGCTTATGAACCTGTAAATCTGCGTATAGTCCCTGTAGCTTCACAAGTTGATCCTGGATCTGTTCTAAGCAAGCTAAATCGCTTAACGTTTCTTGGCATGTTTGAACTAACTCTGCAAGATAACCTCCATCAGCTTGGTCATCTCGCATTTCATAATAATTTTTCAATGGATTCATAGGAATTAAAGCGTCTTTCATTGCTTCATGAAGCATGCGAAAATCATTTGGATCAAGTGACGTACTTCGATCACAAAGATTATCCAAGTAATCGCTAATCGTTTGATAAGCGACAATAAAGCGAACTGCTTCTTTTTCCCTTTTACCAGCAAGCAGCGCATAGACGCTCCCACCTTGGCAATGAAATCGCTTTAAACGTATGCTAGCAAGTGCTTGCTCAATCAACTCTTCATTCGGTATTTGCTCCGCTCTACGCTTCCAGTATTCCATTTCCTCATCTACCATTGGAAAGATTCGTTTAAACACGATTCGTAATAATGTAATCGCATTTTTAGGTACCTTTGTCAATCCATTTCCTCCGTTCCAACTGGTGAAATTTGCTATAATCATTATAGCACCATATTCATTAGGAAAACAAAAACAAGGGGATGTAATCATGATTGAGCCTTACAAAAATATTTATCCAACTATTCACGATACTGTTTTTATCGCAAAGGATGTCGTTATAAATGGCGACGTTACGATCGATGAGGATTCTAGCATCTGGTTTAAGACGGTAATTCGTGGTGACGTTGCCCCGACTCGGATTGGGAAACGCGTTAACATACAGGATTTTTGCATGCTGCACCAAAGCCCAGATAAGACGCTTCTGATTGAAGATGATGTCTCAATCGGTCATCAAGTTACCTTACACTCCGCTACCGTTCGGAAAAACGCCTTAATTGGAATGGGATCGATTATCTTGGATGGTGCTGAAATCGGGGAAAATGCGTTTGTTGGGGCTGGGAGTCTTGTTCCACCAGGAAAAAAAGTTCCTCCCAACACATTAGTAATGGGACGACCAGCGAAGGTTGTACGTGAGCTTACAGAAGCTGATTACGCCGAAATGGAACGAGTTCGTAGATCGTATGTGGAAAAAGGGAAGTATTATAAGGAACATACAAATATGGGACGTTAATCATAGATGGAGCTTGAAATAAATTCAAGCTCCATCTATTTTGCAATGTTATAAATTTAACATGCCAAAGAAAGATGATTTCCATGTTATCACAAGAAGCGCAATAATAAATACTAACTGGCTAAGTGTAAAAAGATAATCATTTTTCTCTTTTACATACTTCCATTCCATATATGCTCGGAATAATTCCTGTACGACTGTAAAGGAAAACCCAATTAAAAATAAAGAGAAAGAAATGTCCGTACTAAAATCCGAGGCATTTTTAATTAAAAAAATGACAGCAATCACAATTGCGAATACGGAAAACACCCTTAATCCAATATCATACTTTTTATGTATATCATTAACATAATTATTTGAGAACCATTTTTTACGTTCGACACGCAAGACCTTTCTCATTATCCAACTAAATATAAAAATGATTAAAGCGAGCACTCCTACTAGGATAAAAAGGTCCATTACCAAATTATTATTGCCTTCATAAACGTACATAACTACCCTCGCTTTCCTTTGAATCGTTCTCCCCTACCCACAATTTTTTTACTAAGAACTACTATTCTTTAATTCCATATTATAAAAAAAGCTGCACAACTCGCCACCGAGCTGTACAGCCATAATATTATTTTGTCAATGCGATTAACTCATCAACTTTATCTGTTTTTTCCCATGAAAATGCAACGTCGGTTCTACCAAAATGGCCATATGCCGCAGTATTTTTAAATATCGGCTGACGAAGGTCAAGCATGCGAATGATTCCAGCTGGACGAAGATCAAATAATTTCCGAACCGCAGCTACAAGTGTTTCCTCGCTCACTTTTCCAGTGCCAAATGTATTAATAGCGATGGATACAGGCTCTGCCACGCCAATCGCGTATGCCAATTGTACCTCACATGACTTAGCAAGACCTGCAGCAACGATGTTTTTCGCAACATAGCGAGCAGCGTATGCAGCAGAGCGGTCTACTTTTGTCGCATCCTTACCACTGAATGCTCCACCACCATGTCGTGCATATCCACCGTATGTGTCTACGATGATTTTACGCCCAGTAAGTCCAACATCCCCTTGGGGTCCTCCGATTACAAAACGACCAGTTGGGTTAATGAAATACTTTGTGTTTTCATCCAAGAGATCAGCAGGTACAACAGCACGAACCACATGCTCAATCATATCTTTTTCAATTTGTTCAGTAGTGGTATCTTGGTGATGCTGTGTAGATATAACGATTGTGTCAATTCGAACAGGCTGATCATTTTCATCATATTCTACAGTAACCTGTGTTTTTCCATCCGGACGCAGATAATCTACAATGTTTTCTTTTCGTACATCAGCAAGACGCTTCGCTAATTTATGCGCTAGTGAAATCGGTAATGGCATAAGCTCTTCGGTTTCATCACAAGCAAAACCAAACATTAAACCTTGATCTCCAGCACCAATTGAATCGATTTCATCCTCACTCATTTTACCTTGACGTGCTTCTAGAGCCGTATCAACACCACCAGCAATATCTGCTGATTGCTCATCAATTGCAGTCATTACGGCACATGTTTCCGAATCAAAGCCATATTTAGCTCGTGTATAGCCAATTCCTTTTACCGTTTCTCTAACAATAGCTGGGATATCTACATACGTGCTTGTAGAAATTTCACCCGCTACTAATACTAACCCTGTTGTTACAGTTGTTTCACAAGCTACTCGTGCATTTGGATCCTTTTTTAAAATTTCATCTAGAATAGCATCTGATATTTGGTCTGACATTTTGTCTGGATGACCTTCTGTTACTGATTCTGAAGTAAATAAACGTCGATTTACAGCCATAAGGCTAAACTCTCCTTTATTGTATGTTACGGAACTCTAATTTTAATGTTCTACATATATTATTCAAAGTACCTTCAAAAGGTAAAACTTTTCCCATTGACCAGGTGAATCGCTTTTCTATGAATATCATTTTATATAAAACTTCTCTATAAAAACAAAAAAGCCTTTCCTTCAAAGACATGAGGAAAGGGTATACTGGCCTTTCGCTCTTATTGTTCAAGGAATTGTTCCTTGCATCAGGTTAGCACCATTTCACATCACGTGATGGTTGCTGGGCTTCATCGGGTCTGTCCCTCCACCAACTCTGAATAAGAGAGTATCCGTTCAATCTTTAGATTAACGAAAGTAGCTGCCTAAGTCAACTATTTTCGGCAGATAGGCTGTCATATATTTTTTATAATTTATTTTTAAATAGTATGGACTAATAATTTAAATGTGTTATACTAATAAACATCTTAAGAAAATAAAGGTTGTCATAAATGTATAAAAACCCTAAAAAGGCAGGAGATAATGACATGAAAACCGTGGAAAGATCACTAATTAAAGAGTTAAATAAGCATAATAATATGCATATTAATTTATCGGTAGCACAATTAGTTGAAAAAATTTTAAGTCACCAAGAAGGAAAGCTTACTTCAACAGGAGCAATTCGAGCAACTACTGGAAAATATACTGGACGTTCTCCGGAAGATAAATTTATTGTAAAAGATGAAGTCTGTGAAGATTTTGTTGACTGGGGCAAAGTTAACCGTCCAATCGAAGAGAAAGCGTTTGATAATCTTTACAGAAAAGTGATTGATTATTTAAAAGAGAAAGATGAACTTTATCAGTTTAAAGGATTTGCTGGTGCGGATAAAAATTACCGCTTACCAATTCAAGTCATCAATGAATATGCATGGCACAATCTTTTCTCACGTCAATTATTCATCACACCAACAGATGAAGAGTTAAACAATCACCAAGCAGAGTTTACAGTTATTTCTGCTCCAAATTTTAAAGCAGATCCAGCTGTCGATGGAACAAATTCGGAAACGTTTATCTTAATCTCCTTTAAAAAACGTGTCGTTTTAATTGGCGGTACCGAATATGCTGGTGAAATAAAGAAATCTATCTTCTCCGTGATGAACTACTTGCTACCAAAGCGAGATGTTTTATCCATGCATTGCTCAGCAAACGTTGGTCTAGAAGGTGATGTAGCCCTGTTTTTCGGCCTTTCCGGCACAGGAAAAACAACGTTATCCGCTGATCCATACCGCCGTCTAATTGGTGATGATGAGCATGGTTGGAGCCCAAACGGCGTGTTCAATATTGAAGGTGGCTGCTATGCCAAATGCATTAACCTATCAGAGGAAAAAGAGCCACAAATTTTCAATGCCATTCGCTATGGTTCTGTACTCGAGAATGTTGTTTTAAATGAAAAATCACGTATTCCTGATTACGATGATACGACATTAACAGAGAATACGCGTGCTGCATACCCGCTTGAAAATATCGATAACATCGTGTCACCAAGCGTTGCTGGTCATCCAAATACAATCATCTTTTTAACAGCAGATGCTTCTGGGACACTACCACCAATCAGCAAATTGACAAAAGAACAGGCAATGTATCATTTCCTAAGCGGCTATACAAGTAAACTTGCTGGTACAGAGCGTGGTGTGACCGAACCTCAAGCAACTTTCTCTGCTTGCTTCGGTTCTCCTTTCCTACCATTAGCTCCAGCAAAATATGCGGAAATGCTAGGCGATAAAATTGATATGTACAATTCAAATGTATTCTTAGTTAATACCGGCTGGACTGGCGGATCTTATGGTGTTGGAAACCGTATGAAGCTATCCTACACACGTGCAATGATTCACTCTGCTTTAGAAGGCGAGCTGAATTCAATGGAAACCGTAAAAGATGAAATTTTTGGATTAGAAATTCCAATGCATGTTCCAGGAGTTCCAGATGAAGTACTCATCCCGAAAAAAACATGGAATGATCCAGCAGCCTATGAGAAGGCCGCAAAATCTCTAGCAGTAAAATTCCATGAAAATTTCAAGAAATTTAAGGATGCTAGTGAAGCTATTAAAGAAGCAGGCCCGATTCATAAAGGTTAATCATAGTGTTTACTCATCCCAAAAGGATTTATCTATATGAGTGGAAATCAATACTGATAGCCAGCCTACTTTGTTAGGCTGGCCTTTTTATGTTGCTAGCTCCATTATCAGAATTAACGCTCCAGATTCTTGCACTACGGAGATTTTCGATCCAGATTCTTGCGCTATGGATCCATAAACAAAACTTTCGCTCCATATCCAGATTCCCGATGCACAATCACACCGTACAACTTCACAAGACTTATCCCAATCCTCCACAACTAGGCATTCACACATTTTTCAATTTCGCATAAACTGTGTTGACAAATTATCACGTATTTTGAAAGGAACGAAATGTATGAGAAAAATTAAATTTAGTGCTGTTGTAACAGTTGTTTTCCTCATTTTCCTTTCTGCTTGTAATTCAGCGCAGACAACTAAAATTAGCTTAGCAGAGGTCACTCGCTCCCTCTTTTATGCACCACAATATGTAGCGCTTGAGAAAGGTTTTTTTGAGGAAGAAGGACTGGAAGTGGAGCTGCAGACGACATGGGGTGGAGATACGACAATGACTGCACTGCTTTCTGGTGGAGCAGATATTGCGCTCGTCGGATCGGAAACTTCCATTTATGTGTATGCTCAGGACTCGAGAGATTATGCGATTAACTTTGCGCAGCTAACTCAGACGGACGGGACATTTTTAGTAGCAAAAGAGCCACAGCCTGATTTCGAGTGGAAGGATTTAGAGGGCAGTAACTTTTTAGGACAGCGTGTTGGTGGGATGCCACAGATGGTTGGCGAATTTGTTTTAAAGAATCATGGTATTGATCCACATGCAGATTTGGATCTTGTACAGAATATTGATTTTGCCAATATCCCTGGTGCATTTGCATCTGGTGATTATGAGTATGTTCAACTGTTCGAACCGACCGCGAGTGTTTTAGAAAATGAAGGCCAGGGACATATTGTCGCATCCTTCGGTGAAGAATCTGGCAAAGTTCCATATACGGTTTTCATGACGAAACAAAGTTTCATGGAAGAAAATGACGAGGCGGTTGAGAAATTCACCCGTGCGATTTATAAAGCACAGGCATGGGTTGCGGAAAATAGCGCAGAAGAAATTGCTAAAGTCATTGAGCCTTATTTTGAAGACACAGACTTAGATATGCTTGCAGCATCGATTGATCGTTACAAAAGCCAGGACTCCTTCGCTACCGATCCGGTTTTAGATGAAGAAGAATGGGAAAATTTAAAAGCGATTATGGATGAAGCTGGCGAACTTCCAGCAGATGTTCCGTACACAGATTTAGTGAACACGGATTACGCTGAGAGAGTAATGTCTGATTAAAGGAGGAGATTTTGTGTCATTTCTGACGTTGGACCATGTCTCCCATCATTATTTTTCCAAGGAAAGCTATACAAAAGCACTCGACAACATTTCCATGGCTGTGAAAGAAGGCGAGTTTATTTCCCTGCTAGGCCCAAGCGGTTGCGGTAAATCAACGCTCCTATCCATCATTGCAGGAATTATTCAGCAAACGGAAGGTACGGTTTCCTTGCAAGGAAAATCAACGACTGAATCTGAAATGGAAATCGGCTACATGCTTCAGCAGGATTATTTATTCCCATGGAAAACAATTATTGATAATGTTTTACTCGGGCCAAAAATCAACGGTAATAAGACAGATGATTTAAGGAAAAAAGCGTTACAGCTATTGAAAGAAGTCGGATTGAAAGATGTTGAGATGAAATATCCAAGTGAGCTTTCTGGCGGAATGCGACAACGTGTAGCATTGGTCCGAACACTGATTAATAATCCAAAGATACTGTTGCTCGATGAGCCATTTTCCGCACTTGATTACCAAACGAAGCTAAACTTAGAGGATTTGGTTGCAGATTTGCTAAAAAGCTATCATAAAACTGCAGTACTCGTTACACACGATATTGGCGAAGCTATTGCAATGAGTGATCGAATTTTTATGATGAATGCCAATCCCGGATCGATCGCAAAAATCTATGAAGTCCCAATTGAACTTCGCAATGAAGTACCATTTCTAGTAAGAAGACATCCAAAGTATCAACTAATTTTCGATAAAATATGGGATGAACTAGAATCGAAAGAATCACAGCAAAAGGTGGTGGAGATTCCAAATGAATGATCACCACTTATTTGAAAATTACAAGCGTGGGTTGAAGCGAGAGAAAAAAATCGTACTCTTTTGGCAGCTAACAATCCTTATTGCCTTTTTTTCGCTTTGGGAAATAGCAAGTCGTCTGTATTGGATCGATCCGCTTCTATTCAGTTCACCAAGTAAAGTTTTTGATTTACTTGTCACACGCTTTGCAAATGGATCGATTTTTAACCACTTACAAGTAACCTTGTTTGAAACTATTATCGGATTCATTATCGGAACAATCGGCGGAATCCTTATTGCCACTTCACTATGGTCGTCCGCTCGATTCGCTAACATTATGGGTCCCTATCTCGTCGTATTAAACGCAATGCCTAAAGTAGCGCTTGGGCCAATCTTAATCGTTGCACTTGGTCCAGGATATTTATCGATTATTGCGATGGGGTTTATAATATCCGTCATTGTCACAACACTTGTCGTCTATTCTGCTTTTAACGAAGTCGATCCCAATTATGAAAAAGTACTACGTAGCTTTGGAGCATCGAGATGGCAATGTTTTAAGGAAGCAATCTTCCCAGCAGCAATGCCAGCAATGATTTCTACACTTAAAGTTAATGTTGGGCTCTCATGGGTCGGTGTTATTGTCGGGGAGTATCTTGTTTCCAAGCAAGGACTAGGCTATTTAATTATCTACGGATTCCAAGTATTTGATTTCACACTTGTTATGTCCAGTCTCGTTATTATTGCGGTTTTGGCAGCGATCATGTATAAGCTCGTGGAGAAATTAGAACGTTGGTTAATCCGAAATCGAAACACATAGCAAGACATTGCTATGTGTTTCCTATTCTCTAAAAAAGAAAGAAGACCAAACCATTCGATTTGATCTTCTCTCATTTCACTTTATGATGTCTCAAATAATCCATACAGTTCTCTAATACGCCATCTTTCATGATAAAACTGTACTTTCTCATTTGTTTCACTCTACTCGGGATAAACTTTAATAAAACTGGCCCTTCTGTTTCATAATAGGTTTCTTGTTCTGTAAGCTCCTCCACAATCGCATAGTAAACATTTTTTATGACAATATCTTTGCGACCATTCACCATATATTGTCCAATATAAGTTATTTCCTGCACTGTTCCACCAGTTTCTTCCATTACTTCTCGAACAGCAGCAGCCCTCGCTGTTTCTCCCTCTTCCACCTTACCACCTGGAAACTCCAATCCGCGTTCCCGATGCTTTGTCAGTAACCACTTCCCCTTGTACCTGCATATCACCCAAACATGCCTTGGGTCCTCAGAAAAAGGGTGATCATCAAAGGAAAGCTTTACTTCATTGTTGTAGTAGTCCCTAAACGTTATCAAGTCATTCAACTGCCTTCATTATACGAAAAACTGATGATAGTTAATATCTGTTATTCTCCAACCGTTATCATAGGTAAATTCAAATTCCACCTTGTAATCACCATAAAGATCTGTTGTATTCTCCTGCATGACCTTCACGGTTGAAGCATCTATTGTTATCATATCATAATCATTTTCTTCTATAAACCATGGTGGCGTTTCAGTTGGTAATATATACATCCCATCTGATTCCTCCATGTAATAAAAATCAACAAAATCTTTGGCAACATCTTTAGTTGCAACTTGTTCAAATGCATGTAATAATTCAGCTTTTCTCTGGAATTGAATCACTTTATAATCGTTATCGACATCTTGAACGAGAATATCCATAAATGTATTCGTAAGCGCAACGACATCCTCATGCGTTAAGGCTGATTCGTGTTGTCGAACAGGATTCTCCTTCATTTGAGAAGTTATCACTTTCTGTTGGTTATCAGCATTTACATGCTCTACATCTATTGTATTACTGATCATAATAATGCTTGCAAGGATTGCAACTGTTACGATCCACCGTAATGCGCCGTGCTGCTTTTTTTTCATATAAAAAGCCTCCCTGGTTATTAATAGATTATTTATTGAAAATTGTTTCGTGGTAAACTATTCCTTTTTTCCAAGGTGCTTAAACACATTTATAGAATTATATTCCAATACTTGTCTACATATGATTATCCCCTAATATTCCCATTTCTTCAATATGGAAGCGACTTTTTTCATCTCCAAGCTTGTAAATCATTTCAAAAACCTCTGTCAAGTTATCATCATAAGCGTCATTCGCTTTATCATTATGATAAAGCATGATTGGTATATGCGCACGAATATACGTACCCCACCCAGCATTGTCCATATTATTTAGCTTATCTCGGAGCATTGCTACTTCCTCTGTCGTCGCATAGATTGTAAAATCATCATTATTCCCAAAACGTACTTGTGAAATCTCACCTGCAGGTATACATACATAATACTTTTCTTTTTCCATAAGACACCTCCTACCATTAATTTGGCTCATCTAAAGAAAAATAACCAAAAAAAGAGCATCTGCAGTATGTGCAGATGCTCTTTTTGCAGAAAAGATTACGGTCTCTCTGGGTCTGTGTCGTCAATCGTTTCTTCTGTATATGTTGTTGGATTAACTTCTGCATCTTCAATATCATCCTCTGCCTGACGATTAATGTGTGCTTTTACTACCGTTTCATCCATCGTTTTATCAAACTTACGCAAGTATTTAGCTGCAAATTCTTTTCCACCTAGACCGAAAGCAAGTCCGAATGCTAACGCAAGGCCGCCAAGGATGAGAATAAACGCTGCATTCACAATCGTTGATGCAATTCCTAATTGTGTTAATGCCATAAATCCTGCGAGAACGAGAATCGAATACTTCGCAAACATAGCAAGTAAGTTAGCTGCTGGACCATCGAGAAGATTAACCAACACTTTTTGAACGATATTCGCTAAAATAATCGCAACACCTAGTATGAGGACTGCTGCAAGCACATTTGGCAAGTATGCTGTAATTGCTGCTGCGATTCCTACTAAGAAATGAAGCTCAATAAGATTTAACGCTTGAACCGTTAAGAAAAAGACAATTAAAATTTGCACGATATATCCTGCAATTGCAGAAGGTGTCATTCTGTTGGCAGAAATGCTTTTTCCACCAATATGCAGTTGTATAGCTAATCGGTTAAAACCTAGACGTTGTAAATAATCTTCCACAAATCCACCAATTAGTTTTCCTAACCAGATACCAACAAGGATAAGAGCAATGGCTATTAATATACTAGGAACCATCGTCATAATCGTCTGCAGCATACCAATTGCTGGATCTGTAATGCCCCTTAGCTCTAATTGTTCCAATGCAGCAATCACGATTGGAATCATAATGACAATAAAGACAACTTGTCCTACAAATGCAGCAAAGCTTGTTCCTTCAAAAAGCTTGGAAAGCTTCAAACGGTTCATTAATTTCTCAGAACCAACAGCTTGAAGAAGATTCGTAACGATGTTTTTGACTATTTTCGCTACAAACCAACCAACAGCAAAAATAATTGCAGCTGCAACTAATTTCGGAATAAATACAAGAATCGATGATAATAGCCCACTAAACGGCTCAGCGACCCCTTGAATATTCAGTGCGTCTAATACACCTGGAATGAACAACAATAAAATTAAATAAAATACAATTTTCCCGAATGTATCTATATAATGTTTAATTTGCTCTTCTGTTTTTGCAACTTTAAATTTGAAAAACAGATGCTGTAAATTAATCTTTCTGCTACCTTCAACAATGAGCCATCTAGCAATGCTAGCAACAATCCATGCAAATAAAAGGATTAATGCTGCAGCTAATACGGCTGGGATTAAGCTTAAGAAAGTAGAAATCAAGTCAGAAAGCGGATTCGCAATCATATTCAAATTGAGAACATTAAAGAACAAAATAAATACGATTAAGAGAAGTATGTAATACACGACTTTTCCAATTACCTTCTCTGTATTTATTTCTTTATCACTCATGCGAAATTTTTGAATTAATTTATCATCCCAATCGGTCTTTGCAAATGCTTTTTCAACAGCATTTCCGATTGCTTTGGCAATAAGCCAACCAACCAATAATATAAGAAGAGCTACAACAAAATTTTGTAACCCTTGCATAAAGCTTGATGTGAAATACTGATCCATAAAGTTTTCCATAAAACAGATGCTCCCTTCAAGAATATAATAATATGGTTGTTCAAAAAGTCCGGTGAAAATGACGCATCGAGAACAGTAGACCTTCGACTAACTACCGACACGTCCTGTGTCGAACGTCGAAGTCACCACATCCTGTGGAAGCTCGTTGGCTCGCTTTTCCGTTCCTCACGTATTAATTGCATACGTTCCGGACTCGAAGCTACGCCGCCTCGAACTTCTCGGTCCTTTTCATCCTCCCTTTTGAACTTGCAATTATATATACCTGACGGGAGCAAATTTTAAACATTATTTATTAAGTTCTTGAATTAATCTGTTACGAACAAGCTTATTGGCTGCATTCCTTGGGAGCTCTTTTACAAAGTAAAATTCCTTCGGTTGCTTGTATTTAGCTAAGCGTGTTTGGAGGTATGCCTTAATTTCTTCCATGCTTACTTCCATCCCTTTAACGATAAAGGCAACAGGAACTTGTCCCCACGTTTCGTCCTTTCTTCCCGTTACCCCAGCTTCTTTAATTTGCTTCATTCCGCTTAATACACCTTCAATTTCCGATGGATAAATATTTTCTCCACCTGATATAATCAAATCGTTTCTGCGGTCCACAACGTATAAATAGCCTTCCTCATCGAGATAGCCCAAATCACCCGTAGCTAGCCAGCCTTCTTGAATCGACTTTTCATTTGCGCTCTTGTTATTATAATATCCAGTTGTGACCATTGGACCTTTTACAAATATCTCACCAACTTGGGCGTCCGCTTGGTTTTCAATTTTCAGCCGGGCGGGAAATAACGGTTTCCCTGCAGATCCTAGCTTTTCCAACGCATCCATTGGACTCAGTGTAACGATTTGGGAAGCAGTTTCTGTCATGCCGTATGACTGAAAAACCGGCACATTTTTTTCCTTCGCTCGCTCTAGTAAGGCTTTTGGCGCTGGGCCGCCACCGAGTAATAAACACCTTAATTCCTTTGGGTAGCTTGCTTTGCTAAGCTCATCGAGGAGTCGCTGAACCATCATCGTAACGACTGATACAATTGTAATCTGCTTCTCCATCAATGCGTTATGGACAGTTTTCGTATCAAATTTTTCTAATAGATAAATCGGCATCCCGTATATGACACTCTTTATCGAGGTTGATAATCCACTTACATGAAAGATTGGCAGTGGGATTAACCACTTGTCATGCTTCTGGAGTCCTAGATTTAAAGCAGAGCCAACTGCACTCCACCAATGGTTCCCATATGTATGAACAACACCTTTTGGAAAACCAGTGGTTCCTGATGTATAGATAATCGTAAAAACAGCTTCTAAATTGATTTCGGTCTCCAGTGGCGTTTCCTTCTCTGGCAATGCTTCGATATCAAAAAAGGACTGGGTTATTTCTACATCTAGCATGGAAGCTTGCTCTTTTAACAAAACGGAAGTTAAAAGGAAAGACACATTTGCATCCTTCAGCTGATAATTTAATTCTTCATTTGTTAGTCGCGTGTTGAGGAGGACACCGACTGCACCAAGATAACTTAGAGCATGAATAGCAATCAACATCGGAATCTGGTTTGTAGACAGGATACCGACATGGCTTCCTTTTTCAACTCCAAGATGTGTTAATTTCCTTGCAAAACGTTGACTGCTTTCTTTTAGTTCACTGAACGTGACAATCGTTCCGTCATCTAATTCAATTGCTGGATGGCTTGGTGATAGATCTGCTTGTTTGGATAACCAATGAGGAATCGTATCTGTCATTTTTCATTCTCCTTACCTCATATTTCAGCACGTTTCTCGCTCAGATAAAGTGAAAAACCTTTGCCATTTTGAAGCAAAGGTTTTTCACTATTAAACACCGATCAAGGGAAACGTGGGAATTGTTTGAAGTCCGGCTTTCTTTTTTCTTTGAAAGCATCGCGTCCTTCTTTTGCTTCCTCTGTTGTATAGTAAAGCAACGTAGCATCCCCACCAAGCTGTTGTAATCCAGCTAATCCATCTGTATCTGCGTTAAAGGATGCTTTCAAGAAACGTAGTGCAGTCGGTGATTTCTCTAGAATCTCTTCACACCACTGGATTGTTTCTTCTTCTAGTTTTTCTAGAGGTACGACAGTGTTTACCATTCCCATCTCATATGCTTCTTCTGCATTGTATTGACGGCATAAGTACCAAATTTCACGAGCACGCTTATGACCAACCATACGCGCAAGATAGCCTGCACCATATCCGGCGTCAAAGCTACCTACTTTTGGTCCAGTCTGACCAAAGATTGCATTATCCGCAGCAATCGTTAAATCACATACAACGTGCAATACATGTCCACCACCGATTGCATAGCCAGAGACCATCGCAATTACCGGCTTTGGAATCGTACGAATTAAGCGTTGTAAATCAAGTACGTTTAAGCGTGGAATTGTATCTGTTCCAACATATCCACCATGTCCTCGAACGGATTGGTCACCACCGGAACAAAATGCTTTATCCCCTTCACCAGCTAAAAGAATAACGCCAATTTCGGAATCATCACGAGCATCGGAAAATGCATGAATCATTTCCTGTACGGTTAATGGTGTAAACGCATTACGCTTATGCGGGCGATTAATCGATACTTTTGCAATTCCATTATATTTTTCATAAATTATTTCTTCATATTCTCTTACTTTTTCCCATTGCACTGCCATATTTAAATCCTCCTTGAAAATAATTGCTATGTAGTTTATCCGATCATTTTTTATCCGTAACCGAATCGATAAACTCTTCTATTAGTTTACCAAAGATTTCAGGTTTTTCCACATGAATTGCATGTCCAGCATCTTCACATACAATCATCTTACTCGATTTTAATGCAGCGTGCATCTTTTTATTCGTTGCAATGAATTTCGGATCAAGCTCTCCAACAAGGAGTTGCACCGGTCGTTCAAAGCTTTCTAGACGGTCCCACCAAGAACCTTGAGCGCCAGTTCCCATTGCACGTAATGATTGTGATAAGCCTTCCGCAGTTTGCGTAAGGCGCTCACGGCGAATGGCTTGCTGGATTCGAAGCGGAAGGTTTTTTTGAGAAGCAAATAATGGGATATCTTGCCAATAATCAACAAAGGCTTGTATGCCATCCCGCTCAATCCGCTCGGCTAACTTTTCATCGGCCGCAACTCGTAAATGTCGTTCTGCTTCATCCGCTATTCCTGGTGAGGCACTTTCCAATATTAACGATTGAATCATAGAAGGATAGGTCATTGCAAAGGATAGCGCCGTTCGCCCACCCATCGAATAACCGACCAAATGGATTTTTTCAAACCCAAGGGATTGAAATAGCGCATGTAGATCCGCACAGCACATTTCCATTGTTTTAACGTGTGTTGCTTCTGTCTTTCCATGCCCTGGCAGATCAATGGCAATAATTTGATAGCCTGACCCAAAGGCACTTTTCACATGCTGCCATGTCTTTGTGCTCCCTGTAAATCCATGAAGCATGACGATCGGGATCCCTTCTCCATCTACTTCATACCAATACGTTGATTGACCAATCGTGTAATACAATTCACCCATCCCAATCCTGTAAAATTTCCTGTTCAATTGCATTCCATTTTTCTCGATGCCATGTCACATTTTCTGTACGATCTGTTTTAATTTCAATAACAGAAAGTCCTTCATGCTGATAACTCGCGGCAAGCAGGTCTTTCAGCTGATCTTCTGTCATTGCTTGTGCATATTCCCCACCGTACATTTCAATCGCTTTTTTAAACTCAATGTCTACAGGTGTTCCAAATAATGCTTCAAAATGTCGTTTATCATTGGACTGTGGTAAAAACGAAAAGATACCACCACCGTTATTATTAACAAGTAAAATCGTTATATTGAGCTTGTAGTGTTTCGCAGCAAGAAGCCCATTCATGTCATGGAAAAAGGAAAGATCACCAATTAAGAGTGTCACGGTTTTCCCTGTCGCAGCAGCTCCAATACCGCTAGATACGACACCATCAATGCCATTTGCACCTCGGTTAGCAAGAATCCGCACCCGCTTCGGTGTTGTCATAAAAAAGGTGTCTACATCGCGAATTGCCATGCTATTCCCTACATAAAGCGTGCTTTCATCCGGAATGACTTCACAGAGACCCCGTACGACCTCTCCTTCTGTTATTGCAGACTCCTTGCCGCTTAAAAGGTGTTTCTTTGATATCAGATTCATTTCCTGCCAACGATTTAACCAGCTCAGATCCACCTCATTTATAGATGATGTAGATTGTATTGCTCGACAAAGCATTACGGGGTCAGCGAAGATAAACTCCGTACTATTTCCCGTTGGCTCCCGATAACCGCTACTTCCCTCAACAATGTATTGCTTCACTTGTGCATGCTCTTTTACATAAAAAAGATATGCCTTCGAAACTGGCATTGCACCAAAACGGATAATATAATCAGGTTCTAGCTGCTTTCGTATCGTTTTATTTCTTAGGAAAGCATCATATGCCTCAATCACATGATCCTTCTCATGGCTGCCTGCGCGAACTTGGGATAAGGGATCAGCTAAAACCGGCAGCTTCCATTTCAATGCAAGTTCCGTAATCGCTTGAGCAAAACGCTTATCGGTTTGTGGACCGCAGACAATAAGTCCTTTTTTTCCATCTGCTAATTTCTGATTAAGCAACTCTATTTGTTGCTCAGATAAATACTTCTCTCCATCCATCACTGAGCTCACCGGTTGCAGTTCAGTTGGCATTGCCGGATTCTCCCATATGTTTTCCAATGTAAAGTCGGGTGTAAGCGGCTCACGAAACGGAAAATTCAAATGGACAGGACCTGGGTTTCCCTCGTTTGCCATATACACTGCACGAGCCGCTTTATTACGTGCGTAACTGAGCATATTTGGTGTTGCTTCAGGAAGTGCCATTTCATGAAACCATTTTGGGTAGTCACCGTAAAGCTTTAATTGTTCAATTGCTTGAGGAGCACCAACATCACGCAACTCATGTGGGCGATCTGCTGTTAAAACAATTAATGGCACTCGGCTATAATAGGCTTCAACAATTGCTGGAAAATAATTAGCCGCTGCCGTTCCGGACGTACAGACAAGCGCAACCGGACGGTCCAATTGTTTCGCGATTCCCATTGCAAAAAAAGCAGCAGATCGCTCATCAATTACGACCCACTCTTTGATGTCCGGATGCTCTGTAAACGTTAGTGCAAGCGGGGTAGAACGTGATCCCGGCGAGATGACGACATCGGTTACTCCATTTTTTACAAATTCATCAATAACATTTGCTGTATAACGCGTTAAATTTTCAATATGATCCATTGACTTTTATCCTCCTAAAACGGTAAGCATAGGAAGAAGCTTAATTTTTGTTTCTTCATACTCACTTTGTGGATCTGAATCCTTCACAACTCCACAGCCAGCAAATAGCGATGCCTGATTCTTTTGGATTAGTGCAGAACGAATCGCAACCGCAAACTCTCCATTGTTAGAGCTATCCATCCAACCGATTGGTGCGCCATACCAGCCACGGTCAAGTAATTCATGTTCCCTGATAAATGCAAGCGACTCCTCTTTCGGACTTCCACCAAGCGCTGGAGTCGGGTGCAGCTGCTTGACAATATCTAAAATCGTATAGCCATCCTTTAGTTGTGCAGTAACCGGAGTATACAAGTGCTGTAAGTTTTTGAAAGGGCGAACAATTGGCTCATCCGGAATCGCTACCTGTGTACAGTAATCCTTTATTCCACGTTTAATCATCTGCACCACAAAATCATGCTCCTGACGATTTTTTTCATCATTCAGCAGCGCTTCACTAATTTTCATGTCTTCTTCTTTTGTTTCCCCACGTGGCGCAGTTCCTGCTAGACAAGTGGATAAAAGTTTGTTCTTCTCCACTTTGACGAGTCTTTCTGGGGTTGCGCCAACAAAGCAATCGTCCCCAATTTCATATGCAAAAATATAACTATTTGGTTGTGTCTTCAATAAATTGTTTAGAACCGGAGAAATATCTGCACGACGATTGAATGTAAGACGTAATTCACGAGCAAGTACGATTTTTTCTACGTTCTGTTTGCGAATTTCTTCTGTCGCCCGTCGAACAATATCCATCCATTTATCGGAATCCATTTCGTTTTCGTCTTGAATATACAGACCGTGATCTGGAAGTGCACGCTCTGTAAGTAATTTTTGCTCAATCAGCCTTAGCTCTTCAGCTAGCTGTTTCGCATGATCATTTTTTCTTACACACACATTTATCGTTAAATAGTACGAGCTATCATATTTGGTAAGTAAAAATTCAGGAATCCTAAATTGGCTAGGACGAAATTTCTTCCATAATTCAGTTTGTGTATTTTCCGGATCAAATGACATACCACCAATAGCAACAATTCCAGTTCCCGGAACCTCGTATGGATTATGGATATATGCTTCGTTTAATATCTTGTTCCACGCTGCTTCGATCACTTCAAAACGGGATTCATCTGCTCCCATTTCAAATGCGGTTCCAACGCCAGTAAGCCAAAGCATTTGCGATGAGCTTGTCCAAAACGCACGATTTTCACGAATATGCTTTGCTGCTTCAAAAAACTGTAGCGGATTTGCTGTCGCTATTTTTTTTGTAAAACTAACAAGTCTACGATCGTCTTCTGTCCGAAGCTGCTCGATCGCTTCCTTGAGCAATGATGCAATTTGATCCTCTTTTATTTCAATCATCTATATTAACCTCCACAGTGACGCTTTAAAGGTGTCATCCTATCTATTTTATGCTATGCTCGCTAGTTTCTCAAGGAAAGGCTCTATATTTGATTAGAAAACTTGCCGTCCACCAAGGCCTTTGGGGAATGCCTTTATACGAGTAGTACGTTTAAAACCTTCCTATCTTGTCAAAATATGACACGAATAACAGCTAGAAGAGATTGACACCCTCCTTTTATTTGCTAGAATTAATATGATATCTATTGATAATTTGCAGGGGGAACTATTTGATGCAATCTACAGAAAAAACAACGATTAAACAAGCTTTAAACGAACGTGAAGGATTTCACGTCTGGTGGAGACTTATGCGTCCACATACACTAACAGCCTCCTTTGTTCCGGTCTTCGCCGGAACGATGATCGCTTTTAATGAAGGTACAATTGATTGGCTCTTATTTTTAGCAATGCTTATTGCATCCTTACTCATTCAAGCTGCAACAAATATGTTTAATGAATATTACGATTTCGTGCGCGGATTAGATAACGACAATTCCGTTGGCATTGGCGGGACAATCGTTCGAGATGGAATTGCTCCGAAAAAAATACGCAACTTAGCTTTCATCTTTTATGGAATATCCATTCTAATTGGGTTTTATATTTGTATCGCTTCCAGCTGGTGGATTGCAGTTATTGGTTTAGTATGTATGGCTTTCGGTTATTTATATACAGGAGGTCCTATTCCAATATCCTACACACCCTTTGGTGAATTATTTTCTGGTGTTCTAATGGGAACAGTAATTATTGGGATTACCTATTTCATCCAAACTGGTACAGTATCACTATCCATGATTTGGATTTCAATTCCCATTACGATTTTAATCGGAAGCATTAATTTTTCCAATAATATTCGTGATCGTGACGGCGATAAGCTCGGTGGCAGAAAAACAATTGCAGTTCTGATCGGCAGGAAAAAATCAATCACATTGCTTGCTGTATTAATGCTCGTGGCATATGGTATTACAGCATTGCTCATTATTTTTGGCATCTTGCCATTTTGGTCATTATTAACATTTTTAAGTGGCTTTAAGGCACGTGAAGCTATCCGCAAGTTCCGCGGAAAACGGGCAGCCATTGAGATGATGCCTGCGATGGCAGCAACTGCGAAAACAAACACCATTTATGGACTTTTACTAGGGATCTCACTGCTTCTTGCAGAGCTTATTTAGCTTAAGCCGGTACCATCACATCTTAGTAAACTCGACATCCCCCAAGACTTAGGCGGATGCTTTAGTTACAGGTAGGAAAGTTATATTACCCTCCAAACGAAAGGAAGGATGTACATGAGTAACCCACTTAGCACGGAGAAATTAGACTATTTTAAAGAACAGCTATTACAGCTGAAGAAAGAAACCGAAGAAGAAATCCAAACCGAAAATAAAACCGGTCCGAATGAATCGGTTCAAGAACTGGCGAATTATGATAATCACCCAGCAGATATGGGAACAGAGCAATTCGAACAACAGCGTGACGCAGGATTGAACCTTATGCTTAGAGATCGCCTCCAGGAAATTAATGCTGCACTTCGTCGAATTGAAGACGGAACATATGGAATTAGTGAAAAGTCAGGTAAACCGATTCCTGTTGAACGGCTAGAAGTTATGCCGACTGCCCGGAATTTGGTGGAGGAAGAATAATGATCCTCCTCTTCAATGAAGTAGAAGGACATTACTTGTAAGGCACAATATACAATAAAGGCTCAGAGAATTTTATCTCTGAGCCTTTTTATTTCGTTCGTTACTTCCAACTTCCCCATCTAAAATTAGCATTAGCAAAATAGTCATCCCATGTATACACTTTCACATGTCCCAGGTGCTGGTTCATAAAAACAGTGTAGTTTAAATTGACCAGAAAACGGCTGATCATACCATGTTGGAGGGCACGGAGCATATGGATTAAAATACCAAAGTGCATATTTTGCTGGATGTTCTCTCCAGTGCTTTATATTCTGTTCAGCTAATCTTCTTTCAGAATCTCTTGCTCGTTGATAAAACATATTCCCTTTTTGAACGGCTTCAAAAGAATAATTACCACCTTGTACTTGAAAAATAACGTCTTCAATGTTTCTCAAATCATTAAAGTCCGTACAATCTGCTACAACGCGGTTAACAATAACATTTCCTACATAAAGCATTCCTTGTTTGCCTTCACCTTCAGCCTCTGCTCTCATCATCCTTGCCATTAAGTCAATGTCTGCATCTCGGTAAGCAATTCTTGCCATTTTACCACCTCTTGAATAAAGTATGAGAGAATGCTTGTATTAATGTCATTGTTTAGAAGAACGCTTAGGAAAAAGACCTTTTCGGAAGGTAAAATGTAACCGCTAAGCCGTTCAATTCTAATTGAAGACACTTTAAATTCATCTGTTTGAGTTTCACGCGAAGTAACTTTAATCAAGTTCTGTTTTCTTGCCATACAAAAAAGCTAACCTCTTCGATAGAGATTAGCTTTTAATTATTATATAAATTTCGCTTGTTGCTGCTTAATCCAGCTATGCATTTTTATAAATAATGGTACAAATAATAATGCGATGATAATACCCTTTATCATATTGAATGGCAGAACACCAGCTATGACGGATACCCAAATTACTTGATTTGTCATTTCCCAGCCCATAAACCAGCCATATGCTGGAAGAATGATAAAGTAATTTAGCACACTCATTCCAATTGCCATAATAAGCGTTCCTGTTACTAACCCTGAAACGATACTCTTAACACCTTTATATTTATGGTATAAAATCGAAACTGGTACGACAAACATAACTCCTGCAAGGAAATTTGCTGCAACACCAATTGGATCTCCTGCTCCAGATACAGCAATATAGAGTAAATTTTTCACCGCTACAACAATTACACCGGCAAGTGGCGAGAAAATGAGTGAAGCCATTAATGCTGGTACATCACTAAAATCAATTTTTAAATATGGTGGTAAAAATGGTAGTGGGAAATTCAAGAAAAACAATAAAAGTGAAATTGTCCCCAATAAAGCTAAAATAATAAGTTTTAATAAATTTGATGATTGTTTGCTTGTGTTACGCATCATCTAAATCCTCCTTCATCTTTTATCGATTCCACTCTCGTGATGAAGGATACTAGCCTAACAGACACAAAAACCCTAAAGCTTAAAAGAGGCTTTAGGGTTGATTTAATCATAGTCAAATAATGGCGCAAAAATGCACCAAAACAGGCTCGACATCTTCTCCCATCCAGACTGTAACTGTCGGTCCTGGAATCGCACCAGGTCAACCGCATGGCAAGCAGCCTTGCAGTTCGCGGACTTAAAGCATCTCTGCTTATTACCGCCGGTCGGGAATTTCACCCTGCCCCGAAGATTGGAATCGATTATTTAATTGTTAAATTTATTATACACTATTTTTCTGGCAATGCAAGTTAAAAACTCGGAATTAATTTGAAGCAGTATGTAACCAATCTATCGAGCGTCCCTCCTATGACTCCAAGCTTTTCAGTAAGTTACAAATCTCCTTATTTTATGACTCGATTTCTATTGTTAACGCTCCATAATAAATATTTTGGCTCCATTAAGTACTACTTTAGCTCCATTCCAACCGCACAAAAAAAACGAGGCGCATGCGCCCCGCATTTTTTCTTATTCTACATTAATAAATAACTTACCATCTGCTTGCTCCCGTGTCTCATTACCGAAAGCGTCTACTACTTTAACTTCGATGACTGCTCCCTCAGCAACGACACTACTTGTTGCTGTCCAGTAGCCTTCATAATGTCCTTCAGATGTTTCCATCATTGGTAGCTCTGTCGCATTAGCCGTTGTATTTGTAAGTGGCATATGGATAAAGTATGTTGCTTTTAATCCAGGCTCACTATCAAATTCAAACTTAACACTTTCGCCAGCATTGATATGAACATCTTCTGTTGGTGTTAGATTTTCGATTTCAGGAGCTGTAAAATCAACCGCAATTGTTACGGACTCGGTTGTTGAATTTCCAGCTAGATCACCTGCTACAACTTCAATTGTGTTTTCACCTTCGTCAAGTAAAATTCGCTTCGAATAGCTTCCGTCCTCTATCGCTGCTTCTTGACCATTTACCTCGACAAAGTCAAGATTTTCATCAGCAACTGTTCCTTCGACTGTTACACTTTCACGATTTACTTTATCGCCATCTGCAGGAGTATCAATGGTTAATTCAGGCGCTTCTGTATCCAAGGTTACTGTAACGGTTTCGGATTCTCCGACCTGTACATCATCAAGTAATGATACAGCTTGGAATTCATTTTCACCTTCCGCTAACTCTACTGGCAGAGCGAACGTACCGTCTTCATCAATTTCAGCAGTCCCTGCTTCTTCCCCATTATTCAGCAATTGAACCGTGGTCGTTGCAGAAGCAGTACCTTCCACTGTTAATTCTGTTTCATTTGTAATGAAATCCTCCTCTGGTGAGGTGATAACTGGATTTTCTACTCCATATGCTACACGCGCGCGAATCATATAGTTACCCTCTGCAGCTGGAGATGGTGACCATGCTCCACCAACATACTGGTAACTGCGCTCTGCATTTGGACCATTTTCATCAGTTGCAAGTCCAGGCACATTTGGATTTGTTCCAGTTTGAATGTAAACCATATAGAAATCGCCATCAACCTGGATTGCATGTTCAGATAAATCAACTACTGTCCATTCATCCAGACTTCTAATTGCTTCGGCATCTACTGGACCAGCTACTCTTTCACCTGGTGATCCATCTGGTCCGCTAGCATCCCATACTTCAACAGCGAACTCTGTTCCACCTGGGCTTGGCCAGTCCGTATCATGGAATTGGAATACACCTTCTGTAACAAGTGCAGTTTCTTGGCCTTCAGGTAATGACATCTTCACTGCCCAGCCATTGCCAGCATCATAAAATGCACGTGCATTCTCTGCAGTACCATCATCATAGCCAATTTCTCCACCTGGAACCGTATAAAAAGGCTCAAGTTCTACATTGATTTCTGCATCTGATTCACTAAGGTCAACTTCAACTTCTTTACCGTGGTAACCAGCAGCTAAAACCTTCAACGTATATGTGCCTTGATAAGCAGTAAGTGTGAAGCTACCTGATGTATCCGTTTCTGCAGGCGCAATATTTGCATCCTCAACGATCAGAACTGTCGCTCCTTCTACTGCTTCCCCAGTGTTTTCATCCGTGATTGTACCGCTTACTGTATATTGATCAATTTCTTCTAATGTAAAGTTCGTCGTTGCTACACCATTATTTTCGAGCGTTACGGATTGTTCCTCTGAATGAAAGCCATATGCTTCAGCAACTACTGTGAAGTCACCAGCTCCGTGAAGCAATGAATAACTTCCAGTTGCAGGATCCGTATTTGCAGTACGCCCACTTTCAAGTACACTTACTTGAGCGCCTAGCGGAAGCAACGTCGGATGAATGGACTCACCTTTATTTGCTTCACTTTCTTTCGTTGATTTTTCTGGTGTTATTTTATTCGGATCCACCTTTTCTTTCTTCATAGCATCTTTATCTGCTTTTGCATTTTCGGCTGCTTTTCCTTTAGCAGGGACAACACCAAGTGATGCACTGCTGCTGTTTGATGTGTCAGCTAAAGTGACATCGTCAATATACCAGCCATCGCGTTGCACACTACCATCCGTTGTAAGGTTAAATCCTATATAGACACGCTCACCACCATACTCTGAAAGATCAATTTCTGCAGCTTCCCATCCATCAGATGTGTTGGTTATCCGTGCTAGTTGTGTCCACTCTTCTTGATCAGTGGAAATAAACACATGACCAAAATCCCAGTTGTTTTCGATGTTATACCACTGATTGAATTGTAGATAGGATTCTCCTTCTGGCAAATCAATAGGTGGCATCACAAGTGTTCCATTTTCGTTATTGTTGTATGTCCCTTCTGGATTGGTTGCATATACATACTCACCAGAAGCTGCTTCTCCAGGTCCCGAAGTCGGAATACCTCTTTCCCAGCTGCTATTTTCTCCAAAAATTGTCCAGCCCGCTGGAGCTGTTTCAAAATCTGCAGCATATCCTACTGTAATTCCTGGTAATACCGTTACTTCATAGTTATCACTTGTTACTTCATTGTTTCCGAAGTCATTGATGACTAAATGATAGGAAAACGAATCACCAGTAATCGCTTCACCTGGAATAGTTGCAACATATTCACCAGATTTATAGTCACCTGACACACGACTCGCTTGTACCGATTCGCCATCTCCATAAACGACTTCAACTGAAGCAATACTGATATTATCAGAAACGTCGATTGCAAGATCCAAATTCATTCCTGCATACGTTTCACTTGGTGCGTCGTGTTCAAATGTTGGTGCTTCTGTGTCTTCTCCCTCTTTCGTAACTTGTCCTTCTAGCCTTCCAAGGCCAGTTACGACAGAAGACACAGCATCATATGCATTAACTAATCCATAGCCATATCCCATATTTGGTGATTCTGAGAATGTACCGTCTGTTAATGGTGTTGCAGTTTGCATTAAAATTTCTTCAAGCTCGTCCACTGACAGGCTAGTATCTGCTTGAATTAATAGAGCTGCGACTGCAGATACAGCCGGACCTGCCATCGATGTTCCATTCCATCCGCCTTCATAGCCACTACCTGGTACAGTCGAGCGAATATTTACACCCGGAGCAGAAATATCCGGCTTTATATCGCCTTCATATGGTGAAGGACCTTGTAATGAAAAGTTTGCTAAAGCATCATTGATGTCAGTTGCTCCAGTTGCAAACGATTCAGGATAGTTTGCCGGTGTTGCAATCGATCCTGGCCCACCTGGATTAAATAACGTTGTATTTCCCGCTGAAAACTCTGGGAAGATTTCTGCTGCTCTCCAAGCGATAACAACATCACGATACCATTCATCCAGACCTGGTC
This sequence comes from Oceanobacillus polygoni, assembly GCF_008304605.1. Lineage (GTDB taxonomy): Bacteria > Bacillota > Bacilli > Bacillales > Amphibacillaceae > Oceanobacillus > Oceanobacillus polygoni. Next base: position 437,550 of record NZ_PIJY01000024.1, on the reverse strand, counting down.
CACCGCCCCAAGAGTTATTAACAACATCTGGCGCCATGCTTGCATCTCCATTTGGAGCTAGAATCCACTCTGCTGCATTTAGTAAATCGACATCGGTTCCGCCTGCTGCTGTAAATGCTTTAACAGCAATCCACTGTGCACCTGGTGCTACACCGACCTGATTGGATCCATCTGGCTCACTACCTACCATTGTTCCAGTTACATGTGTACCATGTCCTTGGTCATCGTAAGGCACATCTTCATTTGCTGTTGCATCATACCAGCTGTACGTGTGGTCTACCTCACCAGTTGCAGCATCATAACCACGATACTGATCTTCTAACCCAGGGTGATCCCACTGTACGCCTGTATCAATACTCGCTACAACGACACCCGATCCATCAAATCCCATATCCCAAACTGCCGGAGCACCAACACGTTCAACATTCCACTCCACATTTGCAATTTCGGATTTAGGTGTCTCTGCATCTTTTGTAACGGTTGTATATAACTCACGTGTTTCATTCGGAAGAATCTTTTCTACTTCAGCGAAGGTTGCAATTTTCTCTGCGACTTCCTTTGTCGCTGTAACTGCAATCCCGTTCACAATGTGATATGTTTGAATATTCTCCGCTTTTCCATTCTCTACTTCCTGCTCTAAATATGCTTTCACATTTTGCTGGGAGCTGAGTGCAGTTGCTTTTAACTCAGAGATAACTGCAGATCGGCTGATATGCTCTACTTTTTGTGCAGAGAGATTCGCCTTCGCAGCATTTGCTTTTGCTTCTGAAGCAGCTTTCTCTACTTCTGCAATTTCATTGAACTTCACAAGAAATGTCAGTTTTTCATCATCTTTAAATTCAGTTAGTAAACGCTCACTTACCTTTGCTTCTGCAACCTTATTGGAATCATTTAGCGAATAATGCGGTTTGCTTTGCGACTCAGCCAATGTCACACCTGGTGTAATTATAGAAAATGCCATTAAAAAAGTTGCTGCCATACTGAACGCCTTTACCTGCCGCTTTTTCTTTGTTCTCAAATCTTTTCCTCCCCTCAATTTTCGAACAGTACATTCACTTAAGTTCTAAAAAACCCCTTGCCCTCCTTTTCAAGAAACTTGTCGATCCCCTCCAATTTCCGATAGTTGTAGAATCTCGTTGTTAATGTCAGTATAGTAGATAGATAGAATGAATTTTGTCGATTATTGTCATTATTAATCCGAATTTTCACAATTGAATAATTAGTACCAATTTTTCCTAATTAACAACAATTACTATTCACTCTGTTCTTACATACACGTTCAATAAATGATTGATATACATGGATCTTATAGTAGGGGACGTTTTCATAACGCTATTTTCACATGAAAAATAAATCTATTTTACTAGTAAATAGGAAATATAGAAGAGGTTTTTTTCTTTAGTGTGGAAAACAAGGACATTACACTATATGTGACGCTGTGATAAGAGGTATTTTGTAATATCGGTTCATATTTATCAGGACTTTTTAACCCTTTTATTTTTCGGGTCAAAAAAAGCCGACAGCTCCCCGTATGAGGGGCTATCGGCTCTTTTTGAAAGCAGCTATAACTTCATAATCGTTACTAAACTCAATCATCCAATGGATTTAAACTCTCTTTTCCTGTCATATCAGCAATCATCGTTACAATCAATTCAATTTCTTGTTTGATATCTTGGATACTCGATGTTTCAACAGGCGAATGCATATATCTCAATGGGAGTGACACTAAAGAAACGGGTACACCTTTCCCCGTTAGTCGCATTTTGTCTGCATCCGTTCCTGTCATGCGTGGTGTCAGCTCATATTGCACATCCATATCTAACTTCCTCGCTGTTTTTTCCAGCATCTGATTAATCTTAATATTGATTGGTGCCCCTTTTGCAAGAACAGGACCACCCTCAAGGGTAATATCACCATGTTTATTTTTATTAACGCCAGGGTAATCTGTTGCAAACGTCACATCACATGCAATTGCCATTGTCGGTTCAATTCCAGCAGCAGCAAAATACGCTCCGCCCATATTGGTTTCTTCATTTACTGTACTTACTGCGTAAACACCAACGTTAATATCTTTTTCAGAAAGCTGTCTCAGAACTTCTGCAACAATAAATGCACCAGTTCGATTATCCAAACCACGTCCAGCAATATAGCGACCCATTAAAATCTCTGGTTCTGTTTTATATACACAGAGATCTCCGATTTGCGCGTGCTTTGCAGCTTCCTCTTTGGATTTATAGCCACAATCGATGAACAAATCCGATAGTTCAAAGTCATTTTTCAGTCCACCATGATGCTGTGCATTCACACCGATAACACCAGTTACATTACCGTTATATCCAAGCACAGTTACACGCATTCCAACCGCTGCCTTTGGGTTGATACCACCCATTTTATCAAAATGCAAGTAACCATTCTCATCGATCCGGTTAATTACAAGTGCAATTTCGTCACAATGCCCTGCAAGCAAAATTTTAAAAGGAGCGTCCGGATTTAATACACCAATGGCATTGCCTGCATTATCAGTACGCATTTCATCGGCAAAATCCTTTACATAGCTAATCCATTTCCTCTGAATTTCCATTTCCATACTTGATGGAGATGGCGTGTTTAATAATTCCAGTAAAAACTGCTGATTTATTTGTGTCATCCATACTACCTCCTCAGGCTATTCATCCAACTAATTTCCATGATAGCAAAATTTGGATCAAAGGCGCAAGCGCCCGTTTAGCAACGTACAAACTGGAGACTCCGCAATGAGATAAAGGAAACACGACGAGGTCCAAGTCTGGCCCGCTTATCGTAGTGGAAGAGTGTGAAGTTTGCTAGTTGTTGGGCGCTGGAGCCAGACGTGGCTGTTTATGTATAAATCAAGTTTACTGCCAAATTCTTATACTAACTTACCACCTAAAAAAAGAGCACATTTGTTTACGTATCATCATTTTAGCCTTACAATTTTACTCAGTACGTATCCGTAAAAGGACTTTTCGAACAACATCTAAAAGGAGTGTTTGCTTATGCATCTTAATCAAGGCTTTGAAAAAGGATTGAATCCAGACGCTTATATTGAATCCATGGAAAAGAACAAAGAAGATTTACTGCATATTTATGATCATTTTTCCTTACCAGCTGATGAAGCATTTTTTGATGAAATCCGCGAAAAAAATCTTCGAGCCATCGTCTTGACCGAGGATTGGTGTGGAGATGCGATGCTGAATATCCCTATTTTATTAAAGTTATCTGAGGCAACTGATATTCAAGTTCGGATGCTCTTGCGCGACCAAAATTTAGAATTAATGGACCAATACTTAACAAATGGAAAAGCGCGTTCCATTCCTATTTTCATCTTCATTAATGAAAATGGAGAAGAAGTAGCTAAATGGGGACCACGTGCAGCGGAACTTCAACAATTTGTCGACCATTCTCGAGCCGCCCTGCCTCCACAGGATGCGGAAGATTACGATGAAAAAGCAAAGGAAATGTATTTATTTATATCGAAGTCCTATCGCGATAACCATGACTTTTGGGTTGCAGTGTATAA
>NZ_PIJY01000024.1:856-433720 GCF_008304605.1 Oceanobacillus polygoni | reverse complement strand
GCTTAGACTCTAATGAGGCGAGTGCTGACGATATATATATCGCCAGCACTCGCCCTTTTCTTGTCTGTATGTTTGAATAACACTCCCCTCTTAGCTCATACTAAACTGTAAATCCATCCTCATTAAGGTGATGCTATGAGTATTCGCTTTTTTAAACATCTTTATTTTCGTTTACCGACTGCCATTAAGCTTCTACTTACAATTTTTATTCTGATGACTTTCTTCGGGACGATGATTCACCTGTTCGAACCAAACCAATTTCCAACGATATTCGACGGCATTTGGTGGGCTTTTGTTACTGGTGCAACTGTCGGCTACGGTGATTATGTCCCTCTAACGTCAACAGGGAGAATTATTGCCATTCTACTTATCCTAACTGGTGGTGGTTTAATCGCTTTTTATATTACTTCATTGTCCACTGCAACGGTAAAACATGAGCAGGATCTTGAATGTGGAAGACTCCCATTCAAAGGGAAGAATCACTTTATCTTTATCGGTTGGAATGAGCGTACAAAACAATTAATACACATCGCTTCTAAAAATCATCCAAGCACACGAATCGTTCTAATTGACCGAACGCTACGTCACCTCACCTTCCAAGAATATCCTGTCCATTTTATTAATGGGGATGCCAGTGAAGACACGATATTAGAAAAAGCGAATATAAAGTATGCTGACCGCGTTCTAATCACATCTGAGTTAAACAAAAATGAACGGCAAGCAGATAATTATACGATTCTCGCTACAATTGCAATTCGCGGGAATAACAAGCAGATACCGATCGTTGCCGAGATTTTATCCAAAATTCAAATTGAAAATGCTTTGCGAGCTGGTGCAACGACGATTATCCGATCAAATGAATTTATGAGTGGTTTATTTTTTCATGAGTTAAATCATTCAAAAACTGCTACCCCTTTTGAGGATGTTATTCAACTGTTGATACAACAGCAATTTACTCATGTGCAGCTGCCTAGTGAGTTGAAGGGCAAAACATTCCTGCATATTTCCAATCATCTATTACAACAGGGATACCTGATACTTGGATTTATTCGTGATGAGAAATACCTTGTACACCCTAAGGCAGATCAAACCTTAAGTGAGAATGATATTCTAATCTCCCTAACTCGTTGGTAACATTCCCTATCATTTTTCAAGTAATTTTTGCTAGAATTAATACTTTGTGCTATAATTGTATATTGTGTAAAAAGAAACGAATTTAAATATAGGAGTTGTTCAGCATGACAAGCAAATTTGAAGCTGGTCAAATTATAGACGGAAAAGTTACAGGTATACAGCCATATGGAGCATTTGTTGCTTTAGATGAAGAAAATCAAGGGTTAGTTCATATCTCAGAAATCACACATGGTTATGTGAAAGATATCAATGAACATTTAACTGTTGGTGACGAAGTGAAAGTTAAAGTAATGAATGTAGACGAAGCAAAAAACAAAGTATCGCTATCTATCCGTGCTACAGAAGAAGCACCAAAGAAGCCTGCTAAACCTGCTAGAGAGAAAAAAGCACAGCCTACTTTCCAGCAAGACAATGATTCAGCTGGATTTAACACACTGAAAGATAAGCTTCAAGAGTGGATCGATCAATCAGCAAAGAAATAAGTCACAATATAAAACATACACACGTAAGTATTGAACTTCGTTGTGTATGTTTTTTTCATTGGCAATTCCAATTGCATCATTCTTGATTTCACCATACTAATCGATTAAAGTTAGGGTATGCATTTGATTGCAATTAAAGGAGGATGTCAATGTCACACGTTTCATTTACCTATGATAAAGCTCTTACATTTTTTGACCAGCATGAAGTTGATTACTTAAGCCCATTTGTGGAATCAGCACATCATATGCTACATGAAAAAACTGGCCCAGGTAACGATTTTCTTGGCTGGATCGATTTACCCGAAAACTATGATAAAGAAGAATACGCACGAATAAAGGCAAGCGCAGAAAAAATCAAAAATGATTCTGACGTATTGCTTGTTATTGGTATTGGCGGATCTTATCTTGGAGCTCGCGCAGCGTTAGAAATGCTCAATCATTCCTTCCAAAACCTGCTTTCGAAAGAAGAAAGACAAGCACCACAGGTTATCTTTGTTGGACATCATTTAAGCTCTACTTATATGAATGAGCTATTAGAGTTACTTAAGGACAAAGATTTTTCCATTAACGTTATTTCAAAAAGCGGAACAACAACAGAACCTGCTGTCGCATTCCGAATCTTCAAAAAATACTTAGAGGAAAAATATGGTGCAGAAGAAGCAAAAGCTCGTATTTATGCAACTACAGATAAAGCAAGAGGGGCATTAAAAACATCTGCAGACCAAGCTGGTTATGAAACATTTGTTATTCCAGATGATGTTGGTGGCCGCTATTCTGTTCTTACTGCTGTAGGATTACTGCCAATTGCAGTAAGTGGCATTTCTATCGATGATATGATGCAAGGTGCAAAGGATGCAATGCATGACTTAGCTGAACCAACACTTGCTAACAACCCTGCATATCAATATGCAGCGGTGCGTAATGTTCTATATAACAAAGGTAAAGTAACAGAGCTTCTAATTAATTATGAGCCAAGCTTACAATATTTCTCCGAATGGTGGAAACAACTATTTGGCGAAAGTGAAGGAAAGGATCAAAAAGGGATTTACCCTTCGTCTGCTAACTTCACAACGGACTTGCATTCACTTGGTCAATATATCCAAGAAGGCCGTCGCAATATATTTGAAACGGTACTTCACGTGAATACTTCGAAAAAAGATTTAACATTGGAAGCAGAAGAAAATGATTCAGATGGCTTGAATTACCTAGCTGGTAAAACCATTCATGAAATCAATGATAAAGCATTCCAAGGTACAATGCTTGCTCATACTGATGGCGATGTTCCGAATCTAATTGTAGAATTACCTGCACTTGATGCCTATACTTTCGGTTACATGGTTTACTTCTTTGAAAAAGCATGTGCTATTAGTGGCTACCTACTTGGCGTCAATCCATTTGACCAGCCTGGTGTAGAAGCGTATAAGAAAAATATGTTCGCACTACTTGGTAAACCTGGATTTGAGGAAGAAAAAGAAGCATTAGAGAAACGCTTATAATTAACGTTTAAAAAGCACCGTCGTCTCAAATCAGAGCACGAACGGTGCTTTTTTTAATGATATAATTCAACGCTCGAAATCTTCCACATATTTCCTTCCTTACTCAACTGCACCTCTGCTTGTATGTTATGGTTGTCCTGTCCTATTAATTGATATGTTTCATGATGAGTCGCATGATCCGTTCGAATAATATAGACCAAACCCTTAGCATTTACTTCGTTTAGGTTAAAATCAAGATTAGTTACTAAAGCATGAACATCCTCTTCTGCTTCCTTTTCGACTGCATAAAAATAGAGCGAGATAATCTCCATTGATGAGAGCTTTTCAAGTAATGACACATCTTGTTCCTCTACATATTCTATATATGTCTTTGGTGTAGAACTTAATATTGGCCAACCATTCACCTCATGAATATCCTTTAACTGCAATCCTTCAAATTTATCATCGAAAAAAAGTGATAGTTTATTCGTTAAACCCCAAAGCTGAAGATGATCTGTTTTTTTCCAATCATTTGCTTCATATAACACTACAGCTCCGTTCACAATCTCCCAATACTTAGAGTCCATATGCTCGTTAACAAAATGTAATAACTCATCCCTTGCATCTTGATTTAATGTAGCAGGATACGAATAAGCACCAGCTTCGATATAACCCTCTAAATACCAATGTATAACATTTTGCAAATAGGTTTCCTCAAATAAAACGTTTTTCGCCTCTGGATAATCCTTAAACAGATCCTCTATTTCCAATAAGATTGTGTCAAACTCATCCCATGGAATTTCGTGTTTATTATCGATGCCAGGCGCATACAGATCAATTTTTGTTTCAACTAATTCTAAATAGCGTTCAAACCATTCCATATTCTTTAATCTCTCGTTATTTCCGATAATCCAAAAATAGTCCATTTGAACCTTTATAGCTGGCGATTCAAACTCTTCTGCTTTAAGAACAAAGCCTTGTTCATAAAGCAGCTCTAAAAATGCCTTTACTTCAGATGGTCCAGTAAAACTCTTCAGGTCATGCTGTGCCTCTATTAAATTCTTCTGCTCTTGATTTGTAAGAGCGTATTTTTCAAACAGTTCCATCATATAGATTTGCAGTGAATACTCCATATCTGTCATTTTAAAACCAAATTCAAAGTTTTTCCCGATTGATTCTCCAGCTTTATTCAATTGTTCAATCGCTTGCTTGGGCGGGGTAAATAAATAATCAATTTCCGATTTAATCCGTTCAAACTCTCCAGATTGATTCATAAGTGCAAACTGTTCCACAAGCTGCTCAGCCTGTTTGACCTCACGAAACGATTCCACACTTTCTATCCCAAGTTCCTTGCGAAAAGCTTCTTTCTTTTGCTGATAATAAAGTTTCAAGTATTCAGCTTCCCTATCCCCTTGCTGATCATCATTCAGATACGGAAGTGCAACAATCATAAATAAAAGCATTCCAGCTATCACCGCAACAGTCGGCAACAACCGCCTCCATTTTGTGTTTTTTCTGGAAAAAATAGTATGCATAACGGTTTTGGTATTTGTATATTCAGGTAACTTATTATAGTCATCTTTCATATCGTGAAGCATTTTTTCCAATTGCTTATCATCCATTTTGGTAAACCTCCACTCCAATCGATGTTTCGAAAAGCTCCTTTAATTTTCCTTTTCCACGGTGGATTCTAGTCTTCACAACGGATAATTTAATTTTTAAAATAAGTGCAATTTCATCATAGGATTTATCATGGAAATAAAACAAAATTAGTGGAATCTTATATTTTTCATCAAGCTTTTGTATACATTCATGTAAAAATAAATGCTCTTGTTTTTCAAAATAATAGCCACTTTGAATCGTTTGCAATTGACTTTGCTTCGCTTTATCAATTAGCTTCAACTCTCTTTTTTGTTTACGATATTGATCTCGCACTACATTTAGTGTTACTTGAAAAACCCAAGTTGTAAATTTCCCTTTTTGAAACTGATGTAATTTCCGATGAATTTTGATAAAGGTTTCCTGAACAATATCTGGAATGTTTTCTTGTTTCACACCCAATTGATAAGCAAATCGTTCAATTACAGGCTTATATGTATCAATTAATTGCTCAAAGGCAGTTTCATCCTTTAATTTTGCTCGATTGACAATCTCACATTCATCCACCTATACCTCCCCCTCCTTTCCCGCCACTACCTATGTAACGAAAGTTTCTCGACAAATGTTTCTTCATTGTTTAACTTTTAGAATGTAAGTGAAAAACATTTCGTAGTTGGAAAGAAACTACAAACTAACGAATAATAATGGGTTGTGCGTATACTCGCTATGGAAACACACTACGCTATTACTAGGCTCACTATTTCTTTAGCAAAATACGCTGGAACACAACTTTTATTCACATCCGCCCGGAGCGATCCCGGACGCCGAGAGTTGCTCAAACTAAGTAATTAGAAGTTATTTCGCAGTTTCTATCTTTCGCACATGAAAAAATTTAAATATCCCTGTTTATATTTTTTATTTCGGGGTAATACTATAAATGTAAGACTTTCTCGTATTCCCCCTGTAGGCAAGGCGTTTTAACGCTTTGCTTTTTTTTCGTTTTCATTCAAGCTTTCTTTGTTATAATAGCATTAATGAATTACTAGGAGGCATCTTATGAGTATCTTTAAGGAAATATTTGACCGTAAAAATACCAGATCTGTTAAATGGGACATGTTACAGGCCATGTTCCAATCAGATGACGTACTACCGATGTGGGTCGCTGATATGGATTTCAAAGCCCCAGAAGCTGTTAATGAAGCATTAATTAAACGGGCACAGCACGGGATTTATGGATATACAGTAATTGATGAGGCAGTATCTGGGTCGATCATCAATTGGTTAGAAAAAAGACACAACTGGACAGTTGACCCAACTTGGCTATCCTATAGTAACGGCGTTGTTACCAGCTTACATATAGCCGTACAAGCCTTTACAGAACCAAAAGATAAAATTCTTATTCAAACACCTGTCTACCCACCATTCTATAATGTCATCAAAGCGCATGATCGAGAACTGGTGAAGAATCCACTCGTTAATAAAGATAATTACTACACGATTGATTTTGCAGACTTTGAAAATAAGTTGAAGTCTGGTGTAAAAGCATTTATCTTATGCTCCCCACATAACCCTGTTGGTCGTGTGTGGAAAAAAGAAGAACTAGAAGAGATGGCAAGACTATGCTTGAAATATGATGTCATGATTTTTTCCGATGAAATTCATGCTGATCTCGTCTTCCCAGGTCAGAAGCATATCCCAATTGCATCACTTTCTGAGGAAGTTGCCGATCATACGATTACGTGTATGGCACCATCGAAAACATTCAATCTTGCAGGACTAGACGCATCTTATGTGATTACAAGCAATAATGAAAATCGCAAGAAGCTTGATGCATCATTTAATAAGCAAGGTTTCCATAACCAATTGAATACAATGGGAAATACCGCGATGGAAGCTGCATATACGCATGGTAAACCATGGCTTGATGAATTAAACAGCTTACTTGAAAGTCATACCAATTATGTAACCGAAATGTTTGATCAGCATGCACCTGAACTCAAAGTAGTGAAAACAGAAGGGACCTATCTACTCTGGGTTGATTGTAGTGCACTCGATATGGATAGTACGTCTTTAAATAAATTCATGATTGAAAAAGCAAGGGTTGGCTTGAATGCTGGTGCGTCTTATGGAGAAGGTGGCGACCAATATATGCGTATGAATATTGCTTGTCCACGTGCTACTTTAGAAGAAGGTGTCAAACGGATAATTGATGCCGTACAGGCTTTAACGAAATAGACACGTTAAAACACATGGTCATTTAGCTGATCATGTGTTTTTGCTTGAAAAGAACATGTTTAAATTCTAAAGATAACCCATCATTTTTTCCACCGTACCCACGAGACAATTGATAATGGAAGCGAAAGTATCACAATACATACTAACAAAATCCACGGATACTCTATCACTACATTAGTCTGCCAAGGCCAGAGAAACCTGCTCATATTCTAATCACTCCTTGATTTAATTCGATGATGACTTCGTAATTTTTTTCCGTATCAACGACACGATTAGCAATAGAAAGGGCAAAATAATTAACAATGGAACCCATAAAACAAGCGGAAAAATTTGAGTTCCAACATAGACATGTTCACTTATATTTTCAGACATCGTTATGCCCAAAGTGTAAATAATAATAGCTACAGGTAAAATTAGGTAGCGACTCGATCTTAGATTCAATAACAATTGAATTGAACGAACTGCAGCAAAAAAGTAAAGTGTTAATTTAACAAAAGCAGTGAGAATCATAACCAGACTTACAATTGCGTCAAGATTTTCAAAGAAATCAGCGATCGATATTTGTTGCATTAATATATAAACAGGATACAGGGTACGCTCTAGAATATCTTCACCAAATACGAGAAACTGCATCAAACTAACTCCAGCAATCGTTATTCCGGTTACAATTGTAGCTAAGATTGTTACCTTCCATACCTTTTCAGTTTCTTTTACCAATGGCCAAATCATCGCTAATGTTAACGTCTCCGCAAATGTTTGTGTGATACCTGTTGGCCATACAACTGACCAAATTTTTCCCCACCCCTGTCCAAGAACAGGAAGGATGTAGTTAACATTCACAACATCAGAAAAAAAGAGTAGATTAACCTCAATAAAAAAGATTAATAATACCATCGGTAACAAGTATTCCGTTAGTCGAGCAATAACTTCAATTCCTGATGAAATCCCGCATACAACTACTAATAAAAGCGTGAGAACGACAAACCATGGTGGGGTATCAGGTAGGAGCGTATCTGGAATAATCGATTTCACATCGGATATAATACGCCCTGCCACATACAAAACATTAGTGGGTACAGCCAAGCAATCGGCATACCGATCCATTTACCAAGTTGTGTCGGGAACCATTCCACAAAAGCTAATCCCGGGTTCAACTTCATTAGGGCAACATACATTAAAATCAACAGTATTCCAAAAGCAGTAGAGATTAGAATTGCTAGCCATGCATCTCTACCAGCAGCCGTAGCAAAACCAAATATTACAGATGTACCAAGCTGAAAAAACACTGTAATTGTAAAAAGCTGATAGACCGATATACGTTCCATACAATCCCCCCAAAATCTTAACGGTAAAAGGATTCTCCTTCATCATTCTAATTCGACAATGTCATTGACTGCGAACTAAACCCAGTACCTTTTAACTTGATTTCAGTAGCTATCTCGATTTCAATTTCTGGAAAAACTTCTTCCCACTTATTCTTATACACGTCATTCCACAGTTTGGGATTCGATCGATAAACCGCATGTCCAAAACCAAAAATATCTGACCCTAATTCTTTTTGAGCTTTATCCAACGTTAGTTCAAGCCTATCTTTTACGTCTTCTTCAAACATTTTTTTTACAGTTTGGAGCTTTTCCGGATCATTCAAATCCAACTGAGAGGAATTTTCAAAGATTTCAACATCTCCATAGGTTTTGACTATGATTTTCACTTTTTCTTTTGATACTTCCGCCTTAATCTTAGAAGATACTTGACGTATTTCTGCCCCGATATTCCCACCACCTCGATCATCTATCACTTTAACGGTTATCACTCCAGACATATATTCATCGCGAATCCATAATACTCCTCGAGATTCTATCCCATTCATCCAGCCTTTTAATTTATCTCCCTTAAAGATTGCTGCACCATCAAGCGACGGAACCAATTCTGAGGAGTCATCCTCTTTTTGTAATGTTTTACTTGAAATTTGTGAAGCAAACGGTTCATCGCCATCAGCTAACATGCGTGTTACAAAATCCCTCACTTTAACTTCTAGCCCAGCTCCTCGTTTTTCTTGTTCTGTAATTTCCTCTGATGTCATCGCTTCTATATGAGGGTTTAAGCTTAACACCTCACTAGCTTTTTCTTTTGTAAATAAAATCGTACTAGCTAATTGCGGTTGTCGATACCTCGAGAAGAAATCTAGTACAGAAGAAACACCTTCCGTTGCCAGCTCTTCTCCAATAATAATCACACTATTGTGGGCAAAGAAAATTTCCCGGGACAACTTCATCTGGATTTTACGGTATACCTGCATAATACTTTCTCCCTCTTCTGAAACCACTATTGTTGATTCAGACTTCCCTGATCCTTGACCATCTTGAGCACCAAGGCTTTTAGGAACAGCGATTTGTAAGCTAAGTAGAATATCTTCATTTTCTCCTTTGTCGATTGCAATAGCAGTTACTAAGGCAATATCAATTACCTCGGTCCTGCCCCAACAACTAGTAAGAAGTGGTAACATCACAATAAGTAAAAAAAACATACCTTTTTGTCTCATACATGTTCCCTTCCGCTTCGACATACGTTATTATTGATTTGGCCCGGGACGTGAATTACGCTTAATCCGATTCGTTTTATTTTTCCCGCCATATCCTGGACGCTTATTCATCGCCCACCATGGCGCGCGAACAAATATATCCTTCAAATTATTTGTATCCAATGGAGCAATTGGAGAGAAATACGGGACCCCAAACGATCGGAGTCGGGAAATATATATTTGTAAGGTTATCACGCCTAAGAAAACCCCATATAGCCCCATAAACCCAGCAAGAAACATCATCGGAAAACGAAGAATCCGAATAGAGTTGGCTTGTTCATAGCCTGGTATAACAAACGAAGCTATTCCAGTTATGGCGACAACAATAACCATCGTACTGGAGACAAAGCCAGCTTCTACGGCTGCCTGACCAATGACCAATGCCCCGACAATACTAACAGCTGATCCTACCGCTCGAGGCAAACGAACACCAGCTTCTCGTAATCCTTCAAAAGCAACCTCCATGATTAACGCTTCAATAAGAGCAGGAAAAGGAGTAGCCTCCCGAGCAGCAGCTATACTAAGCAATAAACTTGTTGGAAGCATTTCCTGATGATATGTCGTTATAGCAACATAGAGCGATGGTAACAATAAGGAGACAATTAAAAACAAATATCGTAAAATCCGAATAAATGAAGATGTAATATAGCGCTGATAATAATCTTCAGGACTTTGAATTAGTTGAAAAAACGTTTGTGGAGCAATCAGACAAAAAGGTGTATTATCAATGATAATACCAACATTTCCTTCTAATAAACTTCCAGCTACTTTATCTGGACGCTCTGTGTGACCAACTAAAGGAAAAACTGAAAATGGGTTATCGTCAATTAATTCTTCGATATATCCACTTTCTAAGATAGCGTCAATATCTATTCGATTAATTCGTTCGTGAATCTCCTGAATTAATGAATCGTCCGCTATACCTTCTATATATGTAATGACGAGATCGGTTTTCGATAATCGCCCTACTGTCTTTTGCTCCATTTTTAACTTCGGTGTTTTTAACCTTCTTCGAATTAAAGTCGTATTCGTCCGTAAATCTTCCGTAAATCCATCTCTTGGTCCACGAACGACTACTTCCGATTCCGGTTGTTCAATTCCTCGCTTCTCCCAGCCCTTCAAACTAATGAATAGTGCCTCCGTCATTCCATCAATTAATAAAACCGTATCTCCCGATAAAATATGATTGGTGACATCTTGCAGCTTTTGACTACTAGAAATGTCAGCTGTTGTAACAACTCGTTTCAGCAGCTGTTTCAGTGAAATTATCTCCGAAGAATTTAACTCCTGATTATCGCAATTTAATAACGGCTTCAAAACATCAGAGTCGATTAACTGCAGATCGACAAGCCCATCAAAGAAGATCAGCATTCCTTTTTGCTCTCCAAGATGCAGCTCTCGATAGACGATATCAGAAGATTTCTCGAACACTACCTTTAATTCGTTCGCATCATGCTCTAATTTCCCTGTGAGCACTTCGTTCTGAAACGGACTCGATTGTTCTTCAAGAGGGTGTTTACTGTTAAAAAAATGAAATAGCTTATGGATACTTTTAATGATAAAATCACGTCCCCTCTATCAATCATACAAATTATTCTTACCTGTTCGAGAGGTTATTATGTATGGTGACTCAACATTTTCATGTTACAGTTCCATTGCGATTATCATTTCTTTTCATAAAAACGGCTTGCTATTAAGATAAATAACAAGCCGTAACTTAAACGGAAAGTGTCATTTTTGACAACTACTTCACCACTTGTTCGACGCAAGTTTTCTACTCTTCTTGGTCCTCATTAAATTCCGTGGGATCTGTCGGTGCATCTTCGGACTCGCCATCTTCATCTTCTTTTGCAATCACACCACAAATAATTCTTGCTCCAGAGTTACCGCTTGGCTGACTCACACCATCATCCTGATTTTCCGTAACAATTAAAGAGGTTCCACCTTCTCCAAAAAGCGAATTTTTTCCATCAAGCATCGTCGCCTCTGGCAGCATCAATTCTACATCAACAAGCCCAGCACCATCCGCTTCAATATTGGGCAAATCACCAAGATGTGCACCATCCGGATGCATGAGGCCATGCTCGTTCCCTTCTGGGTCTAAATGGTTCCCAGCGCTTGTGAAATCTGGTCCTTCGCAGACCGGGTATTCGTGGACATGTATCCCGTGAAAGCCAGGATTTAGCCCTTCCAAGGTAAGCTCAATTTGCACTCCCTCTGCTGTTTCATTTAGTGCAGCTGTTCCAACTCTATCTCCGGTTCCATTATACATTTCTACTGTCTTACTGGTAATTTCATCTGATGATTGGCAAGCAATTAATAAAAGTAAGGTAATTAAAACAACAATAAAACGCATGTAAAAAATCTCCTTTTGCATTCCTTTCTATTCAGTATTTGCAACAAGGAATTAATCTAAACAAAAAAGCCCCTTATTTTTTAATAAGGGGACTTTGCGTTAGCTTACGTATTATCTGTTGTATGTTGATTTTTTTCCAATTGTTGATGATATTTTTTATTGAAACTTTGCTCATCTTTCTTCGATTTTTTCACCATCAGGTACATTGCAATAACTGCTAAAATGATGAAAATCGTCAATGCAATAACTGCTGGAATATATTCCGTCTTATCTTCTGGAAAATAAAGAAACGGCATCATCAATCTTCACATCCTTCTCTATCAATTATAACAAACTTCTATTATTAGCCAACTAACAAAATCAAATATTCGCTAATCTGCCTTATTTTTGGCAAACTAGAGCTAAGGAGAGTGATTTGATGTCTGAGATTTCAATCGGAAGTATAGTAAAGGCGCATTATCGTTCAGGAACTTATATTGGAGTTATAAAAGAACTACGTGGCGAGAACTTTCTCGTTGAAGTACTTGCTGTCCAAAAACATCCGCTACAAGGAGACTTGCACAATTACGGAAAACTCGATGACGTCTTTTTCCACGAACGAAAAGCATTGGCATACCGTGAAAAAATGAACGTTAAAAAAGCAGCCGTTCACGCATATGAAGGAGAAATTCCAGCCTATGGAAAATCTTTAAAAGAAGCAGTGGAAACGTACAAGGAAAAAATCGGAGCAGAAGATACGCCATTTAACAAAATGGCACAGCAAAAGCTCGATAATCTAGAAACGACGTATTACGAAAAATTGTATAATCAAGAATAAAGCTAGAGAACAATTGTCCTCTAGCTTCTTTTTGAGCGCCATAAGCACAGAACTTATCCAGCCTGCAGACGCTTACGATGTGTCGTTTATTCACCTAAGTGTTCTTTAATTACTTCAGCAACACCGTTCAATGCTTCTTCTTCATCATTTCCAGTAGCAATGATTTCGATTTCAGATCCTTTTGGAATACCTAGTGACATTACTCCCATAATGGACTTCAAGTTAACTTGCTTTCCTTTATACGATACTTCAACCTCAGAATCATACTGGCCCGCTTTATTAACTAATAACGTTGCAGGTCTTGCATGTACACCAGTTTCAGCAGTAATTGTAAATGTTTGTGATTTCATTAAAATTCATCCTTCCAAATCTATTTATAATATTTTTTCAAACATTTATGTTATGTGATTCACATAAACCTACTTCTATTATATACAATTACAGAAATTAATGAAAGAAATAAGCAAAAAAAAATCGAATACAGTGGAAATTTGTCTTTCATGAGCTGTTATGATAACGTTATTTTGAAAAGAACTGCTTCAGATACAAGGAGGAATATAAATGAGTGTTCACATAGGTGCAAAACAAGGTGAAATTGCTGATAAAATACTTTTACCGGGAGATCCCCTGCGTGCAAAATATATTGCAGAAACATACCTAGAAGATGCGCAACTTTACAACGAGGTACGTGGTATGTTGGGTTATACTGGCACATATAAAGGAGAGCGCGTTTCTGTACAAGGTACAGGAATGGGTGTACCCTCTATTTCCATTTATGTTAATGAGCTTATTCAAAGTTATGATGTAAAAAAACTAATTCGAGTTGGTACATGTGGAGCGATCCAAAAGGATGTAAAAGTCCGTGATATTATTTTAGGCCAAGGATCAACAACAGATTCACAAATGAACCGATTAATTTTTAACGGCATTGATTATGCTCCAATTGCCGATTTTGAATTACTCAAGAACACGTATGATGCTGGTATGGAAAAAGGACTTAACCTTCGCGTTGGTAATATTTTTACAAGCGATACATTCTATCGTGATAATGCGAAAGAAGTAAACGAACTGCTTGCGAAATACAACGTCCTAGCAATTGAAATGGAATCAACTGCACTTTACACCCTTGCAGCAAAATATGGACGTCAAGCATTGTCTGTACTTACGGTTTCTGACCATATCCTTACTGGAGAGGAAACAACAGCAATGGAACGCCAAACAACCTTCAATGACATGATGGAAATCGCTCTAGAGGCAATCATTAAATAAACCCATTTTCACAAAGACAGTCGAATAATGACTGTCTTTTTTGTCACCTCAAATTAAATTTTGGTTGACATTATAAATGTACCCTCTTATTATTTTGGTATAAGGGGGAGTTTCACATGACGAAATTACGTCCAATAGATTTAACGTTTGGGGCCATGTTTGTTTGTTTAATGGCCATCGGTGCGAATATTACGGTTTGGTTTCCATTTTTGACAATTCCAATTGGAGGAACAACCGTTCCTGTATCCTTACAAACATTCTTTGCTATTTTAGCAGGAATGATGCTTGGGAAAAAGCTTGGAACCATATCGATGGTTGTTTATACATTACTTGGCTCGGCAGGATTACCGATATTCGCTGGTTTAAAAGGAGGATTCTTTCAGTTAATTAGTCCAACGGGAGGATTTATTTTTTCCTTTATTTTAATTGCTTTTATTGTTGGCTGGATGATAGAGAATCGACAAACTCGTTCGATTCCATACTTTATCTTTGCTGCAATTATTGGTTTATTCATCAATTACGGATTTGGAACTACATATATGTATACCGCTATGAACACGTGGCTAGCTTTACCGATTTCTTATTCAGTCGCATGGGCAGGAATGATTCCATTCATGATAAAGGATGCTATATTATCGATTATTGCTGCCCTTTTTATGTTAAGCCTTGCCAAACGAATTCCTTCCACATTGAAGAATATAAGTGCTTCATAAGACTTATGCTATAGTCATCCGTTTACCTGGTCACTTCTCTATGGTAAAATAACAGCAATATGATGGAGCACCCACGCAACTTGCAGGTTTAATCAGGATATTGCAGTAGGAAGGATGTTTTATAGCTTATGGAGTTATTTTTAAATTTCCCTTTGTGGGCAGCCTTAACAGCAATTGTATTTGCTCAAGTAATTAAAATTCCAATTAAATTAATCTTTACACGAGAGTTCCAACCAGGTCTCGCATTTAGCACTGGTGGAATGCCAAGCAGTCATTCTGCAGCCGTCACTGCACTGACAACTGCTATTGGAATCGTTGACGGTGTCACATCAAGTGTATTCGGACTCGCATGCATCTTTAGTGTAATCACGATGTTTGATGCTTCTGGTGTGCGTAGACAAGCTGGGGAGCATGCAGCTGTGCTTAATCGATTAATTAAAGACTTTCAGTACTTTACAGAAAGTGCGAAGGATTGGAATAAAAAGGAAGAATATGAGAAGCGCAGGGAATTGAAAGAGCTATTAGGACATCAGCCGATTGAAGTATTTTTTGGTGGCTTGACTGGAATTGGTATTGCTTTCTTACTCTATCCATTTTTCCAATGATAAAAGCTAAAAAGACTCCCGATAGTTGATTTCGGGGAGTCTTTTTTGTATTTCGTTAACCTTCGTTAAATTGTTGCCTGAATACTTGCATCGTTTCATTTTCATTTAACGCTTTAAGCTGTTCTTCAGTCAATTCTCCATTGCCCATTTCTACGATATAGACTTCTAATTCCCTTTTACCCCACTGTTCATAAACGTCATCCACTGTGTGGTAAAATAAATCAAGTTTATTTCCCTGTATCGCACTTCCCTTATCAGCAACAACACCATAGCCGTAGTCGGGAATATAAAGAATTGTTCCTATCGGATAAATCGTTAAGTCAGCAGCAATAGTAGAATACAAGTCTCGTTTCACTTTTACACCTGAAAATGTAACCCCATATTCTGGATGATCTGGCATTTTTCCGGTCGATTCGATTCCGGCTGTATAACCAGTTGCTACTACTGTTGAAACTGGATATTGTTCAAAGTCAATTGCTTCCTCAATCGTTTGTTGCGCTTCCATTTCATTGCTTGAAATATAACGTTGCTTCGATTTTGAAACATTTAATCCCTTATGTTTTAACACTGTTTGCCTGAGCTCTGCTGCTTTTGACGTCAGCACAGTACCCGACTCCGGATGTTCTTCCCCAGCATTTGAAATGGATGTCACTGCCTGCACAAGCAAAACCATAATCAATGTCAACATCCCAACATGCCAAATAAAATGTTTGATTTTCATAATAACACCTCTTGGATGTCATCATTTCCAATCTAGTAAAATTTTATTCATGAAAATATTAGAAAACTACTTAGCATATATCACAGATACAGTAGCATGCCTTTATGCACTTATGTAGGTAGGTAAATCTCTATCGCTTCATTTTAACCATGGTGTAAATGTCTATTGAAGCAATTAAAACATCCGATAGCCGCTTTTACGCAAGATTTTTATAACGTAACCAGATACGATTGCTCCTGCAAGTCCAGAAGATAGGATAAGTATATCAGCGAACTTTAAGCTCACTAATTCTTGACCTAGTTGCGAGAATGCCGCACTTGTATTTGTAAAATATTCCATTGTTGATAGATTATCAATAATCATAATGACAACAAACGGATAAAGAAATGCCATCAGCCATGTCCTTCTTAACAGCATATTTAAGATGAATGCGATTCCGAAAAAAATGACGAAATATAAAACAATGGAAACGATTAATTGTATCAATCCAGTAACTCCCCTCATGTAATCGATTAAGCATACAACTGTCATTTTATAATAAAAAGCCAAAAAAGCAAAGGCTGTACGCTTCCTTTGCTTTTTTGTTATAACTCATATTAGTAAAAAATGTTAAATTTCCCTTTTTTCATTAAAAGGCCAATACCGCCTAATTTCAACAGGTAACGATTATCACTCATTTTTTTCATAACCGTCGCTTTCCAACCAAATAATTTACGTCCTAAAACCTCAGCAATTGCATCATCATGACCAAGTGAAGCGATTGTACCTAATAGATTTGGCTCAAAAGATTGTAGCGCTTCTCCACGTACTGCCGCTTTTACGTTATGAGCTACCGTTCCAGATTGCTGAATCGCAATTTGTGCAGTTGGCGGGAAAGGTCTGCCCGTCTGCTCATTCATAATTAGCGCACAATCTCCAATCACAAACACATCATCATAATCTGGTGTACGCATATCCTTACGCACTTCTACCTTACCACGATTTGTTGTAAAACCAGACTGCTCCACAATTGAATTTGCTTTTACTCCTGCTGCCCAGACGGTTGTCATTGTCGGAATCTCGGTCAGCTTTCCGTCTTTTTCATAGACGATACGATCTTTATTACATTCCTTCAACATTGCACCATTAATAAACTCTACCCCACGAGATGATAAGGAGTTTATGGCATATTCCACAAGTTCTTCATCAAATCCTGGCAGAATCGTCGGCGCTCCTTCCACAACAATAACCCTAACTTGCGTTTTCTCAATATCATATTCCGCACATAGCTCTGGAATTCGATTGATTAATTCACCGGCAAACTCGATACCGGTAAATCCACCGCCACCAATGACAATATTCAGTCGTGCATCATTTTTTTCGGCTTCATTATGATAATTAGCAAAGTTATAATCCAAATGCTCCCTCACTAAACGAGCACTATTTATATCACCAATCATCAATGCATTTTCCCCTAGTCCAGGAATGCCAAATGTAGCTGCTTCGAAACCTAATCCAATAACGAGTACATCATATTTCAGTTCTGTATTCGCTAACTTCACTATTTTTTCCTCTGGCTTAATGCTAATAACTTCATCTAAAACAATATTAATTTTTCTTGAATTAATAACATCTTTAATTTTAATTTTTGTTCGGTCTGGATGAAGTGTTCCAGCGGCATTTTCATGTAGCCAAGTTGCTTGATAGTGGTAATCATTTTTATTGACAAGGGTAATATCCGCTTCATTCATATGCATCGTTTTCTGTAATTTTGAGGCAGTCATCATTCCACCATATCCTGCACCTAAAATTACAATATGTGGTTTATTCATTCTCATTCACTACTCCATTTTTCTCATTTTACGTAGTCACTCTAGTCCTCTAAGCCTATGTGACATATTTCACTAGTTTTCTTTAGAAAAATTGGGTATTCACCAGTCCTTGCTGTGAATGCCAAAGTACTTATGCTTCTTTATTGCCAAATATAAAACCTGACTAAATCCAGAATCTCTTTTTCTATAATTATATTAAAACTAATTTGTCATCATTCTGTAATATTCACTAACCTATATTAGCGTTTTTCATGAAAGTTTTCAACCCTATATTTTATTTTCCTAATTGTATATTTATTAACTGTTTTTTCGATTACCAGTAAAATCGTTTTCAACCATACACTTCATGAATCGGTTGTGGTACGATAAGAATGTTGATAATTTATTGAAATATATCGGGGGTTTTTATCATGTCTGAACAAATATATGATGTCACAATTATCGGATCGGGCCCTACCGGATTATTTACGGCTTTCTATGGCGGGATGCGCCAAGCGAGCGTAAAGATAATCGAAAGCTTGCCACATACTGGTGGACAGCTCACAGCCCTCTATCCGGAAAAATACATATACGATGTAGCGGGATTTCCAAAGGTTCGCGCCCAGGAGCTTGTCGATAGACTAGAGGAACAGGCAAACATGTTCAATCCTGAGATTGTGCTTGGACAAGCTATTGAAACCGTAGAAAAGCTTGAGGATGATTCATTTAAATTAACTTCCAATACTGGTGAAGTTCATTTCACAAAAACAATGATCATCACAGCTGGAAATGGTGCATTCCAGCCGCGCCGTCTCAATATTGGTGAAAGCGAACGTTTTGAAGGGATTAATTTACACTATTATGTAAAGGATATGAATCAATTTAAAGATAAAAATGTAGTTCTCTTAGGCGGGGGCGACTCAGCAGTGGACTGGGCACTTATGCTCGAAAAGGTTGCAAAGAAAGTGACACTCGTTCACAGGCGTGATGAATTCCGCGCACACGAACACAGTGTAGAGCAGCTAAAAGCTTCAACTGTCGAACTATTAACACCATTCACTCCTTCAGATATAGTTACGTCTGATAAAATTGATCAAATTATTTTCCAAGAGGTAAAAGGTGATCGAACAGTCGAAATAGAAGTAGATGATGTTATTTGTAACTATGGCTTTATCTCAAGCCTAGGACCTATCAAAAACTGGGGTCTCGAAATTGAGAAAAACAGTATCGTGGTCAACACAAAAATGGAAACAAATATTCCAGGAATTTATGCTGCAGGCGATATTTGTACGTATGAAGGAAAAGTAAAACTGATTGTTACTGGATTTGGTGAAGGACCAACAGCTATTAATAACGCTAAAAATTACATCGATCCAAAAGCACGTATCCAACCAAAGCATTCAACAGCAATGTTTTAGGTTGTTAGCCATCCGATTTGGATGGCTTTTTTTAATGATCTAAGCAGGAATTCAAGGCGTTTATGGCGAATCATTATCCTAACTGACTGTGAGGTGATTTCTTGTATAAAAAGACTTTTACGACTCCATTTTCCATTTATAAAAAAGAGGCATTGCTGAGAAGATTGCCTGCTTCTCATCCCCAAAGAGAGAGAATCGGACAAGATTTGCGAATTGCTTACGCAGGTAATCAAGGTGAACGCTCGTTAGAATTCCATTTAAACTTTACCCGAGATGATTACTTGATTTTTCATGACTTAAGACTTCCTTGGATTAACGGCTATCATTTTCAAATCGACCTATTGCTCGTTTCCCCCTTCTGTATATTTATTTTAGAAGTCAAACATATAGCAGGCAAGCTTTACTTCGACGACACTGCACAGCAATTGATTCGTACCAATGAAGACAAGGAAGAAGTTTTTCCATACCCAATAACACAGATCCATCGCCATCAGCATCAGCTTCAAGATTTCCTCAATAGGCACGCAGTTCCAGCCATACCAATTATCCCCTTAGTCGTTTCCAGCAAATCTTCCTCCTTATTACAGGCCTCATCAAACGCAGCACATATCTTTGATTCTGTCGTTCACTCAGCAAGTCTTCCTTTTAAAATCAACAGTTTGAAAAACCGTTTCCGAACTCAGATTCTATCCCAGCATCAACTTGATGAATTATCATCCCTGCTGCTTAAAAATCACACTCCATTAATGACCAATGAATTAGCGAGGTATCATCTTCAAGAAAAGCAGTTAATCAAAGGTATTCTGTGTATCCGATGTACGACGCCTTCTATGCGTCGAGAATGGGGTTACTGGAAATGTGGTCGCTGTGGATTCCAAAGTATACATGCACATATTCAATCCCTAATCGATTACCTGCTTCTGATTGACCATGAAATAACAAACAAACGCTTTCGTGATTTTACACTGCTGAATTCTAGGTCGGTTACGTCAAAATTATTAAACGTATTACCTCTAAAACATCATGGCACATATAAAAATCGTACCTATTTGCTCGATTTCGAGAAACTGTCACAGCTACTTGATCATGATGAATGAATAATGCAAGGTTAGCTTGGCTTGCGAGCGCACTTTATGTGCGCTCTTTTTGTGATTGGATCGTATTTTGTTTGAATTGGACCGTATTCCTTTTGAATTGGATCGTATTTTAGCAGATTTGGATCGTATTTCAGCCTTGTTCGATCGTGAGCAAAGCGATTCCACACCAAGCCAAAACGCAATTAACCGCGAACCCACAAAAAAACGGAGCACCATACAGCGCCCCGGTTCTGATTAACAATCTCCTGGTGTTCCTACTTTATCCTTTGTACGGAAAGATGAGCCACACCCACAGGATACGATAGCGTTCGGGTTATCAATTGCAAACCCGCCACCCATCATGTTTTGTTTAAAATCAATAGTAGTTCCTTCAATAATCGGAATGTCCTGATTGAAAAAAACAACCGGAATTCCATTTATATCTTCTACAACGTCTAATTCTTCATTTATATCATATTCAAACCCTAGAGAATAAGATAATCCGCTACATCCCCCGCCTTTAATTCCAAAGCGCAGATGTGCACCCGCGGATTCTTCCTGCATCATCTCTTTGATTTGAGCGCTGGCATTATCTGTCAATGTAATGACCATTTTACGGACCTCCTCATTTCAAACTATATATTTAAGTATACAAAGAGAAATCAAGTTGTTCAACTATTTCTACTCGACATATTGGAACACACCTTTAGCGATGATCTCTGCACCACCGGTCATCCACACGTCTCCAGCTTCATCCCATTTAATCGTTAAATCGCCACCCGCCAAATGAACAACTACCGCCTCATTTTTGTTACAGTGGTGATTTAACGTCGCAGCAACTACCGCAGCACACGCTCCTGTACCGCAAGCTTGTGTGACACCAGAGCCTCGTTCCCACACACGGAAATGAAGTTCATTTGAAGAAATAACTTCGATAAACTCTACATTGACCCCCTCTGGAAAACGAGGGTCTTTTTCAACAATAGGACCAAGTTCATACAAGGGTGCTGCCTCAATTGAATCTACAAAAAATACCACATGAGGATTTCCCATCGATATGGCAGTCACCTCTAATTCTTCACCATTAATGACAAATGGCTCCGAGATAACTTCAGGATCATCACTTCCCATCATTGGAATGTGCACCCGACGTAATTCTGGGCGTCCCATATTAATCGTAATAAGTTCTACCTGTTCGTCATTTGCAGTAACTTCAGCTTCTACAATATTCGCTCGTGTTTCAATTGTAAATTTTTCCTTTGTCACAATTCCATGTTCATACGCGTATTTCGCAGTACAACGCAGTCCGTTCCCACAGCTTTTTCCTTCTGAACCATCTTTATTAAAAATTCGCATCCCAAGATCAGCCTTTTCACTCGGATGCATTAAAATCATCCCATCTGAGCCGATCCCAGTATTGACATTCGCTACTTTCTGAGCAAGATCGGAAAGGAGTTCTTCTTCTATGTTAAATTGGAATAAATCAATATAAATATAATTATTCCCAAGACCATGCATTTTGATAAAAGGTATTTCCATTTATACTCCAACTTTCTAAGACTGTAGTTGTACACCATGCTTATCCAAAGATTGATAGATTGTTTTCAAGCGTGGGATCCCTTCTGCTACCATTTCATCATTCACAAAAACAATTGGATAAAATAAATCCTCCTCAAAAATTTGTTCAACGAATGCCTGATGTTTATCCACATCCTGCGGCTGATTAATATCAATGTATTCATATGCAATTGGGTCAGCAATATATTTCCTACCGATTGCTGCTTGAAGCCATTCGTACGTATCCTTTGAGCCAGGTGCTCCTACACAGCTTGCACAGATTTGCTCTGCTCCATAAACCGTTATGGTCACTTTTTTGGTATTCAAACTACCCCACCCCTTCCTATAATCTAGCTTATCCTAGTTTCTTTTATTTTACAAAATCCTCGTAAAAAGATAAACTATAAGTAACTGAAACGAACTTAATAAAGTTTAGATAGATTTTTATAGGAAGTCATTCTATAATAGAAGTATGGAAAGGGGTTAGATGGATATGCAAGAGCAAGTACAAGAAGTTTTAAATAAATTACGTCCATTCTTACTACGTGACGGTGGAGATGTTGAATTAGTTGATGTAGATGAAGACGGTGTAGTGCTCGTTCGCCTTATGGGAGCGTGTGGTAACTGCCCGAGTTCTACCATCACATTAAAAGCAGGAATTGAACGTGCATTAATTGCAGAAGTTCCTGGCGTTAAAGAGCTTGAACAAGTATTCTAAATAAATATATTGTATAAGGCAGACAATCAAATGTCTGCCTTTTT
The DNA here is from genome assembly GCF_008304605.1 of Oceanobacillus polygoni. Taxonomy (GTDB): domain Bacteria; phylum Bacillota; class Bacilli; order Bacillales; family Amphibacillaceae; genus Oceanobacillus; species Oceanobacillus polygoni. The sequence continues at coordinate 411,130 of NZ_PIJY01000024.1, read as the reverse complement.
TTATGTTACTGGAGTTTTTGGCTTATTCCCTTGCAGAACTGCACTAATATTATCCAAACAAAGCTGAATCATTGTCGTACGTGTCTCCACACTCGCAGAACCGATATGTGGCAGGCAGACGACATCGTCTCTTCCAACAAACGGATGGTCAGATCGAATGGGTTCTTCTCGGAAGACATCAAGACCCGCCGCTCGGATTTCCCCTTTATCCAATGCCTCTAGTAATGCAGACTCATCAACAACTCCCCCTCGGGAAATATTAATGAAAATCGCGCTTGTTTTCATTTTTTCAAAAGCTACTTGATTGAAAGTATTCGCCGTTTCCTGTGTTAATGGTACAACTGAAACGATAAAGTCTGATTCACTCAATAACTCATCAAAACTAGAATAAATAGCACCGAGTTCCTGCTCAACTGCTGGTTTTCGATTTCGGTTATGATAGCGAACGTTCATATTAAATCCTGTAGCACGTTTTGCGATCGCTTCACCAATTCTTCCCATTCCAAGAATGCCAATTGTTTTGTGATGAATATCAGCTCCTGCAAGAAGATATGGTGCCCACTCGTTCCATTTATCTTGTTCAATAAGTGTACTTGCCTCGACAATTCTTCTTGCTGTTGCCATTAGTAGTGCAAACCCTAAATCTGCCGTTGTTTCTGATAACACATCCGGTGTATTTGTAACAATGACTTGATGTTTATTCGCAGCATCGACGTCAATATTGTCATAACCAACAGCTAAATTGGCAACAACCTTTAGGTTTGGCGCTTGTGCTAAAAGCTCTTCGTCCACGTTATCGCTGAGTACAGTCAACAAGCCGTCAGCATGCTTTGCTTCCTCTAACAGCACATCTCGTGGTACACGTACATCCTCCCTCTCCCACATTCGGAATGAAAAGCTTTCCTCGTACGGTTTTAATAATGCTTCTGGAATGTTTCTTGTGATATAAATTGTGGCTTTTCCCATGTTATCCCTCTCTTTGTAACCAATTACAACCAGTGTACCACAGGAATCCCCCAAGTTTCAGCATCCACACCTGTCAGTTGAAAAAATTCACCCAAAAACTTCTCAAGCAATGCTTGCTGTTCGATTATTTTTTCCAAACCTTTGATATCCGGTGAAGTAAAGCCTCGTTCAATGAAATCAAACAGATGGATTGGAAAAAGCAAACGAGCATAGACTAACCGCCAACCAAACACAGAAATTGGCACTACCTGTTGATAGTCATTTAAAAAAGAAATTACTTTTTCTGCTTTGTCATTATTTAGGATAGTACTACGTATATATTCAGCAATATCTCTCGCTGGATGATCGTACATGAGCTGATCTGTCCAAATAACAGGATAATTCAACGATTCATAGCGATTAAAGGTAATGGTTCCTTGATCCGTTTCAAGTATTCTTCGTTCCCGCTCACTTTCTTGCAGAAATTGAATTGCATTTTCACTTAATCCAATTATATACGGCAAGAAATTCATTAACATACGATAATAATCGGATGGCTTCTCCTGTGCTTCACGCCCGATTCCAGCCTCAAAGGCAGTTAATTTTTCTATCCATAATTCTTTCCATTTCCCATAGCTTGATATCGATTTAGGTTCATAACCAAACGTTGACCCAATTTGATGAAATTCAGCAAGACGAATACCCGCGGGCTTCGAGGAATATTCTCTACTTTCCAATTGTTGCATTTGCATAACCATCCATGAATTTTCACCATAGGATGTGAACCATTCACCTTGTGAATTTGGAATTGGAAGTGTCATTATTTCCACTGGATTTCCCTTTAAAAAATAGGTCAATGCTGCTTGTTCGGTTAGAATTGTTTCCTTGTTTCTTCCTGGAATGGTAAAATAGATTGTATCACCCTGTTTGTACCCTTCTCTGTTGCCGAATGATATTTTTCCTTCTGAATGGATACGGTAATAGATAGCGAGCATTTCTGTTAGTGGCAAAACGATCTCCCCTTTTTCCTCATTTATTAAAGTCTTTGTTCAAAAGGAGGATGAAAAGGACCGATAAGTTCGAGGCCGCGTAGCTCCCCGTACCGGGCTTCCACAGGATGTCGTGACTTCTGTGTTGTCCACAGGACGTGGACGGTTTTAACAGAAGTTCATTGAATCCTTTAATACGTGAGGCACGGAAAAGCAAGCTAACGAGCTTCCACAGGATACGTGTCGGTAGTTAGTCGAAGATCCTCTGTTCTCGATGTGTCATTTTCACCGGACTTTTTGAACATCCTTTTAAAGTGTATGAATGTACCAAAGATAATTTAACTATAATAAAGAAAAGGTGATTTGATGGCGAAATACACGAAGAAAAGTGAACTTGAAGTGAAAGCAAGACAAGCCTTAACCGACCGTGGTGTAAATGTAGAAGATATTGCGGAGCTTGTCTATTATTTACAATCTAAATATCATAATGATTTATCGATGGATGATTGCCGCCACAATGTAGAACGTGTACTGACAAAACGCGAGGTACAAAATGCGATTTTAACGGGGATTGAACTCGATATGCTAGCTGAACAGAAAAAACTAAGTCAGCCATTGCAGCGAACGATAGAAATTGATGAAGGACTCTATGGAATTGATGAGGTAATTGCACTATCAATCGTTAATGTGTATGGATCAATCGGGATGACGAACTTCGGTTATATTGATAAACAAAAACCTGGTATTTTGAAAAAACTAAATGATAAATCCAGCGGTGAAATTCATACATTCCTCGATGATATTGTTGGAGCAATCGCAGCTGCTGCGTCAAGTAGATTAGCGCATAGCGATGCAGATGCGTTGGATGATGTGGATGCTTAAGGAAAAGAAACACACAAACTGATCTGTGTGTTTCTTTTTTATTTAGCTGTAGCTAGACTAGATCTTATCTAGCCACTCTGTTAATTGATGTACATAATACGTTGGTGGGACCTCCAATGTTTCTAAGTCCTCAAATGGAGTCACCCCGGTAAAAACCATTAACGTATCGATTCCAGCACGTATACCAGCTGAAATATCAGTGTGATAATTATCACCAACCATCAATGTTTCTTCCTTCGATAAGCCGAGAAGTTTAAGTGCTTCTTCCATAATTATCGGTTCTGGCTTACCAATATATAGCGGCTTTTCTCCAGTACTAACCGAAACCACAGAAGCGAGAGCACCGTTCCCTGGAAGAAGACCACGCTCGGTTGGAATAGCGACATCACTATTCGTAGCGATCAGTTTTGCACCATTTCTGATAGTCAGACAAGCCTTGGTATATTTTTCATAGGTTATTTGTCGATCAATTCCCATTACAACGAAGTCACAATCCGAATCCGTAATAATAGCTCCACTTGCTTCCAATGCTTCGAGCAGTCCTGTTTCACCAATAACAAAACATGCAGCTCTTTCCTTTATTGATTTTATGTAATTAGCTGTTGCAAGAGCTGATGTTACTACTTGATTGGGCTCAGCTTTAATTCCCATCGTATTTAATTTATTCGATACATCCTCTGCGGCTTTAGAAGAATTATTCGTTACAAATAAATAAGGTATTTCCTTTCTGTGGAGCTCGTTGATAAATTCAGCAGCTCCAGCAATCGCCTCTGTTCCACGATACATCGTACCGTCCAAGTCAATTAAATAACCTTTATAATTTCTCATATCAAACCTCTCCTCTCGAAACAAAAAGAAGATGAACAACGTCACCTTCCATTCGGATTTTTTATTGTCCATTTGCAAACGTGATCACCGTGTGTAATAAACGAATGCGCTCTGACTTCACTTTCAGGGAAAAGTTCTTCATAAAGCTTTTGCTCGTTCGTACACATCTGATGATAACACGATGCAATGGCGGCGACCGGGCAATTGAAATTTCGAATCTCAAAGTCGCCTTCAGCCGTTTTCTCAATCTCCACCATATATCCACGTTCATTTTGAATTCGTGCCATTTCAGCTACTTTTTTATCCAGGTCATCCTCCTGCATCACTTTATCCATATAGGCTTTTTCCCGTTCCCCATACTTATCCAATAACGCACGAACAGCTTGTGTACCCTGTAATTCCTCTAAATCTTCAAGGAGTTCCACTGGGATTGTTTTATATTGGTTCGGAAATGTTTCATGACCTTTCTCTGAAAGTTCATACGTAAGATATGGTCTACCGAGCTTTTGTTTATGGGACTTTTGCTTAACATAACCTTGTTGTACAAGTTCGTGGAGTTGTTTTCTCACAGCAATTTCAGAAATAGTGAAATGCACCATGATCTCCGCAATTGTTAATCTGTTAGCCTTTTTTAAAATATTCAATAGCTGTTGCTTTGTTGGTGTGCGCTTACTCATAACCATCACCTTCACTCGTTAGAAAATGCGTTTGCTACTCCTAGCTCATTATTCAAGTACGTCCGAATTTTGCTACTGAACTCGCTCCATACCGTATGATATGCATCCTTCGCTTCCAGCAGCACATCATGATTTACGTCAGTATATTCAGAAATGAGCATTTTACGAAGCGATACCAATGTTTTATATGCTTTTTCTTCAGTTGCTGGCAGCACCTTTTCATCCACTAAAATATCAATGATATCATCATAACTTCCAGGATCACGCATAATAAATCCATCAATCATCATGTTCCCGACATCAAGCATCGCTTCAATACTTACATGTACCATACGTTCCAAGCTTAATTTCTCAGTAAAGCTGGTAGCTTGATGATTTCTTAGTACTTCTAAGATTTGATCTACATATAAAAGCGTTTTCTCAATTTTGCTACGATCTACGAAATACATACATATTACCCCCGATATCTGTCTATAATTTTATCATATCATATTACGTATGATTATGAATGGAAACATGGTATATTTAAGATGATTGTATTCATAATAATTACAACTTTATAATGAGGGAAGCACAATGAACGATAGTCAACTTGTTGCGATGGATGCAACATCAATAGCAAGTGCAATTCAAAATAAGCAGGTTACTTGCAAAGCTGCTGTTTCAGCGTATATTGCTCATATCTTAAACGTGAATCCAAACATCAATGCGATGGTTGAGGATCGATTTGATGCTGCAATTTATGAAGCAAATGAATTGGATCAGATGCTAGCTAGAGGTGAAGTAAAAGGGCCACTTCACGGTGTACCGATATCAGTAAAGGAATCACTGCATGTTGCAGAAATGAAAACGACAGGCGGTTTGGAACACCGGCAGGATTTGATTTCCAGGGTTGATGCCGAAGTCGTTGGACGTTTAAAAAAAGCCGGAGCAATTATTTTAGGAAAGACCAATACACCTGCACTTTGCTTCTGCCAGGAAACAGAAAATAAATTATACGGAAGAACAAATAACCCGTGGGATACAAACAGAACTGCTGGAGGCTCGTCGGGAGGAGAAGGTGCACTTCTTGCTGTAGGCGGAGCTGCTGCAGGCATTGGCTCGGACATTGGCGGATCAATTCGTTTTCCAGCACATTTCAATGGAATAGTCGGCTTTAAGCCCGGAATGTTCACCATTTCAAACGATGGTCACTTTCCAGCTGTTATACATGCGCTTCAAGCCCGAATGCTAACGATTGGACCAATGGGGAAATCTGTTCAAGATATGCGGTTATTTTATCAGATTCTTTCGGGTATTTCTTTAGATCCAAAGCCTTTAAACCGCTTTCGAATTGAAGTTTTACCTAGTACGATTGATTATCCTTTATCAGAAAAAACAAAACTCATACTTAACCAAGTGGAGCTTTTTCTAGAAAAGACTTTCTCTACGAAACAATCTATTCCTCCCTACTTCAGAGACAGCGCTCTAATTTGGCAAGAAATAATGTCAATGGAAGGGAGTAAATTGATTGAACAAGAAGCATATAACAATGACAGGTCGAGTGTTTACACCTCTTTCTTTAAAGAAAAATTAACGCAACGAACGAAGGTACATCCATATCTTTCCTGGGCCATTATGGGTGCGAAAATGTTTCGACCGTCAAGAAAGCGCATTCGTGAAGTCGAGTCAATTATTGAACAAGGAGACGAATTATTAAAAACGTATTTAAAAAATCGCCTGCTCATTTTTCCCGTTTATCATTCTGGGGCACTCCGACATGGTCAAGTTTTCAAGGAAATTTTCTCGATTCGAAAAACATTTTTACAGTATATGCCCTATGCAGCCTACGCAAATGTATGGGGACTTCCGGCATTAACTATTCCTGTTGGAACCGATGAAAACAATATGCCAATCAGCATTCAAATCATGAGTTCCACTGGTAATGAAGATGCAATATTCCGCCTAGGAAGATTAATTGAAAAGAAATTTAGAGGATATGTGCTTTACACAACTGAAACAGCGCAGCAGTCATTCATGTAATCGGAATGACTGTTTTTCCTTATAAAAAGACGTTTCAATAATGCTTGTTAACTTTTTACAAGCTAAACACCACCGAATATGATCCAAATTTCATCAAATACTATTCCTACCTACACCACTACTTGCAGCATGGAAGGAAGCGTAATGTTATGACAAATAAAAAGAACAACCGTTTTTCGGATTTCTCGAATGTAGATCAGCAGCGTAATCAGTTAATTCCGGAAGAATTTCCAGAGGGGCCATCTGGTTCAGCAATCAACAATGAGGAGAAAGTAACAAGTAAGTCCGAACCGTGGGGTAAGGGACAATATCGCACAAGTGCATTTACATTTCCCGATAAAAATCAGGATAGATTCAAATAAAGTCGCAACGTTTTAAAAAGTTGCGAAGCTTTCCCCCTTTGGATAAGATTGTCTAAAGGGGTGTTTTTGTGCCTTGAGCACAGTGAAAGGAATGAAATTTATTATGGCCAAACATCGGATCTATACAATGAGTTTCGCAAGTGTCTATCCTCATTATGTTACGAAGGCAGAGAAAAAAGGACGTACGAAAACAGAAGTCGATGAAATCGTTTGTTGGTTAACAGGATATAGCCAGGAAACGTTAGAAGCGCAACTGGAAAAACAGACAGACTTTGAGACCTTTTTAGCAGAAGCTCCCAAACTGAATCCTTCACGGACTTTAATCAAAGGTGTAATTTGCGGTGTTCGAGTGGAAGATATCGAAGAACCAACGATGCAGGAAATTCGCTATTTGGATAAACTAATCGATGAGCTAGCAAAAGGAAAAAAGATGGAAAAGATTTTGCGAACATAACAATTAACCATTGAAGAAGCACTGATTCATTCCATTTATAACATATAAAAGAATCGAAGATCTGTATTTAAAGTGGTCTTTTGATCAAACTTTACTTTTTTTCGAAAGCTTACAACCACCATCAAGACATATAGATGGGTCTCATCCGAGACATGGTGTGTACGTGTACGAGGACGACAAAAGGTAGCAGCTCAGGTGTTTGAACTGCTACCTTTTACTTATGTACTTTCTTCAACACAAAATAGGCGCATCCAAAATTACAGTATTCATATAAATAATCATCTAATGTGCTTATTTTGGAATCGATCGCCGCTTTTGCATTTCTATCCTTGTAAAATCCTTTTAACCGGAGCTGCTCATAGCCCCAGTCTCCTACGATATAATCGTACTTCGCCAATATTTCAGAATATCGATTTTTAAGTGCTTCCTCTTGAAAGCCTTCTCTTATATTTTCTATAATCTCATAGTTTTTACCATTTAATTCAATCAAGTGTTTCACCCCACTTATATACACACATATGTTGCTTCTAGTTTACCATACGTCACGATATAGAAACCAGAAATATTTACATGCATTATTTTCGCCTTTTTAAAGAAACTAGAACTAATCAATTTATAATTGCGTGTTTAAAAGGAGGATGAAAATGACCAAGAAGTTCGAGGCGGCGTAGCTTTGAGCAACGGAACGTATGCAATTAATACGTGAGTAGCGGAGAAGCAAGCCAACGAAGTAATTCGATGTGTCATTTTCACCGGACTTTTTGAACAACCTTTTATATGTAGGAGGAAGAACATGAAAGCAATCCTTGTTATGATGCTTACGATAACGACAATCCTTGTTGGCTGTACAACATTTGATAATTCGACAAGTGAGCGGGAACAAATACTCGATGAATTGGATCCAACAAGAAATACGCCAGAACCTACCGATGATGAACTGAGCTCAAAGCTAGGATATGTTCGGTACACGAAGGATCAATTGGATAATGAAATGGAGAACGGTGAACAGCAGCTTACCATCGATCGCAACGAAATGGCTGACATGATCACGAAAATTATTCTTAGAAATGATGGTTTTGAAGAAGTAGCAACACTCGTTACAGATAAAGAAGTTTTAATTGCTTATCAAAGAAATGAAGAACTTTCAGCTGAGGAAGCAGCTGATGTAAGTGAGAAAACTGCTGCATCTATCATGCCCAGCTTTTTTAATATCCATGTTTCCGATAATGAAACACTCATGCAGGATATCCAAAGCCTACATCGATCAACATCGGAAAACCGAAATTATGATAACACCATTCACGCCATTATAAAAGAAATGGAAAAAACATCAAAGGAAAATCGAAATATTAAAGACGCTGTTGAATAGTCATTCATTCAAAAACACTAAAAAATGAGTACGGGAGGTGAATACATTGACGAACAGAATAATCTTTTCCATTGTTATCGCTGCCTTTCTTTTGTTGCACGCTAGCTCTGTTTATGCTGAGGATGAGGATTCGATTTATGATGAACGGATGGCACTTTTTAAAAAGACTGAAGCACTAACACAAATTCCTTGGTACTATTTTGCTGCCATTGATAACTATGAGCGAAATATAAAAAATAGTGATGAGCCTGAGCAAGTAATATCCATTGGGTTCCCAACAGAGCTATGGTTCGGACCGGGAAACAGCTCACAAATCATAGAAGAAGCTATCATTGACACGTTTGATGGTAAAGGAAAAGATGGAAATGGTGACGGAAAGGCAGATCCAACGAATGAAGAAGATGTACTTTATACGATGGCGATGCTTATTTTAGAATATGGACCTACAAAAGATGATATAAAAATAGCACTGTGGAATCACTATCAGCGTGATTTAACCGTTCAAACAATCATGAATACAGCAAAGGTATTCGAAACGTTCCAAGATATCAATTTAACGGATCGAGACTTCCCAGTATCGATCAATCACAATTATAGTTATCGAAATACGTGGGGTGATCGAAGAGGTTTTGGTGGATTACGTATCCATGAGGGTACAGATATCTTCGCTAACTACGGTGTTCCTGTTCAGTCAACCACATATGGAGTGATCGAAATGATGGGCTGGAATCTCTACGGGGGATGGCGTATCGGAATCCGCGATATATTCAATATTTATCATTATTACGCACATATGAGTGGTTATGACGACAATATCAAGCTTGGACAAGTCGTTAAGCCAGGAGATGTTCTCGGGAGTGTCGGATCGACAGGCTATGGCCCACCAGGAACATCAGGAAAATTCCCACCACATCTACATTATGGAATGTATAAAGATAATGGGTATAGCGAATGGTCCTTTGACCCGTATCCATATTTACGGAAATGGGAGCGAATGGCTAGAGATAAGAGATAACAATGGAAGGAGTCCTTACCTTATAAAAAATGGTAAAGACTCCTTTATTATTCATTAATCAGCTTGCTTTGACTTTCTCATCGCATTCCAAATACTTGCTACAAGGCCACCCCAAATAATGATCATTCCGATAATCATAACAGTGATTGATGCACCACTCATTATTTAGCCTCCCTCTTCTCGTCAACTTCTTCTGGTGATACCTTATTTTTCCATTTGGTTAACGACATGATAATACCTATGATTAGCGCTGCTATTGCTATTGACCAGCCACCAACAAGAATAAATGTATTGGAATACCCTTCATAGTTACCCGTGTCCGTAGCAAATTGTTTTAATAAATTTTGCTTAAACAAGCCATACATCATATACCCCATTACGATTGGTGTAATAACTCCTAAGCTTATCGTCCACCATGAACCAAGTCGAATATCCGAAATTCCATCTGCATGGTTTTTGAACATTTTCGCCTTACGTAGAATCCAAACAATTAAGATAACCTCAACCAATCCAAGCATCGCCACACCGAATTGATTAATAAAGTAATCGACTACATCTAGGAAGAACAATCCACCTTGAGTAGCAAATAGTAACGAAATAACCGCTGCTAGCCCACCACCGATCATCACTGATTTTTTCCTTGAGATTTGAAATTTATCAGCTACACCGGATACATATGTTTCTGTGATCGAAATCAATGAAGTTAGCCCAGCTAACATTAAAGAAATAAAGAATAATACACCAAAGAATTCATTAAAGGCTGTGAATTCATTAATAATCGCTGGAAATGCTACAAAGGCTAAGCCAACCCCACCACTTACAACTTCATTAATTGGTAAGCCTGACTGCAAAGCCATAAACCCTAATACACCAAACACCCCAATACCTGCCAACAATTCAAATCCAGAGTTTGCAAAGCCTACAATAAAAGCATTATTTGTAATGTCCGATTTTTTTGGCAAATAACTAGCGTACGTAATCATAATGGCAAAAGCAATGGATAGACTAAAAAAGATTTGACCATATGCAGCAATCCATACATCAGGAGAAAATATTTGTCCAATATCTGGTGCAAAGAATGCGTCCAATCCCTGCATGGCACCTGGAAGTGTTATTGCTCGAATAACGATAATGAGGAATATGATGACTAATGCTGGTATACAAATGCGATTTGCAATTTCAATCCCTTTCTTAACTCCTTTAAATAAGATACCTAAGACAAGTGCCCAAACAATTACTAAAGGAATCAACACACCAGGAACTAGACTCCCTATCTGCCCTGGTACTTCTGCTAATTTTAAGTAGTCGCCGTACAAGAACCCTTGCGTGTCTTCTCCCCACCCCAAGTTAAAGGAGAATACAGAATAAGAAATAGCCCAGGCAACAATTACTGAATAATAGGTAGATATGATAAATGCTACTGCAACTCCCCACCAGCCAATCCACTCTGTTTTCTTATGCATTCGTTTAAATGTTAATGGTGCTGACCCACGATACTTATGTCCCATTGTAAATTCCAATATCAGAATCGGAATTCCGGCAGTAAGTAACGCAAACAGATAAGGAATCAAAAACGCCCCTCCACCATTTTCATAGGCAACTGCTGGAAAACGCCAAATGTTCCCAAGGCCGATAGCCGATCCGGCTGTAGCCAAGATAAAACCTGCCCTTGTCCCCCACTGAGAACGTGTTTCCATAAACAAACCTCCCCTTTTTTATTTATACAAGCTTCTATATTATTTGTATTATAAATATTAGGAATAATTACTCTTCTATATATTTTAAATAAAAAAGATGTGTCATGGCTAAGCAGCCAAAACACATCTTTAGCAGTACAAAATATCCTGTAACTAATTTTTAGTACCTAAAACCGTTCGATACACAAATACAACTCCAAATAGAAACACAAGTGCAACAGCCAAGGAAAGAACGATTTGTCCTGTCAACCCAAGCAATAAATAGCCGAGTATTGCTACAACTGCTGCAATCACTGCATAAGGCAGCTGTGTTAAAACGTGGTCAATATGGTTCGCACCTGCACCTGTTGATGAAAGGATCGTTGTATCTGAAATTGGTGAGCAATGATCACCAAACACAGAGCCAGCAAGTACAGCGGCTAATGCTGGAAGTAATAACTCAATATTCGTATTGCTCATTACTTCTGCCGCAATCGGCAGCATGATACCAAACGTTCCCCATGAAGTCCCTGTGGACAGTGCCATTATTGCTGCAATCACAAAGAAAATTAACGGTAGATAGCTAACACTTATAGAGGAATTATTAACTAAATTCGCTAAATATGTCCCAGTTTCCAACGTACCAATAATCGACCCAATCATCCAAGCTAACACTAAAATGTAAATAGCTGGAAGCATCGTTTTGATTCCTTCAGCAAATATTTTCGCTGTATTTGCTTTTGGCTTTCCTTGAACCATGTGGAAAATTAATGACGTTAATACAGCTGAAATTCCACCAATTGCTAAGGATAAATTAACATCTGTATTCGCAAAAGCATCGAGGATCGTAGCTCGACCATCTGTTGCTACAATACCAGTTGTGATCATCGCTACAACCGTTGCTACAAAAAGAACCACAATCGGTACAAATAAATGGTACACTTTTCCGTTTTCATTCGGTTTAAACACATCGCTTAAATCCCCTGCAACCGTGCTCTGCTCCGGGTTTAAAAGCTCGCCCGTTTCCATCGCACGCTTTTCATGGGTACGCATTGGGCCAATATTAAATTGAAAATATGCTACGATAAACACAAGCAGGACCGCAGCTATTGCATAATAATTCATCGGAATCATCCAGATAAATGCCTCTATCGGCTGGTATTCTGTGATTCCATTGGCAGCAAATAATCCTCCAAGAATTCCAATAATATAAGCTCCCCAGCTTGATATTGGAGCCATAACAGTTATTGGCGCTGATGTCGAATCAATATAATAAGCAAGCTTTGCACGTGAAACCTTATGACGATCTGTTAATGGTCTTGCAATTTGCCCAACCGCTAAACTGTTAAAATAATCATCAATAAAAATAATTAATCCTAAAATACCGGTCATAACTTGAGCCCCAGTACGTGTTTTCACACGTTTCATCATCCATTCACCAAATGCTCTACTTCCCCCAGATGCTTGTAAAAATGCGGTCATCATACCTAATAATAATAAAAATCCAACTAACAGGAGATTCCCAGTATTTAAAGCCCCTTCTGAAATAAAGATTTCATAAAATACAAGCCCAATTTCCTTCAGTGCTTGCAAAATATTAAAATCATGAATAAATAACGCTCCAATTACAATTCCCGAACCTAAGGATAATAAAATTTTCCTCGTCGCGATAACGAGCACAAGCATAATTAGTGCTGGAATAATTGAATAAATGGTACCTTCCATTGTAGTCCCTCCATATTTATAATCTCAGATGTGTATTAGAGATACGAATTGATGGCGAAATGCTGGTATACGAACATATGTGATTGCTATTAGCAGAAAAGAAAGTATAACTCCCCTTTCTGCATAAGTGCAGCTAAGGTATTCGCCAAAAGCTTGACGCATGCCAAGTTTTCTAATAAAAAGCACACAAAAAAACAATGACAGAAAATAACCATCATTGTTTTTTACAATTACAATATACGTTATCCTCCATCTCGATCAGTAGTTCTCCATGCACATCCATTTAAGCATGACAGTACATCTCTTGTTCAAAGATATACCAGCAAATAATAAGTTTGACCCTTATTACGCTTCGGCAAGTACCCCTTTCATCAACCATCACTGTTGTCATTCTCCTGTTGATTACTAATAATATTTGCGCCTCTACCTCACCGATCTGATAAGGTTTATTATTCATTTACCTCAATACTATACTAGACTTTTAGTTATTCTGCAAGTCGTCTTTTGGCACAGCAATCGAAGGCCCGCCACCATCGCCACCATAGAAATCTGGAACCTTCCCCATAATGGCTCCACCATCCAGGTAGATCTCCGTGTTTACGGTTGTTACTTCCGTTGTAAATGGAATGACAATCTGAACATCTGCCTCCACATTAATATATAATGACACCCAAGCGCCATTTATACCAAATTCTTCTTCTTCTCGGATAACATTCGTCCGGACATTTCCAACAATCTCTAAATTAATCGGTATTTTCGGGCCAAGGTTAGCTAGTACCGTATTTCCTGTAACCTGCCCAAGAGGAATCTCCACCAATGTCGGATCCTGTTTCGCTCGATCTTCAGCACCATCACTATAATCATATGGTTCTAGGAGCGGATCTTCAAATACAAGCGGATCCCCCCGGTTCACATTAATGAAAAATTCCTCTACCCGATCCGTTGCGACGCGGTTGATTTCACTAATGACAGAAGGGTTCCAGTTATACGTTGCAAAATGACCTTCATTGTCATATGTAATGTCTAACATGTCTTCAAAGCTATAGTCCTCAACATACCGAACAGCTGAATTTATCGCCCGAGTTGCAAACTCATCGACCTTTACTGTCGCTATTTCCATTAGAACAGGTTCAATTCGTTTATCAATTAATCGAATGCTTAAAAATACACAGACAATAAATACGATTATTGTTATGATTAAAATGTGCTTCCCTGGAGGCGATGCTCTTCTTTTGCGAAAGCGTTTTTTATGTCTCAACTCAGATACCCCCTCTGGAATAAATTTATGCTTGTTCTAAGAGGGTTAGACTAGAGAATTTAGGGAGCTTAAGAAAAACACTAACGTATCTATGCGCACCTAGATGGGATTGCACGAATGAATTTGGAAGTGACTTGCAAATTGGGAGCATCAGCCTTTCCACTCTCGATTCCAGTCTTTTACCGTCCGCTTTCAGTCATTCTAGTATTTCGACATTAGCCAGCCGTCTGCAAAATAAGTAAATAGAATTAGTTCCGTGAAAATAAAAATGTCTCCCAAAATGGAAGACATTTAAGAAGATCACGATATTTTTAATAAAGCATCCTTTCCGGTCATGCCGACTTCCCAGCCATAAGCCTTTGAAGCGTCTGTTACCTTCTGCAGCGGTGCATGTAATAATTCATCAATTGTTCGTACGCCCATTGCACGCCCTGCAACGACATTACGCTCTTGTAGCTTCGGTATTTCATTAAAAATATCCACATCCAATGCTGCACACATGATATAGCCAATGTCATTGGATATCATTAGCAAATTCGTTTTTGGAAGCTCGACACTTACCGCCATAAAAATCATACCGTCTACTTCTAGTGGATTCACCGTAATCATAATGATGAAATGCCCCCTTCACAATTTACCTTATATGTGTATGCATGAAGGTGGCAACGTGTCACAACTAGAAAATTGCTCAATCTTAATTCGTCGGAAATTTCGCGCGTAGTGTCTGTGCAAGCAAGTCTCTTAAAAATTCAGGTACGAAATAATGCTTGGAATCTGATTTAGCTACTTCTGGCAGTAAACGACCGAATGTAAAGGTATCCGCAGTCGCAACATAATACGTATGCTCTGGATCGATCGGCTGCCCATTCTCAAGCAGAACCCGTTTTACATACTCCTCACCATTTTTATGGAATGCGACCTCTACATCAAGCCCAGCAAACATCATTCTCCCTAAAACTTTCCCGCGGAACCCAAAACCTTTCAATTCCCGCTGCATAAATTCTTTTGTTAGTGATGCACGAATAACTTCAATCAATTCATTTCCTTTTAGGTCAACAACAACAGGATTAATCGGATGTGGACAAATTCGATGAATATCCTTATACGTGACAATCCCTGCTGGTATGCTATCCAACAGTAAGCCATTATTCAGCATCGCAGCATCCGCTTTCGTCCATTCTTTCACCGTATTTGTAAGATCCTGCATAATTGGTGTATCCGCATACCAATTCACTTCCATCGGACTATCGATCTGTACAACCGTTTCTCCAAGCAAGCTGTCTGCCTCTTTTTGCATTGCATGTAATGTCTGCTCTGTTACATCGTCCTTTTCTAAATGCGTAATATCGGTCGTATACGCTTCTTTTTTCACTAACTTTTTCTGCTCATGATCCCACGTAAGAATAACTTCACCTATATAGGCACAATGCTTTCCTGCTGCAGTAATTACAGCATTATTTACATACTCGCCACTACGAAGCAGGTGGTGTGTATGTCCGCCAATTATTACATCAACTGCATCATATCTTCGTGCTATTTCCTGATCAACAGTAATTCCAAGGTGTGACATGACGATAATGATATCTACGGATTGTTCTAATTCCTTCACATATTTATCTAAAATCTCAATTTCAGAGGAGACGTGCCAATTTAACAGCTCATAAAAGGCATTAAATGGTGCTGTTAAGCCAATCATACCAATTTTCACACCATTATCTGTCTCGATTTTAACTGTAGGACGAAGCCATGGTGGCTGAATGTTATCAGTACTATGTAAATTTGCACAAATAACTTTAAATGCAGCCTCATCATATAAGTGATATAAATCCTGATGCGATATCGTAATTCCTTCATTATTGCCAATGGTTACAAGGTCATAACCTGCTTCATTCAATAGCTTGACATTCGCCCTACCCATCGATGCTTCAGTTATGGAATGAGAGCGATCTACATGATCTCCAATATCGATTGTCCAATTCACTTCACCCCGTTTACTTCGTAGCTCGCGAGACTCTTTTAAATATGTCACAACTCTGGGCCATTGATCAAAATCACTGTGCAAATCATTCGTATAATAAAAATAGAGTTTTTCTTCCATTTACATAACTCCTTAGGATAATCCTTGAAAAATCATACGCAATCCAATAAATATTAAAATGACACGCAATCCCCATTCTAATATTTTCCCAGGAAGAAGCTGATTCACTTTCGCACCAAGCTTCCCACCAAACCAAGCTCCTGGAATAAAAAACAAAACATACTCCCATGCAATATGTCCGAGTGCAATATGAGTACTAGCACCTGCAATACTAACAAAGAAAATCATAAACATCGATGTTGCTGTTGCTACATGTGCAGGGAATCCGAACAATAGAATCATTGCCGGCACCATAATGGAACCACCACCAATTCCAAAAAGTCCAGATAAAGTTCCGACAATTAGCGATAGTAAAAAGGCACCTAAAATCGGTACACGATACCGATATGTCTGTCCATATAATTCATATGTACGAACACCTTTTTCATTTCCAGTGAACTCCTTTTTAGGTGCTCGATCCTTTTTGATAAAGAAAAGCAGGGATATAACAATCATTAATACGCCAAAATACAATAAAAATGACTTCGAATCAACAAATTGATTTAACCAAGAACCAATTGCACCGCCCGGTATACTCCCAGTAAGAAATAAAAGCCCCGTTTTATAATCAACTCGTTTCCCCTTCGCATATGCCAGCGTTGAAGATAATGCTGTAACAATCATCGCAATCAAAGAAATTCCAACAATAGACTGTGGCGTCACCCAAGCAAAGCTGTCTAAAAAAGAGCTAACCATCAACAACGTTGGGATAAGAATAATACCTCCACCAAGTCCAAACATTGACCCGACAAATGCAGTAATCAGTCCAATAACTAAACATATAATAAAAACCAAAACAACCCCTACCATCTATTATATTGTATTTATATCTTATCATATTGGTGGGGGTAACTGTGTTTGGAAAGTGTTTAATTTTCTATACCATATTTCTTCTAAGGAAAAATTGCGTTTTCGAGATGTGACGAAATGCTTATTTGCTTACGTCGAATTTACTAGTAAGGGGTTCAATAATTATTAAACCTGATGAGAGTAGTTCATTCCGTTTTTCAATAAGTTAAAAATCCCATTATCCTATCAGATGGACAGAGTTCATAAAAAAACAGAGAATAGATGAAGGTTTTCCCCTCAGCTATTGTACATAATTTTTTATACTCGAACCTTACGAAAGCATACTATTTCAGGCCATGCTAGGTATTTCTACCAATAACAGCCTATCACGGTCAATATATTTAAAATGCAATTAGAACAACGAACACACTTCTCTCTAACTAAAATTGATGAATGCAGTATGAAAGCACTTCTTAAAACTCCACTCCTATTTTTCATAATTTCAATTTAATTGAACACATCAATAAACAAGATGGGTAACATCACAATTAATCATTTCACATGATTCAAAAAACGCATTATAATGTCAGCAAGCGCTTACACATTTAATATTTCCACTATTTTAAAAATATTTTATTTTCATTAGTTAGACACCTATGTGTTTTAGAAATTTTCAACTTCAAGGCATAAGTAAAATCTATTACATTTTCTTTTTTATAGAATTTGAGGTGGTAACTAAAATTTCACTTAGAAATTTTAAAGAGTCTAGCATTATACTTAAAAAGAGAGTGGGATGGGTGTGTATGGAGAGTAATAATGTAAATTTTAAACAAGTTATTGCTTTTAGCGGAGCTTTTATAGCATTTTTAATAGGTTCAGGATTTGCAACTGGACAGGAAATAATGCAGTATTTTGTTGCGTATGGATATATGGGTATTGTTGGAGCAATAGTAGTTTTCCTCCTTTTTTTGTATGTTGGAACTAGTTTTATAGTGACGGGGTATAAGCATAAATTTCCGAAACCGAATGATATTTACACATATTATTGCGGAAAGACAATAGGTAAATTTTTTGATTACTTTTCAATATTATTTATTTATCTATCTTTTATTGTAATGATTGGAGGATCAGGAGCCACAATCAAACAGCAATTTGAACTTCCAGTTTCAATAGGTGCTATAGGATTAGCCATACTTGCAGGATTTACGGTATTATTTGGGCTTAACAAAATAGTAGATGTAATCGGCAAGATTGGACCAGTAATATGTATTTTGGCTATACTATTGGGGATTTCAGCTATTGTTATGAATCCTTCTGGTTTAATTACGGTTAGTCAGATTATACCTGATTTAGATTTAATGCAAGCATCAAGTAATTGGGTATTCGCAGCGGGTTCTTATGTAGGATTTTGTATGCTGTGGCTAGCTGCATTTTTATCTACAATGGGAACAACAGCAGTAAACCAAAAAACTGCATCTCTTGGTGCAATTTTCGGAGCGCTTGGTTTTTCGGCGGCTATCATAGTGGTAGCCTTAGGGTTTATGGCTAATATTCAGCAAGTCGAAGGATCTTTAGTACCCTCATTAATTTTAGCAGGAAATATACATCCTAGTGTAGCAGTAATATTTTCATTGATAGTTGTAGCAGCGATCTATTCTACAGCTGTACCACTTCTTTGGACAGTTTCATCCAAAATTGCAGATGAAAAGAGTAGTAAGTTTAAGTATGTTACGATAATACTAGCAATTATAGGAACAATTGTTGGATTATTTATTCCGTTTGATAGGCTTGTAAATGTTGTTTATGTAATTAATGGGTATGTAGGTATAATTTTACTAGCCTTAATGATTCTTAAAAGTATAAGAAATATTATCCAGAATAAAAAAGATAAGAATAATGATGGCAAGTCACTTGATGCGAAAATAATGTAAGGTGAAAGATTGCTGGAAAATACAATTCTTTTAATTTATTGTAAGCAATTAGTAGATAAAGGTTTAGATAAAATAAATAGCCATTGGCATTAACATTACAATGGCTATTTATTTTTTTGGGCTCTACAACCAGTAGCCCTGTTTCAGCACTTACTGACTTAAAATCTCTCAAATAGCAGCTCAATATCGTGGTCCATAATCACTGATGTTTAAATTAGGATTCATACAACATCAAGTTAATCTCCCAACGTCTACTTTATAAAAAGTCTCTAGACCTTCTCATTGTCACTATAATATTTAATTATATGTTTAATTGTACTTTTAGCTAATACGTGATCTTGGCTTTAATGTAGGAACTCTGACATTTTCTGCATAAATAATCTCTGTATCTTCCCATAGTTTTTGTACAAAAGCACTTGGATTTTTCATATATCCTACAACTATCATAATAATAAAACTTAAAGTTAAACCATAAACTCCTGGCTGCCAACCCCAACCCTCAATAAAATTAGGATTAAAAAATCGTAAGAACATAGATAGTGCAGTTCCTGCAATCAAACCAATTATTGCTCCTTCTTTATTAGCACGTTTCCAGTACAATCCTAAAATAACAACTGGAAAAAGCAGGATTATTCCATCATAAGTAAATAATGCAAGAAAAACCATTAATCCCAAATCTGCTGTACCAAAAAACAAAGAAACAATTGAAATAACAACAACTGAAATTCTTGCTATATATACTGCTTTCTTATCTGAAATCTTCCTATTTATTACTTGTGCTAAATCTCTCGATATTGTTGTACTAATTGCCTGTATTATACCACTAACTGTTCCAACGCTACTTGCCATAATTACTACACCTAGCAGTCCAAGTGCTATAGGACCGGATTCACTGGCTATCCATAAAAAAGCACCTTGTACATCAGAAAGCGTTTGATCGTAAGAATGAATAAATATAGCAGTAACAACAAATATAGAAAAGAATATTGCGTATATAATTGGTGCGAGTACAGCAGAAACTTTTATAGTCCGTATGCTATCTCCCGCAAATAACTTATTGTATGCCCATGGCCACAAAAACCCACCTAAACCACTCAATATCACAATTGATGTCCAATACGGAGTCGGTGAATCCCAACCAGGACCAGGATAAGTAAGCATCCCAGGATAATCATTAACTACCATTTCAAATCCTGAAGCAAATCCTCCAAAGTATTTATATACAAAGTAAATCATTAGAGCGGTACCACCAAATATTAATATTAAACCCTGAAAAACATTCGCAGTTATTACGGATCGCATACCACCCAGTGAAACAAAGACGGCAACTACTATTATACCCAAGACCATGCCCCAAAACTGGGAAATCAAACCACCGGTAGCATATTCAAAAACATACCCCTGAGTTACAATCTCAACTATCAACCAAGGGATTGTAAACACTATACCCCAAATTCCAGTTAGCATTCGTAAAGACTTGCTTTGATACCTAAACCCTAATAATTCCGATTGCGTTTTAATTCCATACCTCACACCCCAAATATATGTTTTTGGTGCAACATAATACATAACAATCATTGTTATTATTGCATATGCTATACAATATAATGCTGTAAACCCATAGGTCACAGCCATTCCTGCCCAAGCCGTATACATAGCCCCAACAATCCATGTTGCTAAAACCGAAAAAGTTAAAGCAAAAAAACCAAAAGATCGGTTAGCTGTTGCATAGTCCTCAAAAGAACTGACACCTAACTTTTTCCTTATAATAAAAAGCATAATCGCAAAAAAGGTAAATATCATTATTAAGGGTATTATATTCAACTTTCCTCGCCTCCACTAACATTACTATTATCTTTCGGCGTAACCTCAATATCTAGTTCACCTAATTTACTTTCAATAAAAAACTGTATGCATAACCCCGCGCATAAAAGAGCAACACATAAAAAAAGATAAAACATTGAAAACGGTAATCCGAATACCCATGGCTCGATTCTATTTGCTAAATCAAATAGTCCTGGAAAAGTCATGCAAACAGATATTAAAGAATAATAAATTAAAAAAATGCTGTTTTTTTTGTTTCTAATATTAATGAGCATCTTAATACCCTCCAACAATATATTTTAATAATTTAAAATAAACAATAAATTTAAAAGAGGGATTATGATGAAAACTATAATCCCCTCTATCTTCATCTGCAAATCCAATAAAATACTATTTCTTATACTCAGTAATACATTTCTTAAACTTCTGTTTTCGAGTGAATCTCTCGAAATTGAGCTGCAACATGGTGGTCTGGTAAACGGTCATATCCGAAAAGATTGTTACGAAAAGTACCTTCCTCATACTCTTTTCTAACAAGACCACGCTCTTGTAAAATAGGAACGACACCATCCACAAATTCTTCAAAGGTTCCAGGTGTAATCGCATAGGAAATATTAAACCCATCAATCCCAACCTCATTAATCCACTTTTCCATTGTATCCGCTACTCTTTCTGGTGTACCTACTTCAACATGACCTACAGAACCAATACCTACGAAATTGGCTAATTCTCTTACTGTCCATTGTTTATTCGGGTCCACTTTTGTGAAATTTTCAACTACCGATTTCATTGCATCACTTTTGACATATTCAATTTTGTCCTCTGGGTCATATACCGAAAAATCTATGCCTGTCCATCCACCTAATAGTGCCAACGCACCTTCATAACTTATGTGTTTTTTGTATTCCTCATATTTTTCTTCTGCTTCTTTCTGTGTACTACCTAATATTGGTGTAAGTGAAGAAAGGATTTTGATCTCATTTGGATTACGTCCAGCGTGTTTTGCTTCTTCTCGAATGGAGTCTACGGTTTTTTTCGTAATTTCTGCTGTCGGAGCACTAATAAATACAAGTTCAGCATGTTTAGCTGCAAACTTCCTTCCTCTGCTTGAAGCTCCAGCCTGAAAAATAACTGGTGTTCTTTGAGGGGAAGGCTCACTTAAATGCGCCCCAGGAACATTAAAGTATTTTCCTTCATGTCTTATGTCATGTACTTTTTCTGGATCTGCATATATTCCCTTCTCTTTATCTACCAAAACAGCGTCTTCTTCCCAACTTCCTTCCCATAGCTTGTAAACCACTTCCAAATATTCATCCGCAATTTCATAGCGTTCACTATGACTTATTTGCTGGTCTAACCCAAGATTCACTGCAGCACTGTTTAAATAAGAAGTAACAATATTCCAGCCAATCCGCCCTTCCGTTATATGGTCTAATGTCGACATACGTCTTGCAAAACTATATGGATGTTCATAACTTGTAGAGGCTGTTAAACCAAAACCTAAATGTTTTGTCACTTGAGCCATAATTGGAACTACAAAGGCAGGGTCATTTACTGGAACTTGAGCTCCTTGTCTTACTGCAGCATCACGTGAGCCTTCATATACATCATAAATCCCTAAAACGTCAGCCAGAAAAATAGCATCAAAGCGCCCTTTTTCCAATACTTTAGCCAGATGTATCCAATAATCAGCACTTTTATAGGTTGAGGATTTATCTTTAGGGTGTGTCCATAATCCCGGTGAATAAAGTCCAGCACAATTCATATCAAATGCATTTAAGTAGATTCTTTTTTTGTCATGTTATTAGCCCCTCACTTTTGAATTTTCAATTTTTTTACTCTAAAAAACTTTTTCGAACAACTTTAACCATTTAGCTATTCTCCATAAATTTCTTTTTATTTATAAAACAATAAAACACCCTCTTTTCTAAATCATGAGAAAAGAGGGTGTTTACCGTTATCAATTCCACTCTTATCTCTCAAGAAATAAATCCCGCTGGAATTAGCACCTTCCTGATATTATCAGAGGTTGCTGAAGCGTCACAGGGCCAGATCCCTCGGCTTCTCTTGATAAGAATTATTTAAATGTTGCGTTTAGTATATTCCAATAAATCCGATTAGTCAAGAATGATTTTATCTTTAGAATATTAATCACGTAGATGTCATATCTCTACCCTTAGAAATTTTAGCTTTTCCCATGAACCTTTCTGAAATTAGAAGCGAGGCTAAAACCGCAACCCTATTATTGTTGTTATCAATTCAGGGTTAATTAACATGTTATACAGAAGCTAAAGAATAACCTTGATATTCACACATATATCCGTTAACCAATAATGCTCATTTCCACTACTAATCTACTCAACCCCACAAGCCTCTGCCAACAACTCAACAATATGAACAACCTCAATCCGTTCTGACAATCCCTCTCGCTCAACTCCAACTTTCATTTGCAAATGACAACCAGGGTTTGTCGTAACAACCACTTCCGGAGAAACCTTCTTAACATGTTTCATTTTTTCATCTAAAACATCCATTGATTCCTCATAATTGACAATATTGTAGATTCCTGCTGATCCACAGCACATGTTTTTATTTGGGAGTTCTAAATAAGTAATTCCTGGTACAGACTTTAACAGCTCTAGCGGTTCATTTACCCGTTTTTGAACATTCGACATATGACAAGATGGTTGATAAGTTACCACTTTGTTCATTTTCTTTTCAAATGGCAAACGTAATTGTCCTAAGATGACACTTATATCCACATTCCTTTGCGCAAACTGTTTCGCACGGTCTACCCATTCAGGATCATGTTCTAATAAGTGATCATATTCTACTAATTGTGCACCACAACCGCCGATGCTATTTACAATAAAATCAAACTCATATTTTTCGAATGCTGCGATATTTGCTTTTGCTAACTTTTTCGTGATTTCAGTTGCCCCACTATGGTTTTGCATTGCACCACAACATGTCTGTTCTTTAATCACGGTAACTTCACAACCAGCACGTTGAAGTAA
The DNA here is from genome assembly GCF_008304605.1 of Oceanobacillus polygoni. Taxonomy (GTDB): domain Bacteria; phylum Bacillota; class Bacilli; order Bacillales; family Amphibacillaceae; genus Oceanobacillus; species Oceanobacillus polygoni. The sequence goes on along the minus strand of NZ_PIJY01000024.1, from coordinate 387,230 downwards.
CTTTATGCTCTGGGTATTAATAGAAGAGAACATCGTATCCATGATGCATCCAGTGAAAAATCCAATACGAAACGCTGGTTTTAATTCAGCTGGATAATGTTCTGCCCGTTTTTTTCGTTGAGTCGGTCCTTCAACTGTTGGTAAAATTTTCTCAAATGTACGTAAGTTTTCAGGCAAGATGTTTACTGCCTTTGTTTTCCTTGCAACCTTTTGTAATCCTGACTTCTGGTATAGCGCAAGTCCTGTGCCTGCAGTGCTTAGGATTTTCTTACTTGGCATTGCTTTATCAAAGACAAACTCTTGGAATAATTTTGCACGCTTCGTTATCGTTTTTGTTTCCCTTTTATTTTCCCTGATAACTTCTTTCGCTGATTCTAAGATTTTTCCGTATTGGACATTTGTTGGACATACTACTTCGCACGCCCTACACCCTAGGCATAAATTAATCGGTCCTTCTAATTCGGAATAGGAAATATGCCCTTCAGCAGCCATTTTCACTAAATTAATTCGTCCTCTAGGTGAGTGTGTTTCTTTTCCCATTGTTAAATAGGTAGGGCATGCAGGTAAACAGTAACCACATTGTACACAGTCAAACGTTTCTTCATAAGCTAGTTCAGCCATTCGTTAACACCAACCTTTGACCGGCTTTCGGGAAGATTTTCCCTGGATTGAGAATATTATTCGGATCCCAGCTATCCTTAATTCGTTTCATCATATCGAGTCCGACTTCGCCTAATTCCATTTCCATAAACGGCGCTTTAAGTGTGCCAATGCCGTGTTCACCGGATAATGTTCCACCCAGTTCAATCGCCGCTTTAAAAATTTCTTCTACTGCTTGCTCTACGCGTCGCATCTCTTCCTGATCTCGTTTATCAGCGATGATATTCGGATGCAAGTTACCATCACCAGCATGACCAAAAACAACGAGATCCACCTTATATTTTTCTCTGATTTCTTTTAATCGACCAAACATATCTGGAATCTTACTTCTAGGTACTGTAGCATCTTCGGAAATCTTCGTTGGTTTTTCCCGGACAATCGCAGGTGATACGAGTTTACGTGCTCTCCATAACTCAGTTGCTTCCTCCGTTGTATTCGCAACACGTACATCTCTTGCTGCCGCCTCTTTGCATACAATTTCTACACTGCGTATTTCATCTTCAATTGCTTGTGGATGCCCATCCAATTCAATTAAAAGCAATGCTTCTGCATCTGTCGGAAGACCTAGTGGTTCATAAGCTTCTACTGCCTTTATCGATCCATTGTCCATTATTTCTAGCTTCGATGGTAAAATTCCCGAACTTAACATTTTTGTAATTGCTTTTCCAGAGTAAACAATGTCATCAAATACTGCCATCATCGTCTTTGTTGCTTGCGGTTTTGGAAAAAGTCGAAGTGTTGCTTCCGTTATGACACCGAGTGTTCCTTCCGAACCAACGATAAGCTTTGTTAAATCATATCCGGTCACATTTTTGACCGTTCTACCACCAGTACGAATAATTTCCCCTTCTGGTGTAACGACTTCAAGTCCGATGACGTAATCTTTTGTTACACCATATTTTAAGCCTCTTGGACCTCCTGAGTTCTCTGCTAAATTGCCTCCAATTGTCGATACATTCGAGCTACTTGGATCTGGCGGGTAAATAAGCCCAACCTCGAGGGCAGCATCATTAATGGCTGCTGTTAGGACACCAGGAGAGACAACGACAACCATATCTTCCGAATCCACCTCAAGCCTTTCATCCCACTTTGATAAATCAAGTACAATACCCCCATTGACTGGCAGTGAACCACCACTTAAACCCGTTCCTTGCCCGCGAGGATAAACAGGTACCCCGTGTTCATTTGCTAGTTTCATAATTTCTGATACCTCAGACGCGGACTTCGGTTGGATAACGATATCTGGAACATGAACACCAAACGAAGCATCGAAAGAATAACTATATAAGTCTACTTTATCTGTAAGGATTCTTTTTTCTTCCTTCACGATGTTTTTCAGTAATGCAGTCAGCTGTTCTTGTTTCACTTTTCTTCCCCCATTTTTATCAAACGACTTTGTATATGGCGTTCTTTAATATTTTGATGATGTTCCCACATTGTCTTCCTTGCTAATTCAGCTTTCTTATGAATAATGGATGTAAAAATATTTTCATGTTCCTTCATCACCTGTTGATTGAGCATGTCATTCTTAATCGAATGTTCTCTGCTCTCTTTTAGGTTTGACCTAATCTTATCCGAAATTAGATTCATCACTTCTAACATAACCGGATTATTAGAAGCTTCCACGATACAATAATGAAAAGCGTAATCCTCTTCTAGTGCAATCAACCCATTCTTTTCAACTGCAAGTAGTTGATGATAAATGCTTGTTAATTTTTCTTTCTGATCATTCGTCATCCTAGTTGCTGCATGATACGCAGCATCTCCTTCTATTGCTTGCCTTAATTCAATGAGATCAATAAAGGCAGAACCTTTTTCATCCATCATTTGTGAAAATTTATGTAATAAGTCTTGCTGTGAATCTTCATTTAAAAACATTCCAACCCCGGAGCGTACGGTGATAATTCCGGATGATTCCAGTACAGTTACCGCTTCTTTCACAGAGGTTCTTGAAACACTGAACATCTCAGCTAGTGCCCTTTCTGACGGCAGTTTTTCACCTGGTAAAATATTTCCATCTGCAATGGAATTTTTAATTTGTTGAATGATAGTTTGATAGATTTTTTTCTGCTTTTTTATTGGTGTAAATGCCACAGTTGGCCCTCCAATCTGTATAGCGGCTCAGTGGACAGTCCAGAGTATTTATAGAAAAAAGAAACAAGGCTATTGTTTCTTTTTTCTGCAAAACTTTCTTTCATTCCACTTCTAATCACTTTCAATTACCCGCTCGTCATTGAGTTTAATACGTGCTTTCGTTAAATGATTGATAACCGCTTTTTTTGCTGCATGACCATCCCTACGTTTAACTGCTTCATAAATCTCTACATGTTCTAGATAAACTTCTTTTCTTTTCGCTGCCCAGCCTAAGTTTTTTTCTAACGAGAACTTTAATGCTCGTAAATGAAGATCGGATAAATTATTCATCGTCTTCGTTAAAAATGGATTATATGCAGCTCTTACAAGAAGCCCATGAAAGGAAAAATCTGCTTCATATCCTACCGACCACTCATCATTCATTACTTTTCTGAACGCATCTAAGCTCGACTTTAATTCCTCTATATCTTCTTCTCTATGACGAGTTGCCGCAAGAAAAGCTGCTTCTGATTCAATAATTGTACGCATCTCTAATAAATCATGTACTTGGCTTATATCAACCATATCAAAATGAGTCGTTTCAAACATCTTCGCTAAATTTACTTCTTTTACCCAATACCCTCCACCTTGTTTGGAGTCAATAATGCCACTAGCTTCTAATACACTTAATGCTTCCCTTAGAGGCACACGACTAATTCCAAACTTTTGTGTAAGTTCTTTTTCAGATGGTAGCTTACTATTCAGTGGAAATTCACCAGATTTTATCATATTTTTAAGTTCCTCAAGTACCAATTCAGATATTTTTTTTCTTTCAATCTGCACGGGAGAACCTCCTTATCCGTTAAACTCCAACCGCTTTATCTTCTTCCTGAGTGGAAATATTTTCTAATTTCTTAGAACGAATAATATGCCATGTTAAAAATGATATCCCTATAGCTAAGCCCACTGCATCTGTAAGCAAACCAGGATTAATTAAAAGTAACGCTACAACGAAGAAACCAATTCGTTCAATGATATTTAATTTTGTTCGGAAGAAATTAAATACCGCAATAGAAAGTGCATAGACTCCTAAAGCCGCAGTTATAAATACAAGAATACCACTTAAAGCAGAAGCAACTTCCCCAGTTTCCGTTTGCATAACCATAATTGGATTATAAGCAATCATAAACGGTATAATAAATCCTGGTAAACATAGTTTTAGAGCTATCCATGACGTTTTCATCGCATCTGCCCCAGCAAGTCCAGCAGCAGTAAAGGAAGCAAGTGCTACCGGTGGTGTAATATTAGAAAGTGCGCCGAACCAAAATACGAAGAAATGTGCAGCGACCGGGTTCACTCCCGCCTCAATTAATGCAGGTGCTGCTGTAACAGCTACTACAATATAAAGTGCGGTTGAAGGTAAACCCATACTTAAAACGATACAGGTGATCGCAACTAATAGTAATATTACCGCTAATGATCCACCAGATAATGCAATAATGTTATACGAAAGTGTTGCACCTAGACCTGTCATCGTTACAACTGCAATAATAATACCAACGGATGTACATGCAACTGCTACTTGAATCGATCCTTTTGCCCCATCAATCAGTGCACCTGCTGCTTTTTTCATCGTAATACGATTACTTTTACTCTTTGTAAGCCAACTCGCAATAATAGCAGAAATAATACCTGCAAACCCTGCTGCAATAGGAGTTTTCCCTGATAATAGTGTAAGAATTACAATTACGAGTGGTACCAGGAGAACACCTCCTTCTTTCAGCACTGCCCAAACCTGTGGAATGGAATCTTTACTCATTCCTTTTAATCCTTCTTTTTTTGCTTCAATATCAATAGCAATAATTAAGCCAGCATAATAAAGCAATGAAGGGATAATGGCTGCAAGAATAACGATGTTGTAGCTAACTCCAAGAAAACCTGCCATAATAAATGCTGCAGCACCCATGATTGGTGGCATAATCATTCCACCAGTAGATGCAGATGCTTCAACTGCAGCAGCATATTTAGGCTTTAACCCAATACTCTTCATTAATGGAATCGTAAACGGACCTGTTGTTGCGACGTTCGCGACCGCACTCCCACTTAATGAGCCTGTTAAAGCACTAGAGAGGACAGCAACCTGGGCTGGACCACCACGACGTTGTCCTGCAATAGCAACAGCTAAGTCATTAAACAATTTAGTTGCCCCACTAGCACTTAAAAATGCTCCAAATAAGATAAAGAGAACAATATACGTAGTTGCAATCGATAAGGTCATTCCAAAAATACCTTCCGTCGTCATATAAAAACGGAATAATAATCGCTCTAGCGAAAATCCAGCATGTCCCATAACACCTGGAAAATAAGGTCCAAATAAGGCATAAATGATTGCTCCTAGAGTCAGTACTGGAATGAATATCCCAATGCTTCTTCTCGAAATTTCTAATAAAGCAATAATTGTAATAATAGCAAACACATAATCCCATACAATTGGTTGTGACATTCTATCATTGTGGATAGCAATATAATTCATAAGAATATAAATTACACCCGCTAAGCCTGCAACTGCAAAAATCATGTCAAGTATAGAAAATTTATGCTTATTCCCGGCTTTAGTAGCTGGATTTAATAGAAATCCTAAGACGAAAATAAACCCGAGAAAGATTGTGTTTCGATAGATTTCTTGAATATTCATGAAACTATTTGAATAGATAGCAAAAAGGGACAATCCTATTGCAAATACTGCAATAACGATCGCTTGGTTTCCTTCTAGTTGTCGAATCCCTCCTCCACCTTCATTATCTAAATCAATATTCTGAACATCATTGGCTGCTTTCTTTTTAAAAAACAATCGTTTTACCACCTTTCAAGTTAATAAATAACTTTATAGATTAATTTCTCCATCCTCAATTTGCTTCTGGAGGAACAAGTTCATCTGGAATTTCTAAACCTATTTCCACAAAATAGTTGTATGCTCCAATATGAAGAGGAGCAGGTAACCCATCAAGCGCAGTCTCTAGTGAAACTTCTTTTGCTGAGCTATGAATTTCATGTACTTGATCTAAGTTTTCATAGACAGCCTTTGTTAGCTCATAAACAACTTCCTCATCTAAATCTGCTGATCCCGCTAGAAAATTAGGCATTGCTATCGTATTAATATCTTCATCCACATTTGGATATGTACCAGCAGGAATTACAAATCGGTACCATGTATTATAAATATTATTGATAGATTCGAGTTGTTCGTCTGTGACTTCCAGCACGCTAGCATTAACTCCACTTGCATACATATCCATTACAGAAGATACAGGAACTCCAGCTGGTAAAGATCCCCCATCAAGCCGACCATCTCTCATTGCAGAAACTGTATCGTCATACCCTAAATATTCAGTTGTAATATTGTCTTTTGTTAAGTTAAAACCCTGCATAATGGTAATTGTAGATTCTTCTGTTCCACTTGCTTGTGGTCCAACAGAAAAGGATGTTCCTTCAATATCTTCAATTGTTCCTGTTTCCACCTTGTTATTCATTAATACAAAATGTTCCACATTTCCCCAAAGCATCAATATCGAACGTAACTCCTTATAAGCGTTCCCTTCAAAACTTCCAGATCCTTCGATTGCTTGTGCACCAATTAACCCTTGCAAAATAGCTAGGTCAGCTTCCCCTTTTCGAAGTAGATCGATATTTTCGATAGAACCTGCTGAAGATTGACCTGTAACCTTCATTTCCTCCATTGTTTCTGTCCAAAGGTGACCCAATCCAACTCCGATTGGATAATATGTACCACCCGAGGAGGCGGTTGCAACGGACAGATATTTTGTATCCCCACATGCCGATAGCACCAGTACAAGCACAATAAAGATTGGAGCTATAATTTTTTTCATAAATGTTTCTCCCCCCCACGCCAATGTAAGCGCTTTTATAAATTTGTATTACAAGTATACAATGTTACAACATTACAAATCAAGCTTTTTTTAACAATTATTAAAAAATTACTTTTATTCTTTTGTTACAGATATATCTAATAATTTGTTTGCTTGGTAAATTATTTATCAAGCGTGACTAATATATTTTCTATAAATTATGTTGTAAAAATATAGAATCCCTAAAGAGATCCATGCAAATTAAAAAGGTATAACCTCTCATAATCTGAGTGGGATTATACCTTTTTTAACTGTAGAAGTTTACACCTTCAACGACAAAATATGGAGCCCGCATTCCATAAGACATGTTGAAAATCATTTTACAAATGGATCATACATTCTGATAAATCAACTTTTTTATTGTATTATACGATTTCTGATTTTTTCCGATTACTTGCTAATAATCTAGCTTTTATTTTCCCATTTTCAAAATGTAACTCTAGCTTTCTTATTATTTCATAATTGATTTTTTGTTTATCTATCTTTTTCAACCCACTTTCAGAAATATACAATCTGCTTAAATGTAGCGTATTTGGGATTTGTATAAAATCAACTTCACTGCGATTTATTTCTGGCCCCAAACTTGTAAATGCAGCCTCTAATGCTTCTTGTTCCGTTTCATAATACATTGGGAACATAACTCTTTTTAAAAATGTACTTGTAAGTGCGTTCATATATGTCGGTTTTCGATCTATCTTATGAATCAATTTTTCTGTTGTAAAGTCAGCCAAACCAATCCCTTGAGCATTACCATGTGATTGTTCCGATAAGTCGAGCGCCAGAATACGCTTAATATTTATTTCTGTTGGTTCAGGAACACTATCAATTCGCATTCGGCCAATAATATTCGGATCCAGTCCAGTACCACTATAATTTTTACCAATCTCTTCTATTACCAAAATATCGAGTTCTGATAATGGAAGTGATGGCATGAGTTCCTTAGATTTCTTTAATAGTTCTTCTTCAAGTATATGCCAATTATGGGCAGCAACACCTTTAATTACAGATGTTTGATCATATCCGTTTTCAATAATGGCTAGTCCCATACAGATAGAGGAGTTGTTGATTGCGTACTTCGAAATAGCCATAATATTGCGCTCCATTTCATCCGCTCCCTGACTATGTACAAAGCTAGCACCTTTTTGCTTTCCTAACCCGATTGTTACCATTTTACTTAATCCACTTTCTACCTTTCCACGGAAAGCTGTATGTGCTTTTATTCGGTTAATTACGATAATACCATCTGCTTGATAAGCATTCTTATCCATGTAGACTGGTAAACCTTCTGGTGTTATCCCTAATTTAACCGCTTCCATTGAAGAGCGAATCGGAACTCCCATCGATTCTTCCATAATTCCTAAATGGTGAAGTACTTCGACTTGTCCAGCCGCATTTGCCCCGCCATGACTTCCCATTGCCGGAACAATAAAGGGGCGGTAATTCTTTTCTTTTAAATATAAAATGGTTTCTCGTAAGATTTGTACAATATTTTCAATTCCCCTACTCCCTGCCGTAATAGCAATTTCTGCATGTTTAGGAAGCGAGTGTAATTGTTTATTTTGTTGTAATTCTCCCCTTATTGTCTCTTTTATATCCGTAATCTTTACCCCTTGAAACTTTTGCTCGATTTCATATAAAAGCACTTATATCCCCCTCTGTAAAATACAATAATAACGTTAAAACGGATGAAATCGCTATCATTTTATAGTTTATTTTGAATTTAATATCCCACTATTAGCATACAATATTTTTTCATAAAAATATAATATTTTTAAACTAAATGGAATCTGTAATATATCTTTTACACTATTTTTTCACCTTGATAATGAAGACAAACAAAACCCTTATCACCAACAATGCTGTGAAAAGGGTCTTGTTATTATATTCATTTGTTGAGCAATACAAAATACTAACTCAGTTAATTGATTTTAGTTTTATAGTACCCCACCGATTCTTGCCTTTTTCCATGCACGAAGAAATAAACTGCTGTCGTAACGAGAATCATCAATCCCATTATGATATATAAGCTACTATATCCAGTTAGCGGAATCAGATATCCAAGTACATAAGGACCGAATCCCAGTCCAGCGTCAAGTGCGATATAGTAGGTTGATGTCGCTAATCCAATTCGATGCGGTGGTGTGACTTTAACCGCGATAGCCTGGGTAATGGATTGCATGTTACCGAATCCTAGACCAATCAGAACACCAGCTGCTAATAAGGTAATGCTATTCGTTGCAAAGCTTAAAAGCAGTAATCCTGCACCAAACAGAATAAATGCTGGATACATCACTGCGTTTTCACCTTTTAAGTCCATTAAGCGACCTGTAAATGGACGTGATACTAAGATAGCAACTGCATAGACAACAAAAAAGAAGCTTGCCACATTGACAAGATTGATTTCAATCGCATAGAAATTTATAAAAGAAAGCATACTGGAATAACCAAGTGACACAATAATCACAATGAGTGCAATTGGTAATGCTCTTGGTTCTACAAAGTCAGAAAGCTTTAAATTCTTTCTTTCAGCAGCTTTTACAGGTTTTTCTATGATTGGTACCTTAACAAACAGAGATATAATAAAACTAATAATTGCTAATGCTAGACAAAAGCCAAAAATCACTTGATAGCTCGTATTTGAGCTCATATATAGTCCAAAGAATGGGCCAATTGCTGTTGCCAACGTAATACTCATGCTAAAATAGCCAATCCCTTCTCCTTTTCGATCATCAGGAATCACCTCAGCAATAATAGTTCCTGTCGCTGTACTTGCCACACCTAACGCAATTCCGTGCAATAATCGAGTTATCAGCAGAACTTCTATTCCTGCATGGATGAAGTATAATAGGGACGTCAAAATAAAAAAGATGAGACCCAAAAATAATACTTTCTTATTCCCAATAGTTGAGATCATTCGTCCAATAAACAAACGCCCTACCAATGTTCCGATGATAAAAACACCTGTTACAAGGCCCGCTACACTCTCTGAAACATGATACTTATCGACTACATAAACAGCCATCGTCACTAATAATAGGTAAAAAACTAAATACAAGAAAAAATTTGCCGCTGCTACAATCATAAAATTTTTCGTCCATAATTGGGATTTTGTTTGTTTCACGGTTTCTATCACTTCACTTCTTTATATTATTTTTAATTCCTTCCATTATACGAATAAAATCGATTAATTCTTCTTCTGAGGTATCTTGTAAAATTTCCATTTCAAACCGATCAATGGTAACACGAACTTCTTCATAAACTGCTCTTCCTTGTTTAGTTAACTGCATGCGTTTTTCGCGCTTATCCTTTCCAGCCACCTGTTCGACATAACCCAATTTTTCTAAACTGGCAAAGGTTCTTGTGATGGTAGGTTTCTCCACTCCTTGATAATGTGAAATCTCAACAAGTGTTGCATTACCATAGTTGTACAAGTAATACAGTACAGTCCATTGCGCTCGATGCAGATTATGCTTATTCAACAAGACATTTAGACGATTTTCAAAAGGACGATACAACATAATTAATTGATGAAAAAACTTCTGTGCAGATTGTATGGAAAACACCTCCTGAATAGTTATCATGGATAATGGTTATCTTGAGTAACAATTATCCATGATAACAGGATTTCCGGAGATTGTCTAGATATTGTGGGGGGATTATAAAAGCTTTTTCTACTACTAAACAGAAACATCCTAATAGGATAGTCTAATTCTTTTTGATACATGGATGATAACTTATAAAACGAAACACAAACTTTACTAGAAAAAGTTTTCTCTAAATCCCACTTCTACACGAGCAATGCGCCCTATCAGCAATATAGTTATCTACCTTTTTTACTGTTTTCTATACTATTTAATCACTCTCTTTTCTAATAATTTACGTAGAATATCGTAAATCAAAGAAAGGAGAATGTTTATGTTAAATTTTTCAATGATTGACTTAGTCCGACGCAACGGAAAAAAAATTGACAAAAATATAAGGGGAGAATTGGTTAACTTTTATCGACCATTTCGCTATATCCCTTGTTTTCTACAAAGCTCCATTGAGCGTGTTAGAAAGAAGACAAAGAAATTACCGGTTGTAATAAAATTTGACCCAGATTCCTTTGCTCATGGTTTAAATGATGTAAAAGAAACAAAGTGCCGTTCTCTTCGCGAATTTCCTTCTATTTCCTGTTGTTCAGCTAAATTATCTGTAAAAAAAATGGAGCATTTAATTAAAAACTGTAACCATATTCAAAAAGTCTATTTAGACAGAAAGGTGACAACTTTACTAGATACTGCTTCCCCGGCAATAAACTCAAATGTTTTAAAAGATAATGGGTTAACAGGAGAAGGCGTCACCATTGGAGTTATCGATACAGGTATACATCCACATGATGATTTACAAGGTCGCATCGTTGGTTTTAAGGATTTCGTTAATGATAAATCTGATCCCTATGATGATAACGGTCATGGAACCCATTGTGCTGGTGATGCAGCAGGTAATGGCTTATTATCCAATGAACAATACCAAGCTCCAGCATCCCAAGCTAATTTAGTTGGTGTCAAGGTACTAGATAAAATGGGGGCTGGTTCATTATCAACTGTTATTGAAGGGATCGAATGGTGTATCCAGCATCAATCCGAATATAATATTAATATTCTTTCCCTTTCACTTGGATCTGATGCTGTAACACCTGCAGAAGATGATCCTGTCGTAAATGCGGCTGAAGTAGCCTGGGATAACGGAATGGTTGTCTGTGTAGCTGCTGGTAACTCGGGGCCTGGAGAACAAACCATCGCAAGTCCAGGTATAAGTCCAAAGGTCATTACAGTCGGTGCAGCTGACGATAATAATACCGTTGACCGATCAGATGATTCAGTAGCCGATTTCTCAAGCAGAGGTCCGACAATCGATGGTCTTATAAAACCAGATTTGCTTACACCAGGTGTCGATATTATCTCATTACGAGCGCCCAAATCTTTCCTCGATAAAACGAATAAAGCAGCACGTGTAGACACTCACTATATCTCCTTATCCGGAACTTCAATGGCTACACCAATATGCGCAGGTGTGATTGCACAATTACTTCAAAGTGATCCAAATCTTACACCAGATCAAGTAAAAGAAAGGCTTTTAAATGCGTGTGAAGATTTGGGACAATCCCCACATATTCAAGGCGCTGGTTATTTAAATGCTAGTAATTTGATTGAGAGTTAAATAATAAAAAGATGCAATAGCTTTGCAGATGCCAAGTAGAAAGTTAGAAGCTCTACTTTCCTGCTCCAGTGGACTTTTGTCTCTATGATGATCCTAGTACCTAGTGATGCATTTGAAATAAATACGCGAATTTCCCTCACGAGCAGGAATACAGTTAATTACCTTGTTAAATGGACACGAACGTAACATCAATTAAAACAACCCTTGCCACAATTTTTGTTGTGACAAGGGTTTTTTAAGGTATTATCCAATAGAGCCTTCCATTTCGAACTTAATCAATCTGTTCATCTCTACTGCGTATTCCATCGGTAGTTCTTTTGTAAATGGCTCGATGAAGCCCATTACGATCATTTCTGTTGCTTCTTCTTCTGTTAAGCCTCTACTCATCAAGTAAAACAATTGCTCTTCTGAAACTTTAGAAACTTTAGCTTCATGCTCTAATGAAATATTATCATTTAAGATTTCATTGTATGGAATCGTATCAGAGAACGATTCGTTATCCATGATTAACGTGTCACATTCGATGTTTGCACGTGCACCGTCTGCTTTACGTCCAAAGTGTACAAGACCAAGGTAAGAAACCTTACCGCCTTGCTTCGAAATCGATTTTGAGACAATCGTTGAAGATGTGTTTGGTGCTAAATGATGCATTTTTGCACCTGCATGCTGTAATTGTCCTTTACCAGCGATAGCGATTGATAGCGTGTTACCACGTGCACCTTCACCTTTTAATAAAATCGCAGGGTATTTCATCGTTAATTTCGAACCGATGTTACCGTCAATCCATTCCATTGTTGCATTTGCATCACATACCGCACGCTTTGTAACTAGGTTATATACGTTATTTGCCCAGTTTTGAATCGTTGTATAACGGCAATATGCATCTTTCTTAACGATGATTTCAACAACTGCACTGTGAAGCGAGTTTGTTGTAAAGACTGGTGCTGTACAGCCCTCAACATAGTGTACAGAAGCACCTTCATCAACAATGATTAATGTTCTTTCAAATTGTCCCATATTTTCTGAGTTAATACGGAAATATGCTTGCAATGGTGTTGACGTTTGAACACCTTTTGGAACATAGATAAATGATCCACCAGACCATACCGCTGAGTTCAACGCAGAGAATTTATTATCAGAATATGGAATAACTTTACCGAAGTATTCTTTAAATAACTCTTCGTTTTCTTTTAGCGCTGTATCAGTATCCTTAAATACGATACCTAGTTCTTGAAGGTCTTCTTTCAAGCTATGGTAAACTACTTCAGACTCATACTGTGCAGATACACCAGCTAAATATTTTTGTTCTGCTTCTGGAATACCAAGCTTATCAAATGTTTCTTTGATTTCTGCAGGTACTTCATCCCATGTTCTACCTTGTTTTTCAGATGGTTTAACGTAATAAACAATCTCATCGAAATCAAGTTCAGTAAGATCTCCACCCCATTGTGGCATTGGGCGTTCGTAAAAATGCTCTAATGCCTTCAGGCGGTAGTCAAGCATCCACTGTGGCTCTTCTTTCATTTTAGAGATTTCTTCAACGACTTTACGTGTTAATCCTCTTTCTGTTCGGAAAACAGAGACGTCTTTATCATGAAATCCATATTTATATTCTTCCATTTCAGGCATTTTTTTAGCCATTATATAACCTCCTCTTGGTATTTAAAAAACGATACCTAGTCCTCCAGTGCTCCCTTTTCCATTGCCTTCCATGCTAAGGTTGCGCACTTGATTCTTGCTGGAAACTTAGAGACACCTTGCAACGCTTCAATGTCTCCCATATCCAATTCTTCTGTATCAATCTCATTACCAAGCATCATCTCAGAAAATGCCCTCGACATTTTAACTGCTTGTTCAAGACTTTTCCCTTTAATTGCTTGTGTCATCATGGAAGCAGATGACATACTGATTGAACAGCCTTCCCCTTCGAATTTGGCATCTTTTACAATACCATTTTCAACTTGCATCTGCAGTTGAATTCGATCACCGCATGTTGGGTTATTCATATCGATGGTTAACGAGTCACCTTCGATTTGTCCACGGTTTCTAGGGTTTTTATAATGATCCATAATTACTTGTCGGTAAAGTGTATCGAGGTTACTAAAAGACATTACCAAAATACTCCTTTGTTTTCAACAGCCCTTCAACCAGTCGATCAATATCCTCTTCTGTATTGTATAGATAGAAGCTGGCACGTGCAGTCGCTGTTACATCAAGCCATTTCATTAATGGCTGTGCACAATGATGACCAGCACGAACAGCAATTCCTTCAGCGTCGAGCGCTGTAGCTGTATCATGCGGATGTACATCATCAAGATTAAATGTAACGAGTCCAGCACGTTTTTCAGGGCCATAGATTGAGATACCATCTATTGTGCGTAATTGTTCCATCGCATAGTCTGCTAATTTTTGTTCATGGTCTAAAATATTTTCATGACCAATTTCATTTAAAAAGTCAATTGCTGCAGCAAGTCCAATTGCACCTGCAATGATTGGTGTACCACCTTCAAATTTCCACGGTAATTCCTTCCACGTAGAATCATATAGGTTTACGAAATCAATCATTTCGCCACCAAATTCAATTGGTTCCATGTTTTCAAGAAGTTCTCTTTTTCCGTATAAAACACCAATACCTGTTGGTGCACACATTTTATGTCCAGAAAATGCATAGAAGTCACAATCAAGATCCGCTACATCTACCATCAAATGCGGAGCACCTTGGGCACCGTCTACAACCATAACTGCACCTTGCTCATGAGCAATCTTTGTAACTTCCTTTATCGGATTAATTGTTCCTAATACATTAGAAACCTGTGTCATTGCCACAATCTTCGTATTTGCTGTTACCGTCTCACGAACAGCTTCTAACGTAATTGTTCCATCGCTTTGCAATGGGATATATTTGAGTGTTGCTCCAGTTGCTTTTGCAGCTTGTTGCCATGGGATAATGTTACTGTGATGCTCCATTGGCGTAATCACAATTTCATCCCCTGGTTTTAAATTCGCTCTCCCGTAACTGGAAGCAACAAGATTAATCGCTGTTGTCGTCCCTCTAGTAAAAATAATCTCAGCTGCACTGCTTGCATTGATAAACGCACGAACCTTTTCACGAGCTCCCTCATATTTATCCGTTGCTCTTGTTCCCAACGTATGAACGCCCCGATGTACGTTTGAATTATCTTCACGGTAATAGGTATTAACCGCCTCAATGACTGAAAGCGGCTTTTGAGAAGTCGCTGATGAGTCAAGATATACTAAAGGATGTCCATTAACTTCCTGGTTTAAAATGGGGAACTGTTCTTTAATGGCTTTAACATCCATTAATTAACTTTCCTTTCAATTACTTGAGTCAATTGCTTACGAACAGACTCAATTGGAATCTGAGATACTACTGGCTCAAGGAAGCCATGAATAACTAAGCGCTCAGCTTCTTCCTTTGTAAGTCCACGACTCATCAAGTAGTACATTTGTAAAGGATCAACACGACCAACAGAAGCTGCATGACCAGCTGTTACATCATCTTCATCAATTAATAGAATTGGGTTAGCATCCCCACGTGCTTTTTCACTTAGCATGAGTACACGTGATTCCTGCTCCGAATTCGACTTCGAACCACCATGCTCAATTTTACCAATCGCGTTGAAGATTGTAGTTGCACTACCCTTCATAACTCCACGTTGTAAAATAAATGCATCGGTTTGTTTACCAAATTGGCGAATGCTTGACGTAAAGTTCTGTGTTTGTTTACCACGTCCAACCGTAACAGCTTTAGCCTCTGACGTTGCATTATCACCTAGCAAATAGGTAATGTTTTCGGAAACCGTATTTCCGTCATTCATTTGTCCTAATGCCCAGTTGATTTTCGCATCACGCTGTGCAACACCACGACGATTCACATAAGTTGTCGTTCCAGCTGCAAAATGGTCTACTGCACCATAGGCAACCTGTGCATTATCATGAGCAAATACTTCTGTTACAATGTTTGCTACCGTTTTTTGCTCTTCATTGTGAGATACATAGTTCTCCAAGTAAGTGAGCGAGCTTCCTTCCTCAGCAACGATCAACACATGGTTGAACAATGCTAATTCCGGATCTTCTTGCCAGAAAATAGCCTGAATCGGTGCTTCAATTTGAACATTTTTAGGAACATAGATAAAGATTCCACCATTCATCAATGCAGCATGAAGTGCAGTTAAACGATCCTGATCAACAGAAACTGCTTCTTTCATGTAGTATTTTTCAACTAGATCATTATGCTCATTCAACGCAGTAAAAATGTCTGTAAAAATAACACCTTTATTTTTTAAGTCTTCACTTAACGTAGAAAACGCAACTGTATGATTACGTTGAATCAACAAGTTTTCTGCTTTATTTTCTTCATCAAAGTATGCTTGTATTTCCTCAGGTAATTCGGTTGTATTATTAACAGCCTGACCTGATGTAAATTCATGTTTGAACGTTTTGAAATTCCAGTTACGGATATTCGTTTTATCCGGCTTTGGCATTTCAAGCGTGTTCGCCTGAGAAAGAGCGCTCACGCGTAATTCAGACATCCACGCAGGTTCATTCCGATCTTTAGAAAACTGTTCTATATAGTCTTTATCAAATGGCAGCTTTGTTTCGACAGTCATTTTACTCCTCCTAACATTACGCGTTTTGTTCTACTGTTTCGTCTGTAATACCTAGCTCTTCTTTAATCCACTCATAACCGTCTGCTTCTAAGCGTTTCGCAAGCTCAGGTCCACCTGATTTCACAACACGGCCTTGCATCATAACGTGAACAAAGTCAGGAGTAATGTAGTTTAGTAAACGTTGGTAGTGCGTAATCATTAGGCAACCAAAGTTTTCTCCGCGCATTTTATTAATTCCTTTAGATACAATCTTCAATGCATCGATATCCAAACCAGAATCGATTTCATCTAAAATTGCAATAGCAGGGTTGATTTGCAATAATTGAAGGATTTCGTTACGTTTTTTCTCCCCACCAGAGAAACCTTCATTTAAGTAACGTGTAGCCATGTTTTGATCAATTTCAAGTAAATCTAAGTCTTTATCTAATTGCTTAATAAATTTCATTAGGGATACTTCATCGCCTTCTTCACGACGAGCATTAATTGCAGAACGAAGGAAGTCAGAAGTTGTTACACCGCTGATTTCACTTGGATATTGCATCGCTAAAAACAGACCAGCACGAGCACGCTCATCTACTTCCATCTCCAGTACATCTTCACCATCAAGTGTAATACTACCTTCTGTAACTTCATATTTTGGATGCCCCATGATTGCAGAAGCAAGGGTAGATTTACCTGTTCCGTTCGGCCCCATGATTGCGTGGAACTCTCCACCTTTTATCGTAAGGTTTACACCTTTTAATATCTCTTTATCTTCAATGGATACATGAAGATTCTTAATTTCTAAAACTGATCCTGACATAAAACATACCTCCAAGTAAGCTATTTTCTAGTATGAAATGAATTGATATCATTCTCACCTTATTCTCATTACAATCTTAAAGCATTTCCAATTAATTATCAACTCTTTTAGGTGTACAGCCCATTCCTAGTTTAACCATATCAAACTAGCTATAATAGTACAAACAAATAGTGCTGATATCCTTCTTTGGACACCAGCACCAATGATAATCATATGTTTATTATTTTACTAATTGGCTATCCATTTCTGCCACAAGCCTTTTTGCCTTTTTATATTCCCGCTCTCGTTGTTTTTCCACGTCCATTCGCTTTGCAAGATTTCTGCTGTATTCCTCATAGCAAACGTGTCGAGACTTCGTCATTCCTTTTTCCATTTCCGAAGTGTAATTCAAACTCAGACCACTGTCAATAGTGAATCATCCTTTCGTTTTGGTTACATCAATATGGTAACACTAGAAAGGTTCCCTTTACAATTCGGATTTAAACCTCTATGGATGGATTATTCTATAAATGAACGAATCACAACGTTAAAACATAGTAACGACATTAAATAATGGCAAATAGCGGGTGTATCCTTTAAAATGCTCTTATTCAATTATAATTAATTACTGCCACCGACTGGTACAACTGCACCTTCGTAGTTTTCCGTAATAAAGTTTTGAATTTCCTCAGAATGCAATACATCAATCAGTTTCTTTAATCCTTCGTTATCAGCATCTTCGGATCTTACAGCAATAACGTTTACGTATTCGGATTCTTCCCCTTCAATAAATAAAGCATCCTCTAATGGGTTAAGTCCTGCACCAATCGCATAGTTTGTATTGATAACAGCAAGTGTATCGTCTTCTGATTCATAAAGCTCTGGCAAGAATGCCGGCTCATAATCCGGTGAGAAAACTAAGTTCTTTGGATTATCAACGATATTGTCTATTGTTGCAGCAGATTTTTCTACACTTTCATCTAATGTAATTAAACCTTCCTGCTCAAATAATGCTAAAACACGTCCATGATCGGAAACAGAATTACTTAAAATAACTTCCGTCCCATCTTCTATGTCATCAACAGATGCAATCCCTTTTGAATATACGCCCATTGGTTCTACGTGAATAGCTCCAATCGATTCGATTTCATAGCCAGTGTCTTCCACGGTTTGATTTAAATATGGAATGTGCTGGAAGTAGTTCGCATCTAATGTGCCATTATCTAAATCATCATTTGGAAGTATATAATCCTGATACTCCTCAATATGAAGTGTTATACCTTGTTCTTCAAGTAGTGGCTGCGCCTCTTCCAAAATTTCTGCGTGCGGAGTACTTGATGCTCCAACTGTGATTTCTGCTGTTTCTTCTGATGAACCATTGTCTGAATCATTTCCACCACAAGCAGCTAATAATAGTACAAGTGCAAATGCTACGAATGCTAAAATCTTTTTCATTCTCATTTCTCCCCTTCTTTATTTGTTATTATCATTAAATAGGTTTCACCTATTTTGATGCATTGGAAATGCTTATCGTTTATCAAGCTTGTTTGTAATAAAATCCCCAATAAATTGGAATATAAACACGATAATTACAATAATAATGGTACAAAGAAATACGACATCAAAATCTCGTCGCTGAAATCCAAAATAATACGCATAGCTTCCAAGACCACCTGCACCAATAGCACCAGCCATTGCGGTATAACCTATTAACGCAATAGAGGTAACGGTAAGCCCTGATACTAAAGCTGGCATTGATTCAGGAATTAAGACACGAAAAATGATTGTACGGGTTTTCGCACCCATCGCTTTCGCTGCCTCTACTACTCCTTTATCCACTTCCTTAAGTGCAATTTCAACGAGTCTACCATAAAACGGCGCAGAACCAATTATTAATGCTGGTAATGCTGCATTTGGTCCTCGTATCGTTCCGATAAGAAAGTTGGTAAATGGAAACAGTAATAAGATTAATATAATAAACGGAATCGCTCTAAATATATTTACAAAAGCCGCTACGATAAAATTAATGTATTTATTTTGCCAGATGCCGTCTTTTGTCGTTAGGTATAAAAGCAAACCTAATAGTAGACCGATTATACATGTTCCAATAATTGAAATGATTGTCATGTAAAATGTTTCATAAACTGCTTCAACTAAATCATCATATTTAATATTTGGGAATAACTCAGTTAACATCCCGGATAACCTCCACTTCGACCGAGGTCTGCTCCTGTATAAAGCTTACTGCTCTATCAATTTCCTCTTGTTCACCCATAACCTGAACGAATAGTGTTCCATATCCGCCTGCTTGTGTTTGTGTAATTTTTCCTTGCAATATATTGAGATGGATATCAAAGCGCTTTGCAATTTCGCTTATCAAGGTTTGATTCGTTGCTTCTCCTATAAATTGAAGCTTTAGAAGCGTTCCATCCTTATAGTTGTCGATTAAATTCGTAATATCGTCCTCTTCCTCGTTTGTACCCATTATTTGCTGTACAAACTTCTTCGTAACTGACTGTACTGGATGAGTAAATACATCAAGCACATTCCCTTGTTCAACAATTCGCCCTTGTTCCATAACCGCTACTTGGTTACAGATTTTTCGAATCACATGCATTTCATGTGTAATCAAAATAATTGTCAGACCGAGCTTTTGATTAATATCGACGAGCAAATTTAAAATAGCGTTCGTCGTTTCGGGATCCAATGCCGAAGTTGCTTCGTCACATAACAGCACTTTTGGGTTATTCGCAAGTGCTCGTGCGATCCCAACACGCTGCTTTTGACCGCCACTTAACTGGGATGGATATGCTTTCTCTCGTCCACTAAGCCCGACCAAATCAATGAGCTCCTGTACTCGCCTTGCACGCTCCTCTTTAGGAACTCCCGCGATTTCGAGTGGAAACGCAATATTTGCCTCAACCGTTCTCGACCAGAGCAAATTGAAATGCTGAAAAATCATGCCAATTCCCTGTCTTGCAAGGCGAAGCTGCTTCGAATTAAGTGCTGTTATTTCTTGATTATCAATAACAATTCTTCCAGATGATGGTTCTTCCAGTCGGTTAAGCAGTCTGACAAATGTACTCTTTCCTGCACCACTGTATCCAATAACACCGAAAATCTCGCCTTCAGGTATAGTAAGCGTCAAATCATCGACAGCTGTAATGTCATTATTATTTAATTTAAAAACCTTACGTAAGCCTTCAATCGAAATCACTTCACGTCCTCCTCTTCGTTCTGGCTATCACCATGTCTTAAGTAATTTTCTTCCTTGTACTTGTGCAGGTATGTAGGTTTATACTATCCATTTTGCAAAAACAAAAAACGTCCATCTGTAAGAGAACAGAAAGACGTAATTATGATAAAGTCTCACGTTCTCTTATCTGTCAAAGATTACTTTGCAGGAATTGGCACCTTTCAAAAAAATTGAAGGTTGCCGCGGTTTCAAAGGGCCAGTCCCTCCACCGCTCAAGATAAGAGATAGATCGTATTCGATTTAGCAATTCGGTGACACTATCGTAGCATGCTAAAATACCTGTGTCAATCATAATTGGCATATAGCTATTTAATGGCAAATATTTCCGGTTTATACGTCATTAAATAGCTATATATATTGCCTGTCGATTGAAAAGCATAGATTTTTTCTTTCACTTGATTCCCTTCTTTAATGAGAAGGCATGGTACACTTTCAATTTTATTTTCCTGCATAAATTCTGGATACAAGGACGCATTCATCTCATAAAAGATATCCATTCCATGGACAGACTCGATTGTATCCAGCATGGACCTTGCCACCGTACATGTTCCACAAAAAGGTGTATAAATATAGAGTAACATGCGTTCCTGTTTCAGACTTTCTTCTGTTATTTGCTGCATTTCTAACCACCTTAAGCACAATCTATATTAAAAATATAGGATGAACAGAAAAATGTTTACTCAGAAGTGTGCTCGCAAGGATTTTCTCTGGAGTTGCCGCTACCTCACGATATTCACTGCTAATATAAATATGTTCCGCATGTGGTAGCTCACGAGCTAGCTGCTTACGCAATTTCATTCCAGATTTATCCTCATCAACTAGAATAAACACATCCTTCTCATCCAATTCGTATGTTTCCAGCAATTCATCAAATCGCTCTACTCCAAATGTACCGTTTGTACATACGATTATAACCTCGTCATTGATTACTTTTTCTATTTGCTTCTTATCTGTAAGCCCTTCGACAATAATCACTTTATCAAACTCAGTAGTTATCATGCCACAGCACTCCTTATGCAAGCAAAAAAGTTGCCTTCTTAATGCGTGTTCAAAAGAAAGATGAAAAAGATCGAATTGACTTCGACGTTCGGCACAAGGTGTGTCGATGATTAGTTGAAGTTCGCTGTTCTCGTTAGTCATTTTCACCAGATTTTTTGAACAACATCTATTTACATACATTATATGATTGAAATAAGGCTAACTATACACTTTTACGCGCGTAAGTTAGCCTTTGGGCATTATTCTTCAGTTAATTCTTGATATGCATCTGCAGATAATAATTGCTCAAGCTCAGCTTCATCAGAAGGTTCAACAACAACCATCCATGCTTTTTCGTAAGGAGATTCATTTACAAATTCTGGGCTATCTTCCAATTCTTCATTAACTGCGACCACTTTCCCGCTGATTGGAGCATATAATTCAGAAACTGTTTTTACAGATTCCACACTACCAAACGGCTCGTCAGCAGTAATTTCGTCTCCTACTTCAGGCAACTCAACAAAAACGATGTCACCTAGCTCATCTTGGGCAAAGTCAGTAATTCCAATACGTACATTTCCATCTTCTTTTTTAACCCATTCATGTTCTTTTGAATAAAGCAAATCTTGTGGCAAGCTCATTGTAATCCCTCCATTAATTCATTCCAATTTAACTATACAATCTAACCATGTATTTTTCTAGTCTTTACATTAAATTAAACGAAAAGTTAACCATTTTGAACGAATAACTACAACCAATTTTCTTGGAATGTTTCTTCTTTAAAGCCAACAGTTACCTTTGAGCCATCCGTGACGATCGGACGTTTGATTAACATTCCATCAGAAGCAAGCGTTTCTGCCATTTCTTCTGTACTGGCATCTTTTATTTTTTCCTTAATATTTAGTTCACGATATTTCTTCCCACTTGTATTAAAGAATTTTTTAGCTGGCAGATCACTGTTGGCAATTAAACCAAGTAGCTCTTCTTTTGAAGGTGTATCTTCTACAATATGTATACTTGTGTAATCGATGTTATGATCATCAAACCATTTCTTCGCTTTTTTACATGTTCCGCAATTAGGGTACCAGTAAAATGTTAGCGTCATGTACAACTCCTCCAGTCAATCTAAACAATTAAAACTTTATTCTATCATGATTTCTATAAAATTATTAGTATAGCTTCCTTAGCAGTTTATTTTATATTCCAACCAAGCAAAATATGCCATGAAGAAAACAGGTAAAAGACTGCCCATTTTCTTCATGGCCTTCACTTTTAGCGGCCTTCCTTTGTTGGACCCATCACACCAGGTACTCGCAAGGCTGCTTGACGTAATAACACGGTCATTTGTCCACGATGATGGGTTTGATGGTCAATGAGTGTACGTAACAATGCGCCTCTTGCCACAGTCCCTCCCATAGCATTTACTTCTTCTTCCAGCATTTTATCCGTTACAGTTTGTTCGACTTGGTCTTTAACTGCTGTTGTTACTTTTTTATATACTTCTACTATTTCACTTGCTTTTTCTGGTGTAGCATTTTGAGTTTCAGGTGTATCAATTTCTACACCTACAAGTCCGCTAAAGAATACTGGGCTTGTCGCCAAATGCCACCCAAGCCACCCTAAGGTGCTGTGGCCTTCTACGATTGCTTGATCTAGTTTATCATCTGTTAACGATTCGAGAACCGCAATTGTTCCATTTGCAGCATGATCCCAATCGTTCACAAAGTCTTTGACAGTACGATACATATTTATCTCCCTTTCTTTTAACAATGGCTATTTTAAGATTAACAGCACTAAAATTTTTCATCAAATATTATGCCGAGAAACAATTAGTTCAACAACTCAATAGATAATGCCACTCCTGTTCGATCAGGAGTGGCACAGAAGATTAGACGATATATTTCTCTTCTTCAATAATACCTTTAGCAATTTCACGCTTCTTCGCAATGACATTGATTGGTGTATGTCGCGTTAGCTTACGAAGTGATGAAAGCATCATCCGTAATGTATCGCCTTCCTCTACTGCGATTAATGTTTCTTTCGCATCTGCTTCGATACGATTAAATGCTTCCTGCACATAAACCTGCGTATAAAGCAGTTTTTGCTTGTTCTTTTCTTCCCCATCCTTACTAATTGCTTTTTCCGTACGAAGTATTGCTGATTCCATATTGTAAACCTCTGCGACCATATCAGCTAAGTTTACAAGGATTTCTTGCTCCCCTTCTAATTTCTGCATATACTTCTGCGCAGCTAAACCTGCACCGAGAAGAACTATTTTCTTCGCATTACGCAGTAAATACTTTTCCTGCTCCAAAGGCTCTGTACCAACTTCTTCTGACATCATCATCATTAATTCTTCTTGTAATCCTTGAGCTTTTTGCAGCAGTGGCAGTTCACCTTTCATAGCTTTTTTCAGCAATGTTCCCGGAACTAGCAAACGATTAATTTCATTTGTGCCTTCAAAAATACGGTTGATTCGTGAGTCACGATAAATCCGTTCTACTTCATACTCTTGCATAAACCCATAACCACCATGCATCTGTACTGCTTCATCTGCCGTATAATCTAGCAATTCAGTCGCCATATATTTCGTCATGGAGCACTCAATTTGGTATTCAGCAATTGCCCGTGCTACTTCACGTCCATCCTTCAACTGTTCATCTGTTAGCGCACCCATCCGCTGTTCAAATAATCCTACTGTTCGATAAACTGCACTTTCATTTGCATAAATTTCAGAAGCCATTGTTGCTAGCTTTTCCTGTGTTAAAGAAAAGCTTGAAATAGGGGTATTAAACTGCTTGCGCTCGTTTACATAAGTTGCAGCAAGCTCTAGTGCACGCTTAGCGCCACCAACTCCTCCGACTGCAAGCTTATAGCGCCCAACATTTAAAATATTGAAGGCAATAATATGGCCGCGCCCTTTTTCACCTAACAAATTTTCTACCGGTACTTCTGCATCTTCGAGAATCAACGTCCGTGTTGATGAGCTTTTTATTCCCATCTTCTTCTCTTCCACACCAGTTGAAACACCAGGGTACTCCCTTTCAACAATAAAGGCAGAAAAATGCTCCCCATCAATTTTCGCATAGACAACAAATACATCTGCAAAAGCTGAGTTTGTAATCCACTGTTTCTCTCCATTTAAAATATAATGTGTACCAGCCTCATTTAATTTTGCTGTCGTTTTTGCGCCTAGCGCATCTGATCCAGAGCTAGGTTCTGTTAGTGCATACGCAGCGATCAATTCACCGGTTGCAAGTTTCGGCAAATATTTTTCCTTCTGCTCATCGTTTCCAAAAAATACGATTGGAAGTGAACCTATCCCTACATGAGCACCATGTGTGATTGAGAATCCGCCTGCACGGGAAAATCTTTCTGTGATTAAAGAAGAGCTAATTTTATCAAGTGCTAAGCCGCCATATTCCTCTGGTACATCGACACCTAGAAGACCAAGTTCCCCAGCTTTTTTTAATAGCTCAACAGAGTGCTCAAATTCATGGTTTTCTAATTGATCCAACTTCGGTAAAACTTCACTCGTAATAAAATCATCTGTCGTTTTTGCAATCATGTGATGCTCTTCTGTAAAGTCCTCTGGTGTAATAATATCTTCACCCGTTAAATCCTCAACTAAGAATCCGCCACCCTTGAATATTTTATCCCTTGTTTCACTCATATGAATCTCCCTTTCCGTTTAGGAATGTTAATCACTTTCGTAAACCGCATCATGGAATTTATTTAAATCTATCAGCCTTTAAATTGTGAACATCAGCTTTTTTTGGGGGAATATCAGCCATTTCAGGAAATCTATCAGCCTATTCTGTCTGAACATCCGTAATTAGGGATCCATAAGTAAATTATGAACTCCTTTTCACGGAATTTACAGAAGTTCAAAAACACCCGCTGCTCCCATGCCGCCACCAATACACATTGTTACTATTCCGAATTGCTCATTTCTCCGTCTCATTTCATGCATTAAAGTTAATGTCAATTTCGTTCCTGTGCATCCCAGTGGATGTCCTAATGCAATCGCTCCACCATTCACATTTACTTTTTCAGGGTCAAGATCAAGTGCTTGTATAACGCGTAAAGATTGAGAGGCGAATGCTTCATTAAGCTCAAATAAACCAATATCTGAAAGCTCTAACCCAGCAATTTTTAGCGCTTTCGGTATTGCTTCAACAGGTCCAACACCCATGATCTCTGGTTCTACACCAGCAACTGCAAACGAACGAAATTTCAGGATTGGTGTCAGCCCTTCTCCTTCAGCTTTTTCACGATCCATCACAAGTACTGATGCTGCACCATCGCTCATTTGCGATGCATTTCCTGCTGTTACAGAACCTTTTACATGAAAGGCAGGACGTAACTTTGCCAAAATATCCGCTGTTGTATCCGGACGAACTCCTTCATCCATTGTAAACGATGACTTTCTTTCTTCAATTTTATTGTTCTTGCCGATAACACGCTCGTTTATTTCGACAGCTACAATTTCATCATTAAACTTGCCTTCCTCTAATGCTTTGGCTGCACGATGGTGACTTTGTACGGCGAATGCATCTTGATCTGTACGAGAGATTGCAAAGCGCTTCGCAACTTCTTCCGCTGTATGCCCCATTCCCATGTAATAACCTGGTAATTCCTGAACAAGTTTCGGATTCGGTTTGAGCACATGTCCTCCCATTGGTAGAAGGCTCATTGATTCCGCTCCACCTGCAATGATCGTATCGCTCGCTCCAACCATAATGCGCTCTGCAGCATAGGCGATACTTTGTAACCCTGATGAACAATAGCGGTTGATTGTAATACCTGGTACATCATTTTTTAATCCTGCAAGTGCAGCTACATTTCGAGCCATATTCATTCCTTGTTCTGCTTCTGGAGTTGCACAGCCAATGATGACATCATCAATGTTTCCGTCATATCCTCCGGCACGTTTTAAAGTCTCTTGAATCGTTCGTGCAGCTAAATCATCTGGTCTTGTATTTGCTAGTGAGCCTTTATTGGCCTTTCCAACCGGTGTTCTTGCACCAGCAACAATTACTGCTTCTTTCACGTTTTCTCCCCCTTTCGATTAATTGCGTAGTGGCTTCCCTTTAACAAGCATGTGCTGCATACGCTGTTGTGTTAAAGGCTCTCCAATCAAGCTTAAGAATGCCTCACGCTCGAGATCAAGCATTACTTGCTCATCTATTTCAGTTCCTTCTTTAATTCGTCCACCTGATAAAACGTAAGCTAATTTATCAGCAATTTTCACATCATGTTCTGATGCATAGCCTCCATACTCCATCATCTTTGCTCCCATGAGCATGCCAGCATAACCAGCGTCACCAACTACTGGAATTTTTTCTCGCTGCGGCTTCTTATAACCTTCGTTGGCTAAACTGAGCACTCTTTGTTTAGCATCATATAAAAGATGATCTGGGTTAGCACTAATACGGTCGTTTGTATCGAGGTAGCCATTTTCAACTGCCTCTGCAGCAGATGTAGAAACCTTTGCTGTTGCAACTTTTTCAAAAACGTCATTTGCAACTTTCGTTAAATCAAACGGGACACCTTTTGGTAGATTACGAATCGCTTTTAAATACAACTCTTTCGTACCCCCACCTCCAGGAATAAGTCCGACCCCCACTTCTACTAAGCCAATATACGTTTCTGGTGATGCTTGAATCGCAGCTGCTGGTAAAGATACCTCAGCCCCACCACCTAGAGCCATATTAAACGGAGCAACTACTACAGGCTTTTCAGCGTATTTAATCGCCATTGCCATATTTTGAAACTGCCGAATAACCATATCTAGTTCAAAGAAATTATCATCTTGTGCTTCCATTAACATCATTGCTAGATTCGCTCCAACACAGAAATTCTTTCCTTGGTTCCCGATAACAAGTCCTTCGTAGTTTTTTTCAACTTCATCGATGGAATGGTTCACCATCTGAATGATGTCCATTCCAATTGCATTGCTTCGTGAATGGAACTCTAGTAAGGCAACTCCATCTCCCATATCAATCAAGCTTGCACCAGTATTCTTTTTAATAACTTTATTGGTTTCCTTTAGACGTTTAATATGGATCTCTTTTTGATTAAATTGCTGTTCCTTGTATTCACCTTCATCATAGTAGTGAATACCACCCTCTGCCGATTGATAAAAGGATTCCTTCCCGCTTTCAAGCATTGTGAGCACCCATGCAGGTATATCTGCTCCTTCTTTCTGCATACGGTCTATAGATTCACGAACTCCAATTGCATCCCATGTTTCGAATGGACCAAGCTCCCAGCCGAATCCCCATTTCATTGCTTGATCGATTGAAACGATGTCATCAGCAATCTCTCCTAATAACTCAGCCGAATATAAGAGAACTGGCTTTATAACCGACCATACAAGGTCACTTGCCTTGTCACCACGAGCCGAGAGAAGCGCTTTCATTTTTCCTCGTGACCCTTTTGCTTGCTTCGCCATTTCTGTTGCGGCTGTTTTAAGCTTTTTACGTTCTTCATATTCCATTGTTTTTGGGTTCAGCTCATAAATGTCGCGACCTTTTTTGATAAAAAAACCTTGACCGCTTTTTGCACCTAACCACCCTTTTTCTAGCATGGTATTCATAAAATCTGGTACAGTAAATAGATCCTTTTCCGACCCTTCTACTAAATCATATACATTTTTTGCTACGTGACTAAATGTGTCGAGACCAACAACATCCAGTGTTCGGAATGTTGCGCTTTTCGGTCTACCAATTAACGTTCCTGTTACGGAATCAACCTCACCAACCGAGAAACCGCCTTTTAACATTTCTTGGACGGTTACAAGCAAACCATACGTACCAACCCGATTTGCAATGAAATTCGGCGTATCCTTCGCTTCCACTACACCTTTTCCAAGCACGTCCTCACCAAAACGCTTCATAAATATAAGTACCTCTGGATCTGTATCGGCAGTTGGAATTACCTCTAATAATTTCAAATAGCGCGGCGGATTGAAAAAATGAGTTCCTAAGAAGTGCTTCCTCATGTCCGTCGAACATTCTGCAATCATTGCTTCGACAGAAATACCAGAAGTATTGGAACTTACAATGGTCCCTTCCGTCCGATACTGATCAATTGCAGCAAAAACCTTCTTCTTCACTTCCAGGTTTTCTACCACCACTTCAATTATCCAATCAACGTTAGCTAGTTTTTCCATATCATCTTCCATGTTGCCAATCGTAATCAAATCAAGACTTTTCTTTGTCGTAATTGGCGATGGTTTCTGCTTTGACAATGCTTTTTTACTTGTTGCCACGATTCGATTCCGAACTTTAGAGTCCTCTAGCGTTAGACCCTTTTGCTTTTCTTCTTCCGTTAATTCCCTTGGCGCAATATCAAGTATCATCACAGCTATTCCTAAATTCGCCAAATGCGCAGCAATGCCAGATCCCATCACACCCGAACCGAGTACGGCTGCCGTTTTTATTGAATGCTTCAATTTTTCATCCCCCAATCACATAGTGAATGAATAATCATTCATTTTTGTTTAAAAAATAAAAGACAGTTTCCTATCCATCTATTTCTTACTATAAACGAATATCTGACATTTCGCAATAAATTTAATTAATTTTTTATACATCTATTTGTATATGCAGATCCCAACTTCTATTCAATAACTGTGAAAACGATTATTGATCATCGTAATCATTCCTATTTACAAACCGGAATGGTTACGTTATGATAGGAAAGGATTATTTATTTTATCGTTATATGAAGGGTTTGTATACATGAAAATCTTTAAAAATCTTATGTTCATCATTTTACTAAGTATATTTATTGCTGGATGCAGTTCAGCTGGCGAAAGTTCAAATGCAAAGAATGGACAGCTTGAAATTTTTACATCGATTTATCCAATTCAATACGCTGTTGAACGAATTGGCGGGGATACAGTAGTAGCGAAAACCGTTTATCCTCCTGGTGTGGATGCCCATTCCTACGAACCTACTACAAAAGATATTACTGCTATTGCCGATAGTGCCGCATTCATTTATTTAGGTGCTGGTATGGAGAGCTTTGCTGAAAGTGCTGCAGGTGCACTAGCCTCTCAGGATGTACAATTAATTGAAATTGGCGAACACGAAGAACTCTTCCATACTGAAGAAGATCACCATGATCATGAAACAGATTCAGAGGACAGACATGAGCATGAGCACGATGGGCATAGTCACGGTGATCATGATCCACATATTTGGATCGATCCGATTCGAATGATTGAAATGGCAGCTATTATAAAAGAGGAACTAATTGCGCTTAATCCTGACAAGGAAGCCTATTACAATGAAAACTTTACTTCATTGGAAACTGATTTACTTGCATTAGATGAAACGTTCCAAGAAACATTAGAAGCAAAAAATGATACACATATTCTTGTCTCACATGCGGCGTTCGGTTATTGGGAGGAACGTTATGGAATTGAGCAAATCTCGATCAATGGATTATCTTCCAGCAGTGAGCCTTCGCAAAAGAAATTAACCGAAATAATCGATCAAGCGAAGAGCTATAACCTAGACTTTATTATTTTCGAACAAAACAGTTCAAATCGTGTTTCTGAAATTATTCAAAATGAAATTGGCGCAACAGCTTTAATGATTCATAATTTGTCAGTATTAACAGAGGAAAATATCACAAATGGTGAGGATTATATATCTTTAATGCAATACAATTTAGATATTCTTAACCAAGCAACGAAATAGTCTATCTTTTAGCATCTGCATTTATGGAAAGCAGATGCTTCCTATATTTTAAGGAAAGAGGTGTCATCATGGAATATCCTGCTGTAACAATGAAAAACGTTAGTTACGCTTATGAAAATAAAACGGTACTTGATCAAATTAACTTTGAAGTTCCTAAAGGGGCTTTCATGGGGGTAGTCGGCCCGAATGGTGGTGGAAAGACAACCTTGATTAAACTTATTCTTGGATTACTAAAGCCTGACCAAGGGTCCATCAACATCTTTAATGAAAACGTAGATAAACTTCAGGATCGGAATAAAATTGGATTTGTTTCTCAAAAAGCAAATGCTTTTAATAAAGGATTTCCCGCAACCGTTTATGAAGTGGTTTCCTCCGGGCTAACTGCAACAATCGGTTACTTTAAATTTTTTAATAAAACACATAAAGATAAAATATTACATGCAATCGATCAAGTTGGAATGCTTGAATACGCATATGAAAATATCGGTAACCTCTCCGGTGGGCAGCAGCAACGGATCTTTATTGCTCGTGCACTAGTTAGCGACCCAGATTTAATTATTCTGGACGAGCCTACGGTTGGTATCGACTATGAAAATGTAAAACGATTTTATGAGCTATTGAACCAATTACACCAAAAGCAACATAAAACATTGTTGCTTGTAACACACGATACGGGCACCATGACAGAATATGCAACAGATATCGTTTGTCTTAATAAAACATTACATTTTCATGGAAAACCAGAAGAATACACGTCCTTAACCGAAAAGGACTTATCACAATTTTATGGACATCCCGTAAATATTGTTAGCCACAATCATTGATGTTGGAGGAACTATTATGCTAGCGGACTTTTTTCAATATGATTTTCTACGATACACATTTTTAACGGGATTGCTTATTGGAGTTATCGCCCCACTCCTCGGTACATTTATAGTTGTACGACGCTTATCTTTAATTGCAGATGCATTGTCCCATGTAACCCTGGCTGGAATCGCCTTTGGACTAATGGCAGAAAAGAAGTTCGGACTAATGATTGGACCATTGTATAGCGGAATGGCCTTTTCCGTGCTCGGATCCATTCTCATTGAAAAGCTCCGTTCGGTGTATAAAGCGTACCAGGAGCTCGCCATTCCAATTATTTTATCCGGTGGCGTTGGATTAAGTGTCATTTTCATATCCGTCGCTGATGGCTTTAATACCGATTTATTTAATTATTTATTCGGGTCGGTTTCCGCTGTCAGTCAAAATGACTTTTTAATGATACTTGCAATCGCAATTTTTGTTATACTAGTAGTAGTACTATTTTATAAGGAACTTTTTACTTTATCATTTGATGAAGAGCATGCAACGATATCAGGACTACATTCCAAACGGATTCACTTACTTTTTATCGTGCTGACCGCACTCGTTATTGCTGCATCGATTCGAATAGTCGGTGTACTGCTCGTATCTGCCTTAATGACATTACCCGTTGCGGCAAGCATGCGACTTGCTAAAGGTTTTAAACAAATGATGCTCTTATCGATCTTATTTGGAGAGCTATCCGTCATTATCGGACTCATATCGGGATATTATTTATCCATCCCGCCAGGTGGCACGATTGTAATGGTATCCATTATTATTTTATTAATTGCTATTGGAATAAAACGAATTAAAATTCGTGTTTGAACTACCTCTTAAAGTGCTACCTCTTAACCCAAACGAATATAGGAGGGGATTTAGCGTGAACATCGATGAAGCGATTGAATTACTAAGAAATAAAGGCTATAAAACAACAGGAAGACGAAAAGATATCCTCGCCTTTTTTGAAAAGGCTGATGGATACCGTACTGCCAAGGATTTAATCAATTATCTGGAAGAAACGTATGAGGGTATCAGCTTTGATACGGTCTATCGTAACCTTCATTTATATAATGAAGTAGGAATTCTAGAAACAACAGAACTAAACGGTGAGAAACACTTTCGAATGAATTGTACACATCATCATCATCATCATTTTATTTGCAATGCATGTGGAAAAACAAAAGAAATTGTGGTTTGTCCAATGGATGAAGTACAGCAAACACTTGCAAACTATGCAATTGAAGGTCATAAGTTTGAAATCTATGGTTTATGTCCACTTTGTAAAAGCGCATGAGTGTAAAACTGTTGTTGGCTGTAGGAATAGGTGGCATGCTTGGTGCGGGGGGCCGGTACTGTATTTCCTTGCTTTATGGAGATACGAACGGCTACCCCTTCGCCACATTGACTGTAAATTTAATTGGTTGTTTTTTGCTCCCTTTCCTTTTAAATCACCCATATGCAAAACAAAAGCTGGCTCCAGAATTATTAGCGGCACTCACTGTCGGCGTGATTGGCTCTTTTACCACCTTTTCTACACTAGCCCTTGAAACAGCTAGATTATGGAATGAAAGTGTTGCAATGGCTATCAGCTACATATTGATTTCTTTTTTTGTTGGACTTGCATTATGTTTTCTAGGTTACCGTATAGCTGCTAGAAAGCAGGTAAACGCATGAATCTATTACTCGTCGCCCTCGGTGGTTTTATTGGAAGTATTGCTAGGTATGCCATCTCGCTTCAATTAAATAAACGAATACTCGCTACATGGGTTGTCAACATAAGCGGCTCCATGTTTTTAGCGTTTTTATTAAAGTTCAACCAAGATGGAATGATTTCCGATAAGATTTGGCTATTCCTTGGTGCTGGTTTCTGTGGAGCATATACTACTTTTTCAACCTTCGGCAATGAAACGTTGAACCTGTTATTGGAAAAAAGATACTGGAAGGCTATTGGCTATGTCTTTAGTTCTTTTTTTGTTTCTATTGCAGTAGTACTCCTTGTTCTTCGACTGTTTTGATTCTTTGGTTTCTTCTTTTCCTTTTTCTATCATTTCATGTATACTATCTTCTAGATATTAGTTTTAGGAGAAGTGAGAAATGGATAGAAAAAAAGCTATTATTTTTACAATATTACTCATTCTAACGGCTGTCTTTATTGCATTTGTTGCCATTATGCAGCATCAGTTTATGAATCCGGACTTTGCTACTAGTGAAGAACAAGGTTTGGCTAAGGCTACAAACAATAGCTTAACAACTATAAGCGACGATGAAAATGATACTTCTGATCTCTCAACTGATGACAACGAGAACAACCAAGCAGAAGATGAGGATGAATCTGAGGAGATAACTTATTCAACCCGTTATGTCACAGCTGATTTATTAAATGCGCGCAGTGGCCCTGGCACGGATTATGACATTGTAGGTATCGTAACAATTGATCAGAAAGTAGAAGTGGAAGATGACGGAAGTGAATGGGTTAAAATAACAACGCCAGATTTTACAGGCTATGTGAATGAAAAATATTTAAGTGAAAAAGATTAATTTTCGCCATAGGATTAGCTTGCTTGTTTTTGCCTAATGCGTACCATTCATGAAGCGTCTAAGCGTTGACCCGCTTAGACGCTTTTTTATGTGCTTATTATGTTCATTTCAATCCTTACCCCAGTACTTCATGCATAACCTTCGATTCTTCATGGTCAAGCATATTTTTCTGGATAATTTCATCGACCGATTTACTCATCTGATTTGTAAGTACTTTGGAAGCACCATTCTCACCAACAACAACTATTTTCTGCCAACCTCTATCTTTCGCTTGCTTGTCTATTTTAGGAGCAATTTTTTTATACCAGCGCTGTTGATTCACTTCATAACGAGCTTCGAACTTATCCTTCTGTAAATTAGTGGAACCTAGCCCTGTCGTGCCAGAGGTACCTTTACGTGGTCCTTGCATTATGCGCCATGTATCCGTTTCGACATCGAGCTCATAAGAAAATGTATCTTCAATTTGGTTCAGATAAGAGTCGATAACCTTTATTTGATTTTGTTGCACAAGAATGATTCCCGTCTTTGGATAGGTTTCTTTTAGCTTTCGAAACTGATCTAATTCTGGTGTTTCTTGCCAATAAAACTCATTCTCTAATCTCATTTGGACGATTTCTGCGTACCAAACCTCATCATCTGCAGTTGCAAATACAATAATCCCCTTTAGCTGCTGTTGCTCGTTTTCCTTAATAAATCGCTCTACCTTTTTCTTTACGACTTGGAAATTATGAAGCTCTTCTTTATCATTCGCTTCACTTAAATAACTTTCAAAATTCCGCATGCCATTTTTGAAATGGATTTTCCACTCTCCACCTTGCTGATCCGGATCGGTTCTATCTGTATTTAAGTACATTGTAAAAACCTTATTACTACCTGCCGTCTTTACATTTTCTAGTTCTTTTAATTTTGCATTTATATCCATTGGCAACCTCCTAAAAGAAATTGTACTATCCCTTTAACCTATATTCAGTAAATCTAAACCTATACGTATTACTTTCAATCCATTTTGTAAATGACGAATAAATGCCAAACATAATAAATACCTCTGATAACAATTTCTATCAGAGGTTATGGTCTAGACTATTAAGAATTTGCCGTCCATCCACCATCAACACCTATTTCTAATCCGGTTACATATTTCGATTCATCTCATGCTAAATATAGATAAGCATTAGCACTATCTATAGATTGTGTTAGAGCCGCTTTCTCCTCGTAATGAGCATCCATTTCTTCCAAAGAATGAATCCCTGCTTTTTTAACCATTCCTTTAAAGTAAGCTCCTCGATGAACAGAATTTAACTTGAATTCTAGACTTCATGTACTATAGGAGCTTCTACTTTCTTACCTCACAGAAAAAGGCAAACTCTCTTCATGAAAGCTTGCCTTTTTTTCACACATTATAATTTCACAATTTTAATTCGCTTAATCTGATATCCATCTTTTTCCTCTAGAATAAATTCATAGCCTTCATATTCCATTACTGCTCCAACTTCGGCTTCCAGATTATTCGTAAAGAACCAACCACCGATCGTATCGACCTCATCATCAGCAAGGTAAATATTTAACAGTTGATTTACTTCTTCTAAGCTAATTTTTCCAGAAACAAGATGGGTGTTTTCGTCGACTTGTTCTACCTCTGGCATCTCATGTTCGTCAAACTCATCTCGGATATCTCCTACGATTTCTTCCAGTATATCTTCAACTGTAACAAGACCTGCCGTTCCACCATATTCATCATTTACAATAGCCATATGGATTCGTTCTTTCTGCATTTTAAGCAGAAGCTGCTTAATCGGTGTTGCTTCTGAAACATGGATAATCGGACGAATAAATTTCTCGATTGTATTGGGTTTATGATCATCAAATTTACCGGTTAGAACTTCCTTTAGGTTTACCAAGCCTATAATGTTATCTTTATCTTCGTCAGCGACAGGGTATCTCGTAAATTGCCCCTCGCGAATAATATCAAGATTTGCTTCGAAAGTGTCCTCTTTTGAAAAATAAATCATTTCCGTTCGAGGAACCATTATTTCCCTTGCTACACGTTCATCAAAATCAAAAATGTTATTCACATACATCATTTCTGATTGATTGATTTCACCACTCTTATAACTATCTGCAAGAATCAAGCGAAGTTCTTCTTCACTGTGCGATTCTTCATGACCGCTTATAGGCTTTAGTCCTATAGCACGTGTTAAGAGTCGAGCTGAACCGTTTAAGAACCAAATGAATGGGAAGAGCAAACGATAGAACCACATTAGCGGTCTTGCAACAAACAGTGTAACTTGCTCTGCTTTTTGAATTGCCAACGTTTTCGGCGCCAGTTCCCCAACAACAACGTGGAGAAAGGTAGCAAATGCAAATGACACTACAATTGAAAGTGTCGTTACAAGTGCACCGCCAAGTTCAAGTGCACCGAATACCGGATGGAGCATTCGCTCAAATGTAGGTTCTGCCAAACGTCCAATACCTAAAGCCGTGATCGTTATCCCAAGCTGACAAGCAGATAGGTATTCGTCTAAATGTGAGACAACCTGTTTAGCATAAATCGCTTTTTTCTTACCATTCTCAATATGTGGTTCAAGTTGTGTACTTCGCACCTTTACAATGGCAAATTCCGCCATTACAAAAAAAGCGGTAAATGCGATTAGTACAGCAACTGCAAGTAAATTCACTATCGTGGATACGTCCAATTAAGGTCCTTGTGCTTAAAACACAAGGACTTCACCTCCTGATTTCTAAAAATTAAGTATAATAAAAATGAAACTCCGTACGCTGATGATTCAACACATAGGTAAAAAATACATTCACCGAATCATTGCTGAATCTGTTATATTGTTTTACCTTCCCACCTGAATCACCTACTTCCCTAAAATGATTATAATATATTTGAAAATATGAGTCTATATTTAACGTACAATTAACAAAGTAAAATTTTATGCCGTATTTTGTTTCATAGCTCTACAAAACACATGGAAAGTTGTTATAAAACAAATCATCTTTCGTTATAGGTATTCTTATGAAATCATTCTTTGCTTTATAGGAGACCCTTATACTTATGAAGCGTAATCCATTTGGTCAATGCGAGAGATATTTTATTCTATTCTCAAAAAAACAGCTGGAAATTCCAGCTGTTTCATACTAACGCTTATTCTTATCTCGAAAGTCTTTCGATAAAATTCTTAAAAATGAAATCATCATAATAAGAATGACAACGGTTAATGGCAATGCTGAAGTTAATGACGCAGTTTGCAATGCCTCTAGGCCACCTGCCATTAGCAAAACAACAGCAATTGCAGTAATTAAAATACCCCAGATAACTTTTGTTATAATAGAAGGGTTTATGCTTCCTTTTGACGTCATACTTCCTATTATATAGGTTGCTGAATCTGCAGAGGTTACTAAAAATGTAAAAATGAGTAGAATAGCTAGCACAGAAGTAATTGCCGAAAATGGCAGCGTCCCAAAGGTTTCAAATAGTGCAACTGCTAAATCTACATCTACTGCCTCTGCTATTTGTGTTCCCAAATTTAAATCACTGTACAGCGTTGTGCCTCCAAATACAGCAATCCATAAACAGGCAATCGCAGGTGGAACTACGAGCACACCAAAAATAAATTCTCGTATCGTTCTACCTTTTGAAACTCGTGCAACAAAAGCACCAACAAATGGGGACCAAGAAATTGCCCATGCCCAATAGAAAATCGTCCACTCATGCACCCATGTACCACCTTCGTATGGTGTCATCCGTAAACTATATTGAACAAAATTTGTCAAATAGTCACCTAAGCCTAAAACAAAAGTTTCTAATATAAATACCGTTGGACCTGCAAAGAAAACAAAGAGTAACAATAATAGACAGGCCGCAAGATTAATATTACTTAACCATTTCATTCCCTTATTTAAACCTGTTATAGAGGAAGATAAATAGGTGATGAGCATTGCTAAAGCAATGAGAATTTGAATTCCGATTGAATTCGGTAGTCCAAATATCGAAGTCATTCCACCATTCATCTGTAAAATCCCAAGTCCTAATGAAGTTGCAACCCCCATTACCGTTGCGATAACTGCAAAAGAGTCGACTGTATTCGCCACAACTTGATTCGATCCAACGACAGGACGAATCGAAGTGGAAATAAGGCCATTTTTATCTTTTCTAAATTGTACATAACCAATGACAAGTCCAACAATCGCGAATACAGACCACTGGCTAATTCCCCAGTTAAAGAATGCATATCCCATTGCAATTCTTGCTGCTTCTGGAGTTTGGGCATCAAGCCCAGGAAATGGTGTGTTTAAAAAATGGCTCATTGGTTCTGCGACACCCCAGAACACCAGACCAGAACCAAATCCTGTGGAAAAAAGCATCCCAATCCATGTAAAGAAAGGGTACTCTGGACGAGAGTTTGCATTCCCTAGTCTCAGTCTTCCGTATTTGCTTATTGCAAGACCAATTAAGAATGCGATAAAAATAAATACGGCAAGTAAATAAAACCACCCAAAATTCGTTGTCGTAAAATTAAATAATGTCTCAGCAACTTTTCCAAATCGTGAAGGCGCAATAGCTCCGGTAATGACTAATAAAAAAATAACAATAGCTGAAACAAAAAATACTGGATTTAAAAATGCTTTGTTTTTCATCGATGCGTTCCTTTCTTCAGCTGCAATTTTTTGCTGCAAAATCTATATGTACGGTTATACAACATATACACTATTACCCTCTTCATCATTATCTAAACCACTTTTTACTTTTTCACGGGTAATATCGCACAGTATTCAGATTATAGGAATGGAGAAAACATAATCCAAGCCTTTTTTAACTATTTTGATAGCAGCTATTCCTCCAGAAAAATTATCTACTTTCATAAACACAAAAAAACCATTCTGCAAAAATCCAGAATGGTTCTTCTATTAATCTATTATTTTACACTACGAACATGACCTGAAAACTTACTTGCCCAGTAACCGCTTGTCATATCAGCAACAGCTAATCCCGTAGAATTTTGTGCACCGATAAACTTACCGCCACCAAGGTAGATTCCAACATGGCCATTCTTTTTGTATGTGTCAAAGAATACGATATCACCAGGCTGCATATTGCCAGAAGATACTTGTGTACCTGTTGACGCTAAGCCTGTAGTGCTTGATGGAATAGAAATTCCTGCTTGAGCAAATGCCCAAGATACGAATCCAGAACAATCAAATCCACCTGGTCCTTTTCCGCCCCAAACATATGGAGTTCCTATGTGAGAGAATCCAGCATTAATTGCTGTATTGATATTACCAGATGCTGCAGGTCTTGATGTTGATTCTTTACTTAATGTTTGCAACTCTCCACCAGATGTAGCTTTTTCGGATGAACCTGTTGTATCTACATTTTCATTAGCACTTGCATTAGCAATTACTGTTTCAGGTGCAGGCTCTACTGCAGCTTGTAAACTAGCTCTTACTTCTTTTTCTAATGTTGCAAGCTTAGAATCTTCAACTTGAAGTTCTTCCTTTAATGCAAGCAAGTCGTTTTCTTTCGATTTTAGCGTTTCTTTTTTATCCTCATTTGAAGCTTTTTGATCTTCAATTAATGCAAGAATACCTTCAATCTCAACCTTCATTTCATTCAATTCATCTAATTTCACAAGTACAGCATCCTGTTTTTCTTCAACAGCCGCTTTATCTTCTTCTTGCTTTTTGATTAATGTGCTGTCAGACTCTGTAATTTTATTTACTGCTGAAACACGGCTAATAAAATCACCAAAGTTCTGTGAACCGAAAATCACTTCAAGGTAACTAATATCCCCACCATTTTGCTGGTAAGATACAGCGCGTTCTTTCAATATTTCAAAACGCTTTTCAATAGCTTCTTCTAGCTCTTTAATTTCTTTTTCTAGTTGAGCTACCTCATCTTCTTTTTCAGAAATAGCTTCATTGGTTTGATCCATTTGCTTCCGGTTTTCTTTTAAAGCTTTATTTACCTTCTCAATTTCTTCATTTAATTCCTCTAAATCTATCAAAACCTCTGCTATTTTACTATCAGCATCAGATAAGTTTGCTTTAATTGCGTCTCGGTCTTCTTGAATTTGTGCTTGCTTGTTTTCAATATCTTGAATGGATTCTGCCTGGGCTGATACAGTGAATAAAGTACTACCTAAACCAACCACTGCAACAGTGGATAATGCCATAAATGTCTTTCTCAACTTTCATTTCCCCGCTTCCCATTTCACACCGCAAAGCTCTTTTTATGTAATTCCTTATGAATTCAGTGTTGCTACAGCTATGTGATTATTTTTTAATTATGTATTAACTTTTCTAGGCAATATGAATTATAACATTGTAAAATGTCATTCATATTATAGTAATGTTACAATTATATTTCAAAAACGACATAAATCGCCTATTTTTTCTTCATATCTTAACAAAACAATAATATAGTTGTTTGAATAATCCGACAAAAAATTGCTTGTTACCAAAAAATGCCTATCCTATTTTATTAGGATAAGCACTTTTTGGTATCACTTTATTCTGTTTCATGAGGAGTTTAGACCTATACACACATTAGGGATAATCAGCTTGTAAATTGTTCTGCTTCTGTCGATCCTTTCAAAGCAGTCGTTGAAGCGGTACCCCCAGATATTACTTGTGCTACCTCATCAAAGTAGCCAGTACCTACCTCACGCTGATGTCGTGTTGCACTATAACCATACTTCTCACTTGCAAATTCATCT
The DNA here is from genome assembly GCF_008304605.1 of Oceanobacillus polygoni. Lineage (GTDB taxonomy): Bacteria > Bacillota > Bacilli > Bacillales > Amphibacillaceae > Oceanobacillus > Oceanobacillus polygoni. The sequence goes on along the minus strand of NZ_PIJY01000024.1, from coordinate 346,906 downwards.
TGCTGTAATTCAGAGTATGCTGCCATCCCCTCATCCTTGTATCTTCTTGCCAGCTCAAACATACTATGATTAAGCGCATGGAATCCTGCCAATGTAACAAACTGGAATTTATAACCCATTTTCCCAAGCTCTTTCTGGAAGTTAGCAATCTCGTCATCAGAAAGTTTACGCTTCCAGTTAAAGGACGGAGAGCAATTATAAGCTAATAACTTATTCGGATACTTCTCATGAATCGCATTAGCAAAATGCCGTGCCTCTTCCATATTCGGTTCTGAAGTTTCACACCAAATCATATCCGCATACGGTGCATATGCTAATCCACGAGCGATTGCTTGATCGATGCCAGCCTTGGTTCGATAAAACCCTTCAGAAGTTCGTTCTCCTTGGATAAACGGTGCATCATACGGGTCAACATCACTCGTAATCATATCAGCTGCATTGGCATCTGTCCGGGCAATAATTACTGTTGGAGTACCCATCACATCTGCAGCAAAACGTGCTGCGATTAAATTCTTAACTGCTGTCTGTGTTGGCAGCAATACTTTACCACCTAAATGTCCACATTTCTTTTCTGAGGATAATTGATCTTCAAAGTGAACCCCAGCTGCCCCAGATTCAATCATCGACTTCATTAATTCAAATACATTAAGCTGTCCGCCAAAACCTGCTTCTGCATCTGCCACAATTGGAACAAACCAATCGATGTCTGTATTCCCTTCCGAATAATGTATTTGATCTGCACGCTGTAAAGCTTGATTAATTCGTTTGACAACATTCGGTACGCTGTTTACAGGATATAAGCTTTGATCGGGATACATTTGTCCTGCTACATTCGCATCTGCTGCAACTTGCCAGCCACTTAGGTAAATTGCTTTTAACCCAGCCTTCACCTGTTGAACGGCTTGATTTCCAGTCAGTGCACCTAAAGCATTCACATAATCATCTGTTTTAATCGATTCCCATAGCTTTTTTGCTCCCCGTGATGCTAATGTATATTCCAAATCAATGGATCCTCTTAAACGAATGACCTCTTCTGCTGTATATGGACGCTCTACCCCTACCCATCGCATATCATTTGTCCAACTGTTTTGTAAATTTTCTGCACGGTTATTTGTCATGATTTGTTTCCCCCTTTTAATAATTCCTTATAGGCTGGTATCGTTAAAAATCCAGCAAAATGATCCTGTTTAATTAGCGTATTAAAAATGCTTGCAGCCTGTCCGAAATTCCCCTTTCGGTAAGCATCTGTACCAATTTGTTCTTCAATCTTAGATAGTTCCTCTTGCATGATTTCCTCAACTAGCTCCATCGTCACATTCCTACCGTCTGCAAGTACCCCTTTTGGATAGCGTATCCATTGCCACACTTGCGCTCTTGAGATTTCTGCAGTAGCTGCATCTTCCATCAAATTGTTGATTGGCACTGCTCCCCTCCCGCTTAGCCAGGCTGCAGTATATTGAATCCCTACATTAATATTGGTTCGTAGCCCTGCCTCTGTAATTTCACCATTCGGTAAACGAATCAGATCTTCAGCTGTTACGCTTACATCATCTCGCTTATTGGCAATCTGGTTCGATGATGGCATCGCTTTGTTAAAGATATCTATGACAAGCTGAACCATTCCCGGATGTGCAACCCATGTTCCATCATGCCCGTCATTTGCTTCCCGCTCCTTATCTGTTCGAACCTTATCAAATGCGATTTTATTGGCAGCATCATCGTTTTTAACTGGTATTTGTGCTGCCATTCCCCCGATTGCCATCGCATTACGCTTGTGACATGTTTGAATTGCAAGTAAAGAGTACGCTCTCATAAATGGAACTTCCATCGTAACAGTCGACCTATCAGGAAGAATTCGATCTGGATTCTGATGGAATTTCTTAATATAGCTAAAAATATAATCCCATCGTCCACAATTTAGACCGGCAGCATGTTCACGAATCTCGTATAAAATTTCATCCATCTCAAATGCGGCTGTTATCGTTTCGATTAGTACAGTTGCTTTAATCGTCCCCTGTGGAATGCCTAACTCGTTTTGTGAAAAAATAAATACATCGTTCCAAAGCCGTGCTTCCAAGTGATTTTCAATTTTTGGTAGATAGAAGTATGGTCCCGAACCTCTAGAAAGCAATTCCTTCGCATTATGATAAAGATAAAGTCCAAAATCTACTAAACTTGCGGACATCGTTTTTCCATCTACTGTTAAATGATTTTCTTCTAAATGCCAGCCACGAGGACGTACGATTAAAACAGCTGTTTCATCCCGTAACGCATATTTTTTACCATTTTCGGCTTCAAAATCAATCGCTCTTCGAATCGCATCTTTCAAGTTGATTTGGCCATTCATCACATTTTCCCACGTCGGTGAGGTAGCATCCTCAAAATCTGCCATAAAGGTTTTAGCACCTGAATTCAATGCATTGATAATCATTTTTCGGTCTACCGGTCCGGTAATTTCCACTCTTCTATCCTGCAAATCACTCGGTAGCTGATCAATTGTCCAATTCCCTTCACGAACCTGTTTTGTCTCTGAAAGAAATTGCAGTTGCTTCCCCTCTTTCAACTTCTCCTGAATTTGCTGTCTAATCTCTAGTAGGTTTCTACGGCGCTCTTCAAAATGATGATGCAGCTTTTCCAGAAATTCCAATGCTTGTGGTGTAAGAATATCTTTAAAATGACTTTCATGCTCGATTTGTACGGTGGTCTGATTCATTAGCATTTCTTCTACTCTCCCTCTTGTCTGTTATACTATAAAAACAGTTAAATTTTATTGTTATATAACAAAGACCCTAAAAAAATTAATCCTCCTTCTTTGACAAACAATAGTCACATTCCATTGTGTAACTCTTAGAATCAACCTCTTTACCACATTCTGGACAGGACAGCTTTTCATATTTTTTCATGCTACTCTCTCCCTTCTTTTATATAACAATATTAAATATTGTTTGTTGTTATAATACAGTCTATGTGATTTTTAAAAATAATGCAACCCTTTTTTTATAAAAATTTGAAATTTCTCATCAGAAGTAAGAAAATAGATACGTGTTACAAACATTTAAGAACTTTTTTATTTGGAGTGGAGTTGTCGTGAGATACTTTTCATTTATCGGTGACAGAACTGTTAAAACAGGAGTTGCAGTTTTCCTAACCGCCTTAGTGTGCCAATGGATTGGCTGGCCACCAGTGTTCGCTGTTATTACAGCAATTGTAACCGTAGAGCCTACTGTATCCGATTCAATTAAAAAAGGCATAATCCGTTTTCCTGCATCAGCAATAGGCTCTGCTTATGCGGTGCTATTTATCTCGCTTTTCGGTAACTCGCCGCTCACCTATTCACTTGCAGCAATATGTACAATTGTAACTTGTTTCCGTTTGAGGCTTCATGCTGGTTTGCTAGTCGCTACCTTAACCGCTGTTGCGATGGTTGAAGTCATTCACACTAACTTACTTGTTGCATTTTTTATTCGTTTGGGAACCACAACAATTGGACTTGCTGTTTCAACTTTAGTGAACATGTTCATTCTTCCACCAAAGTATCGATTACATATTTTTAAAAGGGTTAAAACGACACGAACCGATACTGCAAAACAAATTGAACAAATTTTCCAAGCTATTCTTGAGGGGAAACAAGAAAATACCTCTCTCACGAAGAAGTATTTAACTAAAATTGACAGTGCCATGCAGCGAACAGAACAATTAAGTCGGTTTCAAAAAGACGAAGCAAAATTCCATCCACTCCTTGAATCTGAACAGGAACAGTTTGAACAGTTACAGCACCAATTAAGCAGCTTACGGATCATTCATTATCATTTGAATAATTTAATTCGTAATCCAATTATTGATTTATCCTGGACAGAGAAGGAGAGAAAAACAATTATGGATGCTGTTTATGGAGTTGCAAATCGGTTACAGGATGATGCATCCTATAACATTACGATTCATCAAACGCAACTAAAAGAAATCACGGATTTATTTTGGGGGGACAATGAAGAGGTTATGAAGAATAGCCAGACCTACCCAACGAATTTTCCGTCAGAGTTAATCATTTTATATGAGCTTGTTTCGATTTATCATGTGGTTGAAAGATTTTACTCTTTCGATCATGCAAAAATAAAGAAGAGCCGCTCCTAACGTAGAGTGGCTCTTCTTATTTAACAAGATTATTTTGAAAGGCATAGATAACCGCTTGGGTACGGTCCTGTACTTCAAGCTTTCCTAAAACATTACTCACATGCACCTTCACAGTCTTCAGTGCAATAAATAATTCATCTGCTATTTCCTGGTTCGTTTTTCCTTGGGCAATCAATAGCAAAATTTCCATTTCACGCCCTGTCAACTGCTCATGGAGTACTGCTTCTGGCTTATTGCGCATGCGATTCATAATTTTCCCGGTTACTTCTGGTTCAAGAATGGATTGTCCCCCATGTGTCGCACGGATTGCTTTTGCTATTTCACTCGCTTTAGATGTTTTTAGCATATAGCTTGTTGCACCTGCTTCAAGCGCTGGATATACCTTTTCATCATCGAGAAAGCTTGTTACGATAATAATCTTTGCTTCTGGCCATTTTTCAATAATTTTCTTTGTTGCTTCAATGCCGTCCATTTCCTTCATTACAAGATCCATTAAAATAATATCTGGGCGTAATTCCAGTGCTAACTCCACAGCTGGTGCCCCATCATCTGCTTCAGCAACCACATCGATATCAGGCTGTGCAGAAAGATAAGCAGAAACTCCAATCCGTACCATTTCATGATCATCAACAAACAATACTTTAATCACGTTCATTTTCCTCCTTCCTTAAAACAGGAACCTTCACTTCTAATCGAGTCCCTTCATTTGGTAAACTAATGATTTTAAAGGTGCCGCCAACCTCATAGGCACGCTCGCGCATATTTTGCATCCCGTAGGAGCTTGTTTTTACAGCATCCGCTTGGAAACCAATGCCATTATCGGTAACTCGTAAAATAATGGTGTCATCTCGTTCAATTAGCAAAACATGTAATGTCGTAGCCCTGGCATGTCGTAACGTATTTGATAGTGACTCCTGCAAAATACGAAATAGCTGATCCTCTACGCCTTTATCAACTTTAAAATCTTCTACTTTTGTTTCAATTTCCATTGGAACTTTTTGTGTCAGTTCAAGCAATAACTCTTCGACACCTTCCTGCAACGTCTTTCCTTTTAGGGCAACTGGACGCAAGTGAAGCAGTAATGCCCGCATTTCTAGCTGTGATTGATGAATCATTCTTTCTACCATTTCCAATTGTTTTTTTAATCCTTGATCCTCTAATGAACCTGTTTCATTAATGGCAGACATGAGCATGGATGCTGCAAAAAGCTGCTGACTAACCGAATCATGAAGCTCACGTGCAAGTCGGTTTCGCTCCTGAACAACAATCTCTTGGAGACTTTGCTCACGTTCGTTTGCTCGTTCGGTTGCAAGTCGCTGTGCATTCTCTGCTTGATTTCGGATTTTCTCCTGCAATTGATACATCCGATGTTCAATGCTATCCAATTCTTTATGGGATTCTTCAACTGTTGATAGCTTGCCCCCCTTGATCATGACATCAAGTTTTCGATCAATTTGGGTCAGCCTTTGCTTCCAATACCAGCCTGTTATATAACCGATAATTGTACCAAACATGATAGCTATAACTACAATTGTAAGTAAGAAAGATAAATCGCCAATCTTCTGCTGCCAAAGCAGTTTCCAGCCCGCTACCTCATCAAGCGAAAAGGCGAAGAAGGTAATGAGCACCAATGTAATTGCTAATAGTAAACTGCAAACAACAGCTGTTAAAATATGCTTAAAAATCGTATTCATATCCGTTTCACCTCGATATCTCCAGAAAAAAGCGAGGTGATTATTTTTACACGCGGATATGCTGTATCATAATTTGCCGTTTGGTAGTGAATGGACTTATTCATTAATTTTAAGTGATGCTTACCTAAAATATGAGCTTTGCCGAACACTGAGCTATGATGAATACTCACTTCCACTTCATACGGTACATAAATTTCGATATTCCCAATTACATGTCGGATTGAAATAACAGCTGTATCATTGGGCAACACCGTATTACTTAAGTCAATAATCCGATCGCCAAACGCACCATGAATATTTACGTCTTTCCACTGATAAGCAGCATCTTCCGTGATTTGATCATCAAATACCTTATGGTCGAATAACGGATCTACTTTTATCATCGACTCACGTTTCTTCTCTCCATCGGGTAGTATGGGCTCCATTTGGGTTGCTTCACTTTTAGATTTTGAGTAGTTAATAATGAAAATAATAATAGCTGCGATAATCAAAAAGCGTACCGCAAATAAATTTAACACTGAAAACACGAGACTAACGAGCGCTATCCAGAATACAATTTTCCCCCATAGCTTATGGAAATTTTTCCAGCCAATATACACAAACAATGCAGAAAATAATGCTGGAATAATTGAACCACCGAAAAAAAAGGCAATCTCAAAAATAAGGAGGATGACACCAATGATCAATATCCAGTTGAAATAATCCGTTGTTAGTCTTTTGAACATTTTTGTAATCCTCCTTTGTAGTTGTTATGTAATGTGGGTAATACTCGATATGTTATTTTTACTTGACGTTTCGAACAATTTCTAAACAGTACAGACGCAGGAAATTTCTGCGCCTGTACCAGTATATCATGTTTTTAATTTTTTCTGCACGTATGTTCTAACGTCATTAATTTACTTTTTCGTTTATTTCTTTTTCAAGAGCTGCGATTTTACTATCAAATGTGCTACGGTAGTATGAGCTGTTCACTTTGTATTCCAAATTCTCGATATACTGCTCCATCTCCGCAAATTTTGAGAATGGCTTTTCTGAAGTTTCTTCAACCACTCGATTAATTTGGTGGTTTGCTTTAGCTATATTTTCACGGCCCATTAATTCCATGCGACGTAAATGCATATCCTTTAAGCGATGTTTCATATCCTCATATTTTTGCTCTAATGTTTCTAGTTGTTCAATTGCTTCTTCTCTTGATGCTTTCATACGATCAGCACGAGTTTGGTACTCCTCATGTTCTTTTATTGCAAATTCATACATTCCTTGTTCCCCAGCTTTTTCGGCAATTGTCGCCTGTTTTAAACGTTTATCAGCTAGTTCTTGTGCTTTCAAATATTCACGAGAAAATTCTTCCTTTAATTTATACTGACGATCAATAAGTTTTCGAACCTTTTCTTTCTCTTGCTCACTTTGACGTAAATATTGATTTAATGCAGCTATCGGATTTTTTTGTTCCTTTTTATCCATCATTGTATGAAGATCAGCTGATATCGAATCCTTAATGCGTGTGAAAATGTTTGTTGACATAAAAATCTCTCCTTCTTTTCTATTGATAATTTAAATGGTGGTGGTTGATTCTAATTCGTTATGACGGTTTACAACAATTTATTTCATTATGTTTACTTATTTAATTCGGCCCATTGTCTTTCAAAATTTGTGAAAGGATCATCGTCTTCTACAACATGAACAACTGGACTTTCTTCCTTATTCCAGTTTTTGTAAACCAGGTAAAGCACGTACGCTGCAGCTACTCCCATAACAGCATACAGATTGGAAAATGTAATACTTAACACAAGCAAGCCAACTAGTGCCCAGCCTACTTTTGCTAGTGTTGAATCGGTTTTTACAAACTTTTTAAAGCATACATAAAGCAGCCAAACGCTAAGTGCTAAGAGCACCATTGGACCTATGTTTGCTAATAATATGATCAGGGCAACTAACCCTCCAATAAACAACAGAAATTTCTTCATTCCGTTTGCCTCCTTTCTTTATCTTGATTTCATTTTATCGGTTAAGAGGACTTTCGGTAATGAGCCTGAGTAATATTTTGGACTAGGTCTCGGGGCTTATAGTGGGGTGAGCCTTCGGGTATGAGCGATAGTTGAAGTTGGGTGGATTGGTGCTATTGTGAGTAGGGATGGTGCGTTAGATATCGGGGATGGTGCGTTAGCTATCGGGGATGGTGCGTTAGATATCGGGGTTGGTGCGTTAGCGAAGAGAAAAAGGAAGTGGAATTTCTTCCTTACTTCCTTTTTCTCTTCTTTTGAATAAGCCAGATAATAAGTAGAATCGTCCCAATAATAAGTGCTGCATAAACAAAATCCTTATAAACATTCATAAATCCAATTATATTTTGCCAGTTTGAACCAAGTACTGCACCTAGCGAAATTAAGATAATGTTCCACATAATTGTGCCGATTGTTGTGAAGAACAGGAATAGCCAGAAATTCATCTGAGCCATACCAGCTGGAATGGAGATTAAACTGCGAACAATTGGCACCATTCTACAAAACAAGACGGTCCAATAGCCATACTTATCAAACCACGCGTCAGCTTTTCGGATATCTTCCTTTTTCAGGCGTAGAATATGCCCCCAGCGATCTAAAATTTTTTCTAATCGTTCTACATCAAGCAGCATTCCAATACTATATAAGATCATTGCACCAATTACAGAACCTGCAGTTGCAGCGACAACAACACCTAGAACTGTTAAATCAGTATATGTTGTCAGAAACCCGCCAAATGGTAATACAATTTCAGACGGAATCGGTGGGAAAACATTCTCCAATACCATCATAAGATAAACGCCTAAATACCCAAGCTGCTCCATAATATCTGTAACCCAATTTTCAATCATAACCACCACCTTCAGGTACATATGCTTGTCCTTTAATATGTATTGATGAAGATCGCTTTTTATGCTTGATTCATTTAGAGATCAAAAGAAAAAGAACCCTCTCTGAAAAAGGGTTCTCATACTATCTCATATGATTTTTAGCTTTCTGCCGACTTCGTATTACGACGCATACTTCGCATGACAAAGCTTACAACTAAAATAAGCACAATTGCTCCAATTAATGCCGGTACAATATAGAATCCTCCCATTACTGGTCCCCATTGACCAAGCAGAAGCGTACCGAGCCATGCACCGATAATACCAGCAATGATATTTCCAAAAACTCCGCCCGGAATATCACGTCCCGTAATTAGACTGGCTATCCAACCTAGAATTCCTCCAATAATCAATGACCAAATAAATCCCATTTACTACTCCTCCTTCATCTTTATTTGCAGGAGTAGTTTAACCAATTTTTTCAGTATCATGCATCATCAAAGAATCTCTGCTAATAACTCGTACGATCTTTTCCTTGCTTCATAGCTATGGGTAATTGTAACAATCATAAATTCATCAACATCATAACGCTGTTGGAGCATTTCAAGTTCTAGCTTTACCTGTGTTGGGTTGCCAATAATTTGATTATGCTTCAATTTATCTACCAATTTCTTTTCCTCTTTTGTGTAATGATATTGTTCGACTTCTTCTATTGAAGGTACACCGTCCTTACCTTCTCCTTTTGAGCGCAGCACATTCCAATGCAAGTTACTTTGAGCAAGCCTTTCCGCCTCTTCTGTCGTGTCAGCACAAATAACAGAAACCGTTACAATTGCTTTTGCTTTATTTGGAGCACTTTTTTCAAAATAACTATCGACGATAGCTGGCCCATCGGCATCGCTCATAAAATGGCCAAATACATATGGAAGTTCTTTTTCCGCTGCCAGATGTGCGCTTTTTTCACTCGTTCCTAATAGCCACGGAGTCGGTTTTATTTCCGGAAGAGGTGCAGCCGCAATTTTCGCAAACATATTTTCTTCTGGAAAATCACGATTGATAAAATGAAGCAATTCATCCAACAGCTTAGGCATGTTTTTCACTTTCTCCAAGAAATTCCCAGCTAAAGCAATTGAGACCTCGGCCGATCCGCCAGGTGCTCGACCAATCCCCAAGTCAACTCTACCTGGAAATAATGTTGCTAACACATGATATCTTTCTGCCACATTATAGGGCTTATAATTCGGCAATAAAACGGCACCTGAACCTAAGCGGATCCTCTGTGTTTGTGATCCAATAATTCCAAGCAGAATATCTGGAGCTGGACTAGATAATCCTTCGAGATCATGGTGCTCAGCGACCCAATATCGTTTATATCCTAAGCGATCTGCAAGCTGGGCAAGTTCAACAGAAGCTTCTAATGCTTCTTTTGCAGTACATCCCTTTGCAATTGGGGCTTGATCCAATATACTAAGCTTCATTCTTATCACCTTGTTCCTTCTGAGCCATCCCATCCACCAGTTTCTCAGCTGCTTTTCTGTAAAAATTACTCATATTCGTAAGAGTAGCCACAAGTAGCACTTGTTCTAAATAGGTCTCATCATCACTACCCAATTTAGCAATTTCAGATTCAACCTCCGACATATGCTCGAGCATATCCTTTTCAAACATGGCATGGTTGACTTTCATTAATTCCAAATAATTAGTGTAAAAGCGCTGTAGATCAAAGGACTCGTCTGTTATTTTCGTATTCAGCTTTTCAAGTGTCAACTTTACATCATTGATTGATAATGCACCCTTCATTTGGTAGATCATGCTTATCAACAGCAAATGTTCTTTCGAATACTTCTTGTTTTTAATTGGAAAAAACAATTTCCCTTTTGCATAATTATTAATCATTGTTTTTGTAAGTACTTTTTCATCTTCGTTTCTCTTTTGACCTGCAAATTTCTTCTCAAATAATTGAATAACCTGATCCATGTACAAATCCAAATCTGGTATATCCTCAAGGGACAACTGGTTATCTAAATGGAGTGTTTCCAGCCACTCTTGTTTATTTTCCATCCTAACGACCTCTTTTATATAAAGTATGTTCATTATAAAGCGAAATTTTAACAAAGTAAACATTGACTACATCTTATAATACGTTTATCATGTACATATAGTTTTAAAAACTACTTATCATTACAGGGGTGTTAATATGAATAATTACGTTCGGGAACCGATCAATGGATTTACACATTTATTCGGAGCAATTTTATCAATCGCGGGACTTGTTGCATTGGTGATGAAAGCTATAGAGACAACTGGATCAGCGCTAGCCATAACGGCTGTTATTATTTTCGGAATTAGCATGATTCTGCTATATGCTGCCTCTGCTACCTATCATATGGTCATAGCAAAGGATCGAATCATCGCATTTTTACGACGGGTCGATCATTCGATGATATTTGTTCTGATTGCTGGAACGTATACACCGTTTTGTTTAATCAGTTTGAACGGTGTAACAGGCTGGGTTTTATTTGGTGTGATTAGTGGACTTGCGATTGCAGGAGTTATTTTTAAGCTAGTTTGGTTCCATGCGCCGAGATGGTTATCAACCGCACTCTATGTCCTTATGGGCTGGATTGTCGTATTTTTCAGTGGATCACTTGCTCCGATTATTGGAACGAATGGCATGTTCTTTCTAATTCTCGGTGGTCTGATTTATACAATTGGAGCGGTTATTTATTGGCTGAAGCCCGCATTTTTGGAATTTAAACATGTCGGTTTCCATGAAATTTTTCATATTTTCATCTTGCTCGGCACCCTATTCCATTTCATTTGTATTTACGGTTACGTGTTATAAAAATGTATTTTAAAGGGCTATCTCGAAAAATGAGATAGCCCTTTTTAAAAGTGTGGTTATTTGATCGCTCAAGTTAGTGAGTCGCCCCCTTAAAGGGCTATTGCACAAACCGTTTGGTGTTCCGGCTTTTATATTGTATGCCTTTCTATATATAGTTAGAGTAATTAAAAGTAGCGGAAGTATCAGAATACCTATACAAATGACATGGAGAGCATGATGATTTCAACCTGAAGTGTTTTAACGAGAATTACTTCAAGTTAATAACCAACCATGTCCGATTGCACATAATGATATAACAAATTTTCCGTTTGAATAAGGGAGTTTTCATGCGTTCGCTCAAAGGCATGAGATGAATCAATCCCTGGTCCAACTAAACCGTGAATAATATCATGCCCTGCCCGAATTGCTGCCGATGCATCTGAACCATAAAATGGATAAATATCCAATTGGTAGCCAATATCATTAGCTTCTGCAAGCTCAACAAGGTGTTTTCGCAAACCATAATGGTATGGACCTGTAGCGTCCTTGGCACATATGGAAACGGTATACTCATCTGTCGATTGGCCATCTCCCATTGCTCCCATATCCACAGCTAAATATTCAACAGTTTCAGGAGTAATATTTGAGTTACCTCCATAGCCAATCTCTTCATTATTAGAAATTAGAAAATGCGTTGTATATGGAAGCGTAATTTCTTCCTGTTTCATTCGTTTAATAAGTTGTAATAAAATGCCTACACTTGCTTTGTCATCTAAATGACGTGATTTAATAAATCCATTGTCAGTCAGCTGCACACGCGGATCAAAAGAAACAAAATCCCCAACCTCAACCCCAAGTGCGCGGACCTCTTCTGCACTTTCAACCTTCGCATCAATTCGTACTTCCATATTCACCTGGTCACGTTTGGCATCACCGGCATCTTTATACACATGAACAGAGGTCTGATGCATTAAAATGGTTCCCGTAATAACTTCTCCGTTCGATGTATGTATTTCACAATACTCCCCTTCAATCGAGTTATAGCGAAATCCGCCAATTAAATCAAGACGAAGACGGCCATTACTTTTCACTTCTTTTACCATTGCACCTAACGTATCTACATGAGCAGTCAGCATGCGATGCTCGTCCTTATTTGCACCAGGCAAGGTTGCAATTAGGCCACCTTTTCGATTACGTTTTGTTTCCACATTTAATTCCTGTAAAAATTGTTCGACAAACTGAATTACTTTAAACGTATTTCCTGACGGGCTCGGGATCGATACTAACTGTTTAATTAGTTCCTTCGTTTCGGTAACATTCGGATATGTCTTCAACTGGATCACTCCTTCTTTTCGATACCCTTATTTTACCGTTAACCTAACTGCCTGAACAGTAAATATGCTCTATTATTAATGGATTAGTTCTTATCCTAGCCCTCTTTGGAATATGTCTATAGAAGGGATTTTATCAAGGAGGAGAATGAATGGGATATTATGTACAGGTAGAACCGTCTGTTAACATTTATGTTGAGGACATCAATCCAAAAAGTGAAAACGTTATTCTGTTTGTGCATGGCTGGCCCGCAAATCATCGTTTATTTGAATACCAATTTAATGTTTTGCCTGGAATGGGTTATCGCTGTATTGGAATTGATTTAAGGGGATTTGGACAATCGGATAAACCATGGGAAGGTTACTCATTTGACCGACTTGCTGATGATATTCGCGTTATTGTTGACACACTCGGTTTAAAACATTTTACACTTGCTGGACATTCAGTTGGTGGTGCTATCGTTATTCGTTACATGGGCAGACATCGTGGATATGGTGTAGATAAGCTTGCTCTATTCGCCGCAGCAGCTCCTAGCTTCATCCAACGACCAGGGTTTCCGTATGGTTTACAAGCTAATGAGGTAAATCAGCTTATCCAACAAACCTACGATAATCGTCCACAAATGCTAGCTGAATTAACGAACATGTTTTTCTATAGAACATTGACCCCAGCTTTTAAGGAATGGTTTTTTCAATTAGGTATTGTGGCAAGTGGCTATTCTACCGCTAACATCTTAGTTACATTGAGAGACGAAGTGCTCTTTGCTGATGTAGAAAGCATTCAAGTACCTACTCTAATCTTCCAAGGGATACATGATCAAATTTGTCTTCCCCAACTTGCGTCCATCCTGCACCAACAAATACAGCGCTCCAAGCTTATCTGGTTTGAACATAGTGGGCATGGTTTATTTTGGGAAGAGCAGGAAAAATTTAATCGCGAACTACTAGCTTTTCTAACAACGTAAAAACAGCCTAGCATGTGACCTATTACATGCTAGGTATTTATTTAGCTTTTAAATGTAAGACCCCTCCAGTTTTCTTAAAGATTAATGAACGATTCTCTGCTTGTTCAAAACAAACTCTCCAACAATAGAAAAACTCCTGTAAATAACAAAAGAATGTATGTAAATAGCCTGAAAACCTTCTGATTTATCCATTTAAATAGAAGCTGCCCAAGGAATAACCCTAAAATCACAAATGGAACCGCATATAAACTCGATTCCCAAATGACTTTATTCGTACCCATAAAAATGATTTGCGTGATAAGACTGACGAAATAAATAAAAAGATAAAAAGCTAAAGTTGTTGCTCGCAGCTTTTCTTTTTCCGTATTTGTTCCTGTGAAATATAGCAATAACGGCGGTCCAGGCATACCAACACTTGTAGTTAACCCTCCAGATATCCCACCAACAATGAAATCTCTGATTGGAGTTGGTTTTACTTTGAAGTTTAGCATTAACAATACGGTTAAAAGCAAAATAAGGACACTAATTCCCAGTTTAAAAACATTCATATCTTCGATTGTTGTAATAATGAAGACACCAACAGGAATACCGGCAAAACTTCCAATTATAAACCGTTTTACAATCCTAACATCAATATCTTTTCTTATCTTATAAACTAATGCAATCGAAATAATTAAAGATAAAATAATATTTATTTGGATTGCTTCTTGTGGTAAAAATAACATAAGCAAAAACGGTGTCGCCATAATTGAAAAGCCAAACCCCGTGCTTGTTTGGAGAATAGAAGCAACTAAAATAATTGTGATAAATAAAAATATCGTTCCCAAAATAGACACCCTCTAGCCTGTGTGATGTTGTGTATGATTCATCATAGCATGAATTAGGTGTTTTTTGTTCTATCTCTAATACAAGCCACGGCAAAAATCGAAGCGTGAATCTTGTCTACGCCAATTTTGACAATGTTAAAGCCACCTGAGATCTATCAGGCGGCTTCTAACATGCTATTATTCAACTAGAAGTGGATAGTACCCTTCTTCATTATGTGTTTCTGTTCCAACTAATGGTGGATTGAACACACAAACCATTCGCATTTGTGTGCGTGCACGGAGGCGATGCTTATCATTATCATTCAACAGATACATTGTTCCAGGCTTAATCGGGTACACATCTCCAGTCTCCACCTTTTCAATTTCCCCTTCACCTTCAATGCAATAAACTGCTTCAATATGATTTTTATACCAAAAAAAATTATCCGTACCAGCTTTAATAATGGTATCGTTCATACTAAAGCCAACACCATCTTTTTTCAAAATAAAACGGCGGCTTGCCCAGTTTTCACCAGATGTTTCATCCTCTGTGCCTATAATATCATCTAATGATTTTACGATCATGTCGCATTCCCCTTTCTATTTATCCCTCATTATTTGTTCAATACATGGTTAATACTTTCATCTAATAGCTGAAATCCTTTTTCTAATCCCTCTTCGTCAATAACAAGTGGTGGCAGGAATTTAACAACTTCATCATCAGGACCGGAAGTTTCTACAATTAAGCCACGCTCAAATGCTTCAGCACAAATTTCACTTGCCAGCCCTTCTCTTTCTACTGCAATCCCCTGCATCAATCCTCTGCCTCTTGCTTCTCCATTAAGTTCAGGGTATTTTTCAATCAGCGTGTTTATTGCACTCTTTAGAAATTCTGCTTTTTCCTGAATCTCTTTTTCGAAGTCATCATTTTTCCAATAGCGTAACGCTTCCGTTGCAGCTATAAATGCTAAATTATTGCCACGGAAGGTACCATTGTGTTCACCCGGTCCCCACTGGTCATGTTCCGATTTAATCAATGTAATTGCCATTGGCAGACCAAAACCACCGATCGATTTGGATAGACATACAACATCCGGTTCAATACCAGCCGGCTCAAAGCTAAAGAAAGTACCAGTACGCCCATTTCCTGCCTGCACATCATCAACAATTAATAAAATATCCCAACGCTTACAAAGTTCTTCTATTTTCTGTAACCATTCGATTCGTGCAGCATTAATGCCACCTTCACCTTGTACCGTTTCCAGTATAATGGCAGCCGGCAATGCCACACCGCTTCCACTATCCTCTAAAAACCGCTCTAAATAGGCTGTGGAATCTTGATTTTCTACATAATTATCAAACGGCATCGAAACGGCATGATGTAGTGGAACTCCAGCCCCATGACGTTTAAAAGAGTTACCTGTTACAGAAAGGGAGCCTATTGTCATTCCGTGAAAGGCATTGGTGAAACTGATTACCGTCTCACGTCCAGTTACTTTTCTGGCAATTTTCAGTGCACTTTCCACCGTATTTGTACCAGTCGGTCCTGGAAACATAATTTTATAGTCAAGCTTACGTGGTGTAAGAATTATTTCTTTAAAGTTTTCAAGGAATTCTTTTCTTGGAGTTGTACCCATGTCGAGGCTATGTATAATGCCATCATTTTGGATATATTCAATCACTTTTTGCTGCATTGTTTCATCATTATGACCATAGTTCATTGTTCCTGCACCAGCAAAAAAGTCAATGTATTCTTTGCCATCTGTATCCCAAAGCTTATAGCCCTTTGCTTTACTAAAAACTGTCGGCCAGCCTCTGCTATAACTTCTTACAGCAGATTCCAATTCCTCAAATGTTTTCATTTTCGCATCATTTAATACAGCTGTAGTCACCAAATCATCCTTTACCTTTTATTTTTTAAATGGACCAACCTTGAATAGCAATTCATCTTCATGCCCGTCGGCTGGAAAATCCTCCGAGAAGAAGTAATCACTGATCTCACAATTTGTCTCAAGCTTTTTCGCAAGACCTTTAAATAATGACTGTGACGGTTTATTGGAAGGTGAAACCGTTGCCTCAATATACTGAACGTCTTCACATGCTGTACGATTCAGCAATTGCCGCAACATCTTTGTTCCCAATCCTTTCCCACGCTCCGTTTCATTGACAACAACTTGCCAAACGAATAGCGTATTTGTAGTATTCGGATGTAAAAACCCGGAAATAAATCCAACAATGTCTCCATCTCTTTCTGCCACAATCGATGTTTCAGAAAAGATATCGCACCACATTAAATAACTATATGATGAATTCAGATCAAGTACGTTTGTATTTTTAATGAGTTGCCAAACTGTTGACCCATCGTTTTTGTTTGGCTTACGAAAATGAAAGTCTGTTTTAATATCAGCTACTGTCGTCATTCCTGTAATTATACTTGTATTGATGCTCTCACCTCCTGCGTTTTTAAATACGTACTATATTAGATTAATAATAAGCTTCCATTTCGTCAAAATTGATAAAGTCGGGAATATACAGATTATTCGTGATGAGGTATGCTGAGCATAGTTTGTTTGAAGATGCCTATTAAAAGCTAGCAAATGCTAAGGTATAGTCTGGTTTTTACGAAATTTGATTCTTTTCGCGAATTTAAAGTGAAATGATTATACTATAAGACATGGAGATTTAACGTGGATTATCGATTTGATTAGAGCTTGCTCAACAGCTATGCATTAAAAAAACGAATATATCCTTCTAGCGCAAGCAAGTTTCCATTCTTTACCAAGAAAAAGCCTGTATTCATTGATTAACAATGAATACAGGCTTTTTCTAGTATAATTCCGATTCAAATGCTCCCAATCTTACGGATTCAGCAATCAAGTTCGTTGTTACCCCTTCTGTATATCGACTGGTTTCAATTCACCGCTTTCCACAATGGCAAGATTTGACCTTTGTCGTTTTCGCATTAAACATAACTTCTTTCAGCTAAGGTTGCATATTCGCGAAGACACTCTGGATTCGCTAGAGAAGCTTTATTTTTAACCTCATGTCCGCGAGCAATCGAACGAACAGCTCCTTCCACCTTTTTACCGTTATTCGTGTACGGAACTTCTTTGACAACATAAATGCGGCGTGGTACATGGCGTGGTGATGCTTTTTTCCGTACATTACGACGGATCTGCTCTGCTAGTTCCTTATCCACATCATCATTTTCAGTCACAACACACAATACGATTTCTTCATCATTTTCAATCGGATAGCCAAATACAATGGAATCTATAATTTGCGGAATTTGCTCCACCACACGATAAATTTCCGCCGTACCTATTCGAACACCACCTGGGTTCAATACAGTATCCGTACGACCATAAATAATCAGCGAGTCACGAGAAGTTTGCTCCGCTAAATCACCATGCGTCCAAATGCCTTCACGCTTTGCAAAATACGAGTTGAAATAACGCTCGTCTCCACCTTCGCCCCAAAATGTTAGGGGCATGCTTGGGAAGCTCTGCGTACAAACTAGTTCACCTTTTTTACCAATCACTGAAGCGCCTTGTTCATCCAAAATATCAACGGCCATACCGAGCGCTTTACATGTATTTTCGCCTCGGTAAACTGGATGAATAGGTGTACCCATGACAAAACAGCCAATAATTTCCGTACCGCCGGAAATAGATTCCAATAAGACATCTTTCTTGATTGTTTTATAAATCCAATCATATTGCTCACTAATGAGTGGCGCCCCGGAAGACATCACCACCTGCAGTGCATATAAATCATGTTTTTTACCAACCTCATACCCGTGCTTTTCTAGTGTATCAAGATATTTTGGACTAATACCAAAATGAGTAATACCTATTTCTTCTGCAATTTCCCAAAGAATACCGATACGTTCCTTTTGAATGGGTGAACCATCATAAAGCAAAATTGCAGCTTCGCTTGCAAGACCAGATATAAGCCATGGATACATCATCCATGCTGTACTTGTATACCAGGATAAAACATTGCCCTGTTTCACATCGCAATGCAGCTGATGCTCTTTCACATGCTGGAGCAAAACACCACCGACAGAATGGACAATGCATTTCGGCAACCCCGTCGTCCCAGATGTATATAAAATATAAAGCGGGTGGTGAAACGGTACACGCGTGAATGTCGGCACGTCTACATTATGTGACAATAGCTCGCTCCACGTTAACAGCTGCGTACTAGTCTCCATATCCAACTCTGGTATTTCTGACAAACTAACAACCGCAGACAAGCTTTTCAACTCTTCACAAACGGCCATGATATTCTCACGTATATTAAATTGCTTTCCATTATATTGATAATCAAGAGAAGCAATAATTACTTTTGGCTGAACTTGACCAATGCGATCGATAATCCCTTTAGCACCAAAGTCGGGTGAACATGAGCTCCAAACCGCACCAAGCGAAGACGTTGCAAGTAGTGAAACCAATGATTCCAAGCCGTTGGTCACAACCCCCGCGACACGATCACCTTGCGTCACGCCAAGCTTACGTAAACCAGTTTGCGCTTTTGCAACTAGGCTGCGCAATTCAGCCATTTTCACTGTCCGCTGAACACCTTGCTCATTTGCTATATAGACCGCAACACGAGAAGCATCTCCACGCAATACATTTTCCGCTAAATTTAGACTCGCTTCAGGAAACCATTTTGCGCCTAACATACCCCCACCTTCTGCTGGAACAAAGGCTATTTCACCTTTTTCCCCAATAATACCAGCAAAATCCCAAACCGCTGACCAAAACTCTCCAGGCTTTGCAATCGACCAGCTATATAGGCGATCATATGGAACAGCTGGAATTCCCACTTGTTCTGAAAACTTTTTAATATTCGACTCAGAAACTCGCTGTTCAGAGGGCTGCCATACTATATTGTTATCTCTCACTTGTTGATCTATCATTCCATCTTTCTCCTCCTACCTATAGGCTTTTTTCTTAAAACTTGCTAGTAATTAGACAATTTTTATAATCTGTATCAATGGGTAAGAAAAAAGCTAACTTCTAAAAAGAAAATGTTCTGTTGAAGCTGAAAAAACATCTCTGAAAAACCGAGAAACTACGATGATTTCTTAGAAATCGTAATGGATTCTTGCTGACTGGTTGTGACTCTTTGTGTTGCCAGGCACGTAACGATCATCACAACAAATGCGATAACTGACGCAAAGAACATCGCTAAATAGATATTTCCAATAATATTTTGATTTGTAAAAATCACGTACAATACTGTCCCAGTAATTACAGCAGCAATTGCACCAGGTCCATTTGACTTTTTCCAAAAATATCCTAAAACAACTGGCGCGAGAATCCCACTGATAATCGCTGAAAAACTAAATTGAATTAAAATCGATAACGATTCCGGGCGGTCCAGCGATATATATAATGTAGCTAACCCTGCAAATATCAGGGACACTTTTGCAACCTTTACAGCATTTCTATCTAAAGCATCCGCCGCAATTGGCTTCTTCGATAAAATCGGTGCTAATACTTTATAAAAATCGTTTCCGATACTAGATGTAATCCCCAAGTAAAGGCTGTCTGTACTTGAAAGAATAGCTGTAATAATCCCTATTATGATAACCGCTGCAAGGATTGGCGGGAATGATTCAATCACATAGGCTGGAATCGCTGAATCCGCACTAGCCAATGATGGAAAAATTACTCGTGCTGCTAGCCCACCAAGAACCATTAAAGTTGAGATAAAAAATAGCACAACTCCTGCTGATAATGTAAATGGAGCAAGCTGCTCTTCACTTTCAAGCGACAATACTTTATTTAATAAATGCGGCATTAGCACAAAGCTAAATAATAAGAATTGCACGGCCATTATCGCTATTGCACTATCATATGGACCACCAACTGATAAGAACCCTGTCAGATTCGGGTCAATAGCCCCTAAACTTTTTGTAAGCTCTCCAAATACATTCCACCCTCCACCAATCGTCCAAAATAGCGACACAAAAACAAGGATAGAAGTAATGGCCATCAAAATTCCTTGAATACCGTCTGTGATAATCTGTGCGTAGGCACCCCCAAGTCCAATGTATAGTATCGTGATCCCCACACCAATAATAATCCCCCAGAAATATGGGATGTTCAGGACCGACTCAAAGATTGTTGCAAGTCCAACGTTTTGACCGACAATATAATATACATTGAATAAAATTAACACAGCAACAATCACTTGAAGCGCTTTGCTATTATATCTTCTTCCAAGCCATTCTGGTAATGTTGAAACACCGCCAAACTTTTTGTTGTATCTCCAAAATGTTTTAGCGAATAAAAGTAAACCAATCCACGAAACACCGAAACATCCTAACGTATACCAAAGCACGGATGTACCATATTCATAAGCAAGCCCGGGAACACCGATAAATAAATTGGCGCTTGAATACGTGGTTGCAAAGCTTGCACCGACAAGTACAGGACTTACTTTCCCACGTGCAGTCGCGAAGCCAGACATCGACTTACTATGGCGTCCTCCTCTTTTGCCCATCCAAACAATATATCCAAAATAAACAACTAATATCATAATAATTGTCCAAATTAAAGAATCCGGTACTGTAGGCATTATTTATTCTCCTTTCCCTCTTTTGTTACATAATAATTTTTCCATATGATTAGGCCAACTGCCCAGAATAAGACAAGAAATACAAAATACGTTAATATCATGATCGTTATCCTCCTAATTACGTCTAGTTATTCAAATGTTCAGTTTATATAAATTATCTGTCTGTTATGTATGGCCTCGGTTAAAAACGAGGCGCACTGTTCTCATACTATTTTTAGTTTTTCATACTAGATTTGAATTTTACCAGCTTTTTGGAACTTCTATTAATAGAGCCATTCCTTGACCACCGCCACCGCAAAGAGATGCGATACCTTTTCCACCACCACGACGTTTAAGTTCTTTTGCAACAGTTAGGGCAAGTCGGAAACCCGTTCCACCCAGCGGATGACCAATCGCAATTGCACCACCATTAACATTTACTCTTTCATAGCCAATGCCAAGCTCACGGCAGCTTGCGATAACCACACTTGCAAAGGCCTCGTTGATTTCAAACAAATCAATCTCGTTCAATGTTAGGTTTGTTTTCTCTAAAACTGCTTTGATTGCTTGGGCAGGCTTTGTATGTAAGCTCGTATCTGGCCCCGCGACTTCAGCCCAACCAAGAATTCGAGCTAGCGGCGTTTTACCAAGCTCCTCCGCTTTCTTTTCGGATGAAATAATGCCTACGCTTGCGCCATCTGTCATTTGCGATGCATTTCCCGCTGTGATTGTACCGTTGTCAACAAACGCCGGTCTTAATGTTGCTAATTTTTCTAAGTTCGAATTGGAGCGGATACCTTCATCGCTAGAGAAGGTTTTGCCATTCAGCGAGATTGGAACAATTTCATCTTGCAGGCGACCTTTTTCCAGCGCTTCAGCAGCTCGTTCCTGTGACAACTGTGCGTATTGATCCTGTGCCAGTCTATCAATCTTAAATTCTTTATTTTTTAAATCGGTCAACACACCCATCGAATCATCTGCTAACGAGCACCATAATCCGTCGTTTATTAATGTATCCGTAAATTGCAGGGGTCCCATCGACAGTTCCTTACGAATCGGAGCAGTGTACGGGGCATTTGTCATCGAGTCAAATCCACCAGTAATATATAAATCCCCTTCTCCAAAATGAATACGTCGGACAGCGTCGGAAATAGATGCTAACCCAGCTAAACATACATTGTTTAAAGTAACTGCAGGAACAGATAACGATACACCGGCATCCGTTGCAACTCCTCTAGCCGGATTTTGACCCTGTCCCGCTTGAAGTACCTGTGCAAGTATTGCCCCATCAGCTTCTTTTGCCTCAGGTACACGTCTCACTAACTCTTTAACAGCTAAAGCCCCTATTTCTTTTGCCTCTAATCCAGATAAAAATCCTTTCCACTTCCCAAAAGGTGTTCGTAACCCTTCTAAAATCACCGTATTCATATCGCCTCATCCTTTCATATAAACCTGCTAATTTTATCCATAAAAAAACCCTCTTTCCAAAGAAAGAGGGTTGAAATCATAAACTATTGCGGATTTCCCCTCTTATCTTTCAGACATTTCTGCCTGTTGGAAGTAGCACCATTCCCCCTAAAGGGGCGGTTGCCGGGCGTCATAGGGCCAAATCCCTCAGCCAACTCGTGATAAGAGTAATCTAGTATTTTGTTTTATTATTAATAAAATATTCGTTTATTAAATTATTGCAATATTAACAGAACAAAAACAGAAGGTCAATAGTTATTTTGCAAAACTGAGTTCTTATTAAAATAACAAAAACGCTCGACCCCTTATGGATCGAGCGTTTTATATAGTGATTCCGATTGGGCTCGAACCAACGACCTCTACCCTGTCAAGGTAGCGCTCTCCCAGCTGAGCTACGGAATCGTATGTAGAAAACTTACTTCTAACTATACTTACAAAACACGAAACTGTCAATATTAACGTGCTTATTTGGAAGTTGTATAGAAATGAGTTTATTTTGCATTTAAAGGAGAACCTGCTAATTACTGAAGAACAGCGGCTCAATGAAGAGCAGGCCTTGTCACTTGATATATTGCCTATGAAAGAATTAAAGAAAAGTTGTTAGCAAAAAATAAAGTAAACAGCTGCCCCATACCCTCATGTTGTTTTGAGTTCCTCACAATATTCAGTGATAAAAACCCCCGAAAGTTGACTTTTTACTCTAACTTTCGGAGGGAGGTAACGTATCAAACGTTTTTTTGAATTAGGATACGAATGTCGGCGACGAAAGAGAAAGTTATGCCGTAATTATTAAGAACTATAAACTACCTCTTTCTCCACTATCTCTTTCACAGGGTATTTCCCATTCATACATGCCATACATATCCCTTGATTAAGAGATTTTTCTTTTAAAATAGCTCTTTCTAATCCTTCTTCTGACAAATAGGCAATACTGTCAGCACCGATTATTTCAGCTATTTCATCAATATTGTGATTCGCAGCAATGAGTTCATCTCTTGTTGACATATCAATCCCGTAATAACATGGGTTCTGAATGGGAGGAGCTGCGATTCGAACATGGACTTCTTTCGCTCCTGCATCTTTTAACATCTGGACGATTCGCTTGCTTGTCGTCCCTCGTACAATCGAATCATCAATCATAATCACACGTTTGCCTTCAATAATTCCACGAACCGGTGCGAGCTTCATTTTTACACCTTGTTCACGAAGTTCCTGTGATGGCTGGATAAATGTTCTGCCAACGTATCGATTTTTAATAATACCCATTTCATACGGTAATCCGCTTTCCTCTGCATATCCAATTGCGGAAGAAATACTGGAATCTGGAACACCAATAACGATATCCGCATCTTTTGGTGCTTCCTTCGCCAATTCCTTGCCCATTTGTTTGCGAGAAGCATGCACATTTACATAGTTCAGATTACTGTCTGGTCTCGCTAAATACACATATTCCATGGCACACATTCTTCGTTGATTACTTGCTGTAAATCTGATTGATTTTATTCCCTCATCATCAATGGTAATTAATTCACCGGGGGTTACTTCCCTTAAAAAACTTGCACCGATTTGGTCAAATGCACATGTTTCTGATGCTACAACATAAGCATTGCCGAGTATGCCGATTGATAACGGGCGAATTCCTGTTGGATCAAGTGCTGCATACAATTTTTTTTTCGTTAAAATTAAATAAGCATAAGCACCCACCAACTGATTCAATGCATTGCCAATAGTCTCTTCATTAACATCTTGACCATTACGTTTCAATAAATGCATGAGCACCTCTGTATCAGAAGAAGTTTGAAAAATACTACCTTGCTTTTCTAATCGTCCGCGTAGTTTATAAGCATTCACAATATTTCCGTTATGCGCAAGTGCCATACTTGCCGTTTGTCCACGGAACAACAATGGCTGTACATTTTCATACACTTTCTCCCCTTGTGTGGAATAGCGGACATGACCAATGGCAACACGTCCTTGCAATTGGTCAAACTTTGCATCCTTAAATACATCATTAACGAGACCTAATCCTTTGTGAACGTTTAATTCTATTCCGTCATTCACAACAATTCCAGCACCTTCTTGACCACGATGTTGCAGAGAATGAAGTCCGTAATACGTTAATTCAGCTGCTTTCTCATGTCCCCAAATTCCAAATACACCACATTCGTCATTTATGCTTTTGATTTCAGCAAACATGGGATAGCTCCCTTCCAGACTTTTTCGAGTTCCTGCACACTATCGTTTATTACTTCTGAACTGTTTACGAGTACTTTAAGCATTCCGTTATCTGTAACCGTACCAATTGCTTTAGCATCCTGCACCATATCTTCAAACTTCTTAGCATTCTCTTTGCTTACGGATACGACAAATCGCGATTGTGATTCACTAAATAATGCAACGGTTGCATCACCTGCTAATTCAACAGTTGTACCTAATCCCTTGTCACTAAAAACACTTTCCGCTAATGCGACTGCTAAGCCACCTTCAGCTACATCATGTGCAGATTGAACCAGCCCCGATTGAATTGCTGTTAGCAACTCTTTTTGTCGTTTCGCTTCTACATCTAAATCAATTACAGGTGCTTTTCCTTCATATTTTCCTTGTGTTACATTTTGCAATTCGCTTCCGCCAAATTCTGCTTTAGTTTCTCCAATCACATAAACGACATCTCCTGCACGTTGGAAAAAGCTTGGCGTAATATGTTCTAATGACTCATGTAAGCCAACCATTCCTACAATCGGGGTTGGGAAAATAGATTTCCCTTTTGATTGATTATAAAGGGAAACATTTCCACTAATAACAGGTGTTTCAAGCACTTGACATGCCGAACTCATGCCTGCTACACTTTTCTCCATTTGCCAGAAAATTTCTGGGTTTTGCGGATTACCAAAATTCAGCCCATCGGTTAATCCAAGCGGTTTCGCCCCAGAGCAGACAATGTTTCGCGCTGCTTCTGCGACTGCAATTTTACCACCTGTTTCAGGGTCTAAATAGATGTAACGCGAATTGCAATCGGTTGTAACCGCAAGTGCTTTATCATACCCTTTAATCCGAAGTACTGCTGCGTCTGACCCAGGTGTAACGACCGTGTTCGTTTGTACCATATAATCATATTGATCATAAACCCATTCTTTACTTGCGATTGTTGGCTGCTGTAGTAATTTCTTTAACATATCTCCATGATGTTGAACTTCTGGAACTTTGCTTTCCATCTTTTGAAATGCGTTAAAATACTCCGCTTCCTTTGACCGCATATGATAAACAGGTGCATCATCTGCTAGAGAGTCAACAGGAATATCAGCCACTACTTCGCCATGATGTTTAATTCGAAACACCTTTTCTTCCACTACTTTACCGACAGGAACGGCATTCAATCCATATTTCTCGAAGACATCGATAATTTCCTGTTCTCGTCCTTGTTTCACACATAACAGCATCCGTTCCTGTGATTCCGATAGCATCATTTCATATGCAGTCATATTTAATTCACGCTGCGGGACAAGATCGAGGTCCATTTCCAATCCTGTACCTGCTTTGCTTGCCATTTCCGACGCAGAAGATGTAAGTCCCGCTGCTCCCATATCTTGCATTCCAACTAAAGCATCTGAATGAATAACTTCCAAACATGCTTCAATAATAAGCTTCTCCATAAATGGATCACCAACTTGAACAGATGGACGCTTCTTATCTGTATCTTCTCCTAAGTCGTCGGACGCAAATGTTGCTCCATGAATGCCGTCACGTCCAGTCGCAGGACCTGCATAGAGGATCGTATTTCCAATACCTTTGGCTAGACCTTTCTGGATGTCATTGTGGTTAATTAGCCCAATACCCATCGCATTAACGAGCGGGTTCTCTTCGTAGCTATCATCAAATTGAACTTCACCGCCAACAGTTGGAACTCCCACGCAGTTCCCGTATCCAGCAATCCCATTTACTACTTCTCTAAAAAGATATTTCGTACGTTCAGATGTTAAATTTCCGAAACGGAGGGAATTCATGACCGCAATTGGGCGCGCACCCATCGAAAAAATATCACGAAGAATTCCACCAACACCTGTTGCTGCCCCTTGATACGGTTCTACTGCAGATGGATGGTTATGACTTTCCACTTTAAAAACAACTGCTTGATTATCACCAATATCAATAACGCCTGCGCCTTCCCCAGGACCTTGGAGCACATTAGGTGCTTTCGTTGGAAATTTTTTCAACAACGGTTTAGATGTTTTATAACTGCAATGCTCAGACCACATAACAGAAAATATTCCCGTTTCGGTAAAGTTCGGGTGGCGTTTCAGAATTTTTTTAACCGTTTCGTATTCCTCGTCACTTAACCCCATTTCTTGATAGATTTTCTTTTCCTCGATTTGCTCTGGGCTCCATTCACGCGTTTGTAACATAAGCTTGCCTCCAATTATTAATTAAGGACTCGAATAATCTCACACCGTCATCACTACCCAACAATGCTTCCACCGCACGCTCTGGATGAGGCATCATCCCAAGCACATTCCCCAGTTTATTGGTAATTCCTGCGATATCAGCTACCGACCCATTGGGGTTACGTTGGTATGTAAAAACAATTTGATTATTTGCTTTTAGTTCAGCTAATGTTTCCTCATTACAAAAGTAATTTCCTTCCCCGTGCGCAATTGGAAACTCGACGATTTCTCCTTTTTCATACCCTGTCGTAAACATTGTTTTATTATTTTCTACGACGATATTTTCCTGACGACACAGGAAGGATAGCTGTTTATTCTTCATTAACGCTCCTGGCAGTAAACCGGATTCTGTTAAGACTTGGAATCCATTACAAACTCCCAGTACTGGCTTTCCTTTTTCTGCATGCTCCTTCACTTGTGTCATCACCTCTGATGTTGCAGCGACAGCACCAGTTCGTAGGTAATCTCCATAAGAAAAGCCGCCCGGGAGCAAAATAGCATCATAGTCTTCTAGATTACTATTTTGATACCAGACTAAATCTGCTTCTTTTCCGAGAATACCTTTTATCGCATGATACATATCCCGATCACAGTTTGACCCTGGAAAAACAATGACAGCAAATTTCACGACTGGACGGCCTCCTCGATTTCAAATCGGTAATCTTCCATCACCGGATTCGCTAGTAATTTATCACACATTTTTGTGACACGAGCTTCTAAATTTGGACCATCTTCTATAGTTAATTCAATAACTTTCCCAACTTTTGCTTCTTTTACTTCTTCAAAACCTAATGAATGCAATGACTCACCGATCGCTTTTCCTTGTGGATCCAGCACACCTGCTTTTAATGTGATATAAACCGTTACTTGTTTCATACGTTTGCCTCCAGTCGATTTAAAACCTCTTCATAAACTGTAATTAAGTTTCCTGTATTTTGCCTGAAAACATCTTTATCTAATTTCTCTTTTGTATCTTTATCCCATAGCCGACAAGTGTCTGGTGATATTTCATCGGAAAGAATAATGGTGTCCCCCATTTTTCCAAACTCTAATTTAAAATCTACTAATAGCACGTTTAAACCTGTAAATAACTCCATTAAAAGCTGATTTATTTGAAGTGCTTTTGTTTTTATTTCTTGTAATTCGCTTGGTGTAATCTCTGTTAAAAAATATGCCTGGTCATCATTAATCAATGGATCACCGAGTTCATCCTTTTTATAGTACAATTCCACAAGCGGGGGGTGAAGTTCCTTTCCCTCATCTATCCCTAATCGTTTTGTAATACTTCCTGTTGCAAGGTTTCGAACTACAACTTCAAGTGGGATGATTTCCGTTTTATGTACAAGCTGTTCTGTTTCGTTTAATTGCTGGATAAAATGAGATTCCATTTCTTTATCACGAAGGTATTCAAAAATCCGTGATGAAATTTCATTATTTAACCGACCTTTTCCAATGAAAGTAGCTTTTTTTTCACCATTAAAAGCTGTTGCATCATTTTTATAGGCTAAAACTAATTTCCCTTGCTGGCCCTGTGCTTGATAGACCTTCTTTGCTTTCCCTTCATATAAAAGTTCAGCCTTCATACTATTCCCCTTCCGCTAGTCCGATTCGTTCAAAAATAAGGTCAACATTTTTCAAATGCCAAGTCGTATCGAAACAATCATCAATTTCCTCTTGCGTAAGCATGTTACTAATTTGTATATCCTGTTCCACAAGCTGCTTAAAGTGTGTTTCTGTTTCCCATGCTTCCATCGCTTTTGGTTGCGTGATGTCATATGCTGTTTCCCTCGCCATTCCTTTATCAATTAATTTAAGCAATACGCGCTGAGAAAAAATAACACCATAGGTTTTATCGATATTGCGTTGCATATTTTCTCGGAACACCGCTAAATTCTGAACAATATTACTGAAGCGATTGAGCATATAGTTGAGTGCAATCGTAGCGTCTGGTATAATCACACGCTCTGCAGATGAATGGGAAATATCACGTTCATGCCATAGGCTGACATTTTCATAAGCAGTCATCATATATCCTCGAATGACACG
Organism: Oceanobacillus polygoni; assembly: GCF_008304605.1. Classification (GTDB taxonomy): domain Bacteria; phylum Bacillota; class Bacilli; order Bacillales; family Amphibacillaceae; genus Oceanobacillus; species Oceanobacillus polygoni. Next base: position 317,803 of record NZ_PIJY01000024.1, on the reverse strand, counting down.
CGCCATTCCTGTCATGTTCTCTGAACCAATCGGATTGCGTTTATGCGGCATTGCGGATGACCCTTTTTGACCTTTAGCAAAACGTTCCTCTACTTCTCGCGTTTCCGTCTTTTGCAATCCACGAATTTCGGTTGCAAACTTTTCAATAGATGTTGCGATTAAGGCGAGTGTCGATATATAGGCAGCATGGCGATCACGCTGTAAGGTTTGTGTTGAGACAGGTGCAGGTGAGAGTCCTAATTTTCGGCAAACATACTCCTCCACAAATGGATCAATGTTTGCATACGTTCCAACAGCTCCAGATAGTTTTCCAAATTCTATAGTGTTAGCTGCTGCTTCAAAACGCTCTAAATTACGTTTCATTTCTTCATACCAAAGGGCAATTTTGAGACCAAATGTTGTCGGTTCTGCATGCACACCATGTGTCCGCCCCATCATAACGGTATGTTTATGTTCAATGGCTTTATTTTTTAGGATTCGAATGAAGTTGTGTAAGTCTTTGCGAAGAATTTCATTTGCTTGTTTGATTTGATAAGAAAGTGCTGTGTCGACCACGTCCGTAGAAGTTAGTCCATAGTGAACCCATTTACGTTCCTCACCTAGTGTTTCGGATACTGCGCGCGTAAAGGCAACAACATCATGGCGAGTTTCTTGCTCAATTTCATAGATTCGCTGAATATTATAAGATGCGTTTTTCCGAAGTTTTTTCACATCTTCTTTAGGAATAACACCACGTTCACTCCATGCTTCACATGCTAAGATTTCAACCTCTAACCATGCTTTGAACTTATTATCTTCTGTCCAAATTGCTCCCATTTCCTCTCGTGTATAACGTTCAATCAATGTTTTTCCTCCTCAAATTCTCAAAAATTTGACCCTCGGTATCCGTTATAATCAAAAATACATTACATTCTTGTATTGTCTCCCAACCAAATATATAAGGGTTTTGTTGTTTTCATGCGCTTATCTTAGCAATATTTCAATCAAACGTCAATAGAATTCATACGATGATAAAATTAAATTTAATAACGTATGTGTTTTGGGTTGACACATCTTTTTCTAGTAAGTAAAATAAACTCGTCAAAAATATTTAGACAATAGAAAAGTATTAAACTTTATTATCTAGATAAATTGGGGCGAACATTAAATTTAATCATTGGAGTGAAGGTGCCTATGTCATCAGTAGTCGTAGTTGGAACACAATGGGGCGATGAAGGAAAAGGGAAAATCACTGATTTTTTGTCGCAGCATGCTGAAGTTGTTGCTCGGTATCAAGGTGGGGACAATGCTGGTCATACAATTAAGTTTGATGATACAACATATAAACTACATTTAATCCCATCAGGAATCTTTTTCAGAGAAAAAATTTGTGTGTTAGGTAATGGAATGGTTATTAATCCAAAGGCCTTTGTTGATGAAATAGACTATTTGCATAATCACAATATAACAACAGAAAACCTTCGTATTAGCAATCGTGCGCATATTATCTTACCTTATCATCTACAGTTGGATAGATTGCAGGAAGAAGAAAAAGGTGTTAATAAAATCGGCACAACGAAAAAGGGAATTGGTCCAGCCTATATGGATAAAGTTGCTCGTACTGGAATTCGTGTCGCAGATTTACTAGATAAAGAGGTTTTCCGTGAAAAATTAGAGCAAAACGTAAACGAAAAAAATCGTATATTTGAAAAAGTATACGAAGTCGAACCGATGATTACAGATGATATCTTAAACGAATATTTTGAGTATGGACAAAGGATGGCAAAATATGTTTGCGATACATCTGTTGTGCTAAATGATGCGTTGGACGAAGGAAGACGCGTTTTGTTTGAAGGTGCGCAAGGTGTCATGCTGGATATTGACCAAGGTACATATCCATTTGTAACGTCCTCAAGCCCAATTGCTGGTGGAGTAACGATTGGTTCTGGTGTCGGTCCTAGTAAAATAAACCATGTTGTCGGTGTATCGAAAGCATATACTACACGTGTCGGTGACGGTCCTTTCCCTACGGAATTGCAGGATGACATTGGAAATCAAATCCGTGAAGTAGGAAGGGAATATGGAACAACCACAGGTAGAGCACGCCGAATAGGCTGGTTTGATAGTGTAGTCGTACGCCATGCGCGCCGAGTTAGTGGAATTACGGATCTTTCTTTAAATTCCATTGATGTTTTAACAGGAATTAAGACATTAAAAATTTGTACCGCATATCGGTATCAAGGAAAAATAATGAAAGAATTCCCTGTAAGTCTTAAAACATTGGCAGCATGTGAACCGATCTATGAAGAAATGCCAGGATGGACAGAAGATATAACAGGAGTAAAAAGTTTAGATGAACTTCCTGTAAATGCCCGTCATTATTTAGAACGTATCTCTCAATTAACAGAAATCCCATTATCCATCTTTTCTGTTGGTCCAGACCGTTCTCAAACCAATGTAGTAAAAAGTGTGTATAGTTCTTAAATAATAAGCGCTAATAGACAATTCTACAAAAAGATCCGTTTAGAATTATAAAGTGATACTTCTAAATGGATCTTTTTGTATCTCTTCACATTCACTTTCTAATCAAATCTCCTCGCAAATCATTTCGATACTCGAAATAGAATAGTGGATAAAATCCCTTTCTCGCCTTATAATAGTAAAAAAATTGTTTTTTATCTGAGATTGTAGGTGGGTCACGATTGAGAAATGTCTTTTCCTTTTTAAAACCGTATAAGCTCCCTGCTGTAGTAGCGTTCATCTTAATGCTAGTTGAGCTCGCAGTAGAATTACTCCTTCCTCTATTTTTAGGTTTAATGATTAACCAGGGGGTTATCAATCAAGATTTAAATAACATTGTGATGTGGGGCTCTATTATGATTGGTCTTGCATTCCTTTCGTTAATAGCAGGTATTACGAATTCCTTTTTCTCTTCACACGTCAGCATTGGTTTCGGTTATGACATCCGGCAGAAACTATTTGAAAAAATTCAGGCGTTTTCCTTTGCAAATCTGAATCAGTATCCAACCTCAGGTTTAGTCACCAGGTTCACAAATGATATTAGGCAAATTCAAAATACAATATTTATGGCATTGCGAATTATGGCAAAAGCTCCGTTAATCGTAATCGGTGGTGTTTTGATGGCATTCATCGTAAATCCCAAACTTGCAACTATTTTCTTAATCACCGTGCCATTACTTGTCGTCTTTTTACTTTACGTCCTTAAATTAGCAAGTAAAATGTTTGCCAAAGTTCAAAGCAATGTCGACCAAGTAAATCGAGTGATGCAAGAAAACCTTGCAGGAATGCGACTCATTAAGGCCTTTACACGAAGAGACTTTGAAGAAGAGCGATTTATGGAAGCGAATGCTGGACTTGCAGACGCTACACGTAAGACTTTTCGCTTTGTTGAATCGTCGATGCCTATTCTTCTATTTGTCATGAACGTAAGCATCATTGTTATTCTTTGGTTTGGAAATCAACAAATGGTTAATGGTAATGCGAATGTTGGGGAAGTGGTTACAATGGTCAATTACGCCCTACGTGTTGCAATGGCGATTTCTATGTTCTCTTTTATCATCATGGCACTTTCGAGAACGAAAGCTTCTGCACTACGGGTCGATGAGGTACTGTCTCTAGAAGTCGATCTTGTTAATCATGCAGAAGCAGATAAGCAAATGACCGTCACTCGTGGAAAGGTAGAATTTAATCACGTTTCATTCATCTATCCAGGCGCAGCCAAGTCTACATTAAAAGATATCTCATTTAAGGTTAATCCGGGAGAAAGACTCGCTGTCATCGGGGCAACTGGCGCTGGTAAAACATCTTTATTTCAGCTCATACCACGATTATACGATGTTCACAAAGGAAATATCCTTGTCGATGATAAACCTATTACATCTTATAGCTTTGACCAAATTCGCAGCAGCATTGGATATGTCCCGCAAAGTCCCCTATTATTTTCAGGGTCCATTAAAGATAATATTGCATGGGGGAAAAGCGATGCGACGAAAGAAGAGATTATGCAAGCTGCCAAAGACGCACAAATTCACGAAACCATTATGGGGCTGCCAAATCAATATGACACAAGAGTCGGGCAAAAAGGCGTTAACCTTTCTGGTGGTCAGAAACAGCGTATTTCAATTGCTCGAGCCTTGATTCGCAAACCAAAAATTTTAATGCTTGATGACAGTACAAGCGCGCTTGATTTAGCAACTGAATCCCGACTGCTTACTGCGATTGAAACTTATAATTGCACCATTTTTATAATTACACAAAAAATTTCCACAGCAAGTACTGCAGATCGGATTATGGTTCTAGATGAAGGCAAAATTCTTGCTACAGGGACGCATCAAGAGTTAATGCAAATTTCAAGTTTATATAGAGCTATCGTTGAATCACAATTCGGAAAGGAGTATGAACATGTCCAGTAATCAATTAAAAGCTCCTTTTCAATATGAAAAAATCCCACTTAAAAATGTAACGGTAGATAACAAGAAAAAGGCAAAAAATATGAGCAATACATTAAAACGATTATGGAATTATTTAGCTGCAGAGAAAGGTAAGCTGATCCTTGTAATCCTAATGGTGACGATAAGTTCTGGTCTAGGCCTTCTCGGTCCATTTATGGTAGGTATGGCAATCGATGATTATATCGTAACACAAGAAGCTGCAGGCCTTGGAATGTTATTAGTTGGCCTTATCATTGTCTATTTGTTCCACTCGTTATCTATCTTTCTACAAAACTATTGGATGATTGGTATCGCGCAGAATACGGTGTACACGTTACGTAAGGACCTTTTCAAACAGTTCCACCGCCTACCGATTTCATATTTTGATAAACGGCAGTACGGGGACCTGATGAGTCGCTTAACGAACGATATTGACAACGTGAATAATACACTCAATCAATCCGTCATCCAGATTTTCGCCAGTGTTTTAACATTGATTGGAACTGTTGCTGTAATGCTCTATTTAAGTCCAATCTTAACGGTTGTAACCATGTCTGTTATTCCAGCCATGTTTCTCGCCATGCGTTGGATTACCAAACGCACGGGCCCTTTATACAAGTTACAGCAAAATGATCTCGGTGAAGTGAACGGATATGTGGAAGAAATTGTTTCTGGTCAGCATATTGTTAAAACATACTCACAGGAAGAAAAAGTAATTCGAGGGTTCGAAAAGCGCAATCACAGCCTCAAACAAACTGGATTCTGGGCACTTACAATTGCCGGCTTTATTCCAAAAATCATGAATATGCTCAATTTCCTAAGCTTTGCTTTAATCGCATTAGTTGGAGGAATCCTCGTCATTGTTTACGACCAACAACTCGTAACGGTTGGGATTATTGTTATCTTCACCGAATATGCACGTCAGTTCACACGGCCGCTTAATGAGCTATCAAACCAATTTAATCTTCTGCTTTCAGCAATCGCTGGTTCTGAACGGGTATTTCAAGTCATGGATGAAACAATAGAAGAAATCGATGAAACGAATGCAATTGAAATGGAAAACACAAAAGGAACTATTAAATTTGACCACGTTACATTTGGCTATGAAGATACGGCCATATTAAAAGGAATTAGTTTTGAAGCAAATCCTGGAGAGACTGTAGCATTTGTCGGTCATACAGGAGCAGGTAAAACAACCATTATTAACTTGATTTCACGTTTCTATGATTATAATACTGGGAAAATTACTCTAGATGGAATTGATTTGAAAACAATTAAACGAAGCAGTCTCCGTCAGCATATGGCATTTGTCTTGCAGGATCCCTTCCTCTTTCATGGTACCATCCGGGAAAATATTCGTTATGGGCGACTCGATGCAACAGATACAGAAGTTGAAGCTGCAGCAATGGATGCGAATGCTCATGATTTCATCGTGAAGCTACCAAATAGTTATGATACAATTCTCGATCAAGATGGTAGTGGGATTAGTCAAGGTCAAAAGCAATTATTAACGATTGCACGTGCTTTACTTGCAGCACCTTCCATCCTCGTATTAGATGAAGCTACAAGTAATATTGATACAATTACAGAGATGAAGATACAGGAAGCATTAAAGCGCTTGATGGTTGGAAGAACAAGCTTTGTTATTGCTCATCGTCTAAATACGATTCAAGAGGCCGATACAATTATCATGCTTGAGCATGGAGAAATTATTGAGCAAGGCAACCATGATGAACTTATTAACCAAAAGGGAAGCTATTACGGACTTTATAAAGGACAAATCCAATAAGACCCTGAAATGATATTCCCTAATGGAATCGAACAACCATACGTTCATTTCAATAGGTGACAGGTGCTACTCGTTAGTGATAGACTATGGTTAAAGTAGTGCAGATTGATAAAGAGAAAGCCTGAGGTGTATATTTTTGGGTAGAAAAGGTACGATGCTCGTTAAGGATATTGACAGTCGCTTTCTAAATGAAAACATGTCCATTCATATTTATCAACCAGAATCATTCTCCCCCCTTTACAAATATAATATTTGCATTATGCAGGATGGGAATGATTATTTTCAAATGGGAAGAGTTGCAACACTAAGCGACAAGCTACATGACAACTACGAAATTACAAACACCGTATTTGCTGGCATCCATTACAAGGATAAGTATGATCGTCGGGAAAAGTACCATCCAAGCGGCGAACAAAATGAAGCTTATACGAAATTTCTTGTTAATGAGGTCGTTCCTTTATTAGATGAGCTGATTCCAAGCTATCACATGGGACAATCCAGAGCATTAATGGGAGATTCCTTAGCAGGAACACTTGCATTAATGACCGCAATTAAATATCCGAACACATTTGGAAAAGTCGTCATGCAATCCCCCTACGTTGATCAACATGTATTAGACGTCGTGAAAAATTCTGAATCCCTTGATTCGATGGACATTTATCATACAATTGGAGAGTTGGAAACAGAAGTTCATATGACTGACGGCAATAAAGCAGATTTTGTAGAACCAAACCGCAAGCTTAATGAATTATTACAAGAAAAAGGGTCCACCTACTATTACGATGAGTTAGAGGATGGGAAGCATACGTGGAAGTATTGGCAAAATGATATGACACGAGTTCTCACAACGATGTTTAATTAATTCTTTTCTTTTGTTATTTTTGCTATACTAAAAGATAAACATATCGACAGCACTAATTCATCATAAAGTAATAAATCCAATAAACTACTATGCAGGAGGTTTTATTAATGAACTATGGTATTGCAATCTTTCCATCAAAACCCATTCAGGATCAGGCTAATGCATACAGAAAACGTTATGATCCTCATTATGCTTTAATTCCACCACATATTACGCTCAAACGGTCTTTTGAAGCAAATGATGATAAATTAGATGAATTGATTACGGAACTAAAAACGATTGCCAATGAGACAGACCCATTTACCATTCATATTAATAAAGTCAGTACGTTTACACCAGTAACAAATACCATTTACTTTAAGGTTGAACCCGTTCAAGCTTTAATCGATTTACAAGCTAAAATGCATGTAGGTAAATTCGAGGATAATAATGAGCATCCATTTGTCCCGCATATTACAATCGCTCAGGACCTCGTACATGATGAATATTCCGACGTTTTCGGCAGATTAAAAATGGAATCGTTCCAGTTTGAAGATGCAATCGATCGTTTCCAATTACTGTATCAGTTAGATAACGGATCGTGGACTGTCTATGAAACATTTGTGTTTGGAAAGGAACAGGTATGAATTTAAAAACAGTAGAAACAAAAGAAGAACTTCAAGATGCATATCATGTTCGGATGGAGGTATTTGTTGACGAACAAAACGTCTCACCAGAAGAAGAGATTGATGAACATGAGAAAACTGCAACACATTTCGTTATGTATGACCAAGATAAACCTATCGCTGCCAGTCGCCTACGATTTGTTGAAGAATACGGTAAACTAGAGCGTATTTGCGTAGTAAAGGATTATCGCGGGAAATCCTGCGGAAAGCAACTTATTGATGCAATGGAGACAGCAATTGCTTATAAGGGGTACAGAAAAGCAAAACTAAACGCACAAACACACGCAGAAGATTTCTATAAAAAATTAGGCTATAAAACCGTATCTGGAGAGTTTTTGGATGCTGGTATTCCGCATATTACAATGATAAAAGAACTTTAAATTGTTGGCGTGCTACTATTATAATGTAGCACGCCATTTTTAATGGAATTCCTTATCTCTACATGATATTTACTCCCTTTGGTTACACTAAGCAACGAATGCTTTTAACAGGGAGATTAAGGATTATGCAAGAATACTTTACGATATTTTATGAACTCGTTTTCGGCTTCTTTGCTTTATTTATCGTCACAAAACTGCTAGGGAAATCGCAAATTTCACAAATAACAGCATTTGATTTTATATCTGCGTTATTATTGGGAGAGCTTGTCGGAAATGCATTATTTGACCCAAATGCTGGTGTTCTAAAAATTGCATTTGTCGTTGCAATTTATGGAGCATTAATGTATGTCACAGAGGCGATCACTCAAAGGTACAAACGAACCCGAAGCTTAATTGAAGGAAGTCCGGCTATTGTTATTTATAATGGAAAATTGATTCGCGATACAATGAAGAAGAACAAACTCGATATCGATCAATTACAACATTTACTTCGTGCGAAAGATGTATTCTCGATCCGAGAGGTCGAGTTTGCTATTTTAGAGGCTAATGGTACACTTTCCGTATTAAAAGGCTCCGATTATCAAACACCAACTCGAAAAGACTTGAAGCTCGCTGCACAAGACGTTGACTTATCAACTACCTTAATTAACGATGGCGAAATAATATATGACAATTTAAAAGAGAAGAATCTGAATGAAGAATGGTTAATGGAGCAATTAATCGAACAAGGCTATAATCAGATTGAGGACGTATTCTACGCGGAATACACGAAAGATCAAAAACTACTTGTACTCCCTTTCCTTAATCGAAATCACCAAAAATGGAAAATTTAAAAAGTGTATATATTCCACACTAAAAAAACGCTACCATAAGATAGCGTTTTTTTCATACACGATCACTGAAATGCATTCCTTTTCCAGTTAATTCTCCAAACAATTCTTCGTCTGTTCGTTTCGTATTAGACTGCTGTATGCTTCCCCTATTCATTGCATCATATTTGGTTGAAATTTCTTGATGCTCTTTTTCTAAAATCACTTTAAAAGGACGTTCAATAAAATGCTTATTCCCCTGTTTCTGTATCGTTCGCCTCTGATAATCATTATATTGATAATGTGTTACCGGTAAAATATAACTCATTCCCCCACCCCTTATCAGACTATTTTAAATATATATACGTATAAAAGTTCATTTTATTGACCGTTTATAACATTTTTTATGTATATACCCTTTTTCAATAAAAGTAACTCCATTTATTATTTTTTTATCGCTTTCTCCTACATCAGCAAAAGGTACGATGAGATCAGTTCCACAAGCACTGAAAAATCTGGTTAAATGCCCACACCATCCAAGTAAAGACACATATCCTATAAAGGAAAGTAAATACATTTGAGAGGAGCTATTTTCATGGGATGTGGAAAAGAGTTCGATTCAGGAAATTGTGTTGCAGATATCCTAAAAGACATTGTAGATGCACAAAATGACATCGTGGAAAATTGTTGTGAAACCAGCTGTGACGAATCCATTAGCGATCTACTTGGTGATACTGATCGTCGTGATGATGATTTAGATACAGTACCAATTATTTTATATTGTAAGGATGGCTGCAAACCGTTTAAAGGATTTGGTGCCCTAAAAGAAAGAAGAAATAAGATCGGGCCAATTCTTGCTAGTTTTATTTTTAGAGTGAAAAAAATAGACAATGATCACTGTGCTGTCCTTGAATTATTAATAAAAGATAATGAGAACACCGGGTGTGATCACTTGAAGTGTCCTACGGATCAAAGTACAGACAGATTACGCGCAACAGGAATCTGTTTAACAGTAGACTTAGATTGCTTCTGCCATGTAACTTGTCTACCAGCAATCGATGCATTCGGAAGAAACTAAGAAACTAATGCAAAAACACCATTTAGAGAGGAAATTCCTCCTAAATGGTGTTTTCTCTACTTTTAAACTCACTAGGATTGAGTACTGTGGATAACTTAGTTAACAGTATAGCCACGTCCAGCTCCAGCGACTAGCGAGACTTCCTTCACCTCCGTACGATAAAGAAGACTTGCTGATTGGCTTTGCCAGAAGCTTAGTCGCACTTATACCCTTGTGGTGAAAGTCAAAATCGACTCCCTACGGTCGCCGTGTTTCCTTTATCTCCTCCATAAGAATGTTCGACAAGTCGAACCACCCCACAGTTCGGGGCGCAGTCCGTACTTCGCTAACCGGGCGCTTCCGCTTTTGCTTTTAAAATCCAAGTAGTTGAACCTCTGTAATTTCATCGAGAGCAATTTGTACTGGTGCTGACCGATTTCCAATTTTGAAAACCACTACTTCTTCTTCCTTCCCAAGCACAATACCGCGATATGTTTTTTCCTTAGTTCTTATTTCACACCTGATTTTTGGTGCAAAATCTGGTCGTTTAAGGAAATAGTTAATACGTTCTTGAATATTCATTTCCTTAAAATGTTTTCGTCGCTCATTAGATGACGAAAGTTGCTGCTTCTCATTTTCTTGACTAGTTACCACCTCTGTCTCCTCTATTTCTTCTGTAACATCCCCATGTCGGAACGCATGATGTCTTCGGTTCACCCTTTTGGGAGCATGAATTACATCCGTACTACTGTGGTCTTCCTTTGTTTTTCTTTGACTCATATAACTGTGCTGCATTGGTGCCTTTGTCGAACCAATATCGGGTTGATGGATATAAAGTAATGGCTCATTCGCAAACTTTTTCTTACTCATGCATAATCTCCCCTTCTTTTTTCCTCAACCCATTATATGAACCCAATAAATGAAATGTGTTGCCAAACCAATTAGGATAAGAACGCACAAAAGCAGCCTCTCCCAAACTGAAAGAAGCTGCTTCGTTAACTAAATCAAATAACTCATAAATGTCGTTGCCATTCCAAAGTAAATAACAATAGAAATAATATCATTAATAGTTGTAATAAATGGTCCTGAAGCTACTGCAGGGTCAATATTAAATTTGTGCATGATCATCGGGATCAACGAACCTGCAAGTGTTGCAACTAGTAATGAAGCCATAATTGAAACACCAACTAGAAGCCCTAAATAAATATTTCCTTGCCATATATAAATAACAATTGCTATTAGAATACCGCATACAGTACCTGTAATTAATCCAATAACCGCCTCGCGTAAAATTAACTTCATCTTTCCTTCTTTATCATAGTCTCCAGTAGCGATTCCACGTACCGCAACCGCAAGTGCTTGTGTCCCAGTATTCCCTGCCATCCCAGCAATTAGTGGAATAAAAATGGCAAGAACAGCGACTTGATTTAATGTTTCTTCAAACCTACCAATTAAGCTAGCTGTAAAAAGACCTAAGAACAATAGAATAACTAGCCATGGCAAGCGTCGCTTTGCTGATGTAAATGCAGAGTCATCCCTCTTATCCGTATCGGTCATCGCAGCAAGTTTGGAATAATCTTCACTTGCTTCTTCTTCCATAACGTCCAAAATATCATCGACCGTAATAATCCCCAATAAATGGTACTGAAAATCTACAACCGGCAACGCAAGAAAATCATAGTCCCTAAACATTTGTGCTACTTCTTCTTGGTCTTTTGCAACAGAAACTGCAACAACACTACCACTCATTATTTCCTCTATTCGTGTATCCTCATCTGCAACAATCAGATCTCGAATTGAAAGAACACCTACTAAGCGCTTGGAATCATCAAGGACAAATAAATAGTAAATCGTCTCCGCATCTGGTGCTTCCTTTTTCAGTAGCTGCATGGTCTCTTTTACCGTCGCATTTTGGTATATAGCGACATATTCCGTCGTCATAATACTACCGGCTGTTTTTTCCTCGTAATGCAGTAATTGTTTTATTTCTTCTGCTGCATTTTTATCCATAATCGTTAAAAAGCTAGCCACTTCTTCTTTATCTAACTCATTCAAAACATCAACCGCGTCATCGGCAGGCATTTTCGAGAAGACCATTGCAGCATAGCGAGGATCCATCTCAATAAAAAAATCTGTTACATCTTCAAGCTCGATATTAATCATTACTTCAGCAATTTCTTCCGGTGACAAATAGGAATAAATGTTCATCCGATTCGATTTATCTTGCTCCTGGAAAAACATTGCTTGATCATATGGATGCATGTCAAGGAATTTCGTACGGAAATTTTCTATTTGCTCCTCTAGTAATAGGGTTTGCACTTCCTGAAATCGTTCTCTCACCTTTTCCTCATATCGTTCCTCGTGTCTATCTTGTTTCGTGCTCATCTTACCACTTCCTTTCCAAAACGCAGCGACAATCATTCTTATATTAATTCCCTAGATGGAGATAAATAAAACAATGCCACTTTCTTTTGTATTCAAAATAAAACAAATGTGATGTAAACTGGATGCCAATACTTTTTTAAACACTGCTCGAAAAACCAAAGCTTTCCGGAACGTGCACATCGATATTATTTAAGTAGTTAGGCTAAACTAATCTTACCTTTGTGGAATGGAGTGTTACCCTTGAAAATTGATATTATCGGCGATGTACATGGTTGTATTGACGAACTTCATAACCTTTTTAATGCATTAGACTATGAATATAATGGAGATACCTATATTCATCCGGACCAACGAATGCCTGTATTTCTAGGAGATATCACCGACCGCGGACCTAACTCCATCGCCGTTATCAGACTTGTTTATCAGATGGTAGTAAATCATAAAAATGCGTTTTACGTCCCAGGAAATCATTGCAATAAGTTATATCGTTATTTCCTAGGCAATAATGTTCAACAAAAACATGGTTTAGAAACGACAGTGGCCGAATATGAAGCACTACCCACAAGAGAACAGAAATTTATCCAACACCAATTTATTACATTGTATGAGCAGGCACCTCTTTATTTACAGCTTCCAGAACTAAACGTTATCATTGCCCATGCTGGGATCAAAGAAAGCCTGATTGGGCGCACGGATAAAACGGTCAAGACATTCGTACTTTATGGCGATATTAGTGGAGCATTTGACAGCAGTGGACGACCGATTCGAAGAGATTGGGCAAAACACTATCAAGGAAATAATTGGATTGTTTATGGACATACACCAGTGAAGGAGCCACGCATCGTGAATAAAACCATTAACATTGACACGGGATGTGTATTTGGCAACCAATTAACTTCATTTCGTTTACCAGAAGAAAAAATCATATCCGTTCCATCACAGCAATTATTATTGGAAGAAAAATTCACCTATTTCTGATCGCCTTGCTGTTCTAATAACTTTTGCATATCTTTTGGGAGCTCCGATTGGATTGTTATGCTTTCTTTCGTAATTGGGTGCTCGAACATCAGCTCATAACAATGCAACGCCTGTCTATTGATGCTCTGTAGTGACCCTCCATATAAATCGTCTCCCACTAACGGATGACCATAGTGGGAGAAATGGACACGGATTTGATGTGTTCTACCCGTCTCCAACTCAATTTCAACCATGGTGCTTTCTCCAACTTCAGATTGTTTCTTATAGTGCGTAACTGCCCGTTTTCCATTTTCATGAATGGTACGCTCAATAATTGAATCTGTTTTACGCGCAATTGGAGCATCAATCGTCCCTTCTTCTTTTTCCAGATGTCCTTCCACCAACGCAATATATGTACGTTTTATCTTATTCAATTGCTGTGCTTTTGACAATAATGAATGATTATACCTATCCTTTGCAACAAGTACAAGACCAGAAGTATCACGATCCAATCTTGTAACAACATGTACCGTAAATGATTCGCGATGAATTCGCCTGTAATATCCAATTAAACCATTTGCCATCGTACCTGAACGATGATTTAGAGATGGCATTGCTGCTATTCCTGCTGGCTTATCAATAACGATTACAGCTTCATCTTCATAAGCAATGTTTAAATCTATATCTTCGGGCTGTAAATTCCTGCTTACCTTTTCAGCAGGAAAATGAACTTCCAGCACATCTCCGTCTGATAAAACATAACGGACAGTCCTCTCCCTATCATTTACAAGTAGCTTTCCTTCTTGCTTAATCGCAATAATAATTCTTCTTGAAAAACCATGAACAGCTTGCAAATACTCACGGATTGTTAATCCAGCATTATTTTTATCAATTACCCACTTCATTTTGCAGGAAGCCTCACTATCTATTATCATCATCCGAAACAAAGGAGTCACGAACCCTATTCCAGAACGGAAATTGTTTAAATCGCGCAAAGCGTACCCGTTCATTCGCAACACGACATTGAATTGATTTGACATTTGTATACGTCTTAATAAAATGATCGATTTGAATAAGAAAACTACTCTCTACCATTGGCTTTAAGAAGCACGTATGATGCTTTGGCAGCACTAACGGCGAACCGATCGTACGAAATACACGGTTATTGATTGATGCATTTTCAGTTATTTGTATTGCTTCAAGGGACGGATGTAAAATTGCTCCACCAAGCGCCTTATTATATGCCGTACTTCCAGAAGGAGTAGAAATACAAATCCCATCTCCACGGAATGTTTCAAAATGCTCCCCCTTGATTTCCACATCAAAGACGACAGAAGATCCGTCTGCAGTCTTAATCATTGCTTCATTCAGTGCCAAAAATCGATCTTCCTTTTCCCCTGTTTTCCCCCGAATAATTACTTCTAACAATGGATACTCCACTGTTTGAAATGGAGTTTTGGCAATTTCAATAATTAGCTTTTCCAATTCAGATGGAACCCAATCCGTATAGAAACCTAAATGACCTGTATGGACACCAATAAACGCTGTTGTTTCAAGCCGATGATTATACCGATGGAATGCCTCCAGAAATGTTCCATCTCCCCCAACCGATATAACAAGATCTGGCTCGACTTTATCATATTCTAAATCAAAGTCCGATAAATATTGCTTCATCGTCGCTTTAATTTTATTGGAACGCTCATCACCTTTTGAAACAATTTTAAACTTCATCCACTCTCTCCCCTTATTTCTTCTATTACAGGCTCTTTCATACTAACAGCAGCATCGGCTGCGTCCGGATCCAGCACCTTTGCTCTTCACTTACGGTGGAATATCCGTTGTGCTTCCTGAATTTCACTTTTTATCTTGGACATTTCTTCATCTAATTTAAAAGCCGCTTCTGCCGCTCGCTGTAGCCTTGACTCTACTTCTTCCGGTAATTTACCTTCATATTTATAATTTAAGGAGTGCTCATTTGTTGCCCAAAAATTCATGGCAAGCGTCCTTATTTGAATCTCTGCAAGGTGCAGCTTTGTACCATGGATTGTTTCGACTGGATATTCAATAATCATATGATACGAACGATAGCCGCTCGTTTTCTTATTGGCAATATAGTCTTTCTCCTCGACAATCGTAAAATCAGTCCTCGTATGAAGCATATCTACGATTGTATAAATATCATCGACAAATTGGCAAACAACACGAACACCAGCAATATCTTGGATTTCCGTATCTATTTTATCAAGTGAAATCCCTCGCATTTCCGCCTTTTCCATAATACTGTGAATCGGTTTCACACGACCTGTTACAAATTCAATTGGAGAATGGCTGGATTCAAGTTCAAATTGCGAACGCATCCCCCTTAGTTTTACTTTTAGCTCTTCCACAATCTGCTTATATGGAGCAAGGATTACTTCCCATTTCATTGTTATCACCCTTACCGTTCATCTCAGGTTCATAACAGCTTTCAACATGCAAATATAGTATATCGAATTGCCAGTCTTGACAATAAATTACTTCTCTAACTATGTTTGAATAACTATTATTAATCAACCTTATTTTAACACATCAAACGAAAATGGCTAATCTTTGCATACATGCCCTTCTTTCGCCATAATTAATAATAACCTATTTTCAAGTTGGGGGACATAGATTATGACACAAGAAATAGAAATTGAATTTAAAAACTTATTAGAAAAGGAGGAGTATCACCGATTACTGCAAAACATCTCTTTTCCATCACAAGGAAAACTACAAATAAACCATTACTTTGAGACAGAAGAATTTTCTCTTAAAGAACAAGGCTGCGCGATTCGAATACGAGAAAAACACGGGAAATACACATTAACTTTAAAAGAACCTCATCCTGATGGTTTGCTCGAGACGCATGATTCACTAACGGAACAGGAAGCGCTAAGTTGGATCAACGGCACGATCATCCCGAAATCCAATACATCAAAACAGCTATTGGAGAAAAACATTCAACCAGAAAAGCTAATTTATTGTGGTAGTCTTTCTACGTTAAGAAGAGAACTCTCCTATAAGGATGTGTTGCTTGTCCTTGATTACAGTACCTACAATAATAAAGAGGATTTTGAATTAGAAATAGAAGCAAACACAAAAGCATCTGGGTTACAAATGTTTAATCAGCTACTCGAAGAACATAATATAATACAAAGAATAACACCAAATAAAATTGAACGATTTTTCCACTCGCTGGAAAATTAGGTAATACAATCTAGCTACAATCAGATTTGTTGCTCATTTTGGTATCCGTTGCTACAATATATACAAACATCCAAGGAGCTATTTTATGGAAAAAATTGTACATGGAACTATTTACGAAGCCATTGGCGGATTCGATACAATAGACAGACTAGTAAATGCCTTTTACGAGCGTGTAGGAAAGCATCCAAAACTGAAGCCAATTTTTCCAGAAGACCTCACAGAAACCGCGAGAAAGCAAAGTCTTTTTTTAACGCAGTTTTTCGGAGGCCCAAGGACTTATGAAGCAGAACGCGGCCATCCGATGATGCGAAGACGTCATTTACCTTTTGAAATAACTCCTTCTAGAAGGGATGCTTGGCTCGAATGTATGGCAGAGGCGTTAGATGAAGTAGAAATTGAGGAACCATACCGCATGGCTATATTTGAGAAATTGACCCTTACTGCAAACCACATGATGAACACGCCTGAATAAGAGAAAGGAGAATTCGATGTGAGTTGGAATCAAACTGAGCTCACAAGCTCAAATCATACAAACACATCGGTCAATTATAGCTATATAGATATTGTGCAAAAACCGATTGAAATTTTTGTATTTATTGATCCGCTTTGTGCGGAATGCTGGTCCCTAGAACCCTATCTGAAAAAACTGTCTGTTGAATATGGACGATTCTTCACCATACGCCAAATTGTAAGTGGCCAACTTAGAGCTCTAAATACAGATTCGTTTGATAAACCAAGAAAATTAAAGGATATGTGGGAAAGAACAGCAAAGCGGACTGGTATGAGCTGTGATGGAGATTTGTGGATAGAAAACCCGGTATCCTACCCTTGGATTGCATCGCTTGCAATTAAAGCAGCAGAACTTCAAGGCAAAAAATCAGGAATGTTGTTTTTACGGAAATTACAAGAAAATCTTTTCTTGAAAAAGCAGAATATATCAGATGGAGATGTACTCCTTCAATGTGCGAAGGAAGCTAAGTTAGACGTCGAAGAATTTGAAAGAGACCTTTTCTCAGCTTCTGCTAAAAAAGCGTATCAATGTGATTTGAAGTTAACACGTGAAATGGAAGTAGATTATATTCCAACGATTGTATTTTTTAATCAAGTCGTTGAAGAGGAAGGTATTAAAATTTCTGGTCTTTATCCATATGAGATTTATGAGCTTGTCTTAAAAGAAATGCTGCAACGAACACCAATCCCTTCTGTAAAGCCACCTTTAGAAACCTTTTTGGAATATTATGAAGTGGTTGGCAGTAAAGAAATCTCGGTTGTTTACGATTGGTCACTTGCTGAAACGGAAAAAGAAATGAAAAAACTACAATTTCAGCAAGTTGTCGAAAAAATCCCAGCAAAGTATGGATCCTTTTGGAAATATATTTATTAGTTTTCAGCCTTACGAAAAGGCTTATTTTTTACCAATCTTCTTTGTTTTTTATTTAAAACGATCTAGTCATGCAATGAAAGAGATGCATTTCTAGATCGTTTTTCATTTAAAGACAAAAAAATAAAGGATATACGGGGCAGCGTATATCCTTATTCCTACTTTGTATTTATACAAAGGGGGATGGGAGAAAGTTTCATGATCAAACAAAAGGGGTATTTGTTTGTACTTAACTTACATTCTTATAATAACAAGAAGTAATTTCATTTTCAACCTATATGTGCACATATTCACAAAAAGTTCACTTCTATACAAGCTCTTATAATCATATAGTGTAATGAGCCGATTAAAGTTGTCACTGGAGGGATTGAGATGCGAAGAGTTTATCGGTTTTATCCTATTTTATTTATCACACTAACCGTTTTTGCCTTTTTCTTAAATTTATTGGGCTTAATGAAGCTCATTCCGCTTTTTATTACATTGCCATTATTTTTCTTATCTATCTACTTAACACTTCATTCTTTTACCCAGCGAAATGTACGGAGGTATAGATAAAGGGAATCAGCAGTTTGCTGATTCCCTTTATCTGTGCATGCTTTATCCAAGTAACAAACGTTCCATTTCATTTAATTTCTCTTCAAAGACATCAAGTGCATCTAAAATCGGTTGTTTCGATGTCATATCGACGCCTGCCTTTTTCAACACTTCTATTGGATAGTCACTGCTTCCGGCTTTTAGGAAATCAAGGTAACGATCAACGGCACCTTCTTTTCCTTCTAGTATTCCATTTGCAAGTGCAGTTGCAGCTGAATATCCCGTTGCATATTGATACACATAATAGTTGTAATAGAAATGTGGAATTCTTGCCCATTCAAGACCGATTGCTTCATCCGAAACAACTGCTTCTCCGTAATATTTCTTGTTTAGATCATAGTAAATTTCTGTTAGCTTATCCGCAGTAAGCGCATCCCCAGCCTTCGCTCTCACGTGTATCTCATGCTCAAATTCAGCGAACATTGTCTGGCGGAATACCGTTCCACGGAAGCCTTCTAAGAAATGATTTAGAATATATAGCTTTTGTTTTTCATCTTCTAAATTATTTAATAAATAATCATTTAACAATGCTTCATTTGTCGTAGATGCAACCTCAGCTACAAAAATGGAGTAATCTCCATAGCGGAAAGGCTGTGTCTTTCTTGTATAGTAGCTGTGAACAGAATGACCCAGCTCATGTGCTAAGGTAAACGTATTGTTCACATCATCTTGCCAATTCATTAAAATATACGGGTTTGTTGCATAGGATCCAGAAGAATATGCTCCGCTTCGTTTTCCTTTATTTTCTTCCACATCGATCCAGCGATTTTCAAAAGCTTCTTTTAGAATTTCTGCATATTCACTCCCGAGTGGTGCTAAGCCTTTAAACATATAATCCTTAGCCTCTTCATAGGAAACCTTCATTTCTACTTCTTTTACCAATGGTGTGTACAAATCGTACATATGCAATTCATCGAGCTTTAATACCTTTTTACGTAGCTCTGTGTAACGATGCAGTAATGGAAGCTTTTCATTAACCGCTTCAACTAAATTATCATATACTTGCTCTGGAATATTATTGGTATCAAGCGCTGCCTGTCTTGCAGTTTCATAATTTCGAACCTTCGCAGAGAAATTATGGGTTTTCACATTTCCACTAAGTGTTGATGCAAACGTATTTTTAAAATTGCCATACGTATCATATACCTTAGTGAACGCATCTTCTCGAACACGGCGATCCTTTGATTCTAAAAACGTAGAATATCTTCCATGTGTAAGATCAACCTCTTCCCCATCCTCGTTGACAATAGATGGAAAAGTTAAATCAGCGTTATTAAGCATACTAAATGTCTGCGAAGAGCTTGATAAAGGCTCAGAAGCCTCTGCAAGCAAAGCCTCTTCTTTCTCGCTTAATGTGTGAGGACGCCCGCGATTAATTTCATCCAATACTTTTTTATAAAAGTTTAGTTCTTCTTTTTCCTCAAGAAACTGCTTAATTTTAGCCTCATCCATTTGAAGCACTTCTGGTACAATATAACTCATTACACTTGAAGCTTGAGTCAACACCATTTCCGCTTGCGCATTTAAGCCCTGATAAAAGGAGTTGGTTGTATCCTGGTCATATCGCATATGCGAATATGTATATAATTTTCCTAGACGTTCAAAAAGCCCATCCTGCAGTTTCAACAAATCATATAAGGCATCCGCAGACTCCGATAATTTCCCTTTATACGCTTCTGCTTGCGGAATATCCTGCTGCAGCTTTTTTAATTCTTCCTGCCATAATTCATCTGATGCAAAAATATCCTCTAATCTCCATGTAGATTCAACCGGTATTTCACTACGTTTCGGTAATTCTTTTGTCGTTTTTGACATGAATAAATTCCTCCCTTATGCTTTCTATACTAGTTCTAGACTCCCTAGGGAAAATCCTTTATAAATTCAATCTATACTTTAGTATAACGAACTATTCCCAATTCATGCTCGTATTATGTTTGATTTTTGCCTAAATAATTCCTTTACAAGTTGCTCATCCCCTTGCACCGCTTGCTCAATATGATGATAAAAGGAAATTGGCTGGCGTTTTTTATACATACCGCTAGAGACTTCCTCAATTACTTCAAGCTGCTCGAGCAAGCTAAGGTATTCTTGAACCGGATTACTTTGCGAAGAGATTAATGGAAACTGTTTTGGTTTATATAGCTGTCGAAAGAAAAGGCTTTGGCATTCAGCATTAGAAAAAACACCTTCAACGGGAAGTGGATCAATAATCTCCAGGCAGACTTTACTCTGCCAATTCCATAGTGGGGTTTTCATTCGATATTGCGAGGCTATTGGGAGATGAACAATTGATGGGAGGTTTTCAAGATGCAGGCCTTTGGAGTACAGCCATCTCCGCCAATTTAATTCATTTCCATAAGGCTTTATTCCTTGCGTTTGACGAAATTTATACTTTTCTTTCCGCCATAAGTATTGTAGTTCTGCATTTGTAAAAGACTTTAATTGGAACAGGTCTGAAAATTTACGGTTATTTAGTGGCGAAATATAGATTTTCCCAATGGCTTGCGTGCTTTTGGTAATGAAAATATCTTGTAAGATTGCAAGTTGAGAGGTGTATGGGCAAAAGTAATAGAGTACAGGTGGCATGCGTGGGTTATATTGATGCATTAATTGTCGCGTAAACTGATCAATTCGAAAACTATTCGCTTGATAACGTGTAAAGAGAGTCGCACCGACAATCCATATCGGAGTAATTCCGACTGATAGATATCCATAATTACGTTGTCTTATTTTTTCCACAGAGACTCTTGCACATTGATATTCAATAGCAATTCGTCTGTTATTCCAAGTCACTAATATATCTGGACGTTGTTGGATTTCAGGAAGAAATGATTCTAATTCAACCTCCATATTATGACGCTTGAACCATTGATACAACAAGAGTTTTCCTTGTTCGTGATATATCCCCTCCCCACCTTTCTGGGACGGACAATCTACAGCAGTCTTATGAGCAAAATGAGCAATCACTTTAAAGCCCACCTTCATAATTACCTGTTTCCCACAAACGGAACAATAAAATAATGTGCCAGCGTCTCTTAATGCAATTATTCTTTCTCGACTCATTGTTGCAAGCGTGATGGATCTACCATCCTCGGTTTTTGCTTGCAGCATAAAATCACCTCCATCAAAACTATACATTCGACAGCGAATGACAAATTCCTGCTTCGGAAATATTAATTACTCAACTTTTGCACCCAGATAAAATGGTTAAATACAATTCCTGTAGAGTTCATTACCCTTGAAGTATAGTGCTTGATTTTAAGAAAAGGCAATCTCTCTAGCCCCCTATAGAACCACCTCTTAAACCTCTATAGACAACAGCATAGTCAACTCCTAGTTAAATACCATAGTATAAAATATATTGAATGGAAGAAGGTGAAATGAATGAGTGATGTATCTAAGCAACAAGTATCTGAAAAGGTAGTTGATCTTATGGTCGATAGTATATTCAGAAAAAATGGCATTAAACCAGATGAATTAAAGAAGAATTTGTCTGATGAGCAGAAGCAAATGCTAAAAGAAATGGTAGAAGATTTAAAAGAACAAGTTGATCAATTCAATAAAAGAAATACGGAGCTTACAGATGAATAAGGAATAAGCATAAGAAAACACCTACATTTAGGTGTTTTCTTTATTTATAAGGTTTCTAGTATATTTGTACAATCTTCTAGTAAAAAAAGCCATAAATTATCTTATAACCATAAGAAAGGAGTGTCATGATGGCAGTTTATAGAAGTTCAAGAGATATGAATAACTATACTGAAGTGCACCACGATTGTGCTAATAATTTTAGTGAGAAACGTAAACATGAATCAAGCAACGAATCAAGATTTGATTACAATTTTTATAATAACGATGATGGAACAGTTTCCCAAGATGGTGGCGAATACGCATATTTGGAACAAGAATCAGCCGAGCTTATTTGGGTAAAAGAATCCTGCGATATCACGATTAATACCACGAATACCCAAGTGGGAGTCTCACTACAAGCAGGATTACAACTGGCAATCGCACTGGTTCTTAGAATTACAATCGGTGATTCTGATCAAGGTGAAGCAGTAGCGCAAGATTTAATACAGCAGTTTGATATGACTCAATCTAATAGACAAAAAATCTATATTTATAATACAAAAGATGCAACAGTTACAACTACAGACACAGACCTAGCAATTAATATTCAAGTTTTGCTGCAGTTATTACTAGCGTTAATAGTTATCGTCGATATTTTATAAAATAAACATGGATGAAAAGAGGTGTATAGAATGTCAACTCTTAAAGAATGGCGAGCTTTAGATCATTGTGATACTAATAATCAAAACAATGCAGACGTTGATCAGGAAGCTGTACAGCATGATTCGATTAAGCAAGTATCAGATGAATGGATTATCATTAAGAACTCTGAAGATGTTCACGTTACTTCAACAGATACGCAAGCTGCAGTTTCCCTGCAACTAGGTATCCAGGCTGCAATCGCAGTAGTTCTTAGTATAACAATTGCAGATTCTGATCGGGCAAAGGATGTCTTGCAAGACTTCAGACAGGTTTCTAAGACAAGACAGAGCAATCGCCAAAAAACAATTATTGATTGTTCAAAAAATGTCAATGTCACTACAACTGACACAGCTATAGCAATTAACATCCAATTGTTAATTCAGATTCTTGTAGCCATCATTGCAAGCTTAGATGTACTCTAGAAGAAATGTTTTTATGAGTAAATAGAGATGTTAGGGAGAACTAGATCTTCCGTAACCTAGATCAGATTTTCTCCCATTTTGTTGCGGTTTATTATAAATAGGGGCGTCTTACTGATAAGGATTTCTTAAAATATTCGATAACCTTAACATTTAATGTAATGATCCCAATACTCCAGTTTCGTTGGCTGGGGTATTTTTATTTCTTATTAGTTTTTAATTCGTCAATTAAAGCGGCTATGCAGGCTTGCCTAACTATATCTAGGTTTACCTACCTATTTTAGCCCGCGAAAGTTGAGTTAACTATTTAGAGAATGTTTATTTTATTAATTTAAACAAAAAAATAGACACCCTTTTACAGAATGTCTATACCTCAACTGGGAAATATGATCTTACTTGCGAAAATGTATTGGATTCAAAAATAACCTTGCCATACTCCTCCAATAAATGAATAGATACATCAGAATCATTTGCAAATTCAAGTACTTGACTAATTATATTCTCCTGCTTGTTATCATCAAGTATATCGTGAGAAAATTCCATGTACAAATAGTATTTATCATTATAATGGTATAGTGTCTCTTCCCCAAAATCAGATAATTCGTTGAAATAATGACTTAGTTGAATAACGTCCTCGAATTCATTAAACTCTACAATAATCCATAAATTATCCTCAATCATATCCTCATCATCATCCTCTGAAGATGAAACATTCTTGCCAAATTTATCTTCAAGTAGGTTTTCAATCTTTTCTTCAACCGGTAAGTCGAAATCATCCGCATCCTCAGAATCCAATTCAAGGTGTTCACCACTTTTAGAAACTTTCGCCTTTGTAACAACTATTTCAAGCCCTTTTTCCATCGCTTGCACTTGAATCCATAGAGGGCCGTCAGGATTAAAGTCTTCCTTATAGTTAACTTCATCCATCATTTGCCAGAAAAGTTGTTCACTGCGTTCACGGTTATACCAGATTTCTTCACGTTCAAAACCGAGATCTTCAATATCGATATACGAAATATAAAACTTAATGGTATTCTCATTTATTCTCTCTATTTCCAATTTAATTCTCTCCCTTCAAATTGAAAAAGTTATAGCTGTTTCGTCCTTGCAAAGCATAGCTTCATCATTTCATATTAAGGAAAAACAGTTAGGTGGAAGAGACATCTTCACCA
This sequence comes from Oceanobacillus polygoni, assembly GCF_008304605.1. Taxonomy (GTDB): domain Bacteria; phylum Bacillota; class Bacilli; order Bacillales; family Amphibacillaceae; genus Oceanobacillus; species Oceanobacillus polygoni. The sequence goes on along the minus strand of NZ_PIJY01000024.1, from coordinate 293,403 downwards.
ATTATTTATTTCAACTTTATTTGCTACTCTATAGTTTGTAGTACCCTTTTCAAAGGAACTCTAACCATCGCTATACCTGTTCTTACTTCTATTGTATGATAGTGTACGGCATCTTGGAAATTAATATGCCTATTTACCATATGAATTTTTCATCCTACCCAATAAGAAGTGGATAGTTAGTATGCTATTTTACAGCATTCCCCCCATTTTGTCACCCGTTTCGCGTCACGATAGGATGACATATTTAGCACAAAAATCCATAATGAGCAATGTTGAAATACCACAACAGAATCATTAGAAAAACTGGTATCTGTCAGGTGTTATGGGGACCATAGTTGCACATAAACCGGAAGGAAAGTTTTTAATTTCTAATTCCCATCTGTCAAAAAACGCTTCCTAACTTCAGGACTAGGCAATTCACAGCTTTTCTTTCTTCCAAACCATTTATAACGATTTTTCGCAATAATTCCATAAAAAACATCTCGAATTGGCCTTGGAATAATTACGAAAATATAAAAGAGTTTCCATAGTCCCTTTAATTGCTTACATATCCGAAGAGCCGCTGTGGATCTAATGTAACACTTGTTATCCTCGATAAGCACCATAGTATCCAAATCTTTTGGAATATCAAAATTCCTTAATCGATTTTTACTAATATTACTCTGCAGCGAAGCAAATTTAAAATGGCCTTTAGGATCCCTTGCAATGATAAATTGCACGCTTCGATCACAAAAATTACAATCCCCATCAAATAATATTAGCTTTTCCACAGTACTCCCTCCTTATGTTTTTCTAGCTCAGCCTTAAAAGTAGAAAAAACGCAGCTCCATAAGGACTCTGCGTTTTTATATTTTATTTTATGAAAAAATAATTAGTTAACCATCCTCTGAGCTTCGCGTAACTGAAACGTGCGAACAGTTCTCGGTAAAAATCTGCGAATCTCATCTTCGTTATAACCTACTTGCAGGCGTTTCTCATCCAGAATAATTGGTCTTCTCAATAATCCAGGATTTTTTTGAATTAGACTAAATAGATCCTTCATTGGAAGTTGTTCAATATTTACATCCAACTTTTGAAAAACCTTCGAACGCGTAGAAATTATCTCATCCGTTCCATCTTCAGTCATACGTAATATTTCTTTAATCTCATTAAGCGTTAGTGGCTCAGAGAAGATATTACGCTCTGTAAACGGTATGTTGTGTTCTTCTAGCCATGCTTTTGCCTTTCTGCAAGAAGTACAACTTGGCGAGGTATAAAGTGTTACCATGAAACTTCACTCCTCATTTTTAAGTATGTTAGATTATTATCACAAACATTGGTGCACTTATTAAATTATAATAAGTTTAAATTACCTATATGTATAGTATACTACATTTGTCAACTAAAAGGTAGAGGTTATTCTAGAAATATCAGGTAATTTTACAATGTTTTTATTAAAAATCTAAACCTATTATGTAATGTACCCATCCTCTATTTCAATTAAACCTTCTAATTGAAAAAATCTTACCAAAGTCGGAAACGCTTACTTCTAAATTTTCAAAAAACATACAAAAAAATACTTGCATTTAATAAAATTTACTATTATGATAATTAACATAACTAATGATGTTAAGAAACCTCACATCAAATGAAGGGATGAAAAAACAATGAAAAAAGTCGAGTCCATCATTCGACCAGAAACATTTCAAGCACTGCGGCATAACCTTTCTGAAATTGGATTTAACGGTCTAACCGTAACCGAAGTAGCTGGTACCGGTAAGCAACGCGGACAAACTGGTGTCTATCGATCGACAGAGTTCCAAATGCAGTTACTACCCAAACTTAAAATTGAAATGATCGCAGAAGACAATCAAGTAGATGAGATCATTGATATCATTCTCCAAAGCTGTAAAACAGGCAATATCGGTGACGGCAAGATATTCATCTCCCCAATCGAAGAGACGATTCGAATACGCACAGGCGAACGAGGAGTCAAAGCAGTTATGTAATCTACAAGTCTGATTAACATACAAGCAGAAACTTGTTCACTCTTTCTTATAAATCCTTACTTACGCATTCATCACCTGTAGACTCACTCACCATAGAAGAAAATTCACAACTTGTAATTACACTCTCCATCTAAACGACTTATATAAACATAAAGACATCTCACTATTTTAATAACTTACATTCGAGAAAGCACAAACTTGAAAACTTATTATTAATCATCTCTGTCAAGCAATGCGTTGCAATGATAAAGATGGATACTTTTTAGGAAAATCCATTAAAATACCGGGAGGAAACGATATGTTTAGAAGAAGCTTTCTATTATTCTTAGCCTTACTTTTCATCGCAACACCAGCTCATGCTGCAGTGCCAACGGTTGAATCTCTAGAATTATCCGTTAATCTTGTATGGGTTATGCTTGGTGCAGTTCTTGTATTCTTTATGCACGCAGGATTTGCAATGGTTGAATCAGGTTTTACACGCTCTAAAAATACATTGAACATCCTAATGAAAAACTTTCTGACCATTAGTATTGCTGCAATCTTATTCTTTATTATTGGATACGGAATTATGTTTGGCACCTCTGGGGGATCTGTCATTGGAATCGACGGGTTTATGCTTCGTGGTGTGGAAGACATTGGATTCTTTGTTTTCCAAGCAATGTTTGTAGCCACATGTGCAACGATTATGTCAGGTGCTGTCGCTGAACGAATCAAGCTTGGTAGCTACGTACTTATTGTTGTAGCTATAACCGCAATTATTTATCCAGTCGTTGGTCACTGGATTTGGCAGGGGGACGGCTGGATCTCTGCTTTAGGTTTTAGTGATTTTGCTGGGTCAACGGTTGTTCACTTAACAGGTGCAGTCGCAGCATTTATGGTGGTTCTTATTCTAGGACCACGTATTGGAAAGTATAATGGGAAAAAAGTTAACGTTATTCAAGGGCATAACATGCCACTAGGTGCACTTGGTGTATTTATTCTTTGGTTAGGCTGGTTCGGTTTCAATGGCGGTAGTACATTAGCGGCTGACCCTTCATTAGTCCCAATGGTTATCGGCACGACATTACTGTCTACTTCAGCAGCATTATGCTCTTCTTCACTTTATACTAAGCTACGATTCAAAAAGGTAGATGCATCTCTTGCAATGAATGGTGTTTTAGGAGGACTCGTCGGAATTACAGCAGGCGCAGCAGAAATCACATTTGGGGGCTCAATCATTGTCGGACTGATTTCTGGAATCGTGCTTGTCGAAGGGATTCGTTTCTTAGATACAAAACTTAGAGTAGACGATCCAGTTGGCGCCATCACAGTACATGGAATCTGTGGTATTTGGGGAACTTTAGCAATCGGTTTGTTTTCCACTTCAACCGGACTATTTTACGGTAATGGATTCTCACAGCTCGGTATTCAAGCTATAGGAGTTATTGCTGTAATCGGTTGGGTTGCTTTAACCGTTGGAGGTTTCACCTATCTCCTTAATAGAATTTCTCCTATTCGTGTTTCAAAGGAGGAAGAAGTTGCTGGGCTCGACTTTACAGAGCATGGTTCAAATGCTTATAACTTTAAAGACAACCTATTAGATGGTGATACAGAAATTACAACAAAAAACTTCGGATTAGCGGATCGTTTGAATAAGAACATCCCTGTTGGAGGCCCATCAGAGCAAAGATCTTAATTGTTGACAAAGGAGAGACAGCCTAAAGGTTGCCTCTCCTTTGTTCTTACATCAACATGCCCCTTCTCTTTGAGCTTTAGACAAGTTGTTATGCTTTCTCGGGATTTTTTAAACGCTCTAAAATATTTTCAGAATCACGATTCTCATCATAGCTCAGCACTTCATCTACAGATTGATATGCTTTTCCATATATTTCTTTATCTTTATACGTATGGATATCATTATACATTTTCTTCATTTGTTCGAAGATGACTTCTTCGGCATCGGCATTTGGCGACCAGTATAATATTTCTAATTGTGTCTCTTCATTTGTAGCTAGTGATCGACGATTATATCCGATTGATTGTGCATGGGTAAATCCTTCTCGGTTATAAAAACGCAACCTTTTTTCGGAATCTGTATCGTCATAATCAATCGGCTCTACCTCTAATATAATCGGTTTATTCTTCGCCTTTAGATTTTCGATTAATTGATGCCCAATTCCTTGTCCTCTCGTCTTTGATGAAACCCATAGGTAATCGATAAAAAGGAATGTCTTAAATTCAGCATACATCAGCACATGCTGTGGACTTTCATCCTTGTAGTATACATCACCTTTTTCATCTAATAGGATTTCCATATGCTTTTTTGATTTCATTTCTTCGATTGGAAAATATTCGTTCAGCTTTTCATACCAATTCATGGATCTACTCCTTTTTCCGTAGTCCCACTTAGTATAACGAAAATGTTTGCATTTGTTAAATGAGGTCTGCATTTTTTTTACCAAAAGCAAAAGACTGCCTTATAGACAGCCTCTTGTTATTATTTCCCAATCATATAATCAACATTTTCTGTATACACATTACCCGAATTCCAAAGCAAGAACTCATCGATACCATTCTCATATAACGCTTGAATTTGCGCTTCTATTTCAGCTTTACCATATTGTTTCGTCGCGCCACTGTATAACCACGGAGCTTCAAAATCCTGGAGCCAAGGTCTCGATACTGGTGGAGTATCCAGCTCACCTAATACCGCGTTTTCAACCTTCGCATATTCTGTAACTAGCTTATATGGCTCTTCATCAGGGTTTTCAATACCAAAATACGATGTCCAATGACTTGGATAAATCATAGAAGAAATGACGTCAACATTTTCAGATATTCTCGAGAAGTTTTGACCAATTCCTGGTGTTTCTTCAATCGTTGCTGCATAACCAAAAATATCAACAGACACATCTACATCATAATTGGATAGCTCTTCTCTCGCATATGCAACAAAATCTGTCACAGCTTCAACACGTTTTTTAATATTGTTTAAGTCCATATCTTTATAGTCGCCAAGTGTATACTCTAGCTCTTCATCCTTTGTTTCGAAGCCCTCCGGGAAGCGCACATAGTCAAATTGAATTTCTTGGAATCCCATTTCTGCCGCCATTTTAGCAATTTCGACATTATATTCCCACACTTCTTTTTCAAAAGGGCTAACAAAAGCTTCTCCTTTGTTGTTGACCCATACTTCTCCATTTTGAGTGAACGATAAATCAGGACGTTCCTTAGCGAGCAGCGAATCCTTAAATACAACAACCCTAGCAATGGGATAAATTTGCTTTTCTTCTAAAAGTTCCATCAATCCTTCAGGATCTGAAATATAATTGGTCGCAATGTCCTCATAAGGAGAACCCTCTTCTGGTTTAAACGTTAAATGCCCATGATCTTCTTTAATATCAATAACCATTGCGTTCAAATCTGTTGTGTCTACCAACTCTACAAGGCTTTCAAATTTGCTAGACCCAACGGAATTTCCAGTTACATAGATTCCTCTAACAGCATCAGGATATTCAAAGTCATAACCAGAGTCATATGTAAAACGCTTTATGTTTTGATATATGTCCATTAATTCTATGTTTGTCTTTCTTTCTTGATGCAAGGATGCCTGCACTGCTTCTTCCGCTGCTGCTACCGTTGGAATTGAAATACTAAGTAAAAGAATTCCAATGAATGCCATAATCGTACTTCGCCTTTTCCGCATGTTGAATCAATCTCCTATTAAAGTTAATAAGTTAAGTATAAATGAAAAGTTCGTTCATTTAAATGGATATTCCTAATTCGTTTTAAATACTTTTCATTCCAATTAACTTAAAGTACAATTACCCGTCGGGCGTAAAATAAAACCGCAATTTATATTTAAATTTTTTCACTAGGATAATCGTTCAGCTCTCTAGATTTCTCTAAATGGATTATTTCAGTATAATTAGATTAGTTTAATATATAAATCAGAAATGATGTTATCTATGCCCTACAAACCTCGTACGAAATCCAGAGGATTACAGGTTCTTCATGCCTTAGACAAGCGAAAGAAATTAACAAACAAGGAAAAACAACACTACTTCAATTTAAACAAAGGCTATGAAGGAGAAGCTCTATTCGATCACTTCACAGCAAAATTAAAGTGTGAATGCTTCATCTTAAACGACTTGTTACTAGAAACTAATAACACGTCTTTCCAAATTGATTGCCTTATTATTACAGGGGATAAATTTTATATTTATGAAGTAAAAAACTATGAAGGCGATTATCATTACCAATCTGATAAGTTATTTAAGAAGCCTAGATTAGAAATTATTAATCCCCTGCACCAACTAAGCAGAAGCGAATCCTTACTACGACAGTTACTTCTTACACTCGGTTTTATTCCTCAAATTGACGCTTCAGTTGTTTTTATAAACCCCAGCTTCACCCTATACCAAGCACCTCTAGATAAACCTTTTTCTTTTTCCAACCCAAGTAAAAGCATACATGAAAAATTTAAATGAAACGCCTTCTAAATTAATGGAGAAACATAGAAAACTTGCAGGCCAGTTACTATCATTACATGTATCCGAGTCCCCTTATAACCAACTACCTTCTTATGAATATGATCAATTACGAAAAGGAGTTATTTGCTTTAAATGTTATTCGTTTTCGTTAACTTTTGGTAGAAAGAAATATATTTGTAAGAAATGCCTACAAGAGGAGTTGATTGAAGATGCTGTTTTAAGAAGCATAGATGAATTTAGATTACTATTTCCAAATAAAAAAATTACAACCAAAATTATCTACGATTGGTGTCAATTTGTACCGGAAAGGAGAATTCGAAATATTCTTTTGCAAAACTTTTCAAAAATGGGCGAGCATCGTTGGTCGTATTTTAACTAATTAAAATAGCTAGATAATCTATTTTATGAAATCCTCTCGGGTACTGGCCGATTCTGGAATGACTTTCATGATTATCGACCGTGACGTGCTTGCTCTCGGTTAATTTTGCTAAGACTTCCATGCTTATCGACCGTGCCTTTGCTCTCGGACGATTCTCCTATGCTTTCCATATTTATCGTCAGTGACACCTATACTCTCGGGTGATTCTAGTATAATTTCTGGTTTCACCGTAAGTGACAGCAAAAACGTGTCTAACAAACTTCCCACTTGCATTTCAATAAAAGGATATATATAATAAATAAAAATTAATATGTTTAGCAATGAAAAAGATATAGTACAATTTACCCGCTGAATTTTAGAGAGCTTGTGGTTGGTGAAAATAAGCATCAAGGTAAATTGGAATTGGGCTTTAGAGCTGATGACAATTAAAGTGATCTTACACAGTTAAGATAATTAGGGTGGCACCGCGGTTCATTCGTCCCTTTCTATAGGGAGTATGGGCTTTTTTTAATGCTTTAAAATGATAAGATGGAGTGATAAGACATGGAGAAAATTTTTTCTGGAATTCAACCAAGTGGTACGTTAACACTGGGGAATTATCTTGGAGCAATCCAACAGTTTGTTGAATTACAAAATGATTATGATTGTTTCTTCTGCATTGTAGACGAACACGCAATTACTGTACCGCAAGAACGATTAAAATTAAGGCAAAATATCCGTTCTTTGGCAGCCCTATATCTTGCCTCAGGTATTGATCCTGAAAAAGCCACGTTATTTATTCAATCCGAGGTTCCTGCACATACACAGCTAGGATGGATGCTACAGTCTATTAGCTATGTTGGTGAGCTAGAGCGGATGACCCAATATAAAGATAAGTCTGAAGGGAAAGATGCAGTTTCTTCTGCATTACTTACGTATCCTTCCTTAATGGCAGCAGATATCCTTCTTTACAACACAAATGTCGTACCTGTTGGCGATGATCAAAAGCAGCATCTGGAATTGACTCGAAACTTAGCACAGCGCTTTAATAATCGATTTAATGACATTTTTACGATCCCAGAGATTCGTATTCCAAAGGTCGGAGCGCGAATTATGTCTTTACAGGATCCGACGAAGAAAATGAGTAAATCCGATTCAAATGAAAAAGGCTACATTTCCATGCTGGATGAGCCGAAGAAAATCGAAAAGAAAATCAAGAGTGCTGTAACGGATTCTGAAGGTATTGTGAAATTTGATAAGGAAAATAAACCTGGTGTCTCAAACTTGCTTACTATTTATTCAAGCTGTACAGGTGAATCCATTGAAACACTAGAAGCCAAGTATAAAGGTAAAGGCTACGGGGATTTCAAACAAGGCGTAGCAGATGCTGTAATCAGTGTTTTAAAGCCAATTCAGGATCGATATGCAGCATTAATTGATTCAGAAAAACTTGATGATATTTTAGATCAAGGTGCAGAAAAAGCGTCCTTTACAGCAAATAAAACGGTTGCCAAAGCAAAGAAAGCAATGGGACTTGGAAGAGTTAAAAAATAATTATTTAAAAATGCGCTAGGCAGATTCATTCTGCTTAGCGCATTGCTTTTTAGCTCGTTCGATGGCATATACTGAAACCTATTTTTGATTTGATGTATCATGCTCTGGCCCAATCTCAGCTTCCCACATTTTCTCTAAAAAAGGCTGTCCACGAATCAGTTTCATGCAAAGTTCTTCATGCGTTGAACTCCAGCCATCTTTCACACCATTATACAACGCTTCCCAAACTGTATCCTCATCCATATAGCGAATCGCAGGATATTGCTTGGGGTCCCATTCAGTTAGCCAGTACCGCAATTCTTCGCGATTATTTGTTGTCTTCAACTGATCCAAACCAATCATGAGCAATTGTTTGAGTTGTCTTTCTTTTCTTGTCAGGCCAAAGATTAGCTCCGGTGGCATGGATAGCATATGGTATTCTTTTTGATAATCACTTTCAACAAATTTAAAGGATTGTGCTTTCGTATTGGCAATCATATCGAACACAAGCTGTTCTTGCCTTGGTATTAATCTGCTTTTACGAATTGGGATCGAATAGCCAATTGTATCAAAGGCGAGTATATCATTACCGTCGGTGACAATACATGCATACTCCACAACTGACCTTTTCTGTCCCTTGCGTGTATATGCTCTTTTGTAGATCGAATCAAGCAAAGCTTTCGGCAGATCATGCATATCATTTTCAATGTAGTTATATAGTGTTTCTGTTATGTATAACAATGGCACTTGGTCCAATAGCTCAATCGCGTCCTCCTTACGCCACTCATGGAAATGACAGACACTATAGCCATTCTCTTCTCCTTCAAACCAATTCACCCATACATCGTGCAAATATAACATAGAACAACCCTCACTTTTCATATTCCGATTTAGAATACATTATGACCATCACGGAGAAAAATATTCGAGAAGTTCCATTAAAATTAATTTGGATAACGATAAAGCACAAAAGCCATTATCACAAGTCCGACTAATAGAAAGTAGCATTCAATTCTTCCACTAATAAAAATAAAATAATCCGCCCATGATAAACCGGCTGGTAAAAAGTTCATATATGCAATAATGGTGACCCCACCTGTAACTGCTAGTCCAAATCCAACGAGAAAGATAAAAATATAGCCCATCATACCCCACCTAAGCTTGTCCGTTTAATACATTCTATGCTTGTCTACTCAAAAGCATGTCATTTCAGATAGCATTATTAATGATCGACGAAACGATGAACTTTTTTAGCCATCAAAAAAGCTGGTTAGCAATTTATCGCTACCAGCTTCTTATAGATATTAGTTATATTTTTTAAATACAAGTGCAACATTATGTCCGCCGAAACCAAGTGAATTACTTACTACCACGTCCACGTTTTGTTGTCTTGCTTCATTCGGAACATAATCCAAATCACAGTCTGGATCTGGTGTTTCTAAATTGATCGTCGCAGGGACAATACTATCTTTTATCGATTTAATTGAAATAACAGCCTCAACTCCACCAGCAGCTCCAAGTAAATGTCCTGTCATCGATTTTGTCGAGGAAATTGCCAACTTGTTTGCATAATCACCAAAAACAGCTTTAATTGCAGCAGTTTCGTATTTATCATTTAAGTTCGTGCTCGTCCCGTGGGCATTAACATAATCAACGTCTTCTGGAGCAATACCAGCATCCTTTAGCGCAAGCTGCATGGCACGAGCTGCACCTTCACCATTTTCTGCTGGAGCCGTAATATGATAAGCATCACCTGTTGCACCATATCCGACAATTTCTCCATAGATTTTTGCGCCACGCTCAAGCGCCGAATCCAATGACTCTAAAATTAAGATCCCAGCACCTTCACCCATAACAAAACCATCGCGGTTTTTATCAAATGGGCGACTAGCTGTACTTGGATCTTCATTCGTTGATAAAGCTTTCGCTGAAGAGAATCCTGCAAAGGCCATATCGGAAATAGGCGCCTCTGTACCACCAGCAATAATATAGTCAACGTCTCCACGCTGAACCGCTTTGAATGCATCTCCAATTGAATTGGCACCTGATGCACAAGCTGTAACCGAACAAGAGTTGATACCTTTTGCACCTAATTGAATGGATACTTGACCAGCAGCCATATCTGGAATCATCATTGGAACAAAAAATGGACTAACCCTTTTCGGACCTTTTTCTAATAGTTTTGTATGCTGATCTTCCCACGTTTTCATACCACCGATGCCTGACCCAATCCATACGCCTACTCGATGTGCATTGCTATCATCAATCGTAAGCTTTGCATCTTCTACAGCCATTTTCGCTGCAGCAACTGCATACTGTGTGAATGGATCCATCTTACGTACATCTTTTTTATCCATATATTCTGTCGGCTCAAAATCCTTTACTTCTGCAGCAACTTTAGCAGGATAGTCGTCTTTATTAACCTTCGTTACAAAGTCAATTCCTGACTTGCCTGCTAAGATATTTTCCCACATCGTTTCTACATTATTACCTAGAGGGGTTATTGCCCCTAGTCCAGTAACTACTACTCTGTTTTTTTCCATTAGCTTTTCCACCTTTCTCTAAATTAATGGCTTATTTGCCCCAACGCATTGCAACGGCGCCCCACGTTAGACCGCCACCAAAGCCAACTAATACAATTAAATCATTATCTTTGATTTTACCTTCTTTAACTGATTCAGATAAAGCCATAGGTATCGATGCTGCGGAATTATTACCATACTTCCGAATCGTCGCTGCCATTTTATCAGGTGAAATTCCTAAACGCTCACGAGCAGCATCCATAATTCGAATATTTGCCTGATGCGGCACCAAATAATCTACATCCTCTTTACTATAACCTAATTGATTAATTACGTTAACTGTAGACTCTGGCATTTGTCTTACTGCAAATTTATATACTTCACGTCCGTTCATAACCAGTTGATTATTTTCGTCCTGATACAAATCTTTACCACCGGATCCATTAGCTCCTAGTTCAAAGGATAAAATCCCTTTTCCTTCTCCCACTTCACCAACAACTGCTGCTCCAGCACCATCCCCAAGTAATACACATGTAGAACGATCTTCCCAGTTGATGATTTTAGAAAGCTTATCCGCACCAATGACAAGTACATTTTTATAAGCTTTTGTTTCGACAAATTGTTTAGCTGTAATTATTCCATACATAAAACCAGCACATGCAGCACCTATATCCATCGCAGCTGCATTCATCGCACCTAGACGTTCCTGTACCATACATGCTACAGATGGAAATGGTGTATCTGCAGTTACAGTTGCAACTAAAATTAAGTCAATATCATCTACATCGATTGCAGCTTCTTCAAGTGCTCCGAGTGCTGCATGGTATGCCATATCCGATGTATCGATATCGTCCTCAGCTAACCTTCTTTCCTCAATTCCAGTTCGTGTGCGAATCCATTCATCATTTGTATCCACTATTTTTTCCAAATCTTTATTTGTAACGATTTTCGTTGGAAGATAATGACCTGTGCCCAATATACCTACGTTCATATTGACAGCTCCCTTATATATTCATGTTTAATATCAATTATTATGACTTGGTACTAATTTTAATGTAAAATGGTTTATTTAGCAAGAAAAAAACGGATATTTCACCGTTTATTATCGTTCATTTGGAAGCAGGCCAGTCTCCTTATATTCGTTAATCAGTTCATTCATTTCCTCTTGAAACACTTCTGGTATTGCTTCATTGAATTCACCTAATGTAATCAACTCATCTTGAAAATCTAATGTAATCAACTCTCCGGCAAGCCTTCCTTCATTAAATTGCTCGGCTGTTATTTCATAAAGCTCGTCTACATGTTGGATAGTACTTGTTAGAACTGTGTTAGGAGCTATGGAAAGCTGGTCTGTAATATAACCAATTGCGTAATTTTGATCTTCAGCAGCTTTTCGAATCACTTCACCACTGTAGGAATCCCCTATTGGATACACAACATCCACACCATTTTGCTGCATTGTCTTGTATATGCCTGTTGCTATATCTATATTCGTCCAACTATTAGTATAATTAACGCGAATATGAGCATCTGGGTTTTGGTATTTTACCCCTTCATAGAATCCCTCTGTTTCTGGTTGCCAGGAAAATGCAGCAATGACGCCAATTTCATCTGTAGTAGTCATCTCACCTGCCACCATTCCTGCAAAAAATCCCATTGCATGTGAATTAAAGTTTAAGCTCGTGACATTTTCGCTGGACTCTCCCCCGTTAACGTATACAAAATGGACATCGGGGTATAACTCCGCGATATCCATAAAGTAGTCACCATACATATTACTATGACCAAAAATCAAGTTTACTCCATCCTGGACAAACGCATCAACAGCTTCATTGATTTCCTCTTCAGTTGTTATATTTTCTTTATAATATACTTGGACATCGAATCGTTCTTCAATTAGTGAAAGCCCTTTATAGCCTTTCTCGCTCCATGCATTCTCATCAATGGCAGTATCGACTAGCAAACCAACATTTTGAATCTGACCAGTATCAAAGTATGAGCAACCTGAAAGAATAGATATACCTGCTACGAATAATAGAACGATTGTTATTTTCCTCAAGGTCTGACCCTCCATTCTGCCACATTATCACAGCATCTTCCATTGTACCTGCAACGTTTTCTTCGGTAAATGAATCCAATGTTACATTTTTATATCATACTGTAAAATTTCTTTTTGAACGATAATGCTCGATTACAGATTTCACTCTTTCCTGCTTAGGTATATTGTCACGGATGAAGACGTTTTTTTCAAGTTTAGAGTGCCCATCTTTTTCATTATCGTTATGATTAACATTTAAGATTGGTGGTAAATCAGAAACGTTTAGCCATTGGAGCAGCGCTTTCGTAAAATCACCTATATAAAGTGCATTTTCCTTGAAAACATCTGATTCAAAAGCGATTAATGTATCCTCATCATATATTCCTTTTTCATTCATTGGCATCCATTCTCCAAATAGAATGGGGGTGTGGATGACAGTACATTTCTTATATATTTCTGATCGAACCGAACCCGCAGCTGGATTAATTACGATTAATAGATCAAATTCCTGATGAATAGCACTTGTTTTTTGTTCTCCAACAAGGATACCGACAGTATACTTCTTTTGAACGCCTTCTGGAACAATTGAAAACGAACTGTTTCGAGCAAAGAACATACTTAAATCTTCTTCGTTCGTTGTAGCTGATAGAGCATCAACCTTGTAATCATTTTCTAAAAGTGTATCAACAATATGATAGGTTACCCACTCATTACAATCCATTACGAAAATAGACATTCATAAACACCTTCCTTTTATATAGGCCACATGCGTTGCCTTTAAATATTTTAATTTCATGACAAGCCTTTTCATTTACGTCCGTATTTGTTAAAATATATGAGGATATCAAGATGATTATCGTTTGAATTATAAAAAGATAAAATAATTATTGTTACAGTAGGTGATTTCAAGAAGTTAACCTTGTTGAATAACCTTTAATAGAATGAAAAGTGGGGGTGGGTGCTGTGCGTTACATAATGACAATTGTTTGGGCAATATTGATTGGTGCTGCTGTATCCTATGTATTAACGAGTATGGGTGGAGAACCTTTCGTCTTATCAGAAGCGTTAATTCTTTCAGGTATTTTTGTCATAGCAGCTTTCATTTTAGGTGAAGGCGTACTAAGAGAAAAAAGTAATTAAAAGCAGAAATAACCCTTGCCTTAAGCAAAGACGGCAAGGGTTTTCATTTTTAATACCAAGGTAGGATACTAATGGCTGCGAGTGCCGCTAGCGGCAAAATGAAACGTTGAAATCTTCGTGGTGGTCTCCCAAAGCCGTAACCATATCCTGGATAGCCGTACCCTGGGTAACCGAAGCCAAATTGTCTATTATCTTCATGTCCTTGGTAGGCTTGTTGATTCGGATCTACGGGCACAGCAAAATATACGTATTCATCGTCCAAACCGGTTATAATCCCATCAAAATTTGAGCCATCTGTTGTTTGCGCAAGCACATACGAATGCATATGGCTCTTGCATAAATCATACATATGTTTAGAATCATTTTTCATTTTCGTAACCTCCTTCTCACCATCAGCCTATTCATAGGCCCAGTATATGGTGACTTGTTTACAGGTGAAAATGAATGACTAAAATAAGGAGAGAAAACAATGGACTTTATATCAGAATTATGGACAATCATCCAGTATTTTATTTTAGGACTCGTACAAGGTGTAACAGAACCAATTCCAATTTCATCGAGTGGACACCTTATTATTTTCCGGGATCTTTTTGGAATTGAAGTAAGAGGGTTATCCTTCGAGATATTTGTTAATTTCGCTTCACTCTTAGCAGTTTTTATCATTTACTGGAATGATATTATCCGTTTAATTAAAAACGGCTTTCTTTACTTAGTAAAACGGGATCCAGCAGCAAAAAGCGATTTCCAATTTATCATTTATCTTATTGTTGCAACAATCCCAGTTGGTGTTATTGGCATGTTGTTTGGTGACGCAATTGGAGAAGCATTAAGTGGAACAAATGTAGTCGGAGTTACACTCCTCATTACAGCAGTTGCTATCTGGGTGATCCGTAATTTAAGAGGAAGAAAAAATGACGGTGACTTAACAATGAAGGATGCACTAATTGTTGGACTGACACAGGCAGTTGCTGTAACACCAGGGATTAGCCGTTCAGGGTCTACTATTGTTGCATCGATGCTCGTTGGAATGAGACAGGAAACTGCGCTTCGCTTTTCATTCCTGTTATATATCCCAGTTAGCTTAGGGACAACCATTATCGAAGTTCCCAAACTAGTGAGCAGCCCAGAATTTCAATCAATGCTCATTCCGAATATTATCGCCTTTATCACAGCATTTATTGCAACCTACTTTGCATTAAAATGGTTTATGAATATCATGGCAAAAGGAAATTTAAAGTATTTCTCTTATTACTGTGTTGTCGTAGGGTTATTGGTTATATTTTTCTTATAAAAAATACAAAAGCAGCTCACGAATTAAAGTGGCTGCTTTTTCCAATTATTTTAAGATCAATCTGGAATTCCTAAGGCAATTTTAGCATAACGTGACATTTTATCTTTACCCCATGGTGGATCCCATACAACATTTACTCTTATTTCTTTCGCTTCTGGAATATCTGCAAGTGCATGCTTAATATCGGTTTCAATATGTGCAGCCAATGGACATCCCATGGACGTTAAGGTCATCGTAACGTTACAAACCCCATCTTCATCTAAATCAACATCATATATTAATCCTAAATTAACAATGTCAATGCCTAACTCAGGGTCGATTACATTTTCTAACGCGCCAAATAAATTCTCTTTTAAAGCTTCATCCATCTCTTCTACCTCCAATCCTTCATCTATTTCTATTTAACCATAAATTGAGGTTTTATTAAATGATTTTAACCTATTTCTACATCATCAGGCTGTCATTATAAATGTTTCTCAAACCATTTAACTGTTTCCAATATAGCTGAGCGACTTACTTTATGATTTTGATTTGGTTCTTTAATGAATTTAATGTTGTCTTTATTTTGATAAATCGCTTGAATCTCATCATAAAATGTATAAGAATGATCGAATGGAACAACAGAATCGCTTTCCCCATGCCAGAATAATAATGGACGATCATTTAATTTCTCTGGCTGCTTTGATAAATCATAATCCTCCAATTGTTCATAGAGATTTTCAATCATTTCTTCTGTTACCGGCAGGTCCCCTACTTTTTTAAAGCTCTCCACCAATGTCTTAGCATAAACTGTTATTTTAGGAGAACCCATTAAAATTGCAGCGACTTTAATCCATGAATACTGTGACAATGCCGCAGATGTCGTGATTCCTCCCATACTTGTCCCAGCCACTCCAAAACGGTCTTCCAAAATCAAACCCTTGGAATCGAAAAATGATTGAATAGCGGCCAATTCTTTTACATTTTGCATAACGATGTCCCAAAAAGAAACTTGTTTTTTTAACTTTGGTACATCTGGTTCCCTTTCTCCATGATACATGCTGTCAGGTAATACAACTCTAAAGCCCTTTTCAGCTAACAAATATGCTAACGGAAGATTATGCTCTTTTGCACTTGTAAACCCATGAAAGTAGGTAATAACTGGTAATGCTTCTTTTTTCTTTTCTGCGTCTACTACAACCAAACATGGTATCGTTTGAATTTTTTCTGTATAGATTCCGATCATGTATGTAATTCCGCTCCTTCTCTGTATACTATATTCTATTTTAAGGGTAAGCTTAAGCTTGTTGCAAATAATGTAAAGGAAAAATTACTTTACATATATCGCTTTCCTCTATACACTATCACATACGAGGTGAATTTTATGGAAAATAAAAAACATTTAATTGCGTTAGATCTTGATGGTACACTTCTAACGAATAAACAAGAGATTAGTGCTCGAACGAAGCAAACAATTCAAACTGCTATGGAGGAAGGGCATCTCGTTGTGATTTCTACTGGTAGACCACACCGTGCAAGCATTCATTACTATAATGAACTTGGTTTAAACTCCCCCATGGTTAATTTCAATGGTGCATTAATTCACCACCCACAAGATCGGACATGGGATTTCGCTATGCATACACCAATGCCACTCAAAACTGCTCATACCATAATTGATGCCTGCTATGATCTAGAGGTTAATAACATATTGGCTGAAGTGATGGATGATGTTTATCTTGATAATTACAGCCAGGAGATCATTGACATTTTCCATCAAACCCAAAAGGATCGACCTTATATTATTGGAAGCATTAAGGATAAATTAGAAGAGGATCCAACTTCTGTCCTTATATACCCGAAAAAAGATCATATTGAGTCATTGCGCAATCATCTGGATGATTATCATGCGGAAATTATTGAACACCGCAGATGGGGAGCGCCTTGGAATATCATTGAAATCATCAAAAAAGGAATTAACAAAGCTGTTGGCTTGCAAAAAATTGCTGATTATTACGGTATTCCAAAAGAAAGAATCATCGCCTTTGGTGATGAAGATAATGATTTAGAAATGATTGATTATGCAGGTGTCGGCGTTGCAATGGGCAATGCAATTGATGAATTGAAGTCCGTTTCAAAATATCAGACCTTAACAAATGAACAAGATGGAATTGGTGTCTTTTTAGAAGAGTATTTAAAAATTAAGGTAAAAACGGTTTAAGCGCCAGTTGTTACCAGCTATATAAAATGGTCCATCGGCCATACTACTTAGTGAACGTATGATACGTTCACTTTTGATTTGCTTTACTTTTAGCATCTGTTCCGAGTGATTCGTTATTATCCAAGGAGGTTTTCGTCTTGGGCAAACGAAGTAAATCGAAGCGTTTCAGTCATCAGGGGGCTGCTTCCGTCAAAAAACATGACGAGATTTTCACGTATCGTTCCACTTTATCGGAAGAGGGACGAAAACATGAAGAAGCAGCCAATCACAATCTAGGAGGGTTTTAGGTGCAAAACAACCTATTCCAGCAAGCTAAAGACGCAGTTTCAAACATGATGATGCAAGGCAATGCGAACTCCCAAGATAAGCAAGCTGCACAAAATGCAGTCCAAGCAGCCTACACCGAAGCTACACCTGAGGAACGCAATCAATTACAACAACTTGAACAGCAGTTGAAACAGCACAATCAATTACAGTAATGAGATTTTAAGCAATCTCTAATTCATCAAGCAGTTGATGAAGCTGGTTTGCTAAAAGAAATAATCTCCCCTTTCGTCGGGGAGATTATTTTTGTTTACTATGAGAAATACCATTTAATAAAAATCACGATTGAAATCCTACTTCATCTACTTGTTAGAATTCATTCACCGTAAGGGTCTTTCTTTTTTTTTATACTTATTTCTGCTACTATAGAGGTAAGTATGTTTAGGAGGGATTTTGTTATGGGAGTTCGCATAGAAGCTACACCTAACCCTAATGCGATGAAATTTACTACTGATAAGTTAATTTTCGAAGGTACGAATAGCGTTTCCGTTATGCCCGGCAATACGAGCGAATACGACATTTTGAATGATCTGATGAAACTTGAAGAAGTAGATAATGTATTTGGCTACCAAAACTTCATCACTGTCAATAAACAGTTTGATGTCGAATGGGATGCTGTTAATTCAAAAGTACTTGAGATTTTTGAAAAACACGGATATTAAGTACATAAAGCAAGAGGTCTAACCATATAGAATTTGGTTGTCCTCTTGCTTTCATTTTAAACTATTGCTCACTGTACCGACTTTATTCTTTTTTTAGATCAACCGGTATGTAATTTGGATTCACAATTCCATCATCATTATTTTTACCATACAGCATAATGATTGGTGGATCATTACTTTCAATTACAGCATCGGATAGCTTTTCTTTAATTTCAAAATCCTCCCAATCTCCCGTGTCCTGATCGATGGGAATACGTTTTTCTGCAGAAATTTTTTCTTCCCCCTGCTCGATAACATAGAAAAATTCCCCTTCTGTCGCCATAACTTCACCAGTTAACACAAATTCATTTCCTTCTGTTACAACATCGATATTTTGAAATACGACAGAAGTGTTATTTTCTGCTGCTTGATTATCATTGCCACATGCCACCAGCAGAATTAGCATAATTGTAAGGACTACATATCTCATTTATCTTTCTCCTATCAATCGCGTCTGAAAGAGCCAAATACACCTGCTGTTTCCACAACATTTGTAAAGGCAGTTGGATCTACTTCGCTAATTATTTTTTCTAAATCATACAATTCATAACGTGTAATCACAAGATACATCACACTTTTATCTGTTTTCGTGAACGCTCCCTTAGCAGGTAAAATCGTTATACCCCGAATCATTTTCCGATGAATTGCTTCCTGTAATTCATCTGCTTTCAGTGTAACGATCCATGCTGTAACTTTCTCATGACGTGTATGAATCGCATCAATTACCCGTGTCGATACATACAACGTAACCATTGTATACAATGCATTCTCAGGCTCATACAAGATTCCAGCAAATAAAATAATGACGGCATTCATTACTAAAAAATAATTACCAATCGGCTTATCCTTCAATCGGGATAAAATCATTGCTACAATATCCATACCTCCAGTAGAAGCACCGATTTTTAGTGTGACACCTACTCCAACACCACCAATAACTCCTCCAAATGCTGCGTTCAATATAATATCACTAGACAGCTCAATTACTGGAATAACCTCTAAGAAAAGCGTGGAGAAAAATACAGAAATAATGCTGTAAATGGTAAAACCTTTCCCAACTTTATACCAGCCTAACAGTAAAACTGGTATGTTAAGCAAGAATAGTAATATCCCTGTACTAACACCAATCCCAATAAAATCATTAAACACACTTGATAATAACTGGGCTGCTCCAGTAAATCCACTGGCGTATACATTTGCTCCAATTAAGAAAAAATTTAGCGAAATCGCATTTAATAAAGCACCGAATATAACAACAATTATTCGTTTCGCTTCCATCATAAACATGGCAGCATTCCCTCCTTCTTTCAGATAAAGTAACATTCGATAAAGAGATTCTTACGAAAGCATTCGTTCCTTTCCTAGAAACCCTTATACTTTGGAGTGCAAGCCTCCTAAGTGAATACCTTTGTTTCATTTATGCAAACAGATACGTTTTATATTTTCCCATCTGTTTAAATTAGACTAACACCTATTTATTAACTTTATTACTCTGAACGGTCAGTCTGTAATTTTGTAGATAATTCTTACTATTATTGAATTATACTTTGACTAAAGGACTAGATAGCTATAAACTAGACATTACAAGGATAAATTTAGAATGTAGGTGGAAAAAATGACGATACAAATTCTCGCTGACTCAGCAAGTGATTTATCATTCAAACATTATAACGAATTTAACATCGAAATGGTATCATTAACTGTTCATTTAGATGGAAAAGAATACGAAGACGGAAAAACCATTGAACCAAAAACTGTCTATAGCGCAATGAGAGATGGGAAATCTCCGAAAACTTCTCAGGTCTCACCACAAACATTTAAATCTGTTTTCACGACCTATGCCAAAGCTAATAAGCCTCTTGTTTATATCGCATTCTCTTCTGCACTATCAGGAACTTATCAAACTGCTAAAATGATGGAACAGGAAGTAAAGGAAGAATACCCAGATGCACCCATTCACATTATTGATACGAAATGTGCTTCGATTGGATATGGACTTGTTGTTTTACACGCTGCAAAGCTTGCTCAAAACGGCGCCAGCTTAGAAGAAATTATCGAAGATGCAACTTACCAGGCTGAGCATATGGAACATATTTTTACGGTAGATGATTTAGAATACTTATATCGCGGTGGACGTGTCAGTAAAACTGCAGCATTTGTCGGTACATTACTTAAAATCAAGCCCCTACTTCATGTCGAGGATGGGAAATTAATTCCACTTGAAAAAATTAGAGGATCTAAAAAAGTACTTGGCAGAATGCTTGAACTTATGGAAGAACGCGGAACGGATTTCAAAAACCAAACGATCGGTATCAGCCATGGCGATGTGCAGGATACTGCTGAAAAGCTTGCCTCGATGATCAGTGAAAAATTTGGTGTAGCAAAAGAAAACATTCTGATTGAAATGGTCGGTTCAGCAGTTGGCTCGCATGCGGGACCTGGAACCATTGCGTTATTCTTCTCGAACAAACCAAATCAATGATAATCTCGAGTCTGTTCCTGTTAAATGGGACAGGCTTTTTTAGTTCAATAAGTAGATACGATTATATATAAACTGTGAACTAAATAACAATCACAAAGCGTTGTTCAAACATCCTGACAGCAATCTTTTCGGCTTCCCTGCTACCTTATATGAAAGTAAGTACATCCTGCAAGGAGATAGTAGCTACGAGATGCAGTCCTTTATTTATGAAGGTGCATTCTTATACAACATTACAGCTGAAGACGGGATTACTTTATACGACACCATTACACATCAGCAAAAAGAACGAACGATTACCCTAAAGGATAATCGTGTTATTGATACGGTTGCACTTCCAAATTCAAACAATAGGCAGTAACTGAAAAAATAGTATGAATGACCTTCCTCCATCATATGATTGTATAAATAACCTAAGATGGAGGTTTTCCATGATTAACGAATTATTGGACGCCTTTGAAATGGAACACAAATTTGCCCCTCAAACCATTGATAATTTATTAGACTATTGCCAGAAAAAATATATCCATGGAGAAATTGACCTTAAAACATATCGCGATCTTTACAATTGTTTACATGAAAAAGGCGCTGTTTCTGCCCATGAGATGTCAATTGAAAAAAATTTTTAAACGGGGCACGTTACTTGTGCTCCCACTTTTAAGCAATTCTTACCTGTTCTTCCCATGATTGAAATTTATCGAACCGGGTACATTGTTAATAAGTAATTTTCAAGGAGGACCTTTCATGGGAATGGAACAAGCAAATGGAAAACAAACACCCCCGGCACAAGTACAACATAAACAGCCCGGGATTGAAGCAAAAATGCATCCAGAACCGGCGTATATCCGAAATGATTACAAGGGCAGTGATAAACTAAAAGGTAAGGTGGCCATCATTACTGGTGGAGATAGTGGTATTGGACGATCCGTCAGTGTCCACTTTGCAAGAGAAGGCGCATCCGTCGCAATCATTTACTTGGATGAACATGAAGATGCAAATGATACAAAAAGATTGATTGAAAATGAAGGACAGAAATGCATTTTAATTAACGGCGATATTGGAAACCAATCCTTTTGTGAGGCTGCTGTTACTGAGGTTTTAGACACATTCGGTAAGATTGATATACTTGTTAATAACGCTGCTGAACAGCACATACAGAATAGCATTATGGATATTACAAGTGAACAGTTGGAGAAAACATTCCGCACAAACATTTTTAGTATGTTTTATCTAACGAAAGCTGTGTTACCAAACCTGAAAGCAGGTAGCAGCATTATTAATACATCCTCGATTACCGCTTATAAAGGGAATGTGGATTTAATTGACTATTCAGCCACAAAGGGAGCCATTACTTCCTTTACACGATCGCTTTCCAGCTCCCTCGTCGATAAAGGTATTCGAGTAAACGGAGTTGCACCTGGTCCAATTTGGACACCTTTAATCCCAGCATCGTTTACAGAAGAAAAAGTAAGTAATTTCGGTGCAAATGCACCAATGAAACGACCTGGTCAGCCACAAGAATTAGGACCCGCATATGTCTATCTCGCAAGTGAAGATGCAAGCTATATTACTGGTCAAATGATTCATATTAATGGTGGTACAATTGTAAATGGATAATATAATGGACAAGGCTCTCTAGAAGTCTTGCACTTGGAGACAGCCTTGTCCATATTTCAATTACATATTCTGCTTTTTTTGTTTCACACTTAAGTAAATAATAGCTCCAATAAACAAAACAAACACACTGACGACAAACCCGATAAATAACCAATTAATGCCTGCGTTTGGTTGAACCATATACACTTCAGCGCTTTCTCGTGCTAAACCAATTCGATATTCCCCGTTTTCATTTTCTCTCACTAGATTATCACCGAGGTATCCTCTTAATTCCATATTCGAAGGTATTTCTGAAACATCAACGTATGCTGACTCACTACCATTGTTAATTGCGATATACATTGTCTCATCATTATACGTCCGTTTAAAGACACTCAACGCACCAGAGGTATCAACGATTTCAAAATCTCCATAACGTAATACCGGGAACTGATTACGTAATGCTGAGATTCGATTATGGAATTCCTTTAAATCTGGTTCACCACTATTAAATGGTACTAAACGCTGGGATTCTTCCGCGTTTGTACCATACATCGGAAGTTCACTTCCTTGAAGCAGCATTGGCACTCCTGGTGTTGTATACATATAAGTTAATGCCAATGACCACGTCGTTAGCGTATTTCTCCGATTCTCGGAAAATTCCTGTGTAAAGCGTTTCGAATTAAAATCATCCACATACAATAGAGGCAGCTGATTTTCTGCTGTTTGCCAGACTTCATAAATACTTTCCACAGCATTGTCTGGTTCAGCGAAAACTTCCACCATTGCATCTTTTAAGCGCATACTGCCTATCGCATCCAGTGCAGTGTCGTTTATTATTTCAGCACTATTCGCATCCGTAACGAGGGTATCACCTAACAAGTAAAACTCGGGATTCAATTCTTTTACATGCTCTGTAAAGCTCTCCAAAAATGCCAATGGAGCTTGATCAACTGCATGAAGCTTAAAACCATCAATCGCTGTTTCATTCATCCAATATACAGCAACGTCTAGTAAATATGCCTCCACTTCTGGATGTTCCAAGTTTAAACGAGCAGTGTTCTCCAACCAAGCTGGTTCTACCAACTCATTGTCAATAAACCAATCTTCTTTTTCTGAATCATCGACGATTGGATGACTTGCTGCAACATAATTTGTAACAAATTCCATGACTACTTTCATATCGCGATTATGTGCTTCTTCAATCAACGTATGTAAGTCTTCAATTGTACCAAAATGCTCTTCCACTTGATAAAAATCTTCAATCCAATAGCCATGGAACCCTTCGTCACCATTTTCCATCAAAGAGGATATAGAAATTGTTGTAACCCCAATTTCCTGTAAGTCATCGAGCTTTGCAATTATACCTTGCAGATCTCCTCCATGATACGCTTGCGAGTCATCTAGATTTACTTGAGAATCATTACTCGGCGTTCCATTATTGTAACGATCTATCATGATATTATATATAATTTCGTCCTCTAGTCCCCGCTCTCCTTCAGCTGCGACATTGGGAACAAATGACGTAAACGCCATTATACTTATTGCTAAAAGCACCCCTGCTATTTTCTTCATAAACAATCCTCCATCACTTTTCAGGCTGCAAACTATCTCTTTACTTTATTATTAAGGAAGGAAAAAAATAGTCAATCCCATTACTTGGATTGTTGAAAAGCCTTCACATTATAGGGTTAGAAACATTCAAAAAGACTGTCCGAATGGACAGCCTCCCTTTTTGTTTTTAAAAATAAAAGCCCATTGGCAAGCGGAAGAAACCAAGTACGAGTACAATGATAAGTGCGATCCAAAATTGAATCCAGACACCTTTCGTTGGTTTTCCTTTGCCTAACTTTACAAGAATCATTTCCATTGCAGCAATCAGCCAGATTCCTGCAGCTCCCTTTGTAGCTGCTTCTGCTGGATATGGCATTTGATAGCCACCACTGAAATAATCCAATACGAGTACAACACCAGTATAAAGAATAAACAGGTAAACTAAACGTAAGATCATGTGAACAATTTTCGCTGGTTTTGCTTTTCCTTGTTTTTGCATTACGATTGCAACGATGAACAGAATTAATCCTAATACCCATCCTGTAATGTGCATATGTGTCATTAGTGCTACCTCCTTATATCAGCATTTAAGAGGTTGTCCAAAAAGTACGGTAAAATCCTCCTTTTGAACACATACTTTAGAGCCGATATACCGATTTCTATTCGTATCATATCATGGAACTAAGAATAATTCATTTATTTACTCCAAGGTGAAGTAATTCATTTCTAAAGCTGTTATACTAAACATGGTGTTTAAATTTTCCAATAATGGAGGGTCAAAATATGAGAAGTCAAGAAATTATCGACCAAACACAACAATTCGGTGCGAAGAACTATCATCCCCTTCCAGTAGTCATTTCAAAAGCAGAAAATGTTTGGGTCGAGGATCCAGAAGGAAATCGTTATTTAGATATGCTAAGCGCTTATTCAGCCGTTAATCAGGGGCACAGGCATCCTAAAATTATTGCAGCACTAAAAAACCAGGCAGACAATGTCACATTAACTTCTAGAGCGTTTCATAATGATCAATTAGGACCATGGTATGAAAAAATTTGCAAGCTGACAAACAAAGACATGGCACTTCCAATGAATACTGGCGCTGAAGCAGTGGAAACAGCAATTAAAGCTGCAAGACGTTGGGCATACGATGTCATAGGAGTAGAAAATAATAAAGCTGAAATCATCGCCTGTGAAGGCAATTTTCACGGCCGAACAATGACAGCGGTTTCTTTATCCTCTGAATTTGAATACCAACGCGGCTTCGGACCTATGCTGCCAGGGATTAAACTAATTCCGTATGGAGATATTGACGCGTTAAAGAATGCTATTAATGAGAATACGGCTGGTTTTCTTTTTGAACCAATTCAAGGAGAAGCTGGGATTATTATTCCACCTGATGGATTTCTAAAAGAAGCTTATGACGTGTGCAAGGATAATAATGTTTTATATATTGCAGATGAAATTCAAGCTGGACTTGGTCGAAGTGGAAAACTATTTGCTTGCGACTGGGAGCATGTTTCTCCAGATATTTTAATTCTCGGAAAAGCTTTAGGTGGCGGCGTTTTCCCAATTTCCTGTATTGTTGCCAACAATGATATTCTTGGCGTGTTTAATCCTGGTTCACACGGTTCTACTTTTGGCGGGAACCCACTTGCTTGCGCTGTTTCCCTTGCATCATTAGAGGTTTTGGAAGAAGAAAATCTTGCTGATCGGTCTCTTGAGCTTGGTAATCATATGCTCAATGAGCTTAGAAAAATTAATAACCCAATCATAAAGGAAGTACGTGGTAAAGGGTTATTTGTTGGTGTCGAGCTTACTGAAAGCGCTCGCCCATATTGCGAGACATTAAAAGAGAAAGGTCTATTATGTAAAGAAACACATGAAAATGTCATCCGCTTTGCCCCACCGCTTGTCATTTCGAAAAAAGACTTAAACTGGGCTATAGAACGAATCAAGGATGTACTACAGTCATAAAACACAACATAAAAAATCACAGAAATGTCGACCCATCAACATTTCTGTGATTTTTGTTATACGAAGCATTCTAATCAATCTATTGCAGATTTTCTATATGGGTCACCTTTTTTTGCCCCCATGGTGCGAGCTGTACAGTGATTCGTGATTGATTCCTGCCTGAATGATCAAAATCAAAATCAGGATGAAACGATTCGATTCCATAGGTGACATGATATTCTTTTTGCATGTCATTATAATATTGATATTTCCCTTGGAAAACGACTTGGTCCTGTTCAGCATCTATTTTCCGATCGGTTGCTTTTACAACATGAAAGACACCATCCGAATCAGCATCAAGCAAGACATATATCTTCGTATTGTAATCTACTTCTTCTGCAATTTCCCAAGCATCCGCTGCTATGAAATTAATTTCATAATCAATATACGCTGTATGCTGATTATAGCTTCCATACGTATCCGTCATTTCCTCATGCTTACTAAGCAATTGTACCGTACGTCCATAATCATCGATAAAATAATATTGTACGCCAAAGAGAAAAAGTATCGCAATTTGCAGTATAAGCAGGAGATAGAATAATAAACGTTTCATGCTTACTCTCCCCCTTTTTGTTTATCGATAATTGTACGGCGCTGTTTTTCGATTAAAAAACTAATTAAAAATAATAGAATACCTCCAATTAAAAAGAAAAGAGACTTATTCATCGCATCCCATGCAAATTGGATATACACCGTGAAAACACTGACTAAAAAGGAGATCGTTCCAAGTAAAACATACTCACTATTGTCCTCTTTATAGCCAACAAAGAGCCAGCCAAGCGCAAATATAAATAGAACAATCAAACTCATACTATATGAAAATGGGATAAACACGATTGGTAAGAATAAAACTAAGTCAATCAGCTGATTGCTTCGTTTATCTATTATTTTTTTAACTATTGTTGCTCCAAACAACACGAACCAACTTGCTATAAAGCTCCATTGAAGGGTTACATCCTTCATGTAAAAATCATCTTGGAGAATAAAAGTTTGGTACATCCCGAAAATAAAAATTCCAATTAAGCTAATTCTTTTAAATGGCTTCCGATATACTTGTTCTGGAATCAAATCACCAGCAAAATACAATATCAAAAAGTAAAGAATCAACCAATAATATTGCTGGGACGCTACGAAAACAAGCGTTAATAATTGCACCACAAAGCTTACACTAAACAGATAGCTGAATAAATAATTCCGATGATGATAGACAAAATGACCAAAACCGAATAGTAATAGAAGCAGTAAAATCCAGCTAAAAGCTGAATTAATACTCGCATTGTATAGTTGGCCAATCGTTGTTACCGCAATCGCAGCTGAAAATAATAATTTATGCTCATACATAAAATATACGCCAAGCCCTACAATTGCCCATATGATAAACGGCCAAGCAAACGTCACTTGAATGTTATAAATATCAATAGCTAATAGCATTCCCGCGCCGAAAGCAATATAGCCGAGTACAGTAAAGCTGATTGCTATTAAATCTGCACTTTTTCGGTAACGTATATCTCCTAATACATAGAGCACAATCGTTACGCTCGCAAGAATAATAATCCTTGATAAATGCGGCTCCCGCGCCCAGTCAGACATAATAAATGTCAAAAATCCGAGTGCCATTAGTAAAATAGCAAATAAAAGGATAATTGAATTTGGGCCACTTTTAGAATAGCGTTCTATAATCTTATCGTACTGTTCGTCAGAAATAATATCTTCTTCCACCCATGCTCTTGCTTCTCGTTTTAGCTTTTGCTTATTCATCCGTCAACCCTCCAACTTCCGTAATGGCTGTCGCTTTCCATAGGTTATACTACGCCATAACCACTCAAATGGTCCAAACCGGAATCGTCTCAACCACCAGTTACTAAGAAATATTTGCCCAGTAAAAATAACAAGCACTATTCCTACTCCAACTATCGGACGAACCGAACCGTATAAACCGAAGCCAATGCCATAAAAAAGAATAAAGCAAATCACTGACTGCATTAAGTAGTTGGTTAATGCCATTCTTCCAACTGCCGCAAAAGGCTGGATGATTCTCTGACCATTTTTCCGCTGTGCCAGAAACGTGATCGATACAATATAAAATATGGCCGAAAATGTCCCGCCGATATTATCCTGAAGGTAGGATAGCCAAAGTGGATTCCCAACGAAATACGGCCCAATTTTTAACCCTATAAAACCAATAAATGAAACCAGCCAAAGCTTTCTCAGAATGGTTTTATGCTTCTCTGGTTCATGCAGCCAGCGCTTTCTTGCGATATACATGCCGAATAAAAATAATGGGAGTAATACCATAATTAGAAAAAAGAACCCTATTCCGCCATTAGCGTTCATCCAGTCGTGGTAATTTTGTGACCAAATCGTAATAAGGTTCTCACTGCGATAATTTGTGATAGCTTGCGTAATGGCTAGTTGATTGGACCCTCCTAGAGCATTTCGTGTTCCATATAAAGCTAGTGATAAAAGGCCAACACTTCCTCCTAAAAGAACTGCCCCCCATGCAAGCAAAGACGTATTGCTTACTTTTATAAACAATAGTAATAGGAGGCCAATCAGACCATAGGATAATAAAATATCTCCGTGCCAAATAGCGAATGCATGGATTAATCCGAACCCTACTAAAATTGTTAAACGCTTCGCTAAAAAGCGGCTTACATGGATATTTCGTTCAACTAGCCTATCCTTCAGCAATTGAATTCCAAAACCAAACAAAAGAGAAAACAACGTGTAAAAGCTTGCTTGAAAAAACATATCGATCAACGCTTGTGTATAACGGTCAACAGTAGAATTCCACGCTGCAGTTGCTCCACCATAAATAAAATAAGGAGCTGAGAATGCTCCAATATTTACGATGAATATCCCGAAAATAGCAAAGCCTCTTGCAGCATCGATTGCTACAAGCCGGTTCTTTTCTTTAGTTGGTGCTGCGTTTATGTCCATCATCGATATCCTTTCCATTTCGGTTTCTATCTAAAAAACGAGCATGTAGTGAGAATTATCCCCCACTACATGCAGTTTCAAACCAAATTTGATCACACTTCAAGCAATAGATGCTTAGCAAAGAAATACAAATACGTTTCCTTCACCGGCTCCTTCCAAATCGTTTCCAATGCTGTTCGGTAAAGCTTCATTTGTGTTTCATATCGCTTTACTAACTGTTCCTTTACCTCTTCTGTAACATCCGATGTAATTGCATCTGTTTTATAATCTAAAATAATCCAGCCATCCTCACTTTGGATTAAGCAATCAATCACACCCTGAATCAATACTTGCTCATCTTTCTCACTATCCCAATTTGCATAAACTTGACTTGCTGGCAACGTTAAACTAAATGGAATTTCACGAATGACCTGTGGACTTTCCATCATACGTTCGGCAATTTCAGAATGGAAAAACTGCTCAATGGCTTCACTGTCGATAACGGATGCTTCTACACGCGTCAAAATTTCTTTATCAGCCAACATTTCCACTGTTTCCTCGATTTCTCTTTTCCTCAGCGGTTCACGTATTGGTAAATGTTGCATGACCGTATGCAAGGCTGTCCCTTTTTCTGCAGCTGTTACCTGTCTTTCCTGCTGCATAAAATTTGGTCGTTTAATAATCGGCGCTCGAAATGCTTGTACAAAGCGATCATCACTATATTCGTCCTTCATTTCCTGCTGCCGTTTCAATTCTGTAACAGACTGCTTTGCTCGTGACCTCGCTGCTTGACTAAACGGGTAGCGATAGGATAAACGTTCATCAACAAATTCTTCTAATGTTTTATCATCGACATTTACAGTCTGCCATTCGATAATCTTCTCTTTCAAATTCAAATCTGTTTCTCTCGTTTTCTCATCCAAATTTGTTAATTCACTAGCATGGATAATCGAGATGTCCCACTTTGATGGATCTGCTTTAATTTCATCTAACACACCATTGCCAATTTCCTCTTCACGAAGCTTCCCTGATTCTTGGTGACGGATGAGGGCTGGTCCAACCCAATCCAAATACGTTTTCGACTCCGCTCGGAAGTATGCTGGCAGCACCCAGTCTGGATGATTTTGTATTTTTTGCCATTTTTGCAGCTTTTTCTCTACAGATGCTACATTTCCAACCATTATTAATTTTTCCTTTGCTCTTGTTAGGGCTACGTAAAGCACTCGCATTTCCTCTGCAAGCAGCTCTCTTCGCATCTCCTCCTTAAAAGCATGATAAAATAGCGTCGGATAGGTGATGCGTTTGATTGGATCGATATATTTGCTTGCTAACCCTAAATCTTTATGCAATAAGTATTTTTGCATTAAATCCCGCTGATTAAATAGCTTGTCCATTGCGCCAACAATGACAACCGGAAATTCCAGTCCTTTACTCTTATGGATCGTCATGATACGTACAACATCTTCTTGCTCACTGAGTGCTCGCGCTGAACCTAAATCGTCACCACGCTCTTCCATTCTTTCAATAAACCGGAGAAAACGGAATAGCCCTCGGAAGGAAGTTGTTTCATAGCCCCTTGCCCGATCATAAAGTGCTCTTAAATTCGCCTGACGCTGTCTGCCGCCTGGCATTCCACCAACAAAATCATAGTAGCCTGTTTCCCGATAAATATCCCAAACCAATTCCGATAATGCCCCTTGTCTGGACGCTAAGCGAAATTGTTCGAGCTGTTTTAAAAATCGGTTTAGTTTCGTGGCCGTTTCATTTGTTTGCTGCTTTCGATAGGTAATAACAGCTTCATAGAAGGAATCGTGTTTTGCTGCTAAACGTATGGCAGCAAGCTCATCTTCATTTAAACCTACAATCGGTGATTTCAACACGGAAGCGAGCGGAATATCCTGTCTTGGATTATCAATTGCCTTCAACAGACTAAGCATTACCTTTACTTCAATCGCTTCAAAATAGCCTGTCGAAAGCTCGGCATAGACTGGAATTCCTTGCTTTTTCAGCTCATCCACAATTGTTGGTGCCCAAGTCATGGAACGCATTAAGATCACGATATCACGGTACTGTAAATCCCGTTGTGACTGGGTTGCTTTATCAACGACCTGCATCGGCTTGGAATCTTCTTTTGCACCAATCCAGGTCTTAATTTTTTCTGCATACGCTCTTGCCTCTAACTGCGCTTTTTCTAAATCCTGAAAATCTTCCTCTTCACCTGATACCTCAGCATGCTCATCCCCTGCTTCTCGATCAATTAATAACAGCTCAGGAAAAGGTTTATCAAACGGCATATCTTCATACATTTTATTTCCATAGATCAGCTCGGCATCTTGATCATAATCAATTTCACCAAGTTCCTCATTTAAAATCTGTCTAAATATATAGTTCGCCGCAATTAAAACCTGTTCCCTGCTGCGGAAATTACTTGCCAAATCAATTCGCTTTGCCTGCTCTTCTTCACGTGCAAATCGTTTATACTTTTCGATAAACAGGGATGGCTCCGCATGGCGGAACCGGTAAATACTTTGTTTTACATCCCCAACCATAAACATGTTTCCAGCTTCGGATCGATTACTAATCAACGTCAAAATCGTTTCCTGAACGAGGTTTGTATCTTGATACTCATCAACTAGAACCTCGCTGAATTGCTTTTGAAACCCAGTCGCTACGTTTGATGGAATGATGTTATCTGCTGTTGAGGTCTCGCTGGCAAGCAGCTGCAAGCAATAATGCTCCAAATCGGAGAAGTCCACCAATGCTTTCTCACGCTTCAGTTCTGCAAATCGGTTTTTAAATTGTTTCACGAGCTCTGTCAACTGTTTAATAACTGGTGCAAGTTCACGCATATCCTCGACATGACTAGATAAATTCCGTTTGAACCATTCACTGTTCATATCGTCCCAGCGTTTTTTGTAGCTTTTTCTTAGCTGTTTCACTTTTTCTTTCTTTTGCTCATCGCAGTCAGCTTTTTTCCCTGAAAGTCTGCCGAAGGACTTCGATGCCATGAATTGTTGTAACTCATCCCATGAACCCACGAGCCTCATTGCTTCCTGTAATAATGCCAACTCTGTATCAATTGTATCTGCATAGTGGTATGGCCCATCATTTTCCCGTGTGATGCTTAAAGCAAGCTCCATTTCTTGACGGATTGCTTCGAACTGATTATTCACTTCTCGCTTTATAATTTTTAGCCAAGCTAACTCCTCTTCTTTCCAATCCTCTGGAATACGATAGGATTCAGCTAGCTTATCAAGCCATTGCTCTGGCCATGGATTCTGGGTCGCAAATGTGTATAAATCTAAAATTAAGTTTTCCACTTCAAGGTCGCTTCGGTCACTGGAGAATCGATCCACAACCGCAAAGAATTCTTCTTGATGTCCCGGTTCAGCACCATACCATTCTTCAAATAAATCCTCTAAAACTTCCTGCTTGATGAGATCCCCTTCCATATCATCGGCAATTCGAAAAGATGGGTCCATATCAATTAAATACGCATATTTTCGGACGACATCAAGACAAAAGGAATGTAGCGTTGAAATCGAAGCACGCTGTAATAAGGAAAGCTGTTTCTTTAAATGCATAGAGGTTGGATTTTCTGCTAATGCTTTTTCGAGTGCAATCCCAACGCGATTACGCATTTCCTGTGCAGCAGCATTCGTAAATGTCACGACAAGCAAAGAGTCGATATCAACTGGATTGCTTGTCGATAACAGCTTTTTAATAATTCGTTCAACGAGTACCGCTGTTTTTCCAGAACCAGCTGCAGCAGCTACAAGAATGTCAGTGCCAGTAGTATAAATCGCTTCTTCCTGTTCCTTTGTCCAATTAACCATATGTTCACTCCTCTCTCAGCTTTTCAAGAATGTCCTCTTCCTTTATCTCTTTAAGCTTTCGATAATTATTTTCTTCTAATTCAGGATCAAATTGACAAACCGAATGAAACGGACAATACGTACATGCAATCTGCTCTTTATGCTGGTATGGATTTAAATCCACACCACCGGATGTCATATCAATCCCTGCCTGTCGCATTAATTGATGAATATGATGTTGTAAGCTTGAAAACGTTTCTTGATCCGCAATTTTCGAGTAGCCATAAAACCCACCATTTTTTTTAATGCCAGCGGGTACAATTTGGCTAGATCCAGTTTCTAGCGACTTATCCATCATTTTTACAATTTCCTCATTAGAAAGCAGCAACCCTTGCATTTTGTACTTTTTAAAGATTTCTTCACTAATTTGATCATCGTTCATTTTTTGTTTACTTGAAATCATTGGATTATGGACATGGAAATAAAGAACACCCGCTGGGCTCGCTTTCGTTCCAAGCCACTGTTCCGAATGCGTTAAGACGACATCTAAATAGGCAAGCATCTGTAATGCAATTCCATAATAAACCTCCATTAGATTTAAGCCTTTTGCACTTGATTTATAATCAATGATCCTCAAATATAAGTTATCTTCATTCAAAGCTTTATCGACACGATCAATTCTTCCGCGAAGTAAAAGCTCATACCCATTTGGCAGTTGCATCGTTAATGGAGGGAGCTTTTCCTTGTCACCGAAGCCAAGTTCTAATCCTACCGGTGAAAAGTTACTCTGCCTTGCTTGTTCACTTAAAATGTAAGCGGCTCTTGCGATAACCTCCTGCAGCTTCTGCTGAATATATTTATACCGATTCGAACTGTGAAGAATTTGATGCTGTAAAATAGGTGCAAGATTAAAAACGGCCCGTTCTGCATACCCATTTGCATCTTTTTTCGTTAACTGTGCAAAGTCCTTCCCTTCGCCCTGAATCCAATCGGTAATTATTTTTAATGCCTCATGGAAAAGCTGACCAATATCTGGCGCATCTAATTTATACGTCTTCCGCTCATCTAGCTTCAAGCTATACTTCGCAAAATGCTGATACGAGCATCGATAATATGTTTCCAGTCTACTTACACTTGCCTTCACTTGTTTCGGATAAAGCTCTTCCACTGTATCTTTCGCTAGATTACTAGGTCTGTTTTCATAGTATAGACTTTGCAATATCATATAGGTTGTGCTAAATTTCGGTTGGTGTTCTACATACCAGTTAAACACTTCCCACCAGACAGGCTGTATTGGATAGCCTTTCTGATTTCTTGCCAATTGGGCGGTCAATGCAGACCTCGTTTTTACCGGTGTTGTAATAAAACGTTCTGCATCTGCTAATTCATCCGGATCCTGAAGCAACAGATGATCAGAGCAAACCGGAAACAAATCTTCGATACGCTTAATAAGCTGGGATGGCATTTTTGCCTTCCCTTCCTCATCACTCAATGGATAACTAATTATCAGCCTGTCTTGTGCAGCTGTAAACGCAATATACATATAGAACCAATCATCCAATAATTGACGTTTACCGCTTTCTGCCAACTTCATGCCATTTTCCGCTAAGAGTGTTCTTTCTTCTTCATTAATCATGCCATCAGCCGGTGGCTTCATCGGCCAAATACCATCGTTTACACCGAGAAGAAATGCACACTGCACTCCACTTAATCGCGAACGATCAACCGTCCCTACGATAACATGATCCATACTTGGAGGAACATGGGCAAATTTAAGTGTTTCAAAGCCAGCATCAAGTGTCGAACGAAATGGACTTAATTTCATTGGTTCTTCGCCAGCCATTTCTACCATTTCATCAAATAATTGAATCACCGCTGCCCAGACCTGCTCCTGCTCTCTTCCTTTTTCGTTTTCGCCATGCTCATCATAGTAGGATCGCATTTCTTCCAAACGCTCCGGGACATCAATCTTTTCAAGCAATAAATAGGTTGTCTCACATAACTCTCTTACTGTAGTTGCTTTTCTTATCTGTTCATCAAATGGCTTTAATGCATGTACAATTTGCGCCCGATAGGCATTAATTCTCTCCTGCGTTTGTTTTTCCATATCGGTTTGTACCTTATTTTCAAAACCACGGAATCGTTGAAACTTCCATTCCTCATCACTAAACCAACGCTCTCGTGAGCGAATTCCATATTCTAATACGTAATTCTCTAACTCATCGATTGCATCATTTGTTAAGGGGGATTTCGAATTCGATGCTTGAATAAATCCTGTTTTTAAAACACGGAAAACAGCATCATATCGCCAGTTACCTTCGACGATATCAAGCATGGAACGAATAAATTCAATCAAAGCATGATTCAGCATCGTCCTTTTTTCATCGATAAATACCGGGATATCATGGTCATCAAAAATCGTTTGAATTAAATCATGATAGACATCTGTTTGCCTAATAAAAATAGCAATATCTTGAAAACGGTACTTTTCCTCTCGAACAAGACGCAATATCTCTTGTGCCGCTCCTTCGACCTCTGCACGCGGATGTACTGCTTCTGCTATCTGAATTGGCACTTCCCCAAGAAATTCAGGTGAAGGTCTAACATCAAAATGTTGCTCCAAATGCGCAAAATACGGGCGATTACGGAACCTGCCATTAGCTGGATCCATAACGACCGTTTCATCAATCATCACCCCGTTCTCATATGCGATTTGCTTTAGGATATGATACGTTTCCGACGTTTGATGAAACAAGTCAAGCTCAGAGATTGTTTCATTCGGATTATCAACGGCAAGCGTAATCGTAACCGAATGACATTGCTTCATTAACGCTTCGACAACAACGAGCTCATTTGGGGTAAAGCTATGGAACCCATCGATGTAGATTTCTGCATCCTGTAAAATCGATGATTCTTCTATTTTTTCCGCTAATAGCTGTAATTGATCTTCCCCATCCATGTAATGATCCTTTAATGCACTGTTTAGCCTTTCGTAAATATATACTAAGTCATCAAGCTTATTCATTAAAGCTACCTCACCAGGTGCTTTATGTACAAATTGGTTCATATGTTCCATTTGCATGTGTAAAATCTCTGGCGTAATCTGATAGCGTTTAAATTCCGTAATCATTTGCTCCAATTGGTTCAAGAAGCCTTGCTTTTCCATTGCTTTTTGAAAAACCTGCCATTCTCCCTGTTTCTCTTCAATAATTTTGCGAAGCATCATTTGCAGTCCAATGGAGCTAATAAATTGTCTTGTACCTCCACCCGTTTCTTGCAATATCCGCCATGCGAGTCGAGAAAAGCTGACTACTTGTGCCCGGATACTTCCCTTTATATGTTCATCATTAAATAATGCAAATTCCTGTTGAAATGTCATTTGATCTGGAACAATATAGAAAATGGGAGAACCTTGAGGGTTTGCTAACAATTTCTCTTTGATTTCATCTAATGTTCTTCCGCTTTTTCCCGTACCAGACCTTCCCATAATAAATCGTAATCCCATCTGCGTTAGCCCTCCTAAAAATCCTGTAAAAGTGCGAATTTAAACACCCTCTAAATAAAATAGAGCTCCTACCTATTTTACCAAAGATAGAAGCTCCAATATAGCTATTTGCCAAAACTAAGCTTTGTCTGGGAGAGTGGCCAGTATTTAATATCTACCTTACCAACAAGCTGATCCATTGATATAAATCCAAATGCGCGACTGTCATAGCTATCACCACGATTATCTCCCATAACAAACAGCTGGCCTTCGGGAACTACCTTCTCCCCAGTTGTTTCAGTAAGTGTAAAATTCTTTGTATATGGATGATTGTCACTCGCTTGCACATAGCCATCCACCTGCAAGAATTCCTCTGAGATATATTCACCATTAATGTACAGCTTATCGTTCGTATACTCAATTTCATCACCTGGCAAACCAATGACTCGTTTCACATAATCATCTTCTTCATTCGCATGAAATACAATCACATCAAAACGACCTACATCTCGTAAATTATATATAACTTTATTCACAATTAATAAATTGCCATCATATAACGTTGGCTGCATCGATTCACCATCTACAACATAACTTGCAAAGATGCTGGACCTGAGAATTACCGCAAATAAAACTGCAAGTATGACCAAAGGAACGAGTCTGCGATAATTAATTTTTTTCATCTTCATCTTCCTCCAGGTTATTATATTCCTATAATACCCTAGAGGACGCCCTTTTAATCTTTCTTCCTATTTGGATAAGCCTTTTCCACAACTCTTTTTTGTAATTTCTGTTCCAGATATTTCCCTAACATCCAAAAGAGGAAAATGCCAATACCAACGACAATCGTCCGAACTGGATTCTTTGCGAATTCCATAATGCTGGAGCCAACATAGGATATCGAAAAAATCATAACCGCTTTCCCTAGAAAGACGGCAAGAATAAATTGGTGTGTACTTACTTTTGATAGCCCTGCCACAACATTAATAATAGCTGATGGTGAAAACGGAAAACAAAGCAGGAGAAACAGCGGGCCGAATCCGTGCCTTTCTACCCATGCAGTAATTCGCTTTACCTGATTGTTTTTACGAATTTTTAAAAACAGTTTTGTATTACCAAGCCTTCTAATAACGATAAATACAACAACTGCCCCACTGCTAGCACCAATCCAAGAGAACAAAAATCCTTCCAACAATCCATATGCTGCTGCATTACCCAATACAAAAACAATTAACGGTAAAAAGGGCAAAAAAGCTTCTATAAACGGGAGTAGTATTCCCGGCAATGGTCCTAAACCTTCATATTGTCTCAATAGTTGCTGTATAAAATCTTCTAGCCCTTCTGTTTCAAGAACGTTTTTCCAATTAGAAAAATTGATGTTTGACAAGTACATGTAGTCTAATTCTCCTCGTTAACATAAGCAATTTTCGATTATAAATACAAGTATCTCATTATATATTCTAAAGTAAACAATGAAAAATGCATAATTTTAAATAGTAATTTAGCCACTTTCTTTTTATGATGTAATTATTTTTATTTTAGTAGTGTAATGCCTTAAACTTTAGCATATAATAAATACAGAACTTATGTTCCTATTTCAGAGGAGGGTATCGATATGCGCTATCTCTCAGACGAAGAATTAGAACTGGGCACTCGCTTTCTTTTTTTATCAATGGCAATGGTTGTCATTAGACAAGATATGGATCATATTCAGAGTGGCGCCTTTAAAATTAAAGAAACTTATATGAAGCTCTTAACGAAGATGGAAGAAAAAGCAGCCGATGAACGAAGAGCCTTACGTATAGCAATGAAACAGAAGAGAATGCAGGTAATTACATTAAATAAAAACGATTCGTTTTCTTCGTTTCTTTTTATTTGCCAAAGTCGAGAAGAAAAACGAAATTATTTCAATCCTGCGATTCGCAAAAAAGTGGAAGCTATTCTAGATGAACTCATGATGAAGTCTCTGGAACAGTCCCAGGCTGAAACTGCTGGAAGAGTCTAATTCGATGGTCTAATAAGTAACGGAATTGTGCAGTGCGCTGCAATTGATTCATAATTGACCCATATGATGAATCAATGACAATCTTTCTACCATTTGTAAATTGAATTTCGGTGTGCTTGGCCGCAGCTTTATTTACTTTATCAATATGTGAATGTGCAATCCATGAACATTTTCGATTGCTAGGTGAAGTAGTTGGGAAAAAGTACATTCCACTTGAAGGATCAATGGAGATTGGTGCTTTATGGGTGATTCCGCTAATATCCTTGGTCCCGTCCTGCCTGCCTTTCAGACTAGAACCGAAGAAGCGACATGCATTGTCAATGATTTTTGTCGGGGAGTGATCAACCACATATTCCGCATCCTCCTCTATTACACGTGTAACTGCATCACCATTTACATCACGTAAAGATAAGACTGCCATTGTAACTGGGGTTACTTCATGAGAGGTAAAATAATAATTTTCCATAAATGCAATTCTTCCTTTCTAAAAAATAAAAAGAAAGTGGCTCAAGAACTAATTTACCATATTTATGTGAGTAATAATAGCCAAAAACAAAATTTTAAGAAAAATTAACTTAAGTCATAACAAATCCCACCCAACAAACTTATATGGGCGGGATTTTTATACTTTATTTTATTTAATAGAGCAAATTGATAAAGTCTTCTTTAGAAATTCTGCCAAGGTAGTGAGATACATCGAAATCTGCTAATGCAGCTTCAATCGCTCTTCGCTCATGGCGAACTCCTTTTAATTTATCTTCAAGCTCTTTTACATTTCCAATGCCAAAGAAATCACCATAAATTTTACAGTTTTCAACGATTCCTTTTTTAACATCCAAGCGGATATCCACAAGTCCAGCATCGAATTTATACGACTCCTGAACATTAAATGCTGGAGATTTCCCATAGTTCCATTCCCACTGCTGGTAACGTTTTTTTGAAATTTCTTGAATTTTTTCCCAGTCTTCTTCTGTCAACACATACTGTGGAACATCCTTTACATCCTCTACATCAAAAACATTTTTCAAGATGATCTCTTTAAATTGTTCCATCGTAATTGGTTCGTCAAGAAACTCTGCAACATTGGCAACACGACTGCGAATCGATTTAATGCCTTTTGATTCAATTTTTATCTTTTTAACCTTCAATGCTTTTGTTAGCTCTTCTAGCTCAGAGTCTAGCATTAATGTTCCATGACTGAACATACGTCCTTTTGTTGAGAACATCGCATTCCCGGAAATTTTTCGTCCTTCTACAGCTAAATCATTCCGCCCTTGTATTTCTGCTGGAACGCCTAATTTATTCAATGCATCAACCATCGGCTTCGTAAATTTAGCAAAGTTTTGAAAGCTGTTACCATCATCCTTTGTTATAAAGCTGAAATTAAGGTTTTGTTCATCATGATAAACAGCACCACCACCAGAAAGACGGCGCACAACTTTAATTCCTTTATCATCAACGTAGTCTGTATTTATTTCTTCAATCGTATTTTGGTTTCGACCAATAATAATAGACGGTTTATTTACATAAAATAATAAATATGTATCCTTCTCACCAAAGTTTTCAAGTATATATTCTTCAATAGCCAAGTTAACCATTGGATCTGTAATCCCTTTATTATCAATAAATTTCATTTACCGTTTCCTCCTTTATTCTCTATCATTAATTTTAATCGAAAGAATCAAAGGAATCAACGGATATCGCTTATCATGACTAGCTTTGCCAAATTGCTCCTTCTTCCGCTAACCTTACATTTCCCTTATAATGTTTTTTCGCTTCTATCACTAATTGATGAATATCGCCATATTGCGGTAAGTGACTAAGCATCAATGTGTCTACTCCTGCAGCCTCTGCTATTCTCGCACCTTCTTCACTATTCATATGACCTGCTTTGGTTCCATCTTGGCCAGCATAATAATTACAATCAACAATCAATAAATCTGCACCTTGTGCAAAATCCTTCCATTCTTCCTTATAGCTTGTATCTGCTGTATAGACAATTACAGATTCGCCATCCGAAATTCGCATTCCGTAGCACGGAACTGGATGAACCGTTTCAAAAAATTGAATCGTAAATGGCCCCAGTTTCAGTTCTTCTTTCGGGTTATATGGCATAGCTTTTGTATATTCATGGGTTAACGTTTGAAAACTCGCTTGATCCGCTGTATGCCCATAAATCGGCAGCCTTTTATTTGCGCCTTTAACATAGTATTCAATGAGCTTTGCATACTGAAGCACACCAAGATCAGCAATATGATCATGATGATAATGTGAAATGATAACTGCATCCAGATCAGAAACTGCTTTGTATTTCTGAAGTTTAGATAGTGCCCCACTCCCAACATCGATTAACAGCAAAAAACCTTCTTTTTCAAGTAAATAAGATGATGTTGCTCCATCCCTTGCCGGGTAACCACCCCAGCAACCAATAACCGTTAATTTCATAAAAAAACACTCCTGTTATAAAATTTGTTGTAACACAGTATTGACAAACAACATATTGTTATATTACAATAAGTCTAACATCAAATACGTTAATATTAAAGGAGGATACACATGACTAGTATTGTTGAGTTTTTCAGAAACCTGCCTAGAAAGAAGTGCAAGCAATGTGGTGAAGATATGATTCACGAGAAAGCTGACTGCTATGGTAATATCTGTGATGAGTGTGACCACCCAGCAAGATAACTGCAATACGTCATTTATTTTATTAATGTGTATAACCTAAATAAAGCACTTTATCCCAACTGTACTACAACAAGTTTTTTCTTACAGCTATTATTATAGCTGTATTTTTTTTGCCTGGATAGGAAATAGATTGAACTTATATCAGAAAGTTCTATTATTAACCCCCATTTTATATTATAATTTATTTAGAGTTACGAAATATATAGCAAAGGAGCTTAATGATGACAATTCATACAGTAACCAAAAATCGTTCAGACGTGCCAGAGGAGCAAAAATGGAACTTAGCTGATTTATTTTCTTCTCATGCTGCTTGGGATCATGAGCTTATGAAGTTACAGGAAGATGTTACAGAAATTACAGCCTATAAAGGTAGGTTAGGCTCTGATTCTAATACGTTACTACAAGCATTGAAAGCGTTGGAAGCATTCCAGCAAAGGCTGACGCATGTTTCTGTTTATGCAATGCTTCGTTCCAGTGCAGATGGATCAGATCCCGATAACCAGCGAGACTCTGCAAAAGTAGCTGCAGCGACGGCTTCTATTCAAGCCAAACTGGCTTTTTTCCAATCCGAACTATTGACGCTTTCGGATGCTACGATCAATCAATTTCTTAGTGAACAGTCTGAGTTAACAGCCTATAAGAAAATGCTCGAGGATTTAATGGATGTAAAACCTTATACACTTTCCCCAGAGATTGAAGAGACATTAGCAGCACTAAGCGAAGTACATAATGCACCATATATGATTTATCAGCGTAGTAAGGCTGCAGATATGCAATTCGACTCGATTAAAAATGAGGACAATGTCGACTTGCCTATGTCTGCTGCTCTCTACGAAGACCGTTATGAATTTACAGCAGACACCAATACTCGACGCGCAGCATATGAATCCTTCATAAAAGCATTCGATCAATATAAGAATACATTTGCTGCAACCTATGCAACAGAAGTGACAAAACAGGTTACAATGTCTAAACTTCGTGGTTACAACTCTGTAACAGATATGCTCTTAGCACCACAGCAAGTAACAGAGGAAATGTATCACAACCAGTTAGATGTTATTCAACAAGAACTGGCACCACATATGCGCAAGTATGCAAAATTAAAGAAAGAAAAACTCAAGCTTGATGAAATGCAATATTGTGATTTAAAAGCGCCGCTTGATCCAACGTTCAACCCAAAAACAACATATGAAGACGCAACAGCAAC
Source organism: Oceanobacillus polygoni (assembly GCF_008304605.1). Classification (GTDB taxonomy): domain Bacteria; phylum Bacillota; class Bacilli; order Bacillales; family Amphibacillaceae; genus Oceanobacillus; species Oceanobacillus polygoni. The sequence goes on along the minus strand of NZ_PIJY01000024.1, from coordinate 251,076 downwards.
CATTATCGAAGCGCTGCAGGTGATGGGACCTGAATATACGGAAATTATGAAAGAAGGAATTTCCAACCGCTGGATCGATCGCTCTGATAATGTCGGTAAAGCCAACGGAGCATTTTGTTCCAGTCCATATGGCGTTCATCCATATATCCTAATTACATGGACAGATACAATGCGAGGCGCATTCGTATTGGCACATGAGCTTGGCCATGCGGGCCATTTTTATCTAGCTGGCAAGAATCAATCCCTTGTCAATACACGTCCATCTACGTATTTCATTGAAGCCCCATCTACTTTAAATGAGCTGCTACTGGCAGAACATCTGATGAAAAACAATGATGATAAGCGCATGAAACGATGGGTGATCAGCCAATTGCTTGGAACCTATTATCATAACTTTGTGACGCATCTATTAGAGGGGGAATTTCAGCGCCGTGTCTACACACTGGCTGAGCAAGGTGTTCCCCTTACAGCAAACGTACTTTGCAAGGTGAAAAAAGAAACACTCGAAGCTTTCTGGGGAAATGAGGTCGTATTTGATGAAGGTGCCGGGTTAACCTGGATGCGCCAGCCACATTATTATATGGGACTTTATCCATACACCTACTCAGCGGGACTTACTGTTTCCACAGCAATTGCAGAAAAAATTAAAACAGAAGGAAAACCAGCTATTGATCGTTGGTTAGATGTATTAAAAGCTGGTGGAACGAAAAAGCCACTCGAACTAATTAAGCAAGCTGGAGTTGATATGTCTAATCCAGATGCGATTCATGTTGCTGTTAACTATGTAGGGTCACTTGTAGATGAATTGGTGAAAACCTACGAATGATATTTGCTATCTGCTTGGCAAGCCAATAAGCTAGAGCATTGGAGTAATGCTCCCTTCGCAATTTGGGATAGTGTTGGAATCTTGTATTCTAACCCTATCCCTTTTATAATTTAGAATAGTAAAGTCAATCCATTAATTAGAGGATGATAGTAAATGAAATATGAGTGGAGAAAAAAGGAAAAGGATTTATATATACCAAAACAACAACCTGAAATAGTCACCGTTCCGAAACAGCATTTTTTTATGATTCAAGGCCAGGGTAACCCGAATGATGAGGAATTTTCTAATAGAATACATGTCCTTTACTCGTTAGCATATGCTGTGCGAATGATGCCAAAACAAGGACATACTCCTGAAGGTTATTTCGAATATACAGTCTATCCATTAGAAGGTATATGGGATTTGACAGAGAAAGGCAGACAGCTAGATACCCTGAATAAGGATGAACTGTTATATACCATTATGATTAAACAACCAGCATTTGTAACAGAAGAAGTTGTGGAGAGAGCAATTGAACATGTACGAAAGAAGAAAGACCACCCTTTGCTAGATGAGGTGATTTTCGATTCGATTGAAGAAGGTTTGTCTGTGCAAATGCTTCACGTCGGACCATATGATGATGAACCAAAAACATTTCAGGAGATGGATAAATTTGTAGCTAGCAATCAGCTTGAAAGGGTATCTTTAACACATAAAGAAATTTATCTATCCGACTTTCGAAGAGTAGAGGCATCCAAGCTTAAAACCGTTCTTCGTTACAAGGTAAAACCAAAGGCATAATTGTTTAGTAGGTGATCCAGATAATTGCTGATCATCTACTTTTTGTTTTTCCTCGGATTAAATTGCTCGATTCTTACATGTCATGTCGAATATCAGCCTATTTAGTGTGAACATCAGCTTTTTGCATCCAAATATTAGTCGTTTCACTTTAATGATCAGTATTTCCCCAAGAAAAGCATTTTCCTACACAAACAAAAAAGCTCCAGACCAACAATTGTCTAGAGCTTCAAAACTATTATTTATTTAAAAATGCAAGCACTTCTTCCGCACTATTACGTCCATGTCCAATGCAATCTGGTATTCCAACACCATCATAGGAGCTTCCTGTTAAAAATAAACCTGGCAATTCACGTGCTGCATTTGCACGAATTTCTGCAACGCGTTCCAAATGTCCAACATGGTATTGTGGTCTAGCTTCTTTAAACCGCGTAATAATACTAAATTCGGGCTTTGCTTTTATTTTCATCGTTTTATTCATATCTCGTAAAACGATATCTGTAATCTCTTCATCTGATAAATTCACAATATCTTGATCATCGGGTTTTCCAACATACAGGCGGAATAGCGCCTTGCCTTCCGGTGTCGTATTCGGCCATTTACGATGTGTCCACGTACAAGCGGTAATTCGATACTTTTCACTTCGACTAACGAGAAATCCTGTTCCATCGATATCTTTTTTTATCGCTGATTGATCAAATCCAAGGACAACATTTGCAGTTGATGTTGCTGGAATGTCATACAATTTTTTAAGGAAATCGTATTGTGAAAGCATCTTTGGAACTTTATTATGTGGCGCTGTCATAATCACCGCATCTGCACGATATACTTCTCCATTACTTAATAACAAATGATAGCCATGTTCCTTCTTCTCAATGTGATCGACTGCAGTATTCATACGTACCGTTCCATCTGCTAATTTTTCTTCAAGTCGTTCGATTAATGTCTCAAGTCCATTTTCAAAGGAGAAAAACATTCCTTGCGTCTTCTTCTCTTTTGCTTTTTTTGTTGGTTTCGACATTGTTTTTTGCAAACCTTTGATTAAGCTGCCATGTTCCTGCTCCAACCGATGGAACATAGGATAGGTGGCTTGTAAGCTCATTTGATCAATATCACCAGAATGAATTCCAGAAAGCAGCGGATCAATCTGATAATCAACAAGTTCATTCCCAAAACGATGGCGCATCAATGTACCAACCGATTGATCATCTATTTCTTTACTTTTTGGTAAAACTAAATCCCAAAGTGCTCGTAGCTTCCCTTTCAGTGAAAATACATTCGATGCGAGCAGTGGTTTTAATTCCTTTGGCACTCCCATAAAAGCACCTTTAGGCATTTTATGTAATTTGTTTTTTACTAAAATATAAGATTGCCCTGTACCATTGTAAACGATTTCTTCTTCTAGACCAAGCTCTTTTGCAAGCCCCATCGCCTCTGGTTTTCTTGCTAACAAAGAATCCGGCCCACGTTCGATCGTAAAACCGTCCTTTTTAATCGTATGAATTCGCCCTCCAAGACGATCGCTTGCTTCAACCAATTGCACTTCAACAGCCAATTGACTTGCCTTAATTTGTTTTTGCAAATAATAGGCGGCGGATAAACCAGTTATCCCGCCACCTACAATCGCAATTTTTTTACGCTCCATCACACTTCACTCTTTACTTTGCTCAAGATAACTTTCGCTAGTGAAGCGATAAAGTCAGGATGAACATTTGGCATGTCTGGACGGTAATAGGATACTCCTAATTCATCACAAACTACTTTACACTCATAATCATTGTCATATAATACTTCCAAGTGGTCGGCAATAAAACCAACTGGTGCATAGACAAAAGCTTGATAGCCTTCTTGATTATATAAGTCTCGTGTAAGATCTTGTACATCTGGACCTAACCATGGATCTGGCGTATTCCCTTCACTTTGCCAACCTAGAGCATAATGTTTAACTCCAGCAGCTTCTACAATTAAATCTGCTGTCTCTTGAAGCTGCTCTGGATATGGATCCCCATGTTGTAAAATCTTCTCTGGAAGACTATGTGCCGAAACAATAAGAACTGCTTTTTCACGCTCTTCCTCAGACATTTCATTATAAACCTTGTTAATTCCATCAACCCAGAATTGGATAAATCCAGGTTCTTTATACCAGCTTTCAACAGCATCAATGGAAATGCCATGCTTTTTAGCTTCAGTTGCTGCGCGATCATTATAAGATTTCACACTAAACGTTGAATAGTGTGGTGCTAACACAATAGAAACAGCTTCCTCAATGCCATCCTTCGCCATCTCTTGTACTGCATCTTCAATAAAAGGTGAAATATGCTTTAATCCAATATACGCTTTAAATTCATACTCATTTTGTGATTCATTTAACTTCGTTTCAATAGCCTGTGCCTGATCCTCGGTAATTTTTGCTAATGGAGAAGTACCACCAATTGCCTTATAGCGGTCTTTCAAATCTTGAAGTGCTTCTGGCTCTGGCTTTCTTCCATGGCGAATATGTGTGTAATACGGTTCGATTTCTTCCTCCTTCGTTGGAGTACCATATGCCATTACTAATAATCCCATTTTCTTCTTTTCCATTTTTATTGCACCTCTTTGTGAAAATTTAAAGTGTGAGTTCAAAAGGAGGATGAAAAGGACCGAGAAGTTCGAGGCGGCGTGGCTTTGAGCAGACGTACTTGCACGCAGGAAAAGCGATTTTCTTTTCCTAGGAACGGAACGTATGCATTTAATACGTGAGTAGCGCAAAGCAAGCCAACGAGCTTCCACAGGATGTGGTGACTTCGACGTTCGACACAGGACGTGTCGGTAGTTAGTCGAAGGTCTACTGTTCTCGATGCGTCATTTTCACCGGACTTTTTGAACAACCTCTTGTATCTATTTTTGTGTATAAGAATGAATAAGCGCTGTTAACTTTTTCAATGTTTCTGGTTTTATATCAGGGGTAACTCCGTGTCCAAGATTAAACACGTGCTTCCCATGTTGCATTCCTTCATCTAGAATTGCCTTCGTCCGTCTTTCAATCGTTTCCCAGTCTGTTAGTAAAATGGTCGGATCCAAGTTCCCTTGTACAACCTTCGTTACACCCATTTCACGTGCTTCAGCAATAGACGTGCGCCAATCCAGACCAACAACGTCAACAGGGAGATCATTCCACTCTAATAGTAAGTGACGTGCTCCAACGCCAAACGTAATCAATGGTACGTTATGCTTTTTGAGCTCTGAAAATATTCTCGTCATTACCGGCTTAATAAATACACGATAATCCGCAGCATTTAATGAACCTACCCATGAGTCAAAAATTTGAACTGCTTTTACACCAGCTTTTACTTGTGCATCCACATACGTAATAATCATATCTGCGAGCTTATCCATTAAAGCAAACCAAGCTTCCGGCTCACGATACATCAAGCTTTTTGTTTTGCTGTAATTCTTTGATGGGCCACCTTCTATCATATAGCTCGCTAATGTAAACGGTGCACCACTGAATCCAATCAAAGGTACATCAAGCTGTTCCTCTGTTAAAATACGAATCGTATCAAGTACATAAGGAATATCTGCTTCCGGATTTAATTCACCAAGTTTTTCGATGTCTCTAATATTCCTGATTGGATTGTCAATCACTGGTCCAATTCCAGCTTTAATTTCCACATCGACACCAATTGCTGGTAATGGCGTCATAATATCTTTGTATAAGATTGCTGCATCGACCCCATAATTTTCAACAGGGAGCCTTGTTACATAGGCACATAATTCAGGCTGATGTGTAATTTCAAACAAAGAATATTTCTCTTTCAGTTTCCGATACTCTGGTTGAGAACGTCCTGCCTGTCTCATAAACCAAGCTGGTGTATAATCCGTTTTTTCCCCTTTATAAGCTTTTAAAATCGTATCATTGATTCGTTTCGACATAATTTTTTCACCCTTTTAACATACTGTACGTTAATCCTCTACTATCTCCATACCTAACTATAGCGATTACATCCCTTACTGTATAGTAACGGTGGCTGATTGTCATCAATTTGTCTAATTTAATTCACCAATTGAGTTCCACTACTTCAGATCTGCCACCTTCCAATTTAGTCAAGGGATCATATGCTACAACATAATACGCATTGCCACGAAACAGTGCATGATTAATGACATATTCTGTTTCTCCTTGCACCTCATCAATACGCTTATCGATTCCTGTTTTTTCCTGATAAATTCGGTAATGCACACGGTCATCATCCGACCCTTGCCATGAAAGCTTTCCTTGTACCAACGAAAATCCTCCGAATTGATATTCTGCACGAAGGTTCATAATTTGCGGGATCTTGATTGGCTTCGGCAATTCAGTCACATCATCTGGTTTCGTAAATGCTGCTGCCAATGCTCCCCCAGTCTGTTTATCAACCTCTGTCAATATTGATTTCGTTAATCTTGTTGGATAAGAACTACCACCTGTTAAATAATGATCCTTATCTGATTTATCATACCCAATCCACGTAGCTGTAACATATTCTGGTGTATATCCAACGAACCAAGCATCTTTGGATTGTCCCTCAACATGTGGGTGCTGGGTCGTACCTGTTTTTCCCGCTAAGGCTTTTGAATAATCACCAGCAGCTGCTGTCCCATTATTAACGGTCTCCATTAGCATTTCTGTCATATTCCATGCAACTTGCGGACTAAAAACCGGTGTCGATACAGCTCCCTCTTCGTGTATTATTTCATTATTTCGATCAAAAATGCGATTAATCGTTGTTGCTTCTACAATATTTCCTCCTGCAGAAAATGAACGGTAGCTCTCCGCGAGCTGAAGCGGCGTAACCCCTTCCGTTAAACCACCTAGGGCAATCGATAACCCTTCATCCTCAATCGGCATTCCTAATTGTTCTAGATACCCTTTTGCATAGTCAACGCCAATTTGGTCAAGGAGCCATACGGTAGATGTATTTTTTGAGCTTATTAAAGCTTCATAAATAGTAACTGCATTTGTGTACGTTCCATCCGAATTTGACACCATATATTTATCCATTTGTTGATCTGGCAAAAGTGTAAAAGGTGTATATTTTTCCTCTTGCATGAGCGCCGGTCCATATACTGCAACTGGTTTGAAGGTTGACCCTGGCTGACGCTTTACTACCGTTCGATTTAAATCACCAAGCTGATAATTTCTACCACCGATAACAGAAACAACATTTCCAGTTTCACCTTCCATCATGACAAAGGCACCTTCCACTCCGTCTGTATTCCCCGGGAAAAATTCATCATGTTGAAACTGCTCGTAAGCAATTTTTTGGATCGTACTATCCATGTTAACGACAATTCGGTATCCACCACGTTTTAACGCATCAACGGAAAGCTGATGTTCACCGGCAGCTTCTTTCATCACAAGATCAATATAGCTATCTGTCCAAGATTTAGCTTCTTTTTCCTGTACTTCCAAGCCTAATGTTTTCTCTTGCTCTGCAATCCTTGTCTCCGCTGAAATGTATCCTGCATTTTCCATCGCCTGTAAAACAACATTTCTTCTATTCAGCGCTTTGTCTGGATGGTTAATTGGTGAATATCCATTCGGCGCTTTGGCAAGTCCAGCAAGCATCGCACTCTCTGCAATTGTCAAATCACCAACCGACTTCGAGAAGAAATAGTTTGAAGCCACTTCTACTCCATATAAACCATGGCCAAAATAAATTTCATTCATATATAACTCTAGGATTTGATCCTTCGTTAATTCTTTTTCTAAATAAACAGCGACCATTGCTTCCTTTATTTTTCGTGTCCATGTTTTATCATTATATAAAAATAAGTTCTTCGCTAACTGCTGAGTGATCGTACTTGCACCCTCTACCTTGCTCATCGCTATAATGTCTTTGTAGACTGCCCGTGCAATTGATTTCATATCGATCCCTGCGTGGTCATAAAAGCGTCTATCTTCAATAGCAACATAAGCTTGCTGCAGGTGCTCTGGTATTTGATCAATAGGGGTATAAATGCGATTTTCATTGTATAACGTCCCGATTACTTCTCCATCCTGCGTTTCAATGATAGTCGTTTCATCCAATACCATACCTGCTTGGTTAACGATAAGCTTTCCACCAAATAAAGCAGCACCATATCCTAGAAGGCCAATTCCAATTAGAAATACAGTCATAAATAAGAATACTTTTAACCTACGCCGAATTGTTAGTCGTCGCTTTTCTTTTTTTATGATTTTCCGCATATGTTCACCTCTACACAATTACAGTATTTATTATACGACATTTTTCGTCAAGTCTAAAGAATATACTCCCTATTAGTTAATAATAATTTTAATATACGTTTTGTGTAATCGTTGCCATAAAAGGGAAGTATGATAATATAAAAAGATAAGGGGGTTGTTACATGAAAGCATATATGACGAATGGAACAATTGAATTTCTTTTAAAGCTACGTAAGAAAAATCCAGAAATAGACCTTCACCTCATGCATAGCAGTGAAGGAGGAATTGCTTACTATGAAAATCATGAAAAGAAACTATTTCAATCTGGAAGAGAATATGAAGTTTTAATGCAAACAGGAGAAATTCTGGAGGAAGGTTTTGTTGTCATGAACAACATTCCTGTTTCTGATGAAAGTAAGCCCGGTTTTGAATATCGATTCAAACACCGAACAAATTCGGTTGAAGGGATGCCCGGCTTTCAAGCCTTTCGCTTACTTAAGCCGTTGAAAAATAATACGTATGTTGTCTTCACCCAATGGAAGTCTGCTGAGGACTTCGAAAACTGGAAGGAATCAGAACAGTTTAAAGAAGCTCATAAAAACCAGGCTGCTAAAAAGCCAGCAAATATTCTCGAGCAAGCCTTTTTAACGGTTTGCAATATGTATACAGAGGAAGAGCAATAAAAAGCAAAAATGCTCGGGATTCATTCCTCGAGCATTTTTCTTACAATAATTTTGCTTCTTCTGGTGTGATTGTCTTTATTTTCTTAATGAAATAATAGTGCTTGTAGAACATAAGTATAATTAAGACAATCCGCACTACTAGAATATCCACATAAAATACCGAAAATAAAATACAAGCATCAGCAATCAAGTTTATCCGAATTTTTTCCTTCTTTGTCATGCCACGGTTTTCTTTGATTCGAACGACATATTTTTCATAAAACATGGTGCTCTTAAACCAGTTCTCAATACGCTTCGAGCTTTTCCCAAAACAAAACGCGGAGAATAGAAAAAACGGTCCACCTGGCAAGACCGGTAACACCGTTCCAGCAACACCAATACCAAAGGATATAAGCCCCAGAAGCATGAAAAGCCCACTTCTTATATTTTTAATGGTAATCACCTTACCTTAGATGAGTTTGGCAGTACTAAAATAGTACGCAATTTAGGAGTATTAAATCATATTAATTATTACGTTTTACTACAAAAATAGCAACTTAATTCTCATTTGAAAATTCTATTTTATCATCGAACAGTCTATTTTCCCATACTCAGATACTTAAACACTAGGTTTCTTTCTTTTCCAAACACATAGATGCTACAATGAAGTAAAAGACAGCCGGAAGGAGGGATATCGTGCCAGACTGGTCTTATCATGGTATTTTTCGTCCTCTACTAAATAGATTACCGCCAAACGTCTCAAGAGAGCTTATACATCGTGGAATGAGCTTCATCGCCACGCTTCCACTCCAAATCGGCCCACAATTGATTCATTTTCTGGGCAGGGAAGAAAGTTCTCCACTCATCCATCAGAAGAAGCATGCATTAAACTTCAACAGCCCAGTTGGATTATCTGGCAAAATCGACCCGCTTCTTTCTGGAACAAAAGCCTTTACCAACTTAGGCTTTGGTTTTCTAGAAATTGGACCTGTCGCAGTAAAGCCATCAAAGCATTTCTCGACTCCAACAGTTGATAAAAAGATAGAAGTAATTCAGTTTCCTACTAAAGTGGAATCCATTGGTATTGAAAAAACGATTAATCAATTACATAAGGTAAAAAAGAAGCAACCTATATTCGTTAGGCTTATCGGGACTCGTGAGAACTTAAGCAAGATGATAAAAAGGTTTGAGCAGTACGCTGATGGTTATATTATCGAAGCCTCGTATCCGGAACTAATCAGTGAAACGAATAAGCCGATATTCTTCTCAACCGCTTCTCCAAGTGAGAATCTAGTAGATAGTCCATTTGCTGGTATTGTGTTGGAACACGCGGAAAAAGATGTTCAGTTCCTTGAAAAAGTGATCAACTTAAGAAAAAATGGTTTTCAAGGCACGATTATAACTACAGGTGGAATTAAAGAACCAGAACAAGCATTACAGTTGCTAGATGCTGGGGCTGATTTCATTATGCTATCAGATGGATATGTATTTGCTGGTCCCGGATTAACCAAACGAATCAACGAAGCCCTCCTAGATCGTTTAAATTACAATCCAACACACCAACATGGGTGGTTGGCCTACTGGTTGTTCGGTTTATTTATTATGATAGGAGGACTACTGGCACTTCTTTTTAGCATGACGACTGTAGTCCTCCCCTATGATGAGCTGTTTTTAGAAATGACAGGCGAGTCCATAATGACCTTCAATGAGCGGATTATGTTATTTATGGCACATGACCGTATGACACTCGCTGGTACCATGATATCCGGTGGAATTGTTTACATGCAATTAGCCAAACACGGTGTGAAACATGGATTAAAATGGGCAAAACAAGCATTTGATATTGCTGCAATTATTGGTTTTCTTGGTATTTTTTCTTTTATTGGCTTTGGCTATTTCGACTGGCTACATCTTATTTTTTGGCTGATTTTGCTTCCTGTTTATGTATATGGATATAGGAAAACAAAGGGAGTCACTGGCACAGCATCCTCTAAAAACAGAAAAAATGATGTCATCTTTAAAAGAGGGGTGTTTGGGCAACTAGCATTTGTATTATTAGGTTTTTCTTTTGTATTAGGCGGCATTATTATTTCCATTATTGGAATGACAACCATTTTTGTCCCAACTGATTTAGCTTATATCTGTATGCCTGCTGAAATGATGAATGCGTTTAACGAGAATCTGCTTCCTGTTTTAGCACATGATCGTGCTGGATTTGGTAGTGCGTTATTAAGCGTTGGTTTGTTAGTATTGACGCTCTCCTTATGGGGATTTCAACAAGGGAATCGTTGGGTATGGTGGACTTACTTAATTGGAGGCTTGCCAGCATTTTGGGCGGGAATCTATATTCACTTTGCAATTGGCTATACGAATTTTATTCATTTATTACCTGCATATGTTGCGCTTGGACTATATATTATTGGATTAATTCTTACCTATCCGTTTTTTATCAAAGCGAAGTAACAGCGCTAAAGATACTCGGTACGAGCCTAGCACTTGTTCACTTTCATTATAGCGCTATTATAGAATGAACAAAGTGGTTCGCAGCCTTCTCATCTTTTGGATTTCACCAAAAGTTTAGGTTAATCATAAAAAAAGTAGTGGCTTCATTAACGAATCCACTACTTCCCTTACTTGCTTCAAAATCATTTAATTAGCAACATATTCATTAAAGAAAGCTTCGTAACCCTCTTCAGGATACTGACCAACTAATCGAGCAACCTCTTCCCCATCTTCAAAATGAATCAATGTTGGAGTTGATTCAATCTGGTACGCATTGCCTTCCTGACCAAACTCTAATAAATTAAATTTCTTCATATCGACATCCATATCCTCAGCTAATGGTGCAAGATATGGTGTTGTATTTTGACAATAAATACAAGTTGGGCTGTAAAAGTAAACCGTTACAGGATCCCCATTCTGAATCGTTTCACTTAGCTCATCAGGAAGAATTTGGTTTTGATATAATGGATCACCTAGCTGATCAATTGTAGCCTGATCTAAATCGTTTGTTCCATATGGATTATCATTGTTATTTAATGCTTGATTATTTTTATAATCAAGGACGAAGAATAGAGCAATAAATAATACAACAATTACTCCAATAATAACTATCATTTTCTTTCCCATTCTTTATTTCCTCCTTTGTTCCCTTAATAGCATAAGGTGTAGAACGATGATTACCGTAAATGCTACACCAGCTAAGAACGGTATTGTTATAAAACCAAAGTAATTGACATAAACAGCATTACATGGAACTGGACCTGTACATGCTCCGCCCAATTCATGCATGGCAGGTACTTTTTGCAGCATGTAGTGATAAATTGAAATTGGCAACCCGATGAGGCTCAAAATTAACCCTGGCAATGCAATCGAGATATCCTTCTTAATTGCTGCAGCCCCATAAATAACGACAAGTGGATACATTAGAATTCTTTGGTACCAGCACATTTCACATGGAACATACCCCATTACTTCTGAATAAAACAAACTTCCTGTCGTTGCTACAAATGCTTGTACCCAAATGAACAACAATAAATTCTCAGCTTTTTTAGTCATCTGTCGCATATTCGAGTATTCCTCTCTACTTTTTATACATTTGTATTATACAAATGCTTGTCATGAAACACAATAAAACAGTCTTGCTTATAACTTACAATTTGACAAATTATTGAACAATCGCCAAAGAAATCTAACTCCTACTCTATTTATATTGTTGATTATCTATCAATATTATGATCTATAATGGATTGGCATATCGTGTCAAGAGGTGTGAGATGGTGACTTATTTCGGTGTTTGGAGAGTGAGAGGAGTGAATTTCTTTACACTTCAAGCCACTTAAAAATAACATGCGTTTTAAGTGGCTTTCGGCCAATTGGTTATAATAATTGATTACGATGGACATAGACAGCGGCTTGCGTACGATCGTTCACGTCCAATTTCGATAAAATATTGCTAACATGGGTTTTCACTGTTTTGATTCCGATGTAAAGCTTGTCACTAATTTCTTGGTTGGTCATCCCATTCCCAATGCAGAGCAGTACCTCCATTTCACGTTCTGTTAATTCATCGTGAGGCTTTTTTGCTTCAACACGGAAATTAGACATCATTTTCCCAGCAACTCTCGGTTCAATTACATTTTCACCATTAGCTGCTTTTTTAATAGCGGCAGCAATCTCAGGAGCAGAAGATGTTTTTAAAATATAACTAAAGGCACCAGCTTCAATGGCTGGAAAGATTTGTTCATCATCATAATAGCTCGTCAAAATGATAATTTTACAAGTTGAGTATTTCTCCATAATTTGTTTTGTTGCTTCAATCCCAGTTCCGTTATCCATAATTAGATCCATTAATACAACATCTGGCTTTAATTCAAGAACAAGATCTGCTCCGGTATTCCCACTGGATGCTTGACCAACGATTTCAATATCACCTTCCGTCTGTAAATAGGCAATAATTCCTTTTCGCACAATTTCATGATCATCAACAACTACAACACGTACCATTTTTCATTCCTCCTAATAAACAGCCCAAGCTATTTCCTACTAACATGGAATCCGAATATCAATATATGTTCCTTCATCTGGAATAGAACGAATTACAAATGTTCCACCTAACTCTTCACTTCGCTCCCGCATGGTTTTTAAGCCATAGGAGGTCTTTTTTTCTGCATCATTGACTACATCAAACCCTTTGCCATCGTCTTGGATATGAACAAATAATTCTTTTGACTTTTTAAAAATATCGACATGTACTTTATTCGCATTCGCATGTCTTAAAATATTTGATAAAGACTCCTGAACAATCCGAAATACATGCTCTTCAATTGCTTCACTCAGCTTTAGCTCTTCTTTGATCGACACTTTAAAATCAATTGAACTCTTTTGCTTTAATTCTTCAATTAATTTATGTATTCCTTTTTCCAAAGTATCTCCCGATAAATGAACCGGTCTTAAATGGAGTAAAAGCGCTCGCATTTCGGTCTGTGCTTGCAACGCCGCAGTAGCAACTTCTTTCATTTGCTTTTTCGCTAATACCGGATTTTTTTCAAATTGCTTGATTGATGCCTCTGAAATCATCGTTAAGGCAAAAAGCTGCTGGCTGACAGCATCGTGCAGGTCTCTAGCAATCCGCTGTCTTTCTTCAATGACAGCCGCTTTATGTGCAGATTTCGCAAAATCGGCCTTTTCATCCGCCATCCGTTGTAATGATTTTACTTGATTCTGCAATTTATTTCCGAGCTCATTTAAATCCTTCGCTATTCTCGTAATCTCATCTTCTTGATCCATAGATTTTGGGAATTGAATCGATGAATCATAGTTTCCATTTGAAAATTGCGTAATTAAAAGCGAAATACTATCCAACTTTGTTTTTAATATATTCCCAATATCTTTAAACCCGGTGTATAAGGAGATAATAAAGGCAATGAGTGCGTAGAGAATCGTAAACAAAAAGATACCCTGTACAGACAGCCATTCCGGTTCAACTAAAACATAAACCGATAACAAAATTGTAAGAAGCAAGATAGACGTTAAAAACATATTGTACAAATGGGAACGGATGAGTATATAACGAATACTTGAAAACCTATTTTTCATGATACAGCCCCCTTACACACGATCAATACGAATTGAACCAGCCTTTAGGTCGATATGGAAGTCTAACTTTCTAACAGCAGTATCGTAGTCATTCGTGTGATATACGAGTCTACGATTAATACCATCTACAGTCTGATCTAGCACCTTAATCTCACCAGCTTTCACCGTAGCATAAATACGAAAATCAACATTTTCTGGCAACACAATATTCACATCACCTGCTAGTGAATCAATTGTAATCGGTATTTTCTTTTCAGGAATGAACGCCTTTGAAAAATTAAAATAAAAATCTCCTGCCATATGTTTCAGGTGCATTGGCTCAACTTTCCAGTTCTGCTCATCAAACGTATGAGTCCCTACTGTGAACATCGAATTATTGAAATACTTCTTCTCTCTACCCGTATTGTAATCATATTTACCATTCATATCATAATCATAATTGAAATCGGTCGAAATCCTCTTGCGTCCGATTAATGAAAATCCAATATAAACAATGAGTAGCGGCCATAAATTAATAACATCTTTAAAAGCAAATGTCATCCAGTCTAACCGATCCATGATTAACAACGAACCAAATATTAGGAAAAAGGATCCAAAAATCCAGCTTCCTCCTCTTCTTCGTAAATAACGAATCAACCACATAAAACCAATCACAACAAAGAAAATCGGATAAATATAATGCCATGCGACACTAAAATTGAAGTCAATCACTTCAAGATTAGCCATAACAAGCATAACGCCAATAACGATTAAAAAAATCGCAAAGAAATAGCGAAAGAAATTTTTCATCTGTCTGTCCTCCTCTCAGAGTCAATCTGTGTATATAGGAGATTGCACTACACATCCTCTTTTTAACACGGACTATAAGCAAGTTACTAACCTTATCATAAACGTAGTCGCTCCTCCGTTAAACCATCTAGAGGATGCTTTTAGCTCCGACTTAAGACTGACTCCAACTTTTCATACACATATATGAGTCCTACTAAACAGATAAACCCAATTGCAAAGCCAGCGACAATATCGGTTAAATAATGGACATTAATAACATATCTGCTTACTCCAATCAGGAATATAAGTATGGTAAACGTCGTTTGAGTAATTACGATTAGAACATGCGACTTCATTTTCTTTATCAATAAATAAGCAATCAATCCATAACAAACTATCGAAATCATAGCATGTCCAGATGGAAAGCTATATCCTTCTGCATTAGCCGCAACCGAAATACTCGGTCTTTCCCTTACAACAACACCTTTAATAAACATATTCAATTGATGGGTAAGTAAAACCCCACCAGGGAAAAGAATAGCAACAAACCATTTTTTTAGTAACACACTTAACACAATAGTCATGACAACTACGAATGGTATAAGAAAAGACTCTGACCCAAGATCTGTCACCAACCGGAATGGTTGGTAAATAATTGAATCATGCAACCTTTCAATGAATTGACTTGACCATCGATCAATATATGGCACATAACCATTTACGATTTGCACAATCCAAACCCCTGTTATAATAAGGACTGTGACAAATAGTAACAGCAACAGAGTTCGACCCTTTTTCTTCAACTATTACACCTCTTTCTACACTATATACACATTTTCACATGTTTTGAAGTAATTATTTATCTTCAATTGTCACTTTAAAGGTATCCCCTTGTGGTATTTCGATAAATTCTATTTGCCATTGTTTTGATGCTGGATCAAACGCTATTAATCGCACCGCTACAAGCGCCGATTGATCTTCAATCGCTATCTTCAATACTTCTGCTTCTGTTAATTGAGATCCATCAGGTTGTGCACTTGAAACAATCTCCAGCTCGCCAACCTTAGACTGCATTGGATACGATTCTGCTATAGGTCCATCATACCAAACGTTCACTAATTGACCTGCTTCAACTTCTTTAGGTGCTCCAGACAAGCTGATTGCATCATAATATTCATGATCACTATCATGATTCTGAGCCTCCTTACTGACAACCAAAATACGCTCTCCAGTAGCATCCATGATATACCCAGTGATATCAGGATCCTTATTGGGCGGAGCACTTTCATTGGTACAAGCCACAAGCCGCTAAAAACAGTAACGAAGCAAGCATCATGCGTAAAAGCATTCTTTTACTTTTCATTCAAATCGCTCCCTCGCTCAAATTTTTTATGTTCTTTTATCTTACATTAATTTATGTTTCAAAAAAACTAGACCGGGTATTATATCTTTATACTTATAGTCCTATTTTTGAAAAAGGTGGAGATTACTAATGGAAAAAGATTTACAAAATTTAATTGATGGTTTAAATGAAGATTTATCTCATGAGTATGGTGCGGTTATTCAATACACATACAGTGCATCTGTTGTTTCTGGGTTATATCGTTCCGCATTAAAGCCATTTTTTGAAGAGGAAATAACAGATGAGCTTGGACATGCGCTCTATCTTTCTGAAAAAATCAAGGCTCTTGGAGGCATCCCAACAACAGAATCAGCTGAAGTACCTCAACCAACAGAAGTAAAAGCATTACTCGAAGCAACACTTCAAGCTGAGTCAGATACCATTACACGCTATGAAAAACGAAAAAAACAAGCAGAAGAACTTGGATTGACGGAGCTTGTTGTTAAATTAGAAGATTTAATTTCGGACGAGACACACCATAAGGAAGAAATCGAACGATTACTCGCTGATCCTCGGCTTTCTTAATAGAATTACCCCCCTTTATCAAGGATAGCAGGTAACATCTGCTATCCTTTTTTTCTTCTTTTAACACAAAAATTCTCTTAATAGTAAGTGAGGACTAATTATAATATAAAGGTAAATTTTTTCAACTACATATTCCAGTATTGATTTACTTCTACAATTACTTTTAGAATCATGGTATGATAGATAAATTAGATTTCAACAGATTTCTATAATGAAACTGGGAGAGTAGTAATAGAAAGAGTGATACTATCAGAAATACAAAATTATCAACCATGCCCTTTTTTCTAATGGGCCTTTTATTTTTACTATTATTCAGCATTGTTGCCTGGGGTGTCTATTTTGAAAGCCAATGGATTGCTGCCTTTGACTCATTATGGATCGAGCGGATTCAAGGAACGATATCAGAAAGAAAAACATCCTTTATTAAGATAACAACAGAACTAGGAAATATGAGGCTTATTATTGCCTTAACCATTCTTCTTGTTATTGTTTTATTTTTTAAGCGTAAGTATGCAGAAGGACTCTGGTTTGGTAGCACAATACTCTTTTGTGCTGCAATCGCTGGAAAGATTCTTAAAAAGGCTTTTGACCGAGATCGTCCAGCTTTTTTACAGCTTATCGAAAAAACGAATGAAAGTTTCCCGAGTGGCCATGCTACTGGATCAACTGTTTTTTACGGGCTTATCGGTTTAGTACTTGTACTTATCGTTGCAAATATTTGGATGAAATTTGTAGTTGGCTTTACTACGCTAGTGTGGATTGGATTCATATTAGTTACACGAGTTTATTTGGGGGTTCATTTTCCAACCGACGTGATTGCTGGATTTTTCTTTGGTATGGCTGCCACATTACTATCAATCGGGACTTACCTCATTGTTCAGCAACCGCTCCAAAGTCTGCTTCGTAAACTTCATTTAAATGATCAAAGTGACACCTTGATAAGGTCTAGTAATTAATAAAAAGGCGCCCGTATACAATACAGGCGCCTTTACGAAATTTGTGGCAAAGCACGATGTGTTCACATTCACATCTATTGCGTTGTGCTTTGACTTACACAAATCAGCTCATCGCAACTTTAAGTATAACATCATTTACCCAAAAGCACCAGACCGCAAATAGAATTAATGGAGGATTAAAATTGAATACGAAAGAATTACCATTAGAAAATCACCCAAAAAATAAACGGACAACTTGGCTTCTTATCTTCGGAATTATTCTAATCGGATCCAATTTAAGAGCGCCACTTACTTCTGTCGGAACACTCATCCCTTTTATCCGAGATGATTTAGCCATTTCCAATGCAATAGCAGGAAGCATCACCACACTGCCTCTAATTGCATTTGCACTTCTTTCTCCTTTTGTACCAAAACTAGCGAATCGGCTTGGAATGGAATGGACGATTTTTCTTTCTATGCTTATTCTAACCATCGGGATTATTATCCGTTCGTTAGCAGATGTTAGCTTTCTATTCATTGGAACACTCTTAATAGGGATAGCAATAGCATTTGGTAATGTGTTACTACCAGGATTTATCAAAATGAATTTTCCTTTAAAAATCGGAATCATGACAGGTGTATATGCCGTATCCATGAATATATTTGGTGCGCTCGGCGCTGGATTAAGTGTCCCTCTTGCTGGAGTTCAAGGTTTTGGCTGGCCAGGCGCTTTAGCAGTTTTCGCATGTGTTTCATTTTTAGCCATACTTGTTTGGGTTCCACAGTTACTTCAAAGAAAAGTATCTACTAACGCGATCGCTGAAAAGAAAAAGGGGAATCATTTATGGAAATCCGGATTAGCTTGGAAGGTCACACTATATATGGGATGTCAATCTTTTCTATTCTATACATTAATCACCTGGCTCCCTGATATATTACGATCAATTGGTTATGGTTCAAGTGCAGCAGGATGGATGGTTTTCTTAATGCAATTCTCTGTTATTCCGATCACCTTTATTATACCAATAATTGCAGAGCGCTTGAAAAATCAAATTGGTTTAAGCATCGTAACCGCTTGTTTATATGCGACAGGCATACTTGGATTGTTAATTGGACATCCATCTATCGTTCCTGTTAGTGCTATCCTAATTGGTATAGCCTCTGGTAGTGCATTTAGTTTGTCGATGATGTTCTTCACCTTACGCACAACAGATGGAAAACAAGCGGCAGAATTATCGGGAATGGCCCAATCATTTGGTTACCTGTTAGCAGCGACAGGCCCTGTTCTTATTGGTGCCCTACACGATATCGCAAACAGCTGGAGTATCCCATTGCTATTATTAATAGGTGTCATTGGATTGCTACTTCTTTCTGGGATTGGATCTGGCAGACAACGAACTGTTGGAGATAAACTTAAAGGTCAGCTCAGGTAATGTTAACGTTGAATTAAGTATCCTTTATTTTAGTAATAATCGATTAATTTATTTGAATTATTTATTGATATAGTGATAGGCTTAAATTATTATTAAAAGGGAGTGGTTCATAATGAGTAAATCAATTCCAGAGATTACGCTTCATGATGGAATGACTGTACCAGTTATTGGATTTGGTACATATAATCTAAACGGTAATGCAGGTGCAAATGCGATTACAAACGCAATGGATATCGGCTATCGATTAATCGATACAGCTTATAATTATGAAAACGAGGGAACTGTAGGGGAAGCTGTTAGACGCAGCTCAATTCCGAGAGAAGAATTAAGAATTACATCCAAATTACCAGGGCGTTACCATGAATATGATAAAGCTGTTACGACCATTCAAGAGTCCTTATATCGCGCAAATCTAGATTACTATGATCTATACCTTATTCATTGGCCAAACCCAATCCAAGACATCTATGTGGAAGCTTGGCAAGCGCTAATTGACGCTAAAAAATGGGGGCTTATTCGCTCCATCGGTGTTTGTAATTTCTTACCGGAGCATATCGATCGATTGGAAAAAGAAACCGGTGTGAAGCCAACCATGAACCAAATCGAATTACATCCATTTTTCAACCAAGAACAACAACGAAAGTGGCATCAAGATAATCACGTTCAGACCCAATCTTGGAGTCCCATCGCTCGTGCAAATGATGTTTTACAAAATGAAGTACTCCAACAAATTGCCAATAACCATAACAAAACAGTGTCACAAGTAATTTTACGATGGCATTATCAACTAGATGCAATTCCAATTCCTAAATCGGCATCACCTGAAAGACAATTAGAAAACATATCGATTTTTGACTTTTCACTAGACGAAACGGAAATGAACCTCATTGGAGAGTTAACCCGACCTGATGGCAGAAATAAAAATCAAGATCCAGCTGTTTACGAAGAGTTTTAAAATCAATAATATAGCGCATCATATGTAAGCCTTCGATGCGCTATATTATGTCCGTTTACAATTCCTGATGAGCGAATTACCTTTCACTCACCTTTCCTTCTCCATAACAGCGCTTTGCGCTCTAAATTCTGAACAAATGCATCCTTGCCATTCATATAAGCCTCCCAATCTTCTGGATGTTGCTCAGCTAATTTGGCTTTTAGATCCCCATACTGTTTAGCTTCCTCAGGATGACCCCTAAGATAATCTCTTACGGCTAAATGTCTGTTTATTTCCAACTCATTATCGAACTGGAACATATGAACATGGTGCGTACGATGCTCTCCGCCTTTTCGAAAGTAACGTCTCCCCTTTATTCCGAATTCCCCCAAGGGTTCATAGCCAAGTTCAATCATTTGCTCATTGAAAGTATCCACTTTTTCGATCTGTTTCACAACGGCTAACATATCAATAATCGGCTTCGCTTTAAGACCAGGAACAGAGGTGCTGCCAAAATGATGAATGGTTACTAATTCATCACTAAATATTTGTTGCATTTTTATCGCTTCTTCTTCGTACTTCAAACTCCATTGGTTATTATAATTCACTACTTTAACCTTCATGTTAACCCTCCAATTATTATCGGGGTAATGTCCGACTTAAAATATATAAAATTAAGTTTATGATTAATAACTCATGTTATAATAGAATAAACATAAAAGTGAATTAAATAAAGAGGTGGCGTTAACATTGTTAGAAAAGATACATCAATCAATCGATGAGCTCTATCCAGAAATGGTAGAGATCAGAAGATACTTGCATCAGCATCCTGAATTATCGTTTCAGGAAACAAAAACAGCAAAATACATAGCAGATTACTATGAAGAGCTCGGAATCCCTTATCAAACAGGTGTCGGTGGAAATGGTGTAATCGCAACATTAAAAGGAACAAAACCAGGCAAAACAGTTGCATTAAGAGCTGATTTCGACGCACTGCCAATTCAAGATGAAAAAGATGTAGCCTACAAATCCAAAGTTCCTGGTGTCATGCACGCCTGCGGTCATGATGGACATACGGCAACTTTACTTACACTTGCTAAAGTAATGAAAAAATACCAAGCTGAGCTTACAGGTACTATTGTCTTTCTACATCAGCATGCGGAAGAGTTTGCACCTGGTGGAGCGAAACCTATGATAGAAGCTGGTGCGCTCGATAAAGTGGACGCAGTATTTGGAACACATCTATGGGCAACCGTTCCTTTAGGCGTACTCCAGACTTCTAAAAAGGAATTTATGGCTGGTGCAGACCGTTTCGAAATAACAATCCAAGGTCAAGGTGGACATGGGGCATACCCGCATGAAACAAAAGACGCAATTGTCCTTGGCGCAGAAGTTATTACACAGTTCCAGCAAATCGTTAGCAGAAGAGTAGACCCACTAGAAACTGCAGTTTTAACAACTGGAATTTTTCAAGCAGGAAATGCATTTAATGTTATTGCTGATCAGGCGGAATTAGTTGGTACAGTACGGTACTTTAATGTGGATGTTCAGGAACTGATTATGAATGAGATGGAAAAAATCCTCAAAGGCGTTTGCACATCGAACGATGCATCTTACACACTGAATTATGTAAAAGGATATCCACCATTAATCAATCATCCTGAGGGAGCTGAAATTGTTATCGAGGCGAGCAAACATATCGATGAAATTCAGACTGCTGAGGAAATTTTACCTGTAATGGGTGGTGAGGACTTCTCCTATTATATGATGGAAAAACCAGGAGCATACTTCTTTACAGGTGCAAACAAAGAAGGGAATCCATACCCACACCACCACCCCAAATTTGATATTGATGAGAAAGCTTTACCAATTGCTGCTAAAACATTAATTGGAGCTTATTTAGAATACCAAAAAGGAAATGCATAATATACTTCCATAACGTTACAAGCGATAAAAAAATTGACGAAAAAAAGGAATACCCGTTCATTCATACAAGTAGACCAAATCAAAAAATGATTTGGTCTACTTATGTACATTACTTCAATCTCGGCTTAATATAGCCATTCACAAATAGAACGATAAAAAGCAAACCGCCCCCAAGCATGATTGCAAATCCCAAGTATTCCTGCATCAGTACAAACAGTAAGGCGAATAAAAGCGCCTGGACGATACTTAGTTGATAAACAATTTTGAGAACAGCACTTCTTCTATAAGTCAGTTCAACCGGATACAGGTCAAGCCACATATTCGTTCGGTGATGCTGATAAAGCGGCATCATCTGGAAAGTGCTCAAGTAGAGAAATAAAATTCCAAATAATACCTTCACCCATACATTTGGAATGAAATAAATGAATAATCCTCCAATTACAATCAGACGCACATACATCCCTAAATAATCTCCGCTGCGAACAAAGGAAATTCGAAATAAGTAATCATACGTATGCTTCTTTTCTAAGGGTACGCCTCTATTAACTAAATGAACAAGCCACTGCCTCTTTTTTACACGATTTTTCAAATGCGGAACATCGGCAAACATATTAGCTATCCTATAAAAGGTCTGCATGCGATTTTGATCTTTTTCAACAAGTAAATCCCAAGCCATTCCAGATTGTTTACTGGAATAATAATAATCATAGAGAAAAACAATGACAAATAAAATGGAAGTAATTCCTGCAAACAGCATGTCACCATTTACGATAAAATAAAAGGTAACTCCATTCAAAATAGTTCGGATTAGGAGATCAATATTTCGAATCCCCGGTTCCCTTACTTTAAGCATCCACCAATTTGCCAGTAAATTTGCCACTTTAAATAGTAAGAGCAGAACTAATGTAAGTAAGTAAATATTCCCTGCTCTTTCTGGATACGTAGCAAAATAAAGCGGTCCAAACGCTGCAGCGAAAAGCAAGATAAGATAAAGCTGAATGACAAAACTATAAATCAGCGCATTACGGAAATAAGCACCCATCTTTGCTTCCGCCACAATAAGAAAAACAAGGTCCGGTTCTTTTAGTAACGTTCTAACAGGGCTGTAGCTAACAATTAACCCAAATGTAATTCCAATAATCAAAGCCGTTGGGAAATTTTCTGGTAAATCTGTTAACCACTGTTGATAATAATAGGCAGATGCAGAAATAAAAAATAGGATTGCAAATGCCATATGACCATTAAAAATATATTTCAAATAACGGCTTGTCTCTTTTAAATGAGATGAAAACCGTTTTTTATAAAATTCATGCGAATCAAACATGGCTATCTTCTTCTTTCGTTAATTGCACATACAAATCATCCAACGTCGAACCAGGCATATCAAAGCTTTCTCTTAATTCTTCCAATGTACCAATTGCTCGAATAACACCATCATGCAAAATAACAAAGCGATCACAATAACGTTCTGCAGTAGCGAGAATATGTGTTGACATCAAGACACCTGAACCATTATTTTTCATACCATCCATTAATTGTAGATAAGATTGAATACCTAACGGATCCAAGCCTACAAAAGGTTCATCAACGATATAAAGCGGTGGTTCAATTAAAAACGCACACATAATCATTACCTTTTGACGCATCCCTTTTGAAAAATGGACCGGAAACCAGTTCAGCTTTTTCTCTAAACGAAATTCCTTTAAAAGCGGATGAAGTCTTGTCTCGAATACATCCTCCGCAATTCCATATGCCATCGCCGTTAACCGCAGATGCTCATATAATGTTAGTTCATCATATAATATCGGCATCTCAGGTATGTATGCCATTTGATTGCGATATGTTTCTGGTTTTTCCTTGTAGCTCTTTCCATTCACCTGCACGATTCCTTTTTTCGGCTGCATGAGACCAATTATATGCTTAATCGTCGTACTTTTCCCAGCACCATTCAAACCAATTAAGCCTACAATTTCTTTTGGTTTAACGTCAAATGAAATACCGTGCAATACATTTTTATGTGTATACCCTCCATGAAGGTTTTCAATATGTAATAAGGATTCCATCAAAGTCCCTCCTATCATTACTTTTGATTTTATCATTATTGGTGTACATTGCCAAAGGCAAACCCTACGACATTTTTCTTCAACTTTTTTTAAAATCCATGTATAGGATATTTATTTCGGAACAAAATAGAAAGGAAGAAACGAGGATGTCTCACTACAACAAAATCTTGTCATACGCAAATGAGGTGTTGACGATCGAATATCTAATGTAATTTCGTGTAAAAAACACAAAATGAGGTGTTAGTGTTCGATAATTACTCTGATTTTTCGTAAAAAAACGAGATGGGGTGTCAGTGTTGGCATACTAATGATAAAAAGCCCTTTTACCAGCTTCCGCTTCAACTGAAGTGGACAATTGGTATAATGGTTTTTGTAAACCAATGACGAATCATCTTGTATGATTTACAAGTGTTTACAGTTCCCCAGCATTAGTTAAAACATCCTCTTTCTTCTTATAGCAGGCAGATCCGCTCAAGCGGGTCTGACCTGTTTCTTTATTTTGTTCACATTTGCTCCTTTTTCAGAAAATAATAGGAATTGCTTTACATTTGTCCCTATAAGTTAATACAATGAGAGTAAACATACACTATTATTAAAGGAGAGATGGAAAAATGAGTCATGAAGATTGTATTTTTTGTAAAATAATTAATGGGGAGCTCCCTTCCGCTAAAGTATATGAAGACGAGCATGTTTATGCATTCTTGGATTTAAGCCAAGTCACAAAGGGACATACACTTGTTATACCGAAAACACATACGAAAAATATTTACGAAACCCCACCAGAGGTTGCGAAAGAATTGTTTGCTCGAGTTCCAATCATTGCGAATGCAATAAAAAAAACATACAGCCCATTAGGAATGAATGTTTTAAACAATAATGAAGCACCAGCAGAGCAGTCTGTCTTTCATCTTCATCTCCACCTTATTCCAAGGTATGGCGAAGGAGATGGCTATACACCAAACTGGACCGTACATACGGATGAATACACATCAGAAGATCTACAAACTATTGCCCAGGAAATTAAAGCAGCGATATAAGTACAAAATCGGAAGCTTCCTGTTAGCGGCATTCGGACTGCGACCCGTGTTTTCGGATGGTTCGACGAGAAACATTCCTACGTAGGAGATTCACTCCAAGGATAAGATGATCTATGACTTTCGCCGTTATGTGCGAAAAGTCAAGTTCATCTAAAAGGAAACATGCTCCTGTAATAGGTATGCCGACGTTAGGCTTTAGCGCTTCGTAAACGTGGCTATTCCAGCATATAGTAAAAATTAGCGCTTTTAATTTTCAATAAATTCTGCTATACTATTGCTAACATTTCGCAACTGACAATGAGTGTACAGTTGGAAATAGAAAAGCTTGAGCAAAGAATAGATGAGGAGAGTTAAAAATGAATACGAGAATTTTGATTATTTTATCCCTGTTAGTAGGTATTGGCGCTGTCTTGCATGCAGTTGTACCACCTATGCTTTTTGGTGTAAAGCCAGATATGCTGTTGTCTATGATGTTTCTTGGAATTTTATTGTTTCCTAAAGCAAAATATGTTCTTATTCTATCCATTGCAACAGGTATCATTTCAGCATTAACAACATCGGCACCAGGCGGACAAATTGCCAACATTATTGATAAACCATTAACAGCATTTGTGTTTTTTGCCTTATTCTTACTTGTGAAAAACAAGGTGAAGATTACATTAAGTGCGCCTATATTAGCTGCTATTGGCACAATCATTAGTGGTTCTATCTTCCTTTCAGTTGCACTATTCATTGTCGGATTAATGGAAGGTGGATTCCTAGCATTGTTTGTTGGTATTGTATTACCTGCCACTGCATTAAATACCGTCATCATGATTGTTATTTATCCAATTGTACAAGGAATTATGAAACGATCCAAACCAATAACAGTAGCTTAACCTATTTCTAAAACCTCTGGCACAACATTGTCAGAGGTTTTTTTCATGATTTTCCGCTTTGAAGTAGCTTTATTCCCGCTTATTTTTTATAATCAAATTAGTGAAACCTTTTCATATATTTGCTATCTATAAAAAATGTTTGATAGCCGTATGAAAAGTGGAAATGATATAATAGAAGTAGGAAAGGAGTGCGTGGCTATGTCTAAAGGAAAATCATTTATACTAGGACTGCTTGTCGGGGGGACAGTTAGTGCGGCTGTCACATTATTAAGCACACCTGAATCAGGAAGAGATGTACGTGTTCGTGTAAAAGATCAAGGAATGGAATTAAAACTCCTTCTGAATCGGTTAAAAGTAGAAGGGTTACGACTACAGCAACAAATTAAACACACGTCCAAAGAGGGTGCTGTCCTCATTAAAGAGTTGACAGATGAAATTAGAACGTCTGTTGAGGAATGGAAAGAAACCGTTGAACCCCACCAAGAAAGTATTTACCAATCATTGGAACAAATTGAAACAAGTTTGAAAGACCTTGAAAATAAGGTAAAAAATCATTAATTTAAGCAACAAAAAAATGAGACAGTTACCACTTTGGTAGTCTGTCTCATTTTAAGTTATAGGAAAAACTACAATCGCTCTGTTTATCTTCTACGATGTTTTCTGTCATAGTCCTCCAATATCTTGCTGAACTCCGCCATGAGCAATGGATAATACCCTTCTAATTTTAATGCTTCAATTGTCTGATTCGGATCAAGTTTCTCATTCAACATACCTGCAAATTGAATGAGTAACGATGTAAAGTCGAGCAATCCCTCTTCTTTTTGAAGTTCATATGCTTCATTTAAACCTTGAATCATGTCCATCATTTCGTTAAATTCTTTGCGGGTGAGATTATGTTCAATAATCAATTTGATAACGGGGTATTGATTCATATCTATTATTTTGGAAAGTAATTGTATATGAAATGATGAGCTGTCATTTATACTTTCAAGTTCCCCCAATACAATTCCCCCTTAATAGCATATCTACAAAACACTATTTTCTCTGTATAGCTGTGTTTTTTGAATACAAAGCGACCCAATTCACTGATTGATAATACTTTACGTCTATTTCGTGTTCGATTCACTAAATGTGAAACTACTATCAATGATTTATTATTTTTCGTCTTTCTACTATTATACAGAAACATATAACACAAAAAAAGCTTCTTTCACTTTATTCATGACGATTCATCCGTTAACACGTATAACTTTAAATGCAGCAAAGGGAAATAGTATACATTAGTAACTATATCATTCTAGTTGCTAAAAGATAATTCATTTCTATATTTTTCTTCACCTGCCTCTGTTCATCCAGCTCTTCTTTTGGTAGAGTAAAGATTACAAGTGTACATTGAATGAGAGGAGTTCAAGTCATGATCATTTTTTATATGTGCTTTGCTTTTATTGTTTTGCTCATTTTCAACACCCTAACAAAATCCTTCTGCACAAAAATGCAAATGGACATACATAAGCAAGCTAAAATATTTCGTGTCATTAATATGATTATGGTCGCATTACTCGTATGCTCCTACTTACGTGTCATGAATGTGACAGTTTAACGGTATTTTATAGGTATTTTACATAATACTATTTTTTCTAAAAGGAAGTATGTTATATTTATCATTGGCAGATAATAAGGTATAAACCATTCTTATCTGCATAAGTGCAACTAAGTCATCCGCCCAAAGACCTGGCGAATACCAAGTTTTCTAATGAAAACTAGAACCAACATACAGATTAGGAGTGTTTAGAGACGATGAAGAAACTAGCCTTGGCTGCTATTATTACAGCAGGTACGCTCACATTAGCAGCATGTACGAATAATGAAGCTGATTCGGAAGTAGTTGTTGAATCCGAAGCAGGAGATATTACAAAAGAAGATTTTTATGAAAAACTAAAAAGCCGTAACGGGGAAGCTATCCTCGAAGAAATGATTACAATTAAAGTCCTTGAGAATAATTATGAAGTTACTGATGAGGACGTTGATTCTGAGATTGATTCCATGAAAGAAGCATATGGTGATCAATACGATTCGATTATCGAGCAAAACTTCGGTAATGAGGAAGAATTACGTGAAATTATTCGCATAAGCTTGCTACAAGAAGCAGCAATCGCTGAAGATATTGAGATTACCGAAGAAGATCTTGAAGAAGAATATAATCGCCAAAACACAGAGATTGATGCGCAACATATTCTTGTAGCTGATGAAGAAACTGCAAATGAAGTCAAACAAAAGCTGGATGATGGTGAAGATTTTGCAGAATTAGCAGAAGAATATTCGACTGATGGATCGGCAGAGGATGGCGGGAATCTTGGATACTTCTCAACTGGTGAAATGGTGCCTGAATTTGAAGATGCTGCATATAGCATGGAAGCAGACGAAATTAGCGATCCTGTACAATCACAATTTGGATTCCATATTATTAAAGTAAATGATGTTCGCGATAAGGAAGAAAGTATCGGTGAATTTGAAGACGTAAAAGAAGATCTTCGCCGTGAACTCTTAACAAAACGAATGGATGTTACAAAAGTCCAAGAGAAAATGGACGCACTTATCAAGGACGCCAATGTTGATATTAAAATCGATGAGTTCCAAGACCTTTTTGAACAACCAGAAACAGAAGAAGAAGCCCAAGGATAAAAGAAAAACACAGAACATCTATATTTTCTAGTGGAATGATAAACAACTCCGAAAAAATACCATAGGCTGTCAAGGTGAATAAACCACCTGACAGCCTATTTTAATTGGAACCTTGTTGTTCTTTTCTTGATTCACGGCGTAATCTATCCTCCTGAATACGCTCCATATAGATTTCCCCTTCACGCTCAATAAACTGGTGATCTAATTTTCTTTCTGCAAGCATTGCTCGGAATGCCATATATCCGCTGAGGAAAATCAAAACAATTACAGCTAAAACCCATAATGGAATTTCTGTCATCTATAAATCCCCCAATCTTGTCCATACTTTCTATTCTATATATATGAACAAAAATGAGGAAAATAACTATTGCTTACTTTTCTTCAAATAATGGTTTATAAAATGCTCGATTATCCATCGCAAACAACCGATCTGTAAACTCACCAGGGATAACTTTGTCTAAAGCGCGATTCAGCATATTCATCTTCGCATCAATTAAATCAATAAGATGAAGGAGTTCCGCTTCCCGCACTAGTGGGGGTGTTGGGCTTCCCCATTCTGCTTTTCCATGATGACTTAAAACAAGATGTTGCAGAATGAGCACTTCTTCTCCTTCTATTTGCAATTCCCTAGCCATCAATCCAATTTCTTCCACCATTATCGGGATATGCCCCAGTAATTTCCCTTCTAATGTATATGTAGTTGTAACAACCCCTGAAAGCTCCCTCAGCTTACCAAGATCATGCAAAATAATACCTGCATAGAGAAGATCTTTATTAACCTGTGGATAAAGCTTAGAC
Source organism: Oceanobacillus polygoni (assembly GCF_008304605.1). Taxonomy (GTDB): domain Bacteria; phylum Bacillota; class Bacilli; order Bacillales; family Amphibacillaceae; genus Oceanobacillus; species Oceanobacillus polygoni. The sequence continues at coordinate 221,645 of NZ_PIJY01000024.1, read as the reverse complement.
AACTCTCTGGCTACCTGTAACATGCTTACAATATGATGAGCTAAACCAGATGCATATTCATGGTGATTTTTAGATGCTGCTGGATAGGTGAGCAATCCTTCTTGATATTTTTTTATAAATGCTCTAACTATCCGTTGAATGACTGGATTTTTCATTTCAAAAATAGCCTCTGTCAGCTTTTCCGTCAAATACTCCCGATCCACGGGGGCTTTCTCTACAAAATCAGAAAGCTTTACACCGTCCGTTTCCTGTGCTGGTCTCACCGATAAAATTTTCAATTGGTTCTTACCTCGAAATTGGTTGATCTCTCCTGTCACCCGAATAATCTGCTCTGCAATAAAAAGAGCTTCATCATCCGTTGTTGCATCCCAAAGCTTTGCTTCTATTTCACCAGTCGCATCACGCAATATTAAGGTTAGGAAAGGCTTCCCATTGCTCGTCGTACCTTTGGTAGCTTCCTTGATTAATAGAAAATCATCGAACGTCTCCCCTACTGCACTATAACCTATTCCTCTTTTCATATATTCGCCACCCCTTCCAATTTCTTAAAAAGTATCTGTTTTATAGCTTTTTCGTTATATCAATTTGCTTCATTTCCGTTACAGCAGAAACGATTTCCTGTTTACACGTAAATAGTACCACTTGTTGTTTCTTCGCAACTTGCTGAAGAATAGCGATTATTTTCTTTATTCGATTGGCATCAAAATGCACAAAAGCATCGTCAATTATAAATGGTAAACCATGCTTTTCACTCATAATTTTACTAATCGCTAGCCGCAATGATACGTAAAGCTGATCAATTGTTCCCTGTGACAATTCATTTACAGTGTATCGTATATTGTCACTTGATTCTACTTGAAACGGATTACTTTCAGTTGGAGCATAGACTTGAATGTACGTTTCAGCCGTTATTTCTTTAAAATATAATGTCGTTACTTCCATGACCTTTGATAAATAATTCGCACGGTAATTCCGCTTTGTCTCCGTGAGCATTTCCTTAGCAGTTTTTAAAACTGCCCATTCTTTCGCCAGCTGATTGAAGTGTTCTGTTTCCATTTCATATTGATGGAGGCTAGTAGAATAGGACTCGGATGATTCCATTGCAACAAGCTCTGCTTTCGCATCTGCAAGATTTCCTCTGACCGTTTCTAACTGTTCTTCCAACGATTTCTGCATGCTTTCTGACTGTTGTCTTTTCATTTCTAACGCTGTTTCTGTTACGATTGTTTCCGTATATTGTTGGTAGCTTTCCACTGATAATAAATTCCTAAGCTGAGCAGTAGTTTTCTCTAATTCCATTTCAAGTGTATGTTTTTCCTCGTATTGTCTAGCTTGCTCATAAAATAATTCCTCTGTATCAACTGCAGCGATTTCAAACAAACGTTGCATTTCTATTTCATACGTTTGCATCGATTGTCCAATTTCATACTGTTTTTCTTTTAATTCGGCTATTAATTGTTCGTAATACGTCAGCTCTTTTTGCTTCTCTTGCTGCATCTTAACGATCTCTTCAATAGCTTCTAGCTTTCCTTCGAGTGTTTCTTCTTCATCGCTAATACCCGCATGTTCTACAAAAAGATCTAGCCTACGATGATAGTTTGCAAGTTGCCGCTCAATTACAGCTGTCTCATCCAGATGACTTTGCCAATCTTTTATTAATTTCAGCACCTGTCTTAAATGGTGATACAGTTCTGGCCAATACACAATCTCCAATCGCTTTAAAAAAGGATAGCTTTCAAATTGGTTATGAATTTGTTGCTGTAATCTGCGATCTCGTTCAGCGAATAGATTTTGCTTTTCATTCCATTTGATATACTGAATATGTCCAAGCTTCTCTTGCTCTTGAAATGCTGCTAGTTCATGTTTATATTTATCTTGCATATCCAGCAGATCCTCAGCTTCTCTTCGCTCTTCTTCCGTGACATGTTCGCTCGATTGCTGGCGATATGCTCGGAGTACGCTATCAAACTGCTTATGGTTGCGCTTTGTCATAAGCCATTGTCCAATTCCCAAAACAAGCACAATTAACATCACGGTATAGAGCCAGCTATAATCGGTAATTAATGCACCTACACCTGCAAGAACAGCAGTAATAATACTTCCAATCAACGTGTTCGAAGTTCGCTGTTTTTCTTTACTACGTTCCTTTTCTCTATTTTGTGCATCCTCATTTAGCTTTCTTAAAAGTTGGTTTGATTTAAAAGCATGTAATCGGTCGCGCAACTCATGTACATGACTATCTGATAAAAGCAGATCTTCAAGCTGTTTGATTTGATTGTCTATATAATTTTTCTCTTGCTTTAGCTGCTTTTCCTCGTTTTCTAACTGTTCAGCTTCAAGCTTGAGCTGTTCCGTTTCGTTTTTTAATTTTGTCCATGCCTTTTCCAAGTAAAAAGGAAGCTCTAGACTAGCGAGCTCATCAACCTGCATCCCTAATTGCAACCGATCAACTTCTTCATTTATCTGCAGTTCATGACGGCTGATTGCAAGTTTTAATTTTTTTAATTCGTTTAGCCGCGATAGAATCTGTTGCTTCTCGGAAAGAATACCGTCTGCTTCCATTTGGATTGTCTCAGCGTATAAATCGAGTTTTAAAGTCGCTATTATTTGATTATACTTTTTTTCATGATCTGTAACGACATTCCATTCACTTTGGAGTGGTAACAGCAATTCCTTCCATTTCTCCAAACGCTCGACGCCATTTTCTGGAAACTGAATCACCTTCGGATAATTTTCAAGCTCCTTTTTGAACTTGTGATATTCTTGGATTATCGGTAGTGCATGAAGCTCCTTTTCAATCGTAAATGCAAATTTATTTTCCTCTTTTAAATCCCGTTGTAGTTTTGCGAGCTTTTGCTCTAATTGTGCAGCTGTGTCCTTTTTTTCGCGATAGGAAACCTCTACCTCACGAAAGCTTTGCAAAGCATCGGAGACACGTTTTAACGATTCTATTTTCTGATTCATCACTGGCTTTTTACCACTTGGTTTAAATAAATCCCCAATTTTTGCATCTAACTTTTTCTCAATAGAATAAATGTTGTTTGAACCCGTCATTCCAATTCCAAGGAGTACTTCACCTAAGTCTTCATCTTTCATGCTTCGAATATCCGATAAATCTAATGCAGAGAAAGAGAAAATAGATTCATATGTTTTGACTGTCATGCCATTCAGTCGTTCCTTCAACCAAGCTTCATCATGTGTTTCACCATTCTCCGTAAAACATACCGCAGCACCATTATTTACTTCATCCAAACGTTCAATTCGAAATTCACCAACTTCTGGATGAAGCAGTGTCATGGTCCCCCCCATCTTTCCGCTCGTTTTCGGACGATAAAAGGCGCGTTGCTTGGGCGCGAGACCGAATAACATAAAGAGGATAAATTTTTGAATCGTTGACTTACCAGATTCATTTTCTCCATAAATACACGTTGCTTCTGAAAATTCAATTGTATGGTCAACCCATTTACCAAAGCCATGAATCGTTGCATGGAGGATTTTCAAATCATTCACCCCTTCAGCAGCTCTCCGAACAGGAGCTGTTTTGCTTCTTTTTTTATTTCTTTTTCTTCTTCAACTGACAATGGCTCTAAATATCTTCTAGCCTGTTTATGCTGATATAATTCTCCAATATATGGGAGTATCGATGTATCTTCAATTTGACGAGATAGCTCGCCCATAAAATGATTGTCATTCACCATATCTTCATCAAAGATAGCTTGCTTTACTTCTGTTGAGACACGAAATATATATTTCCAGTTCGTTTCAGTAATAGTTGTTTCATTAACAAGGTCCATTATATCCTCTATTTGCTTCTCGTTTTCCCACAGCTTTAAACTTGGATAGTCGCTCGTTAGTGTTAAATCAATTAACTGCGTACCCGTCAGATCTGAAATCTCCTGTAAAATTGCCTTTTCTAAATCATGGATTTGCTTACAATGAGCAACATCAACACTTTTTGATTGAAACTCAATAACCTGTAAGGGAATAAAAGTAAGCTCAGCCTGTTGATCCTTTAATGTAACATGGTAACAGCCCTTTTCGCCTGTTTCTTTTCTGTTCCGCCCTTGAATATTCCCTGGATACACAATCGGAGGAGAATGCTTTAATATTTCTCGTTTATGAATATGACCGAGTGCCCAGTAATTAAAATCTTCTTCTACTAAATCAGAGATCTGGAATGGAGCATATACATCATGATCCGTATTACTTACAATACTTCCATGCAGCATCGCAATATGATAGGCAATTTCTTTGTTGTTCATTTTATATGATTTTGCTTTTCTATCAAAAACAGCACGATTTTCATAACTAAACCCGTAAATTTGCGCTAGATCGACTCCATTTTTTGTAAACGTAAAATTGCTCACTTTCTCATCCGGGAAAATAAACACATTTTCTGGATAGGTTACTGGATAACGATTCCCTTTTATGTAATCATGATTTCCATAGGATAGATATACGTAAATCGAATGTGACTGTAATTTCTCAAAAGCACGTCGTAATCGAATTTGAGCTTTCAAGCTTTGCTTTTCACTATCAAATAAATCCCCAGCAATCAGAATAAAGTCCACTTGTTTATGAATTGCTACCTCAATTAATCGATCCAATGCGGCAAATGTACTCTCACGAACTTGATGGAAAATGGATTCCGGTATATTACTCAATCCTTTAAAAGGGCTATCCAAATGCAAATCTGCTGCATGGATAAATGATATTTCTTCTGCCATCTCGGATCCTCCTTTTTTATGCGTATTGATTTCGCTCAGAAATAGTTATATGATTAATTTCATTTTACCAAACCACGAAACAGAATGCACGTTCTATATAATAGAAGAAAAAACGCCCATATTAGTTGAAGGAATACGGACGTTTGAATTGCTTATCTTTTCTTTGTCACCACTTATACCCCGAATAATAAGGGCCGTATTGTGGGTATGGAGGTTGCATAGGATACGGTGGATACACTGGATAAGGTTGATATACAGGGTAATATGCCGGACCTGGTGGATAGAATAGCGCACCAGCAAGCAGACCACCTGCTACTCCACCTAGAAACGGCAAAAAAGGAAATCGTAGGTGACCATCGAAATCGTGCTCACTTCTATAGAAAGGGTAATGTACATATGCCGAATACGGGTACATATCAGAGTCAGATTCTACAAGGGACCCATTTTGTTCTTCATTCATAAATTTTCCCTCATTTCTTTATAGCTCTCTCCACCATCCTATGCATCTGCCTAATTTAACTATTGGGCGAATGTACCTTTTTTAAAAACTTTCCTAAAGCCATTTTGGAAGAACGTAGCAGATACTGTTTATCAATCATAAACTTTTTATCAGCTGAAAATTATTTGTCACAGGAACGTTTTTAATCATATTTTGCTATAAGGAATTTCCTGTAGTATTGCTCCTCTAATCATTCCTCAACTTCATTCTAAAGCGGGCGGCAATATCTTAATGAGATGTATGCATCATTTCCCCCATTGCCATAGCCAGCCTGTTCATGTTCCAGTTGAAATCCTCTCGCTTCGTAAAAAGGAATTCCTTTGTCATTCCCTTTTTGAACCGAGACCCATTGCTCTGCAGCATTATACTGCTTTTGCTGCGTTGTAATCACATCCAATAGCATCGAACCTATTCCTTCATTCCTTCGACTCGGGTCTATGTATAAGACAAATATTTCTCCTGATGTGTCTCCAATCATTCCACCGCCACCTGCACCAATCACTTCATCGTTTTCAATTGCTACGAAATAGCCACCCCATGATCTACTTTCCTCTGTTACTTCATCTAAAATTCGGTCATGATTATAAAATTCTTGAACAACTCTCTTAATGTATTCCTTAGAATGCGTTTCTCCATAGGTAGCCCAATAGCCCTCTGTGCAAACCTTAGCGATACCAGCCACATGGCTCGCAATTGCCTTTTGGATTTTTATCATCGATTTCTTCCTCCTTATTTCATTTACGACTTACAACGAGTGCACCAATGCCGCTGAAAAATAGATAAATCATAACAGCAATTATTAAATAGTATATCGTGATTTTTTTCTATACCCATCAAGCTCACAACAGCTAAGCCTATAAGCAGAGTACCAATAAAAATATTTGCTGCATACGCATAAAATTTTTGCATGTTATGGACTGTTCGTTCATCAAAATCTGGGGTCTTATCTTTTTTCAAGCGCATTCGAGCAACATCAACCCCAACCATCAATAATAATGCAGTAAATGACCCAAGTATGCTAGCGAAGTCCAAATTTCCTTTAAGCAACTGGCCAATCGTCATCCCAATCACACCACCAACTGCCCCAAATGTAAAAATCCATTTATGCATTTTTCTTTTTTTCATTCTTCTCCCTCCTCTACTAATGTAAATACTTCTTCTATTGGAACATCAAAGTACTTAACAATCTTAAGTGCTAGCTCAAGACTCGGGTTATATTTATTTTTTTCGATTGCTGTGAATGTTTGTCTGGTTACCTGTAAATCCTCAGCCATTTGAATTTGCTTTATCCCCCTTTCTAATCTAATTTTCCGTATGTTATTTTTAACCGGCATCATGTCACCTTCCAATAGGTAAAGATATCTTTACTTATTTTATAACATATAGAAGCTATGACGTAAAGATTTCTTTACCTTTTATTTGATTAAAAAGAATATGATAGAAAGCACTCTTTTGGGAATGTTACATAGTAACTATGTACAGAAAGGAATTTGTCTATGAGTGAGACACCTAAGATTAATGAAAATAGTAAGCAAGAACAATTAGAGCAATTCCGAGTGGACGATGCAAATCAGAAAATGACTACAAATCAAGGTTTAAAAGTATCAGAGGATGAGCTTTCACTAACCGCTGGAGAACGCGGACCAACACTTATGGAAGATTTCCATTTCCGGGAAAAGATGACCCATTTCGACCATGAGCGGATTCCAGAGCGTGTTGTTCATGCTAGGGGTTCTGGTGCGCACGGTGTATTTGAATTATATGAATCAATGAAGCCATATACGAAGGCAAAGTTTTTACAAGATCCGAATGTAAAAACACCTGTGTTCGTTCGTTTTTCTACCGTTGTTGGTTTTCGTGGTTCCTCGGATATTGTGCGTGATGTACGGGGTTTTGCAACAAAATTCTATACCGAAGAAGGTAACTATGATTTAGTTGCAAACAATATGCCGGTATTTTTCATTCAAGATGGTATTAAATTTCCAGATATTGTTCATGCGATTAAACCTGAACCACATAATGAAATCCCCCAAGCTACTGGTGCACATGATACGTTTTGGGATTTTGTTGCGAATAATCAGGAATCCGCACATCAAGTAATGTGGTTAATGTCAGACCGGGCAATTCCTAAAAGCTACCGGACCATGCAAGGATTCGGTATTCATACATTCCGCTTTGTAAATGATCAAGGAAAGGCGCATTTTGTCAAATTTCACTGGATACCAAAGCTTGGTGTGCATTCACTTGTATGGGATGAAGCGCAAAAGATCGCTGGAAAGAATCCTGATTTTAATCGTCAAGATTTATTTGATGCCATTGAAATGGGCAATTTCCCTGAATATGAATTCGGTGTTCAAATCATTGAGGAAAAAGATGAGTTTTCCTTTGACTTTGATATTCTCGATCCTACGAAATTATGGCCGGAGGAAGATGTTCCTGTAAAAATTATCGGAAAGCTAACATTAAACCGAAATGTCGATAACTTCTTTGCCGAAACAGAACAAGTCGCTTTCCACCCGGGGCATGTCGTACCAGGAATCGACTTCACGAACGACCCGTTATTACAGGGACGCTTATTTTCCTATACCGATACACAATTAATCCGTTTAGGCGGGCCTAATTTTCATGAGATACCAATTAATAAACCTGTTTGTCCATTCCATAATAATCAAAGGGACGGATACCACAGACAAACGATTAATAAAGGTCCTGTCGCTTATCATAACAATTCACTTGCTGCGAATACGCCATCTCCTGCAAGTGAGTCAGAGGGCGGATTTGTTCATTATCAAGAGAAAGTAGAAGGAAAAATTGTGAGGTCTAGAAGCGATAGTTTCAATGACCATTTCTCACAGGTAAAATTATTTTGGAATAGCATGAGCCCAACCGAAAAAAATCATATTATTAGTGCTTTTAGCTATGAATTAGGGCATGTGAAAAATATGGCAATTCGCCAACATGTAGTGGATATGTATGGAAATGTCGACTCAGCGCTAGCTACCGAGGTTGCAAAAAATATTGGAGTAAACCCACCAACTACAGAAGAGTCAAACGTTACAAAATCTTCTCCAGTACTAAGTCAAGAAAATACATTTATGTCACATGAAACACGTAAAGTTGGTGTGATTTTACAGAATGGTTTTCAGGGGGAAGAAGTAAAAGAAGTCTTACAAGGCTTGAATGTATCCAAAATTATGTATGAAACGATTAGCGATAAGCAAGGAGTTGTAACAGGTACGAATAATGTGGAGCTCAAAGTTGATGAAACCTTTACAACAACTGGTGCAGTGTTATATGATGCCATCTATATCATCGGCGGTAGTGAAGTTGATGAAGCATTTTATAAAAATGCCGAGCATTTCGTTAATGAAGCTTTCAAACATTACAAACCGATTGGTGCATCTCATGATGGTGTAAAATGGCTTGAAGAAAGTAATCTGATCGGGAGCCCAGGCGTTGTTGACGGCAGTGGTCAAAAATTCATCAAACAGTTCATTGAAGCTATTGGAGCGCACCGACATTGGGATCGAAACGTAATTTGATACTTGCTTGAGATTGAATAGGTGTGTCTGCCTTTTATTGTGAACATCAGCTTTTTTGTTTCGAATATCAGCCAATTAAGCGTGAACATTAGTATTTCAATAAAATAATTAAAATGCATTTCGAAAGAACTGCACCTAAATGTGAGTGAATCGTCATCATTTGGGTGCAGTTCTGTACGTTACTATATTCAAAGCAGAAGCGATTTATAAATTTCTCCTATCATTCCCTTTGATTGATGTACTCCTAAGTCGGCATTCGTCATGATAATGGCACCTGATTCTAAATAGGGATATGCCACCAACATGCATTGAAATCCTACTCCCCATCCGAGGGAAGTAATTTCTATTTCCTGATTGGCGCCATCTAGAAAAACACCTAGTCCTGTCCATTCTTTACAGCCTTGTGAAGCGATAAGCTCACTTATAAGGCTTGCAGAAAGGCCAATTGTACTTTTTCCTTTTAACGACTGTATCAGTTCAATAACGAGCTTCGCTAAATCAGAAGGGGTTGTCCATAGTCCCGAAGCTGCCTGATATGGGTATATGGGATACTTTCCAGCGACGACCTTTCCACCTTTGTCATGGCCACAGGATATTTCTCCGCTTTCAATTTCAAGAAGGGTATGAGGAAATGTGCTTTTATTCATATGTAACGGTTGAAAAATTAATTCGTTTATAACAGTGTCAAAAGACTTTCCCGTTACATCTTCAATCAGTTGCTGAATGATACAGAACCCTGCATCCGAATATTGAAAATCACTTCCCGGCTCATACGTAATTTGGACTGGCTCCGTACAATAAGTCGTTCTCCCTTCCAGCAAATCTACCATTTTAGGAACTTTATCGTTTAGGGCAAGCTCTGCAAAGCTTCCTTCAGGGTCCATCACGCCAGATTGATGGCTTAACAGACTTCGTAATGTCACTTTCTTTCGCTGTGTAAACTCATTCTCAGGGACTTTCCAATGAATAAGCTTTTGATTGACATCCTCATCTAAACAAAGCTGATCTTGTTCGATTAACTTTAATACAAGAACCGATGTTAGAAATTTACTGATGGAACAAGCATTGAAAATGGAATCATCCTGAACACGAGCTTTTGTCCCTACCTCCAGAACCCCAAAGCCTTCTGCCCGACTAACTTGAGCCCGATTTATAAGTGTTATGCTCATTCCTGGTACCCCATAATCCGCCATACGTTCCTCAATGTTATGTTTGGTTAACTCCATAAGCATCTCCTATTCATTTCCCTTCTCCGCAACACAATTCGCACAAAACACTTTCGCATTTTGGTATAAGTAGGCCATTATCTCAGCAGATCCTCTAGTAAATGGATAGCTCATTTTCGCAAAGATTTCTTCACCCTTCATAATTTCTTTTCCACAGCCACTGCATGTTTGTTCAATTTTAAATGGAAACATTCTATATCTCCTTTTAGGATTTAATGCCTCTTCACACTCCCCGATAATCCACTCTTCCATGACTATCGAGTTCGATATTCACATATTGACTAGTTTCGGATTTGTAAACTATATGAAAACGATAATTTACTTTCATCCATTTCACAAATTGGTTAAATTTACAAAAGAAAGACCATTAAATCATTTCCGAGCTTAATTTAATGATCTTATTAAATACTCAATAACGCTTAGTCCTATTTCTCTTTCTTCCCTAATACAAGCGCTTTTTTAAAATCTTTCAACGAACCAGATCTTCCATACATCAGCACTCCACCGCTGTATACCTTGGCACCGATATACGCAAGAATGGCAATCGTTCCAACCATTATTCCTAGCGATAATGCAATTTCCCAAATTGGAATATCTAGCATTCCAACTCGTAAAAACATAATCATCGGTGTAAAGAATGGGATATAGGAGGTTACTGTTACAAACGTTGACTCAGGTGCCCCTAAGCCAAAAATAGCAATCATGAAGGCAATCACAATTAGCATCATCATCGGTGTCGTTAATTGACCCACATCTTCAATTCGGCTTACAAGTGAACCAAGCATTGCTGCCAATGTTGCATATAGTAAATAACCAAGAATAAAGAACACAATTGCGTAAACAAAAATCATTGGCGATGTATCCTGAACACCAAATAACTCGAAGACTCCCCCGACTAACTCTTCCTGTTTCGAACGAATTAGTGTATAACCAACTATAATAAATAATCCAATCTGTGTCAGTCCAACTAATGCAATACCAATTATTTTTGCAAACATATGTGTAATCGGGGGCGCACTCGATATAAGTATTTCCATTACCCTTGATGATTTTTCTGTAGCGACATCCGTTGCAATCATCTGACCGTACATCATAACAGTCATATAAAGGACAAATAGCATAACATAGACAATACCACGAGCTTGATTGAGTTCTTCCTCTGTTTTTGCTGATTCATCAAGCGCAACTGCTTCAAATGCAATTGGTGCATAGATTTCTGCAATCATCGCCTCATCAATACCAGAGGCTTGTGTTGCAATAGCAATCTTTAATTGTTGTAAATGTTGTTCAATAATCATTTGATTTCCGGACTCTGTAATAGTATTCGCAAAATACGTTGCATCAAAAATTTGCGCTTCACTCTCCGTCAGTACCACAAGTGCACCATATTCACCATCTTGTATAGCTGCTTTCGCCTCATCAACTGTACCATCAAATGGAACCAATTCAATGTTTTCGTCTGCTGCAGCAAGGCTTTGTTGCAATGCTTCTGTATAGACGCCTGATTCATCGACAACCGCAATTTCACCCGAATCCTCTCCAGCGAACATGTCAATAATGGATTGGAAATTAGCAAGTCCTGCGATAATTAGTAATGTAATGAGCGTACTGAAAATAAATGACTTTGTTTTCACCTTCGTGATGTATGTATGGGATAAAATCGTCGAGAATTTATTCATACGACGCACCTACTTTCGCAATGAAAATATCATTTAGCGATGGTTCTTCGAGATCGAATTTACGAATGAATCCTTTTCCTTGGATTGCTGAAAGAATGTCTTGGAATACTTGCTCATTATCAATTTGTAGCTTACACCCTTGAGCTCCTTTTTGATAACTTGTTACACCTTGGAAATCCTTTAAAAAGCTGAAGTCAATATCTCCATGAATAATCAAGTTCTTTTTCCCAAATGAGCGTTTAATGTCTTTTAATGCTCCATGAACAACTGGTGACCCTTTTTGTAAGATGCATAGATTCTCACACAGCTGCTCAACATGATGCATTTGGTGGGATGAAAAAACGATCGACGTTCCCTGGTCCTTCAGATCTATTACAGCTTCTTTCATCATTTCAACATTAACAGGATCCAGCCCTGAAAATGGCTCATCTAAAATAAGTAATTCTGGCTTATGAATAACAGCTGAGATGAATTGAATCTTTTGTTGATTCCCTTTAGATAGCTCTTCAACTTTTTTTGTCATGTATTCAGGGACTTTAAATCGCTCCAGCCAATATTCTAATTCTGTAAGAATAGCGTGCTTTTTCATCCCTCTTAGCTTACCTAAGTAAACTAATTGTTCTTTTACCGTTAATTTGGGGTAAAGCCCTCTTTCCTCAGGTAGATAGCCGATCAAATGACTCTTATCGTAATCGATGGATTCACCATTCCAAGATATTTCTCCCTCCGTGCTATCCAACAACCCAAGTATCATCCGGAAGGTTGTTGTCTTACCAGCACCATTTCCTCCTAAGAAACCAAACATTTCCTTCTCTGGAATTTCAAGCGAAAGCCGATCTACTGCAGTGTGTTCTTGAAACCGTTTCGTGACTTCTTTTAATACCAATGTCAAAAAAACCTCTCCCTTCTCTCGTATTCATACGATTCTTATTTAGATTTGATTCACTTTTTAAAATAGAAATTTGTAATAATTGCAGTTACATTGTGTAATACATAGAGTGCGGTTAGCAGGAAAAAGCTGAAGCCTATTCCATCAAATAGAATGACAATAAACCAGGCTATCAAGTATATAACAATCATTGCATCCCAGGCTCTTGCCTTTGAGCGGTTATTAGTCTGCTGATAACGCTCATCAAATAAATGCTTCTTTCGACCAATCCGCCGGTTAACAAAAAATATAATAATTAACATGATTACTGCAGCAATTAATCCCCATATACCTGAAGGATTTGCTAAAAAGTCCTCACTCAATGTTCTCATCCCCTTCAAAAATAAATAATTCCTCAATTGTGCAGCCAAACGTTTGAGCTAGCTTATGGGCTAATATTAATGATGGCTTATACTTGCCTTTCTCCAAGGATATAATCGTCTGTCTAGAAACCTTTAATTTCTGTGATAGTTCTTCTTGTGTAATATCCAGCTCTTTGCGCTTTTCCTTTATAAGTGTTTTCATGCTATCTCCTGCATTTTTAGTAAAGTAAACTTTACGTATAGTGTACTTTACACTCCATGCACTGTCAACCATACTTTACATTCTTTTCCGTTCCCTTGTAGTAAAATTTAGATTATAATGAATATACAATTTGAATATCGTACAATAAACTTACCTTATCTTGATGTGGATCGGATTTCAGATTTACATAATTTAAAGGAGGGGATTAATCATGAGAGATTATGCTTTAACCGTATTTGACCAAAGTGGTGAAAAACTGCTGGATGAATCATTTACTGCTGCAAATGATGCAGAGGCTAAGGAAATTGGAAAGGCGCGATTGGACAAAGAAGGATACAGTGAACATACCCATCGCTGTGTAAGTCCAGAAGCAAAGCTTGTTCTATTCCATAGATAGTTCATCGGATGAGTGATTGATTTCTATAAAAAAAGTCCACAGAGCTTATCTGTGGACTTCATATGTATTTACTTAGTTTGTTTCTTCTGTACTACCGTAAAGTTCTTCCAAAGGCTTTGTAATAATACGGCTAATATCATTAATGGCAAGATTTAAACGTTGCTCCTCTTCCATCAATTTAGCGATATCCTGATGTTCTTGTACAGCCTCAACAACTGCACGCGCCTTTTCAACTTCTTCTTCTGTAATTTCAAGACCCTGCATTTGCTTTTCTTGCAAATTCATTTGAGTATCACGGAAATCGTCAAACATCTGCTTTGCACTCGGGTCATTCATTACTGCCTCATAAGCTGATTTCAAACTTTTAAATTCTTCGCTTTCACGAATAGCTTTTTCCAATTCATATGCGCTATCATAAATATTAGGCATGATTTTCCTCCTTTAGTATCATTACTAACGTTACTATAACAGAGCTTTTCCCCTATGTATACCCTCAACGAAAAAACCCTATTTTTTGAAAAGTTATTTTTACGTTTGTATTTGACTGCTATAATTGATAAATAGAATAAGGAAAAAGGAGATTTTACGATGCACAAAATGCTTAAAAAATTTTTCCCTTCTTTTTTAATTTATGATGAAAATATAGCTGAAATACCCGATAACTATCAATGGTTCGTGACAGATGCAAATGATATTATCGGTATAGCTAAAAGTGAATTGAGCACAAAGGATACTGCCATGCTTACTACATTTTTGACAGCCTATCAGCTTACGATTCCAAAACCAACTGATTTAGAGAAATTATGGAAAAACCGAATTCATTCTAACTCTCTTCCGGAGCTATCAAATGAAAAATTTCGCTTTATTTATTTTTCATTTCCGAAAAACCAAATGGAACCAAACATTTTCAAAACTGCCATGTATGAATTTTTTTCTAATCCTGTACCTATTTTATGGGAAAATGAGCACGAAGGAATTCTTATTGAGCAACAGGGAATACAGCTAGAAGATTCGCTTACCTATGACCAAGTTGTTGATACATTAATGAGTGATCTTTACGTGAAAGCGAAATTCTTTATTGGTGCCTATTTATGTAGCTTCAAAGATCTCGCTAATCAGTATTCAGCTTTCATGCAATTAGCAAGAATATCAGCTAGCTATTCAGATAATCCTGTTAGTACATATGTCGATGCTATTCCCTTCCAACTTGTTGATCAAATATCTTTAGAGCAACGAAACCAGATTAGCAGTCTAATACTAAAGGAATTCCAAAATGATGAAGAAATGCTTCAAACTATTCGGACGTTTATCCAATGCAATCTCAATATTTCGCTCACAGCCAAAAAACTCTATATGCATCGTAATAGTTTACAATATCGCATTGATAAATTCTTCGAAAAAACCGGGATTGATGTTCGCCAGTTTAATCAAGCATTAACGGTATATGTAGCGCTGCTAGCAACCATGCACAAAGAGCATGTCTAAATTTGTGCACGTTTCCCATTATGTAAAACGCTTTCTTTCTATACAATATATATATATATATAAAACGTTTACATTTATGGAGGGATACTAATGGCTGAATTACGCTTGGAGCATATTCAAAAAACGTACGATAAAAATGTGGTTGCTGTATCAGACTTTCATCTACATATTAAGGACAAGGAGTTTATTGTTTTCGTTGGCCCATCAGGCTGCGGGAAATCAACAACATTACGAATGGTTGCTGGTTTAGAGGAAATCACAGGTGGCGAGCTTTATATTGATGACAAGAAAATGAATGATGTTGCACCAAAAGACCGCGATATTGCGATGGTTTTCCAAAACTATGCATTATATCCACATATGAATGTCTATGATAATATGGCATTCGGATTAAAACTGCGCAAATTTAAAAAAGATGAAATCGATCAGCGCGTGCAAAACGCTGCGAAGATTTTAGGTCTAGAAGCATATTTAGACCGTAAGCCAAAAGCCCTTTCGGGTGGGCAACGTCAGCGTGTAGCACTTGGACGAGCAATTGTAAGGGATGCGAAAGTTTTCTTAATGGATGAACCTTTATCAAACTTGGATGCAAAATTACGTGTACAAATGCGTGCAGAAATTCAAAAGTTACATCAACGTCTGCAAACAACTACGATTTACGTAACCCATGACCAGACCGAAGCAATGACAATGGCAACTCGCCTTGTCGTGATGAAGGATGGCGTTATTCAACAAGTTGGTGCACCAAAAGAAGTTTATGATCACCCTGAAAATGTATTCGTTGGTGGTTTTATTGGATCGCCATCCATGAACTTCTTCTCAGGCAAACTAACAGAGGGCTATTTCGAAGTTGATGATCTGAAACTAAAAGTTCCGGAAGGCAAAATGAAGCTTCTTCGTGAACAAAATTATATTAATAAAGAAATTATTTTAGGAGTTCGACCAGAAGATATTCACGATGAGCTACTAATCATCGAATCTTCACCGGAGTCAAAAATTAACGCATATATTGAAGTTGCTGAATTAATGGGAGCAGAGTCCATTTTATATTCTAAATTAGGCTCACAAGATTTTGTAGCACGCGTTGATTCTCGCTCTGATGTTAAAGGCGGTGACACTCTAGAGCTTGCCTTTGATATGAACAAAGTGCATTTCTTTGATAAAGACACGGAAGAACGCATACGCTAAAATAAAGATGGATGTAAAATTCCCTCATCATGTTAAAGAGGAAAGTCTCGAAAGACTTTCCTCTATCCATATTTATGAAACTTAATGCAATTGTTGTTGTGCTGATTGCACAAGACGTTTTGTGATTTCTCCACCTACAGAACCATTCGCACGTGATGTTGAGTCTGGTCCTAAGTTAACTCCAAATTCTTGAGCAATTTCATATTTCATTTGATCAAGAGCTTGTTGTACTCCAGGGACAACTAATTGATTTGAACTGTTGTTAGCCATGTTTATCACCTCCTGTAATTCTATTGTTTGCACTATCAAAAAACTTATAACTTTTATTTACTGGTAAATTGTAGGATTCCTTCCAGTTAAACAAAAAAGCGCGCTGCATCAATCTGCAGCACGCTTTTTATTTAACTTATTTCGGATGTGTCATTTCTTTTGGATCTACATACGTATCAAATTCTTCTTCTGTCAGTAATCCTAACTCAACTGCTGTTGCCTTTAATGTTGAATTATCATGGAATGCTTTTTTAGCAATTTTAGCAGCATTTTCATATCCAATATGAGGGTTTAGTGCCGTAACAAGCATTAAGGAATCATTTAAATATTTTTCAATCTGTTCATGATTTGGCTCGATTCCTACCGCACAGCGTTCATCAAATGAAATGATACTATCCGCTAATAATTGGCTAGACTGCAAGAAGTTATATGCAATCACTGGTTTAAATACATTTAGTTCGAAATTACCTTGACTTGCTGCAAAACCAATTGCTGCATCATTTCCCATAACCTGTGTAACAACCATTGTAACAGCTTCACTTTGTGTTGGGTTTACTTTCCCTGGCATAATCGAACTTCCAGGCTCATTCGCAGGTATCGTAATTTCACCAATTCCACAGCGCGGACCACTTGCCAACCAGCGAATATCATTTGCAATCTTCATGATATCTGCAGCTAATGCTTTTAACGCTCCGTGGGCATAAACTGTTTCATCATGACTTGTTAATGCATGGAATTTATTCGGTGCAGAAATGAATTTCTTTCCAGTATATGAACTAATTGCCTCACAAACACGTTCGGAAAACTCCGGATGTGCATTTAACCCCGTACCAACAGCAGTACCACCAATAGCTAATTCCCTTAAGTAATCCGTACTTTCCGCAATCATTTTTTCCGATTTCTCAAGCATGCGATGCCAGCCACTAATCTCCTGCCCAAGTGTTAATGGTGTTGCATCCTGTAAATGCGTTCGTCCAATTTTTACGATATCTGAAAATGCATCCATTTTTTCTTTAAAAGTCGCTTTTAATTGTTGTACAGCTGGAATTACTGTATCTTCCAACCTCAATACAGATGCTACGTGCATCGCAGTTGGATATGTATCATTAGAGCTTTGGGATTTATTAACATCATCATTCGGATGAAGTCTAAGCTCGCTTCCTTTTCCTTCAAGCCATTTATTACCGACAAATGCTAGAACTTCATTCACGTTCATATTGGATTGTGTACCACTACCTGTTTGCCATACAACTAATGGGAAATGTTCATTCAATTCATCAGATAATACAAGATCAGCAGCATAAGAAATTGCCTCTGCCTTCTGACTTTCCAATAAACCTAAATCACTGTTCGCTTTAGCCGCACTTTTCTTTAAAATTGCAAACGCTTTAATAATTTCAGCAGGCATACGCTCCGAACCGATTGGGAAATTTTCCTTACTTCGTTGCGTTTGCGCTCCCCAATATTTGTCAGCTGGTACATGTATTTCCCCTATTGTATCTCTTTCTACACGATAATCCATCCTTATTCCTCCCTATAATATGTATTACTCAAACCCTACTCTATTGTAACAAATTTTTGAAATAAATTAATAGTTATCTACTTATTTTTTAGTGCAATTAACGACTTCTAAATGAAATACCCCTCTCTCAACAAGTTAGAAAGGGGTATATATTTAATTATATACTCATAATGCCGCCTTTAGATGCATTTGTAACAAGCTTGGAATACCTTGCTAACCATCCAGTTTTAATTTTTGGCTCGAATGGTTTTAAGCCTTTACGTCGTTCTGCTAAGTCTTCATCCGAAACGTTCACATTCATTGTCCGGCTTGGTAAGTCAATTTCAATCAAATCACCATTTTCAATCAAAGCAATTGGACCACCTTCAGCTGCTTCTGGTGAAATATGACCAATTGAAATACCACGAGATGCACCACTAAAGCGACCATCTGTAATGAGTGCAACCTTCGTTCCAAGTCCACGTCCCATAATGGCCGACGTTGGTGCAAGCATTTCTGGCATGCCTGGTCCACCTTTTGGTCCTTCATAACGGATAACTACAACATGACCTGCTTGTACTGTTCCATCATCAATCGCTTCTTGGGCCTCATCTTGTGATTCGAAGACAATTGCTTCACCAGTAAATGTTTTAATCGATGGATCCACTGCACCTACTTTAATCACGGAACCTTCTGGCGCAATATTTCCATATAATACAGATAGACCACCTACTGGACTGTATGGATTGTCTTTCGTACGAATCACTTCTGGATTTTTGATGTGATGATCATTCACAAGGTCACCCATCGTTTTACCAGTAACAGTAATTCTTTCTGGATGAATTGCCCCAGGGATTTTTGTTAGTTCATTAATAATTGCTTCTACTCCACCAGCTTTATTGATATCATCCATGGAAAGATCAGATGCAGGCATAATTTTTGCTAAATACGGGACTCTTTCTGCAACTTTATTTATATCTTCTAAGTCGTACTCAATTCCTGCTTCATGCGCAATCGCCAATGTATGAAGTACTGTATTTGTCGACCCGCCCATTGCCATATCAAGTGCAAATGCATCATCAATTGCTTCTTTTGTGATGATATCGCGTGGTTTAACATCTTCTTTAATCATACGAACTAATTGTTTGGCTGCTTCACGTACTAATTCTTTACGTCTTTCGCTTGTGGCAACGATTGTACCATTACCAGGAAGTGCAACTCCTAGCATTTCCATTAAACAATTCATTGAATTCGCTGTAAACATACCAGAGCACGAGCCACATGTTGGACATGCATTCTGTTCAATATCTAATAACTCTTCTGAAGACATTTGTCCAGATTTGTGGGCACCGACACCTTCAAATACAGATGTTAAAGAAATTTGTTTCCCTGTTGCACTTATACCCGCTTCCATTGGTCCACCTGATACAAAAACAGAAGGAACATTCGTACGAGCAGCAGCCATAAGCATACCCGGTGTAATTTTGTCGCAATTCGGAATATAAAACACACCATCAAACCAGTGCGCATTAATTACCGTTTCAGCAGAGTCAGCAATAAGTTCACGACTCGGTAAGGAATAACGCATTCCAATATGTCCCATAGCAATCCCGTCATCTACACCAATTGTATTGAACTCAAACGGAATACCACCTGCTTCAATAATCGCTTCTTTTACGACGTCTGCAAACTCTCGTAAATGAACATGACCAGGAATAATATCAATATACGAGTTACAAACACCAATAAAAGGCTTCTCAAAATCTTTAGGTTTTACTTTTCCTGTTGCATACAAAAGACTACGGTGTGGAGCACGATCGACTCCAATTTTAATCATATCACTTCTCATTCTGAATACACATCCATAATTTTTAATTTTAAATCTATTTTAAATCCAAAGTTGTCTGCTGTCAATAGAGTTGTAGGACAAGTGAAATAATTAATATATTTAAAGTGTGTGTCCAAAAGGAGGATGATAAGGACCTAGGTCGGCTAAATTCAAAATGTCATTTTTCGGGCACCGACACTAACACGTCTTGTGCGAAGAAGTTCCCTGTACCGGGCTTGCACAAGATGTAGTGACTTCCATGTTCAACACAAGACATGCCGGCAGTTGGTCGAAATTCTCCTGCTTTAGAAGCGTCATTTTCACCGGACTTTTTGAACTTCCTCTAAAAAATTTTTATTCAATTTTTAAATCTTTCATTGCATGTAAAATATGAACTTTCATTGCACTTCTCGCTCCCTCAGGATTCCGAGCTTCCATAAATTCCATGATCATCTTATGGTCATTTAGCGTGTCTTTCACGGCCTGCTCATTTTTTTGAGACAATTGAACACCTTTATCAATCGCTTGGAAAATTACCGGCATCAGCTTGTCGATAAATTCATTATGGGTAGCCTTCGCTATCGCTTTATGAAACTTCTGTTCGACATCCGTTCGATCCTCACCACGGTTAATTTTTTGTTCGATTTGCTTTCCATATTCTAATATGCGGCTCAACTCGACATCACTAGCTCGTATGGCCGCATAATAGGCAGCTTCTGGTTCAAAGATTAGGCGCATTTCATACAAATCTTTCGCATTTATTCTCGCATTTGATAGATCATTCAACGATTGCATGGTTTGGCTAAAATCAATATCTTTTTTTACAAATGTCCCTCTGCCCCGCTTAATTTCTAATATACCATTGGTAACTAATATTCGAATCGCTTCACGCAATGTTGTTCTGCTAATATGAAGTTCCGCTGATAATTCAATTTCGTTTGGAAGTTTATCACCTGGAGAAAACCTTTCTTCAATCATAATCATCGACAAAATATCTTCTGCTATATTATCGGAAAGCCGCTTCATTTGATTCATCTATCCTATCACCCTTATTTTTTTTATAGTATAGCACACCATGTATCTCGCATTATTAATCATTTAGAATACAAAACACGAACCTCAACCCTGGAAAAAATATGTAATGACACAAAATTGTACTACTCTACAGACCACCAACTACTGATATTTCGATATAATACGTTACATAGCTGTAATTTAAGGAAAACTTCATACTTTTCACAGTCCTAAAGGTTTTCCTAATACTTCAAGAAGGAGGATGTCGCTATGCCAAATACATGGACACATATTTTATTCTGCGAAGATGTGATTGATTCTGTCAAACAGCCTTACCCATTTTCACAATATGAGCCTTATATGAAACTAGGCGCTCAAGGTCCAGATCCATTTTTCTATTATAACTTCTGGCCATGGATAAAGGATGAACCTGTCCATGAAGTCGGTATGACACTTCATACGGAACGCTGTGGCGATTTCCTAATGGATTTGATTCGGAGAGCAAAGGATCAATGTAGTGAAGTAAAAGCCTTTGTTACTGGATTTATCACTCACCATATCCTTGATCGTAATACACATCCATATATACATTATCGTGCTGGCTATGAGGGAAGTAATCATCAAAAGCTAGAAATCATTATTGATACGTTAATGATGGAAAAATACCATAAATTAAAAACGTGGAAAACGCCTGTATATAAGGAATTAGATGTTGGCAGGACCCTAAATATCGAAGTACGAGAGTTGCTTCATGATGCGATTAGCAACCATTATCCAGACTTAAACCGAAATTCATCTGAATATATTCAAAAAGCATATCGAGATATGCTGCTTGCATTGAAGATACTTACAGATCCTTATGGTTGGAAAAACTTCATGCTTCGCTCATTGATTTCATCCTATTCGCATCAGCCAATAAAAAATAAAATGGATTACTTAAATTTAGATCATACAACCTGGCACCATCCTGCAACAAATGAAGCTTCAAACCAAAGTTTTATTGAGCTATACGATAAAGCTCGAGTAGAAGGAATTGAAATTTTGTCACATCTGCAAAACTATTGGCAAAACAGTGATGACTTTTCCGAACAACGGTTAACCGAACTAATTGATAATATTTCTTATGATACTGGTAAACCGTTAAATCTAAAACTTGAAAATAAATATAGTGATCCAATTGTTTAATCCCGCTAATATTTCATTTTAAATATTTACTATTCTCTTTCGCACTAATAAATTCAACTGTTAGCTGGATTATATATAGCTCGGCATTAAACAATAGCTTGTTTAATCCGAGCTTTATTTTTGTTCGCTAGCTATAAAATAAGTTCGACCGAAATGCTTTTACTTCGGTTTTACCTCTACTTCTCCTTTAGGATTTGTTAATCGTTCCGCATCTCGCATTCCTTTTTCAACATCAACAAATCGCAGAATAATAATACCTGCAATAAAGAAAACGATAAGCGAGACAATTCCAAGTCTGCTGTTTCCTGTTATTTGACCTACAAAGGCAAATACAAATGGCCCAATGACAGCTGCAAACTTAGAGGATATTCCATAAAAACCAAAGAACTCAGCGTGTTTGTTTGCTGGAACCATCCGACCAAAAATGGAGCGGCTCAATGATTGTGCACCACCTTGGACCATTCCAACTACAATAGCCAGAATATAAAAATGTAATGCAGAGGTCATAAAGTATCCAATGATTACAATACCAAGGTAGACGAATAAAGTAATATTCAATGCTCTTTTTGCTGTTATTACGGAAGCTAACCAGCCAAAGAAAAATGTAAAAGGAATACCGACAAATTGTGTAATTAATAATGCTACAATCAAATCATTCTGTGCTATTCCAATTTCACTTCCATAGACTGTAGCCATCCGAATAATCGTTGATATTCCGTCATTATAAAGCCAGAAGGCCAATAAGAAAATAAGTAACTGCTTATATTGCTTCATTTCTTTAAATGTATTTCCTACGCGAGAAAAACCAATAGCAACATACGACCTGTCGCGTTTTACATCAACTTTTTTTTCTTCCCGTATGTTTTTAATGAGTGGAATCGAGAAGACTAACCACCAGATCCCCACTGTGACAAAAGCAGCTCGAGTAGCCATTTCCGTATCTGGAAGTCCGAACCAACCAGGGTTTAAAATCATAAGAACGTTAATCGCTAATAAAATTCCCCCACCGATGTATCCGTAGGCAAAACCACCTGATGAAACACGATCAATCTCGTCTTTCGTTGCAACTTCAGGAAGAAATCCATCATAGAACACATTCGCACCAGAAAATCCGATAGAACCAACAATAAATAGTACAGAGGCTAATATATAGTCTCCTTCACCAACAAAAAACAATAAGATACTAGCAACAATACCCATAAATGCAAAAAACTGAAGAAATTTTTTCTTGGCTGCAGAGAAATCGCTAATAGCACCTAAAATTGGTGCTAGAATAGCAACGACTAAAACAGAAATGGACTGTGAATAGCCCCAATAACTAGTAGCTAATCCGTCTTCTAAACCAGAAGCCGCTACGCTCGAATAATAAACAGGAAGTACCGCTGCCATTATTGTTGTTGCAAATGCTGAATTACCAAAATCATATAGCATCCAGCTACGTTGTATTTTCTTTTTATTTTCCATCAATTCTCACCCCTTTTGTTAGCATACCAAACTTTTCCACCTCAGAAATAACAAGATTGTAAAATTTACAAAAACAATACATCGAGGGTTAAAAGCAGAATCTCCCGGTTCACAACCTGCGAGCTGGATATGTTTCCAAACTAAGTTTGCCATAGCATTCGAAATTTTTTATAGTTAAGCAGCAAGAAAAAGCCTCACCATAACGGTAAGACTTAAAAATTTTTATTCCCATATAAAATGTCTGTATGCTTCACTTGCTTTAACAAATTCTTCTTTATTTCCTTTTTCAATGGAGCTATTGATGTCTTCTTCTAATCGATTTTTATTCCAGTTGAAACAAAGCTCATCCAAAATCAGTCGGGAAAAGAGTCTCAATTCATAAGGTATTTCTCTTTTTGCTTGCAGCTTTTCACCTTCATAACGATAAAATCGATAAACTATTTTTTCCTTCTTCATGGAACATGCCCCCTTTGTTCCCTTTTTACTATTATCCTAAATTTTTAGAATAATTTCAACTAAAATCAACTTTTTTAGGCTAATTGTTTTTAATTATTTTTTCCCTGTGTAAACATCCTTCCCGCCCATCAATACATATAACCAAATGCTTGAATGTTTCTCTAGACCCACCATAACTTCCTTTGATAGACTGTTATAGCTACGTAAAATGGTAACAATTATATGTGGAGGCATTTAGAATGAATCATTCAGAAAACCTGAAAAAGGGAGAAAAAGGAGCATGGCTAAGCATAATTGCGTACATAACGCTTGCCATTATCAAATTATATATCGCTACAATTGGAGACTCTGCTGCACTCTATGCAGACGGATTAAATAATACTACCGATGTGATTGCTTCCATTGCTGTGTTAATCGGTTTAAAGATATCAAGGAAGCCGCCAGATGAGGATCATCGATATGGTCATTATCGCGCTGAAACTGTTGCAGCTTTATTTGCAGCCTTTATTATGATGTTTATTGGTGTCCAAGTGATTTTCGATACATTGAAAAGTATGATTGCTGCTGAAGCTTCACAGCCAAGTATGTTAACAGCATGGACTGCTTTAGGTTCTGCGGTTGTTATGTTTTTTGTATATCGCTATAACGCTAAGCTTGCTAAACGAATTGAGAGTAGTTCATTGAACGCAGCAGCACAGGATAATCGTTCAGATGCACTTGTAAGTATTGGAGCTTTTATCGGTATTTTTGGTGCACAATTTGGGCTTTTCTGGCTCGATCCACTAGCTGGTATGGTCGTCGGAATTATTATTTGCAAAACAGCATGGGATATCTTTAAAGATGCCACACACACACTAACAGATGGATTCGATGAAGAAGAATTGGAATTGATTAAGAACAGTATTGTGAAAGTTCCAGAGGTCATTGAAGTCGTTGATGTAAAAGGAAGAGTCCATGGTAATCAAGCATTAATTGAAATTACCATTTTGGTTGATCCAACCTTGAATGTTGCAGAAAGCCACTACATTACAGAAAGAATTGAAGACTATCTATATAAAAAGCATCGCATTACACATGCCCATATCCATATAGAACCGTATCAAGAAAAATAGGCTATAGCAAAAAAATGCTAAGCCTATTTTTTATGGGTAAGGAGCTTATTTTAAAATGATAGTAAGAAAACAGTAAGAATCGCTCCTAATACAACTAAAATAACATTCAATCCAAGATATGCCAGAACAATGGCTACAAGCCCACCAATAATTCCATGATGTGGCTCATCCGGTTTAACAGACATAATGCCAGGGAAAATCAAAGCTCCTAATGCTGCATAGGGTATTGCACTTAGCCATTTATTAATCCACGGTCGAAACTGCATTTTTTCAATGATAAAAGCAGGAATAACCCTTGGTAGCATTGTAGCTAAAGACATGCCAATAATCATTAAAATAATCATTTGCGGTCCTCCTTCAGCAAATAAATCCCACTCAAGCCACCAATAATTGTTCCTCCAACGATTGCCCAACCTGTACTCATACCCAGCTGAACAAACAGAGCATTGATGAGCATCGCAACAATTGCAATCATTGCGACCCTTTTCTCTTGTTTAATCGATGGTATGAGCAGTCCGATAAACATTGCATATAAGGCAATTCCCATACTCTGACTCAGCTTTTCAGGAATGATATCTCCGAGTAAACCACCTAGCAAGGAACCGAGTACCCAAGATAGATATGCACACGCAATAATCGTGCCGTAGAAAAGAGCTCCCTTTTTCATGTTTGCTTCTTTAGGATTCATTGCTGAAACGGCAAACGATTCATCGGTCAATCCTAATGCCAAAGGAATTTTCCATTTCAGTTTTATTTTTTTAAGCTGGTTCATAAATGATAGACTCATTACAAAGTGTCGGAAATTAAGGACAAAGGTAGCAATAATAATTTCAAGCGCCCCTGTTCCAACCGCAAACATATTTGCTGCCATAAACTGACTAGCACCTGCATATACCAGGGCGCTCATCAATGTTAATTCCGTTAATGACATTCCTGCCTGCTTTGCTAAAACTCCATATGTAATTGCTACTGGTAAGTACCCGAGAATTATTGGAAACCCAGTAGCAAAACCTTTACGAATCATATGTATAGAAGTAGATGAATGCTGTGCCTCTTTTGACAAAATTTCTCACAATCCCCCTCGTAGTAAAATTCTTTTTATTATAACTGAATTTTTTATAAAATGAAAGGATTCTATCTAAAAAGAGGGTTATTGACAAATGAAGAATGAAGCATGTATAGTCATATTATCATAATAGAATGACGTAAATTATCCTAGGATTCGAAGTAGATTATTTTCTAGCAGGGAAAGAGACAAGGCGGTTGGTGCAAGCTTTGGCGGAAAATAGTTGAATTACAAATCCTGACTGAATACGTGCTGCACACTAGCATGTTTCTGATCAACGGATTGCATACAATGAGAGGGTGAATTTAAATTCACCAATCAGGGTGGTAACGCGGAGTATAGCTTCGTCCCTATTTTAGGGGCGGGGCTTTTTTTATTAAGGAAACTATAAAGTTTGAATGCTGTGGATAACTTAACTTAGTTACCTAAACAGCCACGTCCAGCTCCAGCGCCCAACGACTAGCGAGACTTCCCTCACCTCCGTACGATAAAGAAGACTTGCCGATTGGCTAAGACATGAGGCCTAGTCGCACTTATACCCTTGCGGTGAAAGTCAACATCGACTCCCTGCGGTCGTCGTGTTTCCTTTATCTCCTACGTAGGAATGTTCGACAAGTCGAACCACCCCAAAGTTCGGGGCGCAGTCCGTACGTCGCTAACCGGGCGCTTGCGCTTTTGTTCTATTTCAAAAGGAGGAAAACATCATGATTCCAATTAACCCAAAGCATCATCCTTCATTCATCGAAGCTATTTTCTTTTTTATACTTATCGTCGGTTTAATCAGCTACTTTATCATTGTATTAGAAGCTGTGCCACATATCCCTATTTTACTTGGTATTTTTATTCTTGTTGCATATGGTTTACTTAAACGTATCACGTTTAAAGATCTCCAAGGTGCGATGATTTCAGGTGCCCAATCAGGAATGGGAGCTGTCTTTTTATTCTTTCTAATTGGTGTTCTAATTAGCAGTTGGATGGTTAGCGGAACAATTCCGGCATTAATTAATGCCGGATTCACGATTATTGGAGGAACTTGGTTTTATGGGATTGTCTTTGCTGTCACGGCAATTATTGGAGTAACGCTCGGTAGTTCCCTAACAACAACCGCAACAGTCGGGGTAGCATTTATCGGAATGGCGGGGGCAATGGAAGCTTCCTTAGCTATTACAGCAGGAGCAATCGTTTCTGGCGCTTTCTTCGGTGATAAAATGTCGCCGCTATCTGATACAACCAATCTTGCTTCAAGCATCGTTGGAGTGGATTTATTCGAGCATATTAAGCATATTAGTTTAACAACGATTCCGGCTTTTATCATTTCATTTATTTTATTTGTTTTATTATCACCAGAACAAAGTACGACGTTACAAAGTGTCACATCTTATCGTGAGGCGTTACAAGCTTCTGGTTTGATTCACGGCTTGTCATGGATTCCATTAATTGTTCTCGTAGTTTGTACGATTTTTAAAGTCCAGGCTTTTATTGCATTAACCGTAAGCAGTTTGGTGGCAACATTTTTAGCCCGAATAACGAGTGAACATACTTGGTCAGAAATTTGGGCGTTTTGGTTTAATGGTTATACAGGAACTACTAATTTTGAGCCTGTTAACGATTTGTTATCAAAAGGCGGCATTAATAGCATGCTTTTCACGATTTCTCTTGTTATTTTAGCTTTAAGCTTTGGTGGTTTATTGTTTGTAACAGGAATTATTCCGACGATGCTAGCAGCTTTTCAGGAAAAATTACGAAAAGCTCGTTCCATTATCGCTGCGACTGCTGCTACGGCAATTGGTGTCAACGTCTTGATTGGTGAACAATATTTATCCATTTTGCTTACTGGAGAAACGTTTAAAACAGTTTATGAAAAAGCTGGTCTGTCTAAAAAAGCCCTTTCTCGAGCATTAGAGGATGCAGGTACCGTGATTAATCCACTCGTTCCATGGAGTGTTTGTGGTGTATTTATCGCAAATGTACTTGGTGTATCTGTTCTTGATTATCTGCCATTCGCGTTCTTCTGCCTACTTAGCCCAATTATTACGGTCTTATTTGGCGCAAACACAGCAAAATTGAAAAAGTAAGCTAATATTATTGGCAAGTGTTTGAACACAAGTAGCGTACCTAGCATGCTGGCATCTGCATACCCCAAAGCGATAGCTCCGATAAAAATGCGGTATCTTGGACGCTAGGTTACATTCAGTGAGTGCTCGTTTTCTAGGGCATGGATTTACGGATTATCCGATTCAAAAAATAGTATGAGGTCTTTCCAAAATGGAAAAGCCTCATACTATTTTTGATAACTTTCTCAAGCCTTCAAGCAACCTTGGTGAAGGTCTACAAAAAAGCGATTCTTCCAAAACATGAATATTGCCATTGCAAATTGCTTTCATTTCATTCCAGCCTGGTCGCTTTTTCACCAGTTCTGGTCGCATTTTTTCTTCTTTAACCCCTACCCAAACCATGCAAATATGGTCTGGATCTCTTTTTCTAACATCTTCCCAGTCTGTTTGATAGCTAGCAACATTTTCAGTTGCAAAGATATTTTCTGCTCCCGCTAATTGACTTATTTCTGTAAGCCAATTTACACGACCTGGAGTAAATACTGGCTTTGGCCACCATTCCCAATATATTGATGGTATATATTTCCGTTCGACTGCTTTATCTTTAAGAGTTTTGACTTCTGCAAGGAATTCCTCAGCTTTTTCATCCCCAAGCATTTTTTCATGAAGAGCTTCTCCAACTACTTGAATATCATTTGCTATTTCCTCTAAAGAATTGGGATTCAAAACAATATATGGGATCTTCCTAGCAACTAGTTCTTCGATATTCTTCTCCATGCCAGGAACACTTAGAGATGCTAATACAAGGTCTGGTTGCAATGCTTCTACTTTGTCCATGTTAATCGAAAGATCAGGTCCAACTTTCGGTAAATCTAATACAGTAGTCGGCCAATCTGAATAATCATCGACACCAACTAATACATCGAGTTTGCCCAAATATGCTAAAACTTCCGTATTGCTTGGACAGATAGATACGACACGCATATAGCAGTCCTCTCCCCGTAACGTATTATTCCTTATCTTGATCCGTAGTTAAGAGTGGTCCATTCTTTGTAATTACAATCGTATGCTCATACTGCGCAGAACGTCCTTTATCAATGGTTCGTGCTGTCCAGTTATTCTCATCCATTTGACTTTCCCAGCTGCCTTCATTAATCATCGGTTCAATGGTAATCACCATACCTTCTTTAAGGCGTAATCCTTTATTAGGTAAGCCGAAATGAGGGATATGCGGATCTTCGTGGATTGTTGGTCCAATTCCATGCCCAGTGAAATCACGAACAACAGAAAAGCCTTCTGCTTCTGCATAGGTTTGAATTGCATGTCCAATATCTCCAATACGCTTACCTACCTGTGCTTGTTCAATCCCTTTATATAGTGCTGATTTGGTCACTTCCATGAGGCGCTTCCCTACCCCATCAACTTCTCCAACTGCATATGTCCACGCAGAATCAGCTAATCCACCATTAAGATTTACAACCATATCGATTGTAACGATATCACCATCTTTTAGCTGTTCCTCTCTCGGAAAGCCATGGCATATTTCATCATTAATCGATGCACAAATCGCATAAGGATAACCGTTATACCCTTTTTGCTCAGGTGTGGCACCCCGCTCAGCAAGGAATTCTTCAACGAAGTTATTAATTTCCATTGTTGTAACCCCTGGTTTTATCATTCCAGCTATCGCTTTATGACATGCAACAAGTACATCACCCGCAGCTTGCATTTGCTCAATTTCACGTTTGCTTTTTCTTGTAATCATACTCATCTTCCTCTCTTCTATCATCAAAATACGAACATATATCATTCATTAATGAAGGTTAATCATGTGAGATATCCAAAATAAAGTTTATCATAAAATGACACTACTTTCAGTAACAGTCTACCATAACATCCTATTCACGAATAAACAATCAAATGTAAAAAAAGATTGTTTACAGATTTTCCGAACGAGAAAGCCCACTGTCTTTAGACGTGGGATGAAAGTGAGGTCAAATACGGAGTGGTACTAAAAAGAAAGGTTTGTACCACTTCAAGTATTTGAAAATGTTTTTTTAATCTTAACCTAAAAGCAACACTAAAAACGAACGTAAGTTCCTTTTTGTGTTATAATGGAAGCAGGAGGTGAACAACGTGCAAACGATCACACTTAAGCTGGAGCTTCAAAAACCGACAAAAGAGAAAATAGCAATGTACCGAAAGATGACAGTGATTAATACCGCTTTTTCGAATTGGTTATTGCATGTTGACGGGCTTCAAACAGCTACTTTAACCAATATGTATACTTTGAAATCTTATCGCTTTTAAATTAAAAATGCAGCAGGATAACTGCTGCATTTTTACAATGATGAAATGCGAGAGCACCTCATCCGACAACTTTATTCTAATTCCTAATAATAGCCACCATAGCCTCCGCCTGTATAAGCCGTGCCGATGATTATTAATAAAATAAATAATACGACTAACAAAGCGAAACCGCCAGAGCCGAATCCACTACCTGCTCCATCTTTACTCATTTTGTCCCCTCCCTATTTTCAAGACTACTTTACTTTATGCAGCGTTCTTTAAATTGGGAGGGCTAATGACTCATTATTTTTTCTAAAACAATTTATATATAATTACGCACATGATAAATTTTTCCGTTTTCCACTTCATCATCCGTTAAAATATCAACAACAACTCCACCAACTAAATCTGTGTCCTTCAGCAAGTTATTTCCTTTAAATTCTTTAAACTTTTCCACATCGGCAAAAGCTGCTTCAGAGCTTGACCGAATTTTCTCTTGCATGTCTGTGTCCATAATTCCTGGACTAAATGCTATTACTTTATGGTCGGTTTTCAATTCTTCCTGTTCAAGTGCAACCGTTTTCGTATACATGTTCACGCTTGCCTTTGTTGAGCAGTACGCACTCCAACCATAGGATGGCGATTCCGCTGCCCCAGAAGTGATGATAACACTAATTAACTGTACTCCTTTTTCTGTTGCCTTTTTCAGAAAATAATTCGTAAGTGCCATTGGAGCAATCGTATTGAGATTGACATGCTGTGTGAGAGCTGTTGTCTGTATATGCATGGATTGATCAATTGGTTCAACAGTAGCAGCATTATTTACTAAATAAATTGTGGTCGTATCCTCTGTAAAAACAGCATCACTAATTTCATCGCATACTTGATCTAATGACTCTACATTTGCCAGATCACATGGAAAATGCGTAAACAGGTTTTCATGATTAGCTAAATGATTGTTAACACTACGTGAAAGGCCGATTACATGTATATTTAAATCTAGGAATAGCTTGGCAATCGATTCTCCAAGCCCTTTTGAAACCCCGGTAACAATCGCATATTTCATTTCCGCTCTCTCCTTTTTAGTTATCTTCATTATAAAATTACCCCGAATCCGATGACGAGAAACGGGGGCTTTGTTATTACTTATTTATTTCGTTCCAATAATATACGAGTGTTTCCATCCCTTTATCAAAGCTATCCAACGGGAAGCTTTCATTTGGTGAATGCAAACGATCCTCGGGAGTTCCAAACCCTAATAAAACAATTGGCATATCGTAAATTTCTTCAATCCATTCTACGACAGGAATCGATCCACCCATTCGAATGAAAATCGTTTCCTTACCAAAAGCTCTCGTATAGCTAGCAGCTGCTTTTTTAATAAGTGGATGGTTTGGCTCTACTTTATATGCTTTAGAAGATAGTTTTTCTTTTTTCACTTCTACTGTTACACCTGCTGGAGCAACTTTATTGACATGGGCTTCTAGTAATTCCTGAATTTTTTCCGGATCTTGTCCAGGAACAAGGCGACATGTTATTTTCGCTGTTGCTGAAGAAGGAATAATCGTTTTTGTTCCTTCACCCTGATACCCGCCATAGATTCCATTTATTTCAAATGTCGGGCGTCCCATCGTATGCTCTTTCGCCGTAAAACCTTTTTCAGATACCGTTTCAGGTATACCAGTCGCTTCAACAAAATCCTCGCTTGGGGCCTGCTCCATTAATTTTCTTTCCGCATCACTCAATGGTTCGACATCATCATAGAAACCATCTACAGTGATTACTTCATTTTCATCCTTCATCGATGCAAGAATATGACTAAGCGCGATAATCGGGTTTCTTACTGCGCCACCATACATACCGGAATGCAAATCATGATCAGGTCCGTTTACAGTGATCTCAATGCCTGTAAACCCTTTTAATCCATAGAGAATAGTTGGTTGATTTTTTGCAGCCATTCCCGAATCAGAAATCACTGCAAAATCTGCTTGAAATTGTTCTTTCTTCTTTTGTAAAATGTTGTATAAATTCTCGCTGCCGATTTCTTCCTCCCCTTCAATGCAAACTTTTACATTAAGTGGTAGGTTTCCTTCTGTTTTCATATAAGCCTCAAATACGGCTAAGTGCATAAATACTTGTCCTTTATCATCGCTTGAGCCACGTGCATAAAGGCGACCATCTCTAACCACTGCTTGAAATGGATCACTTTTCCATTGTTCAATTGGATCTACTGGCTGGACGTCGTAATGGCCATAGAAAAGTACAGTTGGAGCATCTTCACCCGCACCATTGTATGCAGCATATACAAGTGGATGCCCTGCTGTTTCTTGCTTTTCTACTTCGTCAAAGCCAATATCCTTTAAATATGTAACAATGAAGTCTGCTGCTTGATCCACATCTCCTTTATATGCACTATCGGTACTGACACTTGGGATTGCTAGGAAATCGCTTAATTTGTTGAGTAAACGCTCTCGGTTTTCCTTCAAATAGTGTAATGCTTTTTCACTCATTTAACATTCCTCCACATTCGTACTAATATATAGCCTATTTTAGCATAATGGAAGCGAAAAGAAACAGCCCTAAACGAGCTGTTTCTTTTTATCACTTAATGCAACTTTAAGGTCTTCTATTAAATCATCTGCATCCTCAATCCCAACCGATATACGAATTAACCCGTCGGTAATCCCAAGCTCTTGTCTTCGTTCAGCAGGAATCGAAGCATGCGTCATTTTAGCTGGAACGGATATTAGGCTTTCTACAGCTCCTAGGCTTTCAGCCAATGTAAAATATGTTAATTTCCCAAGAACCTCTTCTGCCTTTTTTGCACTACCAACATCAAAGGATACCATTCCTCCAAAGCCAGATGTTTGCTGCTTCGCAAGCTCATGGCCTGGATGACTTTCACGCCCAGGGTAATAAATAGCTGATACGTTAGCATGATTTTCCAAGAAGGCAACAATTTTTTTCGTATTTGCCTCAATCGCTTCCATGCGGATAGCCAATGTCTTTATTCCGCGCATGATAAGCCAAGAGTCCTGTGGTCCTAGTACGGCACCAACTGAGTTTTGGATAAAATGAAGCTCTTCCGCTAATTCATCTGTATTTACAACGACTAAGCCAGCCACCACATCGCTGTGTCCACCAATATATTTCGTTGCACTGTGCAGTACAATATCTGCTCCTAAATCTAATGGTTGCTGCCAATATGGCGTTGCAAATGTATTATCCACAATTAAGAGAATATCATGCTTTCTTGCAATCTCTGCCATCTTTCGAATATCAGTAATTTTTAATAATGGATTTGTAGGTGTTTCTACAAATATTGCCTTCGTATTCTCTTGTATAGCTGCCTCTACTGCTTTTGGAGAGCTTGTGTTGGTAAACGTGTGCTCTAAATCAAAACGATTAAGCACTTTTGACATCAATCGATAGGAACCACCGTAGACATCATCGGTCAAAACAACATGATCTCCAGCATTAAATAACATCATAACAGATGTCATGGCACCCATGCCTGAACCAAAGGCAAATCCTGCTTTTCCATTTTCAAGGTCTGCAATGACTGTCTCTAGTGCATGGCGAGTTGGATTGCCTGTTCTTGAATATTCATATCCACGATGCTTACCTACTTCATCCTGCTTATACGTACTTACTTGATAAACTGGTACAGAAACAGCTCCTGTTTGTTCATCCCCCGTTATACCGCCATGAATCATTTTCGTTTTTGCTCGCATGATTATTCCCCCTTAGTTTCTAAACATTGCTCATATATATGCTTACTTAGATAACGGTCACTCGAATCTGGAAAGATTGTAACAATTGTTGTTCCTGGTTTTGCATGTTTTGCCTCATGCAGGGCTGCTGCCATTGCAGAACCCGAAGAACTTCCAACAAGCAGTCCTTCTTTTGCTGCAAGCCTCTTCACCATCGTAAAAGCATCCTTATCTGTAATCGTATAAATATCATCAAAATGTTCCGGATTCATATAATCAGGAAGAAACTCCATTCCAATTCCTTCCGTTAAATGAGGGCCTGATTTACCCCCATTAATAATGGAACCCTCTGGCTCAACGATCACCGTTTTAACTGCAGGATTTTTTTCCTTCAAAAATGATGCAATACCTGTAAATGTTCCACCAGATCCAGCACCTGCAACAAATACATCCACTTTCCCATCAAGCTCCTTCCAGATTTCTGGAGCAAGTGTTTGATAATATGTCATTGGATTAGCTGGATTCGAGAATTGTCTTGGCGAGAAGCTATTTGGAATTTCATTTAGTAATTGCTCGGTCTTTTCAATAGCGCCTTTCATTCCTTGTTCACGCGGTGTATGAATAATTTTCGCTCCTAAAGCTTGCATCAGCTGCTGCTTTTCCTTACTAAAATGCTCCGGAACACAAAATACAACAGACAAATTTTTATTTAAAGCTGCGATTGCAAGTCCAATTCCGGTATTACCTGCAGTAGGTTCGATAATCGTACCACCTTCAATTAAAGCTCCACGTTTTAAGGCATCATCAATCAAGGCCACACCTAAACGATCCTTCACACTACCACCTGGGTTAAAATATTCAAGCTTTGCAAATAAACGTACTGATTCTGGCAGATTAAAATTTCTGATTTCCAATAACGGAGTATTCCCAATCAATTCTTGTATTGATTTATATAGAGCCATTTCGTTTCGCCTCACATTACATTTTAGAGGTTATTCTTAAAAAACTTCATGCCACTCATCACGCTTGCTTAACATTTCCTTAGCGATATCTTTTGCACCTTCTAAGCTATGGCTTGCAGCCCAACCGCATTGCACTTCATTACATGCAGGAACTTCATTTGCCTCGAGCACATCTGTTAACGTTCTTTCAATCATCGTTAATACCTCTTCATAGTTGTCATGATTGATTAACGATAAATAAAAACCGGTTTGGC
The DNA here is from genome assembly GCF_008304605.1 of Oceanobacillus polygoni. Classification (GTDB taxonomy): domain Bacteria; phylum Bacillota; class Bacilli; order Bacillales; family Amphibacillaceae; genus Oceanobacillus; species Oceanobacillus polygoni. Next base: position 186,281 of record NZ_PIJY01000024.1, on the reverse strand, counting down.
ATCCCATTGGTCCAATATCAAGAACGCTATCTGCATGATTTCGGATATTCTCAGCCATCAAGTGCTCCAATGAATGAAGTCCTGGCATTTCCATATGTTCCTTATTTGGTTGTTTAAAACGGATATCATACTTGTGTACTTTATCTCCATTCGCACCTTCTGTGACACCAACTAACCGGACGTATGGTGCCTTTACTTTTGTGTGATCAAGATTAAAGCTTTCTACATTCATTTTTTTAGTCATTATTTCATGGCTCCCCACTTGTTTATTTTTTGTTTGCGATTAATACCCAAACAAAATCATTCATTTGCCTAAATGATACATCAAATCCATGCTTTTCAAAAGCATTCTTCATTGTATCCAATGTGGGATAGTATTCACGATTCAAATCCTCTGCCAGGTCGTGATGTCCTTTTTTCACTGCCGCAGCAATTTGCATATTTTTGTCAGCTTCCGTTTTAAACATTGTATCTCCAAATACTACTTTGCCATTCGGTGGTAGTAGTTCTGAAAATTGTTTAATCGCAATCGATTTTTCGTCGTCTGTTAGATGGTGAAACGCGTACGTACTCGTAATCGTTTCAATCTGGGCATTAGGTGTAGGGTATATTAAAAAATCACCATCTAGAATTGTTAGGTCAGGAATTTTTCTTTTTGCAATACCTCTCATTTCCTTTGAAGGTTCAATTCCTATTACCGAATGTCCGGCTTGCAACAGCTTCTCGGATAAATTACCTGTGCCAACACCAAATTCCAATACCCTGCCAACACTCTGTTCCACTACTGCATCAAGGATTGCATCATAATTAGAAAAAACCTCAGCATATTGTGGATCTTCTCCTACTACACTTTTATCATAATCCTCCGCCCATTCTTCAAACAGCTCAATAAACTCTCTCCCCATTTTTATGATCAACTCCGAAGTTTATTAAATCAAAGTAACTAACTGTGATTACTAAGGATTATATGTATGTACTATACCACAGGTTCCAACTCATGACAAAGTTTTTAGATTTTGATTTTTACGGAAATAGCATCATTATATTTCAAGCCTAGAGATGACAACCTCCATAACCATTAGAAAAAGAGCGCTCCCATAAGGAACACTCTTTATGACTATCGTCTATTTTGTGGGAAAAGTCGTTCAATCATATTCCCCATCTGATCGAAAAATCCTTCGATTGGCTGGCCATTATTTACATCATCAACATAATTATTCGTTAAATCAATAAAATCAGGATTCGTGGAAACATACACATTATCAATGCCATTATCCACGGACTTCACAATATCTCCTATTTCTTCTTTGACTTCATCTGTAAGTTCGTCACCATTATCACGTGTTCCGCTGTTCATATTCATATTACGATCCGTGTCAAGTGTTGCAGCTACATAAGCGTTATTATCTGTTGTTAACACATATGCACGATCAATACCATTGACTTTTTCTGTTATTCGCTCCGCAGCCTCTTCAGATATATCATATTGGTTTTGCTCGTTTGCTCGATATCGGCCGTCGTCACGATTTTGGAATCGCTCGGAATCTCGATCCAATGTATAGTTACGAACATTTGTCATTCCTTCTCCAGCATTGTTGTAAAACCTTGTTTGTTCAATATTGTCATTAGGTCCAGTTGCATTATCTCGAGCATTATTATCTGTTGCTTGACAAGCTGTCATAGTTAAAATAGTCGCTGCAGCGATGCTTAAAACTTTCCATTTCATCATGAATTCCTCCTTATGCATTTGCTTTTAGTATGTAACGGAGGAGCAATCCTATGCTTGAATTTCTACATCCTTTAATTGGTATTCACACCAAATAAATCACACGCATTATATATAAAAAGCGGGAAGCCTAATTAGTAGCCCTTTAAATGAAGGAGGGGTAAAAATTGATTCCAGACTATGACAAAGCTTTATATTATACATTGTGGGGCCAATGGGATGATCTACTCGTACTAATGGTTCGAACAAAGGATGACATGCTTTCCAAAAAAATTGAACAATTTTTAAATGCCTATCACTATTCACTGGACCAGTCAAAAGTAATTAACACCCATGATACGTTGCTTTATTATATAGACCATGCAATGAAATACACACCACCAGTCATGATGGAAGTATAAAAAAGGAAAAGCACTCCACGTGGTGCTTTTCCTTTTCTTATTATATAAATAAATTGCTGATTTCACCTAATGTTCTTCATTAATCAAAACTGCTTTATTTTCTAATTTCCTCTATAATCCGGCAATTGCTAAATCTTCATCGTCAAGGCTACTTAATCTATTTTCGTCATCTAGCTGCGATGAATTCTTATCATCCATATCTTCGTCTTTAAAAAAGGTATCAATAATTGCTCTATCATTGGAAGAGATTGATGTTAGATCATTCGCAGAAGCATCCTTCTCTAAGATTTTTAAAGCCATCACTTCGTTCATCGAAGCAGATTCTTCCTTTGCTTGCTCCCTAATTTTTTGCGGAACGAGCAATGTAGCTATTTCCCAGCCAGATATACTCTGAAAAAAAACTTCTAATTCAAGCGGAATAATGCTGTTTTGATCAGGTACTCCATCGGCGTAGCTAAAGCCGACTATCATATTTTTTTCATCATTCACTAAACCTGTTTGCTCACTTATATCTAAAATACGGCCAATTACCTCTTCCAGCAACTCATCTTGATAATTCGGTAACTGATCCATAATTAATAAAGCCTCGTCATTCAAAGCTCGTATCGTTTGTACATTAAACTGCTCATTAACTTCCATTTCAATACTAGGATTTATATCCAATGTCACGTACGCATAGGATTCACGCTCTCCCGAAAGCATATAAAAAGGTAAAAGAATTAACAATATGACACATGTCATGAAAAATGTTTTAACCGGTGTTTTCAACATTCTCCAAGAATGTAATATGGAAATATGCCGCTTCTTGAATTCCAGCGGTTCATAGGCGACTTCCTCCCCGATTATTACACCTTTTTTACATGGCTTCGCCTTTAAAAAGGAACCCTCCTTGGTCATAATAATCGTATAGTTGCGATGGAGTTCCATCACAATTCCTTTTTTCATTGCCCCACTCCCTTAAGATAATCCTTAAGATAGATGTAGTCTCCACTTAACACAATGAATATTGCTAAAATAAATTTCCGATTACGCTCCAATGTCTTCTTACTAACATCTACTTTCTTTACAAGCTCTTTAATCGGAAGCTTCTTTTTCCGATACACATATTCACTTAGATTCTTATCATGATATAGAATTCTTGCAGTCTTAACCGCGGAATCACGTGCATCTCTATGTTTTGGAGAGGCCTCTGTCAGTTCAATCAATGTCAACTTATATTCACGCAACTTTTCCTTAAATTCCATAATTTCTTCCTTACGATAAACTGCATCCAATTCCTGATTGTACTTATCCTTTACTACGGCAACCTCTAGCGGATTTTCCATTAATTCCTCATCAAAGTTTTCGTCAAGCGAAATGGATAAAGGTCTTTTTTGGTTAAAACGAATGTAATCAATTACTTTCCGTTTTATAACAAGCTTCGCAAAGGACAAAAACGAACATCCTCGATCTGCAGAATAGGAAAAGATAGCCTCATTAAACGCAGAAAGCCCTATACTAAATTCATCATCTCTTTTTGGATCTATGTATCGTTTGCATACTTCTGAAACACATTTTGCAATAAATGGCTGATACGTACGCAATAAATAGTTTTGCGTAGCCGTATCTCCTTGTTGAATTGATGCTACTAATTCTTCAAGGGGTTGTTCTTGGACCGAAGTACTTGCTATCATTTAAAAGCACCTCCATCCATTATAAAATACGTATGTTGGATACTCTTTTTGGGCGTACCTACCCGATTGTTCTTGTGATTTCAAAACGCTATCGTATTGTATATGTATCATATGATGTTCCCACCATTTTCATTTTTATTTTATAATTATCCACATTTTTTACAGTTTCACTCTTTTACTCTATATATCGACAAATAATGCTATTAATTTCAGTATATCCATGTTAACGTAATGCCGGTTAGGTTGCTATCTCAATTCGATTACAGTTCCTTTAAAAAACAGTAACTAAATTTATTAGACACACAAATCACATTTTTCCCTCTAATCTAACATATCATACAACTTGCGATTGCAGGATAAAAAAACACCTCCATATTTTAAATTAGGAGGCGTTCTTTTAACATCATTTAGATACAACTAACTCACTTCTAAGTTAAGTCCTTAAATAAAAGTCGGATTATCCCAAGACTCCAAATTTAGTGTCGATTAGTCAATTAAAGCTTACAATAATCTCATCTTTTTCTTGAAATGGCTTGTTGTTTAAAATCCCATCGATGGAATCATTGATATATAAATCATTTTCAAACCAATCTACCGTATTTATTTGTCTCGTGTGAAAAATATAAAATTCATCATCAACAATACTTCTACTGCTTCGAACGACGATATACTCGATTCTCCATTGCGTCGTATCGAAAATCATATCTACAACCTTACCAACTTTTCCATCTTTTGCATGTACCTTAAAATCAATCGTTTCTTCCTCACTACGTAAATAATTATCATTTACATGGTCTGATTCGTTTCGGTTCAAGTGCGGCTCTGCTGGTGGTTTACCATTCTCCATTCCAGTAACTTGAAACGTACCAAGCATTCCACGTTCTGCGTGTGGCAATGCATTTTCCTTATAACTGTTCCATCCAAAGTAATCAATCAAACGACTTTCCTTATCCTTTGTTAAGTTCTCATTTTCTGGAACAGCAGGGCTATTTCGTATCATCAATTTGTCATATTCCACACGAACGCTTTCATCAGATTCATTAACTTCTAAAAAGGAATTCGGTGATAAGAGGACTTTTCTTCCGGGTAGCCATTTCCTTGTATCCACGATTGCATAGCGTATTTCCCAGTTGCGATCATCGAAATAAAAGTCTTTAATTTTTCCGAGTTCGCCGTCCGTCGCGTGAATATTAAAATGCTTTACTTGAGATGTTAAACGCATCATCCTATACACCTCCAAAAAGGTTTTATAAAATACATACCCTTCCCAAAAGACAATAAAACCCAGAAATACTTATTCCTGGGTATACTTAATACTTCTATAAAATGAAACTTCATGACAGGCGGGGTATTACAGCCCGTTAAAATAATCAATCGATATAAACAGTCCAACCTTACCGTGATTCTCATGATCGAGCGTTGCAAATATAACACCAATTACCTCACCATTCTGATTAATAACAGGACTTCCACTATTTCCGCGATAGACTGGAGCATCTAACATAAATACACGTTCATTCCAACCGGATAATTGGGTGTCACCAATAATGGTTCCCTCATTTGCAATTCCATTAAATCGCAAAGGATTACCAATGAATCGAATCGGTTCATTTTCTTCAATGTTTGCATGCTCAGCTAATGATAAGTATGGCAGCTCTTCTTCATGCACTTCAAGAACGGCTAAATCGATTTCTGGATATTGTTCCGTTACTTCTGCAGTAAATAAACCGTCTTCGGGAAATGCAACTGTTACTTGCTCTTCCCCTTCGATAACATGATGATTTGTTAAAATGGTGCCATTTGCAGAGATAGAAAATCCGGTGCCCTTACTGTCATCTGTCTCTACAACGACAACAGCTTCCTTAAACGTTCGAATATCTTCTTCAGCTGATAGCTTAGCAGATGTAATGAGAAAATCAATTGCAGGTATCGAAAAGGTCTGTGGTATTAAGGCAAAATGATTAAACACTAAAGCAAAAGCAATCAGCCAAAACGCCCATTTCGGAAATGGACGCTTCGGTGCTGCTTCTTCGTTAGAACGACGAGCTCTTTCTAAAGCCTTTCTACGTTCTTCTTGGACAAGCTCATATAATTCTTCATCATCAAACTCTTCATATAAGTCCGCATCAAGTCTATCATCATTTTTATCTTGTTTATGATCCATAAGCCACCTCGTGTGAAACGTAGTTAAGAGCGCATAAGGCTAAACTTACACAGCCGTTTTGACCTTTCCTTGCTGCATCTGGTACATCTGATAATATAAACCTTGCTGTTTAATTAGTTTATCATGATTTCCTTCCTCTTTGATAGTTCCACGGTCAAGAACAAAAATGATATCTGCCTGTTGGATTGTTGATAAACGGTGCGCAATGACAAGTGTTGTACGTCCTTCCTTTAACACTTCTAATGCTTCTTGAATAATATTCTCTGTTTCTGTATCAATATTTGCAGTTGCTTCATCTAGAATGAGAATAGCTGGATCAAAAGCAAGTGCACGTGCAAATGATATAAGCTGACGTTCTCCTAGTGAGAATGTGGTGCCTCCTTCTGTAACAACCTCATCATAAGTGTTCGGTAATTTATCAATAAACCGGTTGGCTCCGACAGCCTGTAAAGCCTTTATTGCGGCTTCTCTACTGATTTCCGGATCGTTCATCGTTACATTGGAAATAATCGTACCTGAGAATAAAAATGGATCCTGTAATACAATTCCCATATGACTTCTCACTTGCTGCCTCGACCATTCTCTTGTACTGTAACCATCGATTCTAATTGAACCTTTTTGTGCATCATAAAAGCGAAATAATAAATTCATGATCGAGCTTTTCCCTGAGCCTGTATGACCGACAAATGCAGCTGTCTGACCTTCGTTTATTTCAAATGAAATATCATTCAGTACATAATCTTTTTCATTATAGGCAAATGAAACATGATCAAAGACAATCTTCCCACGGTATTTTTCAATTTGCTTATTCTCGACCGTTTCCCCATCATGATCCAACAATTCAAATACACGCGTTCCAGCAACACGTGCTTGCTCTAAGAGTGGCAGCTGGTTCACAATATCTGTAACTGGTTCAAACAATCTTGTAATATAATCGACGAATGCATAGAGCATACCAATGGAAATAACACTTGTCAGTTCAAGAGAAGAAGAACCAAAGTACCAAATAAAACCAACAAAGGTTATATTACGAATGACGGTTACAAGATTATAAGAAGTCAATGCACTCAATTTAATCAGCTTTTTCTGATACGTATAATTGCGTTCATTCAATACTTCAAATTCCTCTTTTGTCTTCTTTTCACGATTAAACGCTTGAATTACCGGCATCCCTTGAATAGCTTCACTAATATTTCCATTTATTTGGCTGATCGTTTTTCGGATAACCTTATTGTATTTCGTTCCAAAGTATTTATAAGCTTTCATCCAACCGTATAACAAAGGCAGGATAAATAGACACATTGTAGCAAGCTTAGCATCAAGAATAAAGAGGGCAATAAAAATACCTCCCATGTATACCGCACTCGTCACAATAATAGCTAATACCCTTTCATATAAATCACGGATAGCTTCCGTGTCATTTGTAATTCTAGCAACAATTGTACCAGCAGGCTGATCGACAAAATAATCGATTGGAATTCGTTGTGTATGTGCAAATAAATCGGTTCGCATCTTTTTAACGATCTGATTTGCAGCTTTTTGTAAAAGGAATGTTTTATAAAATTGAAATACTCCTGCAATTACAAGCAACCCCACATACAATCCAAGCAACATTAAAATTGGCCTCTGTTCTGGTTTAAAGAAAGGATAGGCTTCTGTTAACGCGAGACGTTCGCCTTCATAATGAAACGTTTCTTCTGCTGTTGTAATGCTAATTTGATTCCCATTAGCTTCACGTTTACCATCTAATTGGGCCTTGTCATGAATAATATGATAGGCTGTGCCAATTTGAAACAATGTAACTACCTCTCCTATTGTCTCATCAGAAGCAGTTAAGCGGTCTACCCGCTTGAAAGACCCGCCATCATAATCCACCGTATATCGATCATCATTTTCCGTAACTTCCTGCCAATAGCCTTCCACACCAAGTATGTGGTCATCAATGACTATTTTCGCAATGAACGGCCCAGCCAATTCCATAGCAACAGCTATCATTAAGCAGAATAAACCAATTAAAATTCCTTTTTTATAGTGCAAAGCATAGTTAAATAATCGCTTTTCTGTTGATGGCTTTTTCATTACATCGCCACCTCCCCATCCTCCAGTTGCTGTTGTTGATACTGCTTTTTATACCAACCATTTAACTGCATTAATTGTTCATGCGTTCCTTCTTCGCCTATTCTCCCATCCTCTAACACAATAATATGATCTGCATGTGTCACTGCAGAAAGTCGATGAGCGGCGATGAAAGTTGTTTTATGCTGTCTTTCTTTTCTTAAATGCCCTAGAATTTTTGCTTCTGTTTTTCCATCTACCGCAGACATCGAATCATCTAAAATTAGAATCTCTGGATCTTTAATAAAAGCTCGCGCAAGTGCTACACGTTGTTTCTGACCACCGGATAAAGTAATCCCACTTTCTCCAACCTGTGTGTCTAGTCCATTTGGCAACTGCTTTATATCATCGAGAAAATACGCTAGCTCCATCACACGGAAAATCTCCTCATCGGTTGCATCGGCTTTACCGAACTGAATATTTTCCCGAATTGATTTGGAAAACATCATTTGGTCCTGTGGAACATAACCAATCCAGTCTCTAATTTGCTCCAATCGAATATCATTTAAATTGATATCGGAAACCTTAATCTCTCCTTCTACTCCAGGATATTGACGAAGCAGCAGCTTAAATAATGTTGTTTTTCCAGATCCAGTCTTCCCTACGACACCAATTGTTTGACCTTTTTCCACATGTAAAACGACTTTACTTAATTGCTTTCTTTCAACAGACGGATAGGAAAAAGATACATTCTTAAAATCAACGGAAGCAACAGTGGAGACAGATTTAGGTTCATCTGCTTCCTTTACGTCTGCTTCATAGGACAGTGTTTCATTTACACGGTCTAATGATGCATTACCACGCTGTAAAATATTAATTAATTCACCAACAGCAAACATTGGCCAAATGAGCATACCTAGGTACACATTAAATGTAACAAGGTCACCAAGCGTTATGATACTTTCGAACACAAGAAATGCACCGTAGCCGATTCCAATCGTATAAGATAATCCAACTAATATTTTCATCGTTGGCTCAAATAAAGCATCAATTTTTGCAACTTCAATATTTTTCTGATACACATGATTTGTTCTGGACTCAAATCGATCTGCATCCTGCTTTTCCTGAACAAATGCCCGAATGACACGTACACCCCGTATTGATTCCAGTACTTCGTTATTCATTTCACCAAAAGCCGCTTGTGCTTCTGTAAAGCGAGCGTGAATGGCTGAACCATATTTATTCATGACAACCGCCATGATCGGCAATGGCAACAATGCCGCTAATGTTAGCTGCCAGCTAATCGTAAAGCCCATAACCGCAATAATCATCAACATAAAAATACTTGAATCAACAAGTGTCAATACACCGAATCCCGCAGTCTGACTAATCGCCTTCAAATCATTCGTTGATCTTGCCATTAAATCTCCAGTTCGATGCTTTCCATAAAAGGTTGGCGTCATGTTAAGAAAATGTGTAATCAATCGACTGCGCATCCAACGTTCTAGGATTACAGCTCCTCCAAATAAGGTATAATCCCATAAATAAGAAACTGCGTAATGGACAATCGTAAGAACGAGATATCCTAGAATAAGAGCAATTAATAATTGCATTGATAATGAACCAAATTGGATTTGGTCAATCGTAAATCCGACAATCTTTGGGGGAATAAGTCCAATCGCGCTTGCAATAATTAAAAAGATAATTGCTATTACATATCGCTTCCAATAATGTTTAAAAAACCAATCCAATTTCTTGAATACCTGAAACATCTTTTCACCTTCTAATCCTACAAATTAGTATTTTACCCTTCATAAAAGACACAAAAAAACACACGCCTATGACGTGTGCATACAAATGGGCAAAAAATCCCCTTATACTACAAATGGTCACAGACAGCTGTGACCATTTCATGATTCATTAGCATTAGAAAGCTAACAAACACTTGTATCTCTCATGAAGGTCACAGTACATATAAAATTCATTTGGTTTGCGAAAATTACTTTTTCCATTGTCGTGACCTCCTTTTCCGTTTCATTTTCAATTCTCAATAATTATAGTATTTAGAAAGTTATTCGTCAATAGTTTTTTAGAAAATTTTCAGAACTATCTTAGGATGCAAGATAAATAAAGTTTGCTTTATGGGCAAGGACTATTACTAGCAAATTTCACAGTTAAAGTGTTCCTAACAATTTGAGAACATCTTTTTGGAACTTTTTCGTATTGTTAGGTGTATTATAGTTAATTTATAGAAAAGGAAGTGGACTAATTGAACAACCATGAAATTGATTACAAACTATACGGCGATGATATGCAGTTTGTTGAAGTAGAGCTCGATCCTGATGAAACGGTTATTGCAGAAGCAGGAAGCTTAATGATGATGGATGATCAAATACGGATGGAAACCATTTTTGGTGATGGTTCCTCCAAGCAAGGTAGTGGAATTATGGGTAAGCTTATTGGCGCTGGGAAAAGGTTGGTTACTGGTGAAAGCTTATTTATGACCACATTTACGAATGAAGGAACTGGTAAAAAGCATGTTTCGTTTGCTTCTCCATACCCGGGTAAAATTATCCCGATGGACTTAAGTGAATTAGATGGAAAGTTAATCTGTCAAAAGGATGCATTTTTAGCAGCTGCAAAAGGCGTATCTGTTGGAGTTGAACTACAACGTCGAATTGGGACGGGATTCTTTGGTGGAGAAGGATTTATTATGCAAAAGCTCGAAGGAGATGGACTAGCATTTGTCCATGCTGGTGGAACGATACATCGGAGAGATTTAAAACCAGGAGAAGTTCTTCGAGTGGATACTGGTTGTCTCGTAGCTATGACAGGAAATGTTGATTATAACATTGAGTTTGTTGGTGGAATTAAAACAGCACTATTCGGTGGAGAAGGGTTATTTTTCGCTACTTTACGAGGTCCTGGAACCGTCTGGGTACAATCCTTGCCATTTAGCAGACTTGCAAGCAGAGTATTTGCAGCCGCCCCTCAACGAGCAGGATCTGAATCAAAAGGTGAAGGCAGTATTGCAGGTGGATTATTTGATTTATTAGGTGGAGATCGAAAATAGTATACGTATCGTTTTTCTAACTTCTATATTTTTACACTACTTAAAACGATAAACAAATTTATATGGTAAAACAGGAAAAACAAAAGAGAACGGCTCAATAAATTGAGTTATTCTCTTTTTGTGTATTTTATCAAGGGAATCTTAATATAATTCAGATTCTAATTCAACCTTGCGATTATGCCCTAAAAAAACCATACCTTCTACTTTTTCAAAAGGTACATTGGTGTATCTTGAGATTTCTGCTAGCGATACTTGAGGATTTTTCTGGATAAAGTTACGAACTTGTTCACTGTCCTTTAAGCATGTTGGACACATCATAAATGGACTGCTTTTCATTGGTTCTTTACACAATCGACAATTTCGAACAAATTCTTTCATTTCCTCACCCCTTTAGAGTATTACTTACATAATACAACAAATTTATTTATCTAACAATAACATGTTGGAATTTTTAGATAAATAATACTTTAGTCATACCATTAAATTTTTTAGCTTATTTATTTCCTATTATGTCAAAAAACTGATATAGTTTTAAAAAAAGATTATTAGGAGTGATTGGATGCATTTAGATGAAATGCTAGAGTTTAACAAACAATTTGTAGAAAACAAGCAATATACAGCATATACAACAGATACATATCCCAACAAAAAAATGGTTATTTTTACATGTATGGAGTCTCGTTTAATTGAGCTTTTGTTAAAATCATTAAACATTCATAACGGGGACGTAAAAATGGTAAAAAATGCTGGTGCGATCATTCGTAAGCCGTTTGACAGTATTATGAAAAGCATTCTTGTTGCCGTTTTTAAACTAAAGGCAGATGAAGTTGTCGTCATTGGTCATCATGATTGTGGAATGTCCAGCGTAGATACAGAAGCCCTTAAGAAAACAATGGTGGAACGTGGAATTGATGCAGAGAAAATAAACACATTAACACACGGCGGAATTAACCTTGACGAAGAATTTCACGGTTTTGATACGGTTGAAGAGTCCGTCATGCAAAGTGTCGGTATTATTCGAAACCATCCGCTGCTACCTAAAGAAGTAAAAGTACATGGTCTAGTTATTAACCCCGATACTGGTAAAGTAGATGTTGTGACAAGAGAATAGTATGGGATTAACTACTGCTTCTAGTGAAAGCAGTAGTTATGCTTTTACTCATCCCCCCCATTCCCTTTGAAACACAAACTCCTCCTTCCATGATTACCACTAAAATAACACTCTTTTTACAAATAGCATTTTTAAAATAAACTCATGTTATAACTCATATTTCTTTCATTTATCGGCATACTAAGTCAAGCAAAGTTGCGATGGAGGGACGACCTATGAGAAAAAGATTGAAACGTTCATCCAAAAACATATTTCCTCTTAAAATTGATGAACTTGAACACTTATTGATGCGTGAGTTTACTAACAGTCCGGATTTAGGTTTTAGTAAATATGAACATCAAAATAAGAAAATCGCTGTATTTTTTATCACCTATCAAGTGCAACCGGATAAGGTAGAAAATCTGCTGTTAACGCCGTTGTTAGAGAGTAAGAAAGATTGGTCAAATACTTCCATTCTTAATGAAATACCGTTAAATTCCGGTAAGGAATATCAACTACTGGAAGAAATTCTCTCCGGCCTAATCATTGGTAAAGTGATGATCTATTTGGAAGATGAAACAGCAGTCGTCTCCTATGATTTTTTAAATAAAGAAAAGCGCTCTTTAGAAGGTGCAGAGACTGAATCTGTTGTCATCGGACCGAAAGTAGCCTTCACGGAATCACTAGTTACGAATTTAAATGTGATGCGTTGGAATATCCGTACACCAGATCTTGCAATAGAAGAGATAACAATAGGAAAAAGAGCTCCTCGTGAGGTTCGATTACTCTATTTAAAGTCACTTGCAAATGAAACAGATGTAAACACGATGAGACAACGTTTAGAAGATCTAGAAGTGGATCAAGTTGAAGATATTAATGTTCTGATGCAATATATCGAAGATTCATCGATGTCATTATTCCCACAATTTCATACAACTGAGTTGCCTGACCGTACTTCCTACGCTATTTTAAAAGGAAAAATTGCCGTATTAATGGAAAACAGTCCATCTGCTTTAATTGCACCATCATCCTTTTTCAGTTTTTTTGAGTCAACTGAAGATTTATATATGCGTTGGAATTCAGGGCCACCCTTAAGATTGATAAGGTTTATATCTATGTTCATATCCGTCGTTCTAACGCCAATGTATGTTGCTGCGGTTACATTTCATTATGAAATTATACCAACGCAATTACTTATTTCAATTGGACAATCGAGAGCTGGAGTTCCTTTTCCACCTATATTTGAAGCATTATTTCTTGAACTAATGATTGAATTATTACGTGAGGCTGGTGCAAGGCTGCCAACGAAAGTAGGACAAACAATTGGTATCGTTGGTGGTGTTGTCGTCGGAACAGCTGCTGTTCAAGCTGGAATAACGAGTAATATTTTAATTATCTTTATTACGATCAGTGCACTGGCATCCTTCACAGCACCAAGTTATCAAATGGGTACTACTATCAGATTGCTACGCTTTCCGATGATTGTTTTAGCAGGTATTCTTGGATTGATTGGAATCATGTTCGGTATGTGTATGCTAATCATTCATTTATTAAAAATGACATCCTTAGGTCGCCCGTACCTATCACCAATCTACCCAATTCATTTTGAGGATTTCAACAAAGCATTATTCCGTTTGCCGCAAAACTTTCAGCACAAGCGCTCTGTATCACTTTCCCTAAAAGATTCCATTCGTTTTTCTAAAAAAAAGGCTCAAGAGAAAAAAGATATCGATGAGTAGGTGCCACTAATGGAAATTAATGTAAACGTAAAATCGAATCTACGTATTCAAGCGTTTTATTTGTTTTTTATCATCGTTTCCATGCAAATTGGCGTTGGGATACTGGGCGTTCCTCGATTAATCTTTAGCGAGGCAAAGCAGGATTCCTGGATATCGATTTTGATGGCGACTGTTTACATCATCATTGTTTTATTCGTCATGTTGCTCACTCTGAAACAATATGATAATGCCGATATCCACGGGATTCATCTTGATGTTTTTGGAAAGTGGTTGGGAAAATTATTCAGTACGGTTTATATCCTTTATTTTGCAATTGCTTTATACTCTGTGCTAATAACTTATATCGAGATTGTTAAAGTATTTGTATTTCCTGAAGTAAGTAATTTTGTTATGGGATTGATACTCATTTGTCTCACTATTTATGGTGTCCTAGGCGGATTACGAGTTATTATTGGTGTTAGTTTTGTCTTTGGGGTCCTAGCTAATTGGATCCTATTTTTATTAATTCATCCTGCATTACAAATCGATTTAGCTCATTACCTTCCCCTTTTTCAAGCTTCTTTTGTTGATTTACTAAAAGGCGCAATGGCTAGTTCCTATACATTTATGGGATTTGAAATTTTATTCTTGGTTTATCCTTTTATTCACAATAAAAATAAAGTTAGTATTTCGAGCATTTTAGCAGTCACTTGGTCTTCGCTGCTTGTATTAGCTGCAACAATGCTTGCGATAGGTTTTTTCGCTGCTGCACAACTTGAACGTAGAGAGTGGGCTGTTCTTGTACTATTTAAAACCCAAAGCTTTCCGTTTGTTGAGCGGTTTGATTACATCGTTGTCGCCGAATTGATGATGGTTGTTGCTCCATCCTTGCTCTTTCTCATGTGGGGATTAACATATAGCATAAAACGAGTATATAAGGTTCAGCAAAAGACAACGTTATATATAACTTCTGCTTTATTTTTGATAGGTACATTTTTCTTTGAGAAGCATTTTGAGACGCAGCAGGTGATTAATTTCGCAAATCAGTTTGGACTCTGGCTGATTTATGTGTATCCATTTGTACTACTCCCATTTGTCTTATTAAAAAAGAGACTGAATAAGCGAAAAGGAGCCAGATCATCATGATTAGAAAAACGATACTGTTACTAATTTTCTCTGTCTTGCTTACTTCCTGCGTCCCCTATAAACAACTTGAGGAGCTAGGGATAATTAATACGCGTGGTGTTGACAAGATTGAAAACAATCAACTTGAAACGACAATTATCGCCTATCAATTTGATGCGCAAAGTCCGGAAATAACGACAACGGTCTTTGGTATTGGAAATACCATTAAAGGAGCACGTGAGAATGCTGGTTACAATACAAATTTTGAATTAAGTCCTGGACAAATCCGACTTGAATTATATGGAAAAGAAACTGCCGAGGATGGGATTTTAGAATATTTAAGCACATTAGTTCGGGATGCACGTGTATCCGATACAATGCTCGTAGCTGTAAGCAATGTTACAGCAAAAGAAGTCCTTACAGCAGGACAAGAAGAATTGATGACCGATGTCGGTCAATTAATCCAAAGCTTAATTGAAAAGGAAGTACAGGAGTATAGTATACCTAAAACCTCCTTACAAAATTATTTGCGTATTGAATCAGATATTGGGCAGGATCCCGTTGTTCCATTAATTGGTTTAAGAGATAAAAAACCAGCAATAGTAGGGTTAGCTGCATTTCAGAATGATAGGTTAGTTGGGGAGTTACCTATCGATCAAGCATTTCTAATCAATGTCTTTTTAACGAACACCAAAGATACACCATTGGAAATCACACTACAGCGAGAGCCACTTTCAGATTATATTTATAATAACGTGAGTGATACGTATCAAGCTGATAATCCTGAGAATGAAGATCAGTTTACCATATTAGTAAAAGTTCTAAAAGGTCAAGGTGATATTAAGTTAAAGAATATAGAAGACCTTCACTTTGAAGCTAATATCCATTTGGAAGTAGATCTATATGAAACATCAGAGCTCCTAAGTATAAAAGACGAGAAAATAGCATCCATATTGGAAGAAGAAATGGCAAAAGAATTTGAGCGACAATATAATGTTCTGTTTGCCCAACTCCAAGAGATAAATTCGGACCCATTTGGATTTGGAATTATTTATCGAATTAATAAAAAGGATGGGGAGTTAACAGATACAGAATGGCGCGAGAAATTCCCCAATGTTACTGTAGATTTCAATGTAAATGTAGATTTAATGCATTATGGAACAATCCAATAACAAACGGATTCTTGGAACAACAAACTCCCTGGCACCTAAACCAGGGAGTTTGTTATTTACTCGTCGCATTAATAATCTCAATAACGCGATCTCGTGACTTTTCACTTTTATATTCTTTCATCGTATCTCTCATAATTGGCGCATAATCTTTTAATTGTGAGAGCTCATCTTTTAATGTTTGCTTCGTTAGTTTGTCCTCATCTAAAACTCTGGCATAGCGTTTTTCTTGAAATGACCGTGCATTGATAATCTGATCGCCTCGACTAGCACCTTTAGATAACGGAATCAGCAGCATCGGGATCTGTAATGCCAGAAATTCAAAGATTGCATTCGACCCTGCTCGAGATAATACATAATCAGAAGCAGCAAAAATATCCTTTAGCTCTTCATTAATATATTCAAATTGCACATATCCAGTTTTTTGAATCGAATGATCTATTTTATCTCGTCCGCAAATATGAATAATTTGAAAGCTCGTTAAAAGCTCATCTAAGCTTTCCCTCACGGTTTCATTGATTTTATGGGATCCACCACTACCACCCATAATTAATAGTACTGGTAATTCTTGCGATAGTCCTGCGAATTTCAAGCCGTTCGCTTTACTCCCTTTAAAAAGCTCATCGCGAACAACTGCGCCTACATATTCAGCCTTCTTCTCGGGAAGATATTGCATCGTTTCTGGAAATGTCGCAAGCACTTTTTTCGTAAATGGGATGGAAAGCTTATTTGCTAATCCTGGTGTATAATCCGATTCATGTATGACAGCAGGCACGCCTCGTAATTTTGCAGCTGCTACAACAGGGACAGACACAAATCCTCCCTTCGAAAATATAACAGCAGGCTTACGTTTACCAATAATACGGTACGCTTGCATTGTCCCTTTCATGACCTTAAATGGGTCCTTCAAATTTTCCTTAGACATGTAACGGCGTAGCTTACCAGTGGCTATTGGGTGATAGGTTACTCCTTCGAGCTGTCCAATCAGATCTCTTTCAATTCCACTATAAGAACCGATATAATCAATCTCCCAGCCTTTCTCCTGATAAAATGGAATCAACGCTAAATTGACAATCACATGTCCCGCTGTTCCACCACCAGTGAAAAGGATTCTTTTCTTTTTCATTGAAATGTACTTCCCTTCTTTCACAATTCCTCATAACCGAGTATAATAAAGGCTATGCCTTATTAGTCACACTCTCTATCCTATTAGAAAATATACAAAAAAGGAAGAGTTTTAATGTATGAAACAAAAAACCTTAAGGAAAAACTGAAGCTATTTATTATTATTTTAATCCCTATCTTGATTACACAAATTAGTATGAATCTCATGACTTTTTTTGATGCGATGATGTCCGGACGCTTTAGCGCAGTAGATTTAGCAGGAGTAGCCATTGGAGCTAGTCTCTGGGTCCCTCTTTCAACTGGTATTAATGGTATTGTCTTGGCAATTACGCCGATTATCGCACATCTAATTGGCGGCCGAGCTGAAAAGGATGTCCCAAAGGTTATCCAACAGGGCATTTACATAGCAATTGTACTTTCCATCCTTATTATGACAATTGGTGCGATTGCATTAGACCCGATACTATCTTTAATGGATTTAGAGTCTGAAGTACGACATGTCGCAAAATACTATCTGTTCACACTTGGTATTGGTATTATTCCTTTGTTTATTTTTAATACGATCCGTTGCTTTATGGATGGGCTTGGACAGACACGCACCTCTATGATTATCATTCTCATATCCTTGCCACTTAATGTTATCTTTAATTATATATTTATATTCGGAAAATTAGGGATGCCGGCATTAGGCGGGATTGGAGCAGGCATCGCAACTGCGATTACGTATTTTATCGTGTGCATCATTGCTCTTTTATTTCTTCAACGGATTCAACCTTTTAAGAAATTTGCTGTGTTTGCCAAATGGTTTAAGCCTTCTTTCAAGCAATGGCGCAACCAGTTAAAAATCGGTATCCCAATTGGGGCTGCTATATTTTTCGAGACAAGTATTTTCTCGGCTGTTACGTTATTGATGAGTGTATATAGCACAAACACAATTGCTGCACACCAGGCGGCAATGAACTTTGCCAGTGTTTTGTATATGATTCCATTAAGTGTTGGAATGGCGTTAACGATTGCTGTTGGATTTGAAGCAGGTGCCAAGCGCTATCAAGATGCACGTGCTTATGGATATATTGGAATGAGTGGAGGCTTATTTATCGCTCTCTTTGCTGGTGGGATTTTATATCTGTTGAATGGTCCAGTCGCATCTCTTTATAATGCTGATCCAGAAGTAATTGAACTAACGAAACAATTTATTTATTTCGCTATCTTCTATCAGCTGGCAGATGCATTCGGTGCCCCGATTCAAGGTGCACTTCGTGGCTATAAAGATGTAAACATGACATTAATTATCGCTTTAATCTCGTATTGGGCTATTGGGCTTCCAATTGGGTGGTTATTAGCAAATTACACTACTCTAGAGCCATTTGGTTATTGGGTCGGGATTATAGTTGGTCTCAGCTGTGGTGCAATAGCGTTATTATGGCGACTTCTCTATATCCAGAAAAAGTATGCTTCTATTAAAAAGAGCACATCCAGTTGAATGGATGTGCTTTTAATATGGCTCAATTCGCTTGTTTTTAGTTATCGTTGAAATAAACTGTGGATTAATGTGCAATGATGGGCTGAGTATACCCGCTCTGGAAGCATACTTCGTTAATATTACATAACTATCTTTAGAATACACTAATACGCTGGAACAATGTCGTCACTCTAACCAGTCCGGGTGAGCGTAGGGTGGTGACTCCTGCGGGAACAGCACGTGTCTGAAGCCTCAACGGAAGTGGTTTTCTTCCGGTGAGGCTGAAGCCGTGCCCGCGGAAAGCATCCACCCGAAGCGATTCCAGACGGCGATTATTGCACACACTTGAAAAAAGCAGCCAAGAAGTTAGTCCGTAGTTTATATACTTTGTAAAGAACAACAGCTATTTAAGTGCAACGAATAACCATAGTGCCAGGGTTGAATTATAAAAATAATCCTGTAACGGTTGCTGATAAAATCGAAGCTAAAATGGAACCAGCCAATAATCTCAATCCAAATCCGGATGCTAGTACTGCTTTTTTCGCATCGATACCTTTTACCGTTCCAGCAATAATACCGATAGACGAGAAGTTAGCGAAGCTTGTCAAGAATACCGTTACAATACCAATTGTTTTTTCCGACATTGTATCGAGCATCGGTTGGAATTCAAGCATTGCTACAAATTCATTCGTAACTATTTTCATACCCATAACTGCTCCTGCTTCAATAACTTCACCCGGAGCAATCCCCATCAGAATACCAAGCGGAGCAAGAATATAGCCTAAAATCTGCTGCAATGTAACCCCGGCAAAGATAAACTGAATAATCCAGTTAACCAGCGATAGTGAAGCGATAAAAGCTATTAGCATGGCTGCAACTATTAGAGCGATTTTTCCGCCCTCTAACGCACCATTTCCCATTGCTTCAAAAACACTTTTATCCTGTGATACATCGGTTATATCAACATAATCTTCTTCCTTCGGTACCCGAACTGGTGCAACAATTGATCCTATCATTAATCCACTGAACATATTTAATGGGAGTGCTACCAAAATATACTCTGCTGGAAGCATTAGGATATAGGCACCTACAATTGCTGCTGATACCGAACTCATAGCTGAAGCACAAACAATGTACAGACGATTTTCCGAAAGATGGTGAAATTGGGAACGAATAGCAATTAAAGCCTCTGACTGACCGAAAAAGATACTATTCACCCCATTAAAGGATTCAATTTTAGGTAAACCAGTAATTTTAGAAATAACTGCACCAATATACTTAATAATCAACGGCAATATTTTTAAATACGTAAGCACGGAAAGAAGTGTTGCGAAAAAGATAATTTGTAGTAATACATTGAAGAAGAATATGCCGCTGCTACCTTCTTCAAATGCAAACCCTCCAAGTACAAAACTAATTCCTTCTGCACCAAATTCAATTAGCTTATTAAATACAGCTGAGATTCCATCAATGATTGCTTTTCCGATCTGCGTGGAAAACATAAACCATGTAATAATAAGCTGACAAACCAGCATAATGCCGATTCCCTTGTAATAAATATTTTTCCTATCATTGGACATTAAATAGGCTAGGCCTAATGTAACAATTATCGCTAATATACCGAGAAGTATACCCATAACGGTAAAGCCTCCTTTTGATAAACAGTATTAAAATAGTTTTTCCCTAATTTTATCTTTTTTAACATGCGAATTTCCTGGGTGAGCCGAAAAAATACTGTCTCCCTATCTTCCGATTAAGGAGACAGTATTCATTTGGCAAATAAGGCATTCGCCTAAAAGCTTCGTGATACCAAGCTTTTTAATTAATGTGTGGGGAAGAAGGTCATTTGAATAAGGAAAATGACACCAAATACATATAAAATCCAATGGACATCCTTCCCTTTTCCACTTACAAGCTTTAGCAATGGATACGTAATAAAACCAATAGCAATCCCTGTTGCAATACTTGATGTGAATGGCATCGTTAATATAACTGCAAAAGCTGGAAAGGCTTCATCAAATGCTTTCCAATTAACCTTAGCCAAACCTTCCATCATAAAGCAACCTACGATAATCAAAACGGGCGAAGTAATTGCTGGCAAACCAGCAATCGCTGAAATAATTGGCGTAAAGAAAATCGACAGCGCAAATAGTATGGCAACAACAATAGCTGTTAATCCAGTTCTCCCACCAGCTGCAACTCCTGAGCTAGATTCAATATATGCTGTTGAAGGGCTTGTCCCAAATGCTGAACCAACAGTCGTTGCCGTTGCGTCTGCTAAAAGCGCCTGCTTAGCACGCGGCATTTTTCCATCTTTCATAAAGCCTGCTTGTTCGGCAACACCAATCATGGTTCCAGTTGTATCAAACAACGTTACCAATAGAAAGGCAAATACAACTGTATAAAGACCGTTTGAGAAAACACCAGCTATGTCCATATCAAAGAATACTGGCGAAGGTGGCGCAGAAAGAACACCTGTAACAGTTAGTTGCCCTGTGAAATATGCAATAATCGCTGTCGACAGCATCCCAATAAATAGCGCACCTTTTATCTTCATAACAAAAAGAATTAAGGTAATCATCAAGCCAACTAAAGTTAATACAATCATCGGATCATGTAAATCTCCAAGTCCAACAATTGTTTCTGGATTTGCTACAACAATCCCTGAATTACGCAACCCTACGAAGGCAATAAACAAACCGATACCAGAAGTTATTCCATATTTTAATGATGCTGGAATCGCACCAATCAATGTTTCACGAAGCTTTGTTAAGCTAAGAATTATGAAAAGAATTCCAGCCAAAAAGACAGTACCAAATATTACTTGATAGGATAATCCTTGAGTTGCAACAATACTGGCAAAGTATGCATTTAAACCCATACCAGGAGCAATTGCTATTGGGTAGTTTGCAAAAATCCCCATAATTAAAGTACCGACTATAGCTGCGATAACAGTAGCCATAAATACTTGCTCAAAAGGAATCCCAACAGAAGATAAGATTGCAGGATTTACAACGACGATATAGGCCATCGTTAGAAATGTTGTCGTTCCAGCAACAACCTCCGTACGGATATCTGTATTATTTTGTTTTAGTTTAAAGCCTCTTTCCATATAATACCCCTTACTTTCCGTATATTTTTACCAACGTTTACTATAATATTCGTTTCATTACTATTTTGCAATGGTAAACTTATGATTCAACCGTAAATGTCATTGATTTTTCATGACTGCTTTTAATTTGAGCTGTGATTTGGTAAGGATGGAATCAATTTGTGGTGCACGGTAATGTGGATTGATTGATTGAGTGAGTGATTGGATCCTGCAGTAATCGTGAATGCAGAATGCGCGATCGATTTAGATATGCTACAAACGTATAAAAAAAACCTTTGCTGTGATTCTTGCCACACAGCAAAGGTTTTATTCATTCTATTCAACTATTAACCTTCTAATAGTAAATCATACGGATCTTCTAGCATTTGCTTCACACGTACAAGGAATTGTACAGCTTCTTTTCCATCGACAATTCGATGGTCATAGGATAATGCAAGATACATCATTGGACGAACTTCAATAGAATCATCCGGCATTACCATTGCACGTTTAACAATGTTATGCATTCCAAGAATACCTACTTGTGGCGCATTTAGAATTGGTGTAGACATCATGGAACCAAATGTTCCACCATTTGTAATGGTAAATGATCCACCTTGTAAATCTTTTAATCCCAATTTATTATCACGGGCTTTTTTCCCAAGGTTAACAATTTCACCTTCAATTCCTGCAAAATCCAGACGATCTGCATCACGAACCACTGGAACGACAAGTCCTTCATCAGTTGAAACCGCAATACCAATATCGTAAAATTTCTTCACAACTAACTCATTACCTTGAATTTCTGCATTCAGTAATGGGAATTCCTTCAGTGCTCCTACAACAGCTTTTGTAAAGAAGGACATAAAACCAAGCTTAACACCGTTTTTCTCTAAAAATTTATCTTTACGCTGTTTACGAAGTTCCATTACAGCAGTCATATCCACTTCGTTAAATGTTGTTAACATCGCAGTTTCATGTTGAACATTTACTAGGTTCTTCGCAATCGTTTGACGGCGACGCGTCATTTTCACACGCTCAACCGGCTTATCAAATTCCGTTTTATTAGCAGCTGCTGGTGCTTCTTGTTTAGCTGGCTTAGGTGCTTTTGGCTCACTTGGTGCTTGTGCTGCAGTCTCTACATCTTCCGGGCGAATTCTACCAAGTGGATCACGAGCATTTACTTTGCTTAAGTCAATATTAAGCTCACGTGCACGTTTTCTAGCCGCTGGAGAAGCAATCACTTCAGAAGCATTACTGTCATTCGTAGAATCTGCTTCTGCAGCTTTTGGAGCTTCTGCTTTTTCCTCTTGCTTCGCAGGTGCTTCCTGCTTTTCTTCTTTTTGTGTTTCAGCCGGTGCTGCATCCCCAGCTTCTCCATTCTCATCTAAGTTCGCAATCGTATCTCCTACGGAAACATCATCGCCTTCTTCACTGAGAATTTCTGTAATAACACCAGAGAAATCGGAGTTAACTTCAACGTTGACTTTATCCGTTTCTAACTCAACAATTGGATCTCCTTTTTCTACCTTATCCCCTTTTTTCACGAGCCATTCTGCAATCGTACCTTCTGTAATGGATTCAGCTAGTTCTGGAATCTTAATTTCTTGCACTGGATTTTCCCCCTTCAGATGTGTTTAGCGCTTGATTGATAATTTTGTTTTGTGCCGTCTTATGAACACTTGGTATTCCTCCGGCTGGTGCTGAACGACTTGGTCTGCTTATTACACGTAATTTCTGCCCTTCCTGCAATAAGTCCCGTAAATAATCATCCACAAAATTCCAAGCCCCCATATTTTTCGGCTCCTCTTGTACCCAGACAATTTCTTTTAGATTCGGTAATTGTTTTAACTCTTCCTCCAATGCCTTCTTAGGGAAAGGATAAATCTGTTCTAAACGAATAGCACGTAACCATTCAAAGCTTTGATCTGAAACTTCCATTGTTTCCTCAATATCAATCATGATTTTTCCACTGCCGATTAAGAGACGAGTTGCACTTTCTTTATTCGTCTCAACTCCTGGTTGATCACGTAACGTTTTAAATTTCCCAGTCGTAAACTCTTCAGCTGACGATGACATTTTCGGATGACGAATGAGACTACTCTTTGGCGTCATTAAGATTAAAGGTCTAGCTTGTTCACGACCACGCAATGCTGCTTGTCTCCGTAACAAATGGAAAAGCTGTGCTGATGATGTAACATTCGCTACAATCCAGTTGTTCTCTGCTGCCATTTGTAGAAATCTTTCCAAACGTGCACTTGAATGCTCTGGACCTTGTCCTTCATATCCATGTGGCAGAAGGATAACCATGTTTGATTTTTCTCCCCATTTGGCTCGGGACGAAGAAATAAATTGGTCAAATATAACTTGGCCAGCATTGGCAAAGTCACCAAATTGCGCTTCCCAAATAACTAGTGTGTTCGGGGAATGAACACTATAACCGTATTCATAACCTAAAACAGCTGCTTCTGATAGCGGACTGTTTCGAATATCAAAGGATGCCTTTGCATCTGTTAGGCCGTGCATCGGACTATACTTCTCATTTGTTACCGTATCATGAAGTACAATATGACGATGTGCAAACGTACCTCTCTCGGAATCTTGACCAGTAAGACGTATGGGTATTCCATCTTGTAAAATAGATGCATAGGCCAATGCTTCACCAGTACCCCAGTCCGCTGTGTTTCCTTCTTCCAAAGCTTTTTCACGGCGCTTCAAAATCTTTTCTGTTTTCTTAAATCCATTAAATCCTTCCGGACGTTTTAACAGATCTTTATTCAATGCTTTTAATGTTTCCAGATCAATTGCAGTTTCAAATTGATCCAGCCCATTTAAAAGGACTTCTGGCATTAATTTTGCTTCTGGCTGACCAATATCATGTTCTTTCATATTTCTATAAATATCAGTTAATTTTGTTTCAACATTCTCTTTGAGTTTATCGAATTCTCCTGCTTCAATAATGTTCTTCTCTTCCAATGCTTTAGCAAATATCGCTGCTACAGGCGGATGATTATCAATTTCTTGATACAATTTCGGCTGTGTCGTTCTTGGCTCGTCCATTTCATTGTGACCAAACCTACGGTAACCAACTAAATCAATCATGAAATCTTTACTAAACTTTTGTCGGTACGAATACGCTATTTTTATAGCTGATAAGCATGAGATTGGGTCATCAGCGTTTACACGAATAACCGGTATTTCAAAGCCTTTTGCCAAATCACTTGCATAACGAGTAGAGCGGCCATCCTCTCGGTTCGTTGTATAACCTAACAGGTTGTTCGCAATAATATGAAGCGCCCCGCCTGTATTGTAACCAGGTAGCCCACTTAAGTTTAGCGTTTCTGCAACAACACCTTCTCCAATAAATGCTGCATCACCATGAATAAGTACAGCAAGCGCTTTATTGAAATCACGTTTCGGATAACCTTTTTCTGATCGGTCATCTTGTGCTGCTCGTGCAAAGCCTTCTACTACAGGATTCACAAATTCCAAATGGGATGGGTTATGTGCTAACGTAATGCGAGTTTTTAACGTATCCCCGCTACTGAATTCTCTCTTTGCTCCATAATGATATTTCACATCACCGGTCCAGCCATAATTAATTGCTGCAGAACCTTCTGATGGCATTAGTTCTTTTTCTTTCGAGTAGTTAAACTCTGAAAAAATTTTATCGTACGGCTTACCTAAAACATTCGCAAGTACCGATAGTCGACCACGATGCGCCATACCCATCATTACATTTTCAATTCCATCCTTAGCTGCATAGTGTACGATTCGATCAATCATCGGAACCATCACTTCTAAGCCTTCAATTGAAAATCGCTTTTGTCCGACAAATGTTTTTTGCAAGAACTGTTCAAATCCCTGTACATCTACGAGACGTTCAAGAACTACTTTTCGCTGCTCATCCGTTAATTCAAGTCTAGCATTTCCAGTTTCGATTAAATCAAAAAGCCATTTTCGTTCTTCATGATTATTCACATGATCATATTCAAATGTGATAGTACCCGTATAATATTTCCTTAAACGGTTTACAACATCTAATCCATTCTCCACATCACTTGGAGCTTTATCCCATAACCAGGAAGCTGGGATACTTTTTAAATCTTCTTCTGTTAAATCATAGGTTTTCAATTCTAGCAAGTTCGTTTTGCTTCCCTTATAGCCACCAATCGAGTAAATATCTGCCTCAGTGTGACCATAACGGCGAATAGCCTCAACAAGTTGCATCGCTGAGGTTAGTTTTTTTACACTACTTGCTAGTGAAGTTTGTGATACTGCTTGTCCTGCATTTTCTTGTTGGTACATCCATGCAGGAGCCCCATAATTATCGAACATCTCTTTGATAGATGGTTCGATAGCTTCAGGGTCTTCTTTGTACAATTCATACTGTTGTTCTAAATACCCCGAGTTTGGTCCATGAAATTGTGCCCAGAATCTCTCTACAGATTCTCCATTTTCTGCCACGTCTGATACCCCCATTAGAAGTTAACTTCCCCCGCCATGTAAACGGTTCAATTTTATTATAGATATGTCTCAACGTTTCATCAACTAATATACCTTATTTTTCGCCTACTTACAATATATGTACATACATTTCCATGCGTAGTTTATTTATTCCAAATTTTAATTAAATTACTGCCAAAAAAAACGAAATATTTTAGCTTTAAACTTGCTTAATTAATTCATTTTGATTAGCACCTTTTATAGGAAAATAAAACAAATATTTTGGATGATAGTTTCCTTATTGAAGTAATTTCGTTATAATAGGGGCATATTCAACTAAAACGCTTTATTTTTTCTAAATAAGGAGGAAGTTTTCATGAAATTAGCATTACTTATGGGAGTTATTCTAACATTTCTTGTTTCTTTTTTCACTTCTGGCTATGAAGCGAAACCAGGGATACCTAAAAAAAATCAATAATCGTATTGAATTGTTTGGTAAGGCGTAAGTTAGACTTTAAAAAACCCGTTCGGCATTGTTAGCCAACGGGTTTTCATCTTATATTAGATTTGGGAAGCCTTGTTGTCTTAATGCTTCATAGATAATAATCGCAGCCGTATTCGATAGATTCAACGACCGGACTTTATCATTCATATGAATCCGCAAACACTGGTCTTCCTTACCAATTAAAAGCTCTTTTGGAAATCCAGTTGACTCTCTTCCAAAAACAAAAAATATATCTTCCTCTGTATCGCTATAATCAAAATCGGAATAGTACTTAGTTCCGAAGTTTTCAATATAATAATAGACACCGTTTGGATACCGTTCATATAATTGATCCATCGAATCATGCTCATGGACGTCGACATGCTTCCAATAATCCAATCCAGCTCTACGCAGCATCTTATCATCCGTCGAAAAGCCAAGTGGACGAATAAGATGAAGTGTAGTATCTGTTGCTAAGCACGTTCTGCCAATGTTTCCCGTATTCGCAGGTATCTCTGGTTGATATAATACGACATGTAAACTCACCATTCATTCTCCTTACCAATTTATTAACCCTACTATTATACCACTAATCATCCCCGATTCGGAAAAATTTATAGTTAATCTCTGGTGTCCATGCGGTTGAGTCCTCATAGGACCAATAACGATTCCTGCTATTATCTGTATGTGCATTAACAAGTGGCATGCCGTTTGCATCTTTGGCAACGACAATTGTATTGTGATCCCACCTGCCATCTCCTTGGAAATCATAGCAGATCACATCACCTGGAATGAGCTGATCTGCTCGTTCCATTTCTTTTCCTTTTAACCCTTGGGTGGATCCACTTAAATACCACCTTAATGAATGAGCAACTGCCCAGCTAAAGCTCCAATTATCCGATTGATACCACCAGCCTTGTTCCCTGACAGGAGCTCCCCACATTGGAGCACCACCAGCACGCAGGCATTGTGATACATAGTTTGTACAGTCTACATCAAAAGTGCGATATTCTGGATTATAGCTATTCCACCATCTTTCTGCATATTGAACAGCAGCTAAACGGTCATAGGAGAACCGCTGCTCCTCTTGTGCACGTGTTGTTAAACCTTGTTCAATGCTTTTTTTATTTGCAACAGCTTTTTTTTCCATTTCTTGATGGTCTTTCACAGCACCATTCTCATATCGAAAACGGTATGGAATGAGTTGCTCCTCCACGTGAAACCGTCCTTTTTGTTTGATTAAATATTGAAGATGCAGCGAATAATCGTAATACGTGTTGTTATCATATTGGAGCTTATGAAAAACTTTTCCATTCACTCCTAAACGGACTATTTCTGCTTCTCGATCTTTCAGAGAAGCTTGCTTTCGTGTCCACCAATTAGGAATATCATCCGATCTGACTTGAAAAAAATCGAGCCACAGCTGCTTTATTTTTTCCATAAAAAATCCCCTCCACAAGAAGTATATGAAGGGAAAGCTTGGCTTACATCTTTAGTATACATGAACAAAGCATGATTTATTTCACAGCTGTTTTTCTTTTAAATTCCAGCCCTTTTTCCATTTCAAATAATACGTGCTCATCCTGCTCTTTTTCCATCGCAGCTTTAATCGCCTTAAAAGCTTCTTCGGTTCCAATTTTCCCAAGCGCCCATGCAGCGGTACCACGAATGACCGGACGAGGGTCTTCTTTCATTACTTTTATCATTTCCGGAACAGCAGTTTTATCCTTATAATGACCAAGTGCGATTAATGCATTTCGCTGCAATGGTTTCTTTCCACGCCACGATCCAGACATATGGCCAAAGTCTTCCTTAAATGACCGATTAGAGATACGCAGCATTGGTACAAGCTTCGGTTTTGCCAAATCATGCTCCGGCTCAAATTCTGGATGGATATGCGAATCGATTCCTTTATTTCTTGGACAAACTTGCTGACAGGTATCACAGCCATAAAGCCGGTTTCCTAGCTTTGTGCGAAATTCTTCTGGCAGGAAATCCTTTGTCTGTGTCAAAAAGGCAATACAGCGTTGTGCATTTAATCTTCCTGCTTCAACCAAAGCCCCGGTTGGACAAGCGTCCATGCATTTCGTACAATCACCACAGCTGTCCTCAATTGGATCATCTGGAACAAATGGGATGTTGGTAATCATCTCACCTAAATAGACAAATGAACCAAATTCCGGCGTAATAATGGATGTATTTTTCCCGCTAAAGCCGATTCCAGCTCTCTCTGCAACAGCTCGGTCAGAAAGCTCTCCTGTATCTACCATCACTTTATTGCTAACGTCGGGAACTTTCTCTCGGATAAAGGCAGCAAGCTTTTCTAAACGGTCACGTAAGACTACATGGTAATCAATTCCCCAAGATGCACGTGCAAACAATCCGCGCCTCTCTTCTTTCGTACTTCTTGGAGCATCTTTCATCCGAGAAGGGTAAGCAATCGCAATGGAAATAATTGACTGTGCTTCGGGTAAAAGGCGTTGTGGTTCGGTACGTTCTTCAAGGCTTCCTTTTTCAAAGCCGGATTGGTAATTCGATTCCTGCTGTCTTCTTAACCGTTCCCTCAATTCTCCAAATACATCTGCTGAAGCAAAGCCTATTTTGTCTATCCCAATTTCCTTTGCATAATCAATGATTTCCTGTTTCAATTGTTCTGTTCGCATGAAACAACCTCCCTTCTAATTATGTGTTACGATTGCTGATCGCATACGATTTAACACAGCCGCAATCTCATGTCTACGTGGACGAGCAAGGTCCCCTGGATGTTGATTTTTAAAAGCAGTGAATGAAGCCAAACCAAGATCATTCAGTTGCTTTTCTATATCGTCAAGCACTTGATTTAATGATTTATGCTCAAGCTTATTTGTACGGGCCAAGTTATGAATAATCTCAGCAATCATACGGGTTTGCGATACGTCCACTACTTGTTCTGTAAAGTCAAAGGCAATCGGTGTTTTCCCCAGTACAATTTGATGAAGACCTTTCGCTTGTATTTTCATTCGATTTGCCTTTTCAAGTTTTAACGATTGCTGATGAAAATAACGATTGGTTACTGTGCTGAAATCAGATTGTACACGTACCTGACGTTCTATTGGATTCTCCTCTAAAATTATACGTGCTCGTTCTGTTACATCATAAGGCATGTATTCATCCAGCATTACAACTGAATCTGCTACAGAAAAGTAATCGCCTGAGCCCCCCATAACAAGAATCGTGGAAACGCCAAATTGATCAGAAAGCTGTTTAATTCGATCAATAAATGGGGTAATTGGTTCCTTATCTTGGCTAACAAGCTGTTGCATACGATGATCTCGAATCATAAAATTTGTTGCACTAGTATCCTCATCAATGAGTAGTGTTGTTGCCCCAGCCTCTAATGCTTCCATCACATTAGCCGCCTGTGAGGTACTACCGCTGGCATTTTCTGTAGTGAAGCATGTTGTATCTTGTGCATTTGGCAAGTTGTTAATGAAGGAGGAAATATTGACAGCAGTAACCTGTCTTCCATCCTCAGCACGAATCTTCACCGCATCTAGATCTGTTAATACATATTCACGCCCGTCACCTTT
Organism: Oceanobacillus polygoni; assembly: GCF_008304605.1. Taxonomy (GTDB): domain Bacteria; phylum Bacillota; class Bacilli; order Bacillales; family Amphibacillaceae; genus Oceanobacillus; species Oceanobacillus polygoni. Next base: position 155,910 of record NZ_PIJY01000024.1, on the reverse strand, counting down.
TTGGTGAAAATACACACCGCGTTCAATAGCCTTCAACAAGGTGCTTTTTCCATGATATCCTCCACCAACAATTAATGTAATTCCTTTTTTAATCGCCATTCCTTTTAGCGGCTGTGCTTGGTGCGGAATAGTTATGGAAACCTCAGACGCTTTCGGACTTTGAAAAGGTACAGCATGTTTCAGTGGTGTATTGCGAATGCCACTTTCACGCGGAAGTATGGACCCATTTGCAATAAAAGCGATCCAATTTTGCCGCTTCATTTCATTGCGAATTGCTTCCTGCTGATCAGCAAGCTTCATTGCATTTTCTATTTCATTATCGGTTATTTTGAATACCGAATTATTTATAATCATTGGAATTGCATTTGCAAAAAGCTTCTCAGCCTCTTTACCATTGATACGCCGACCGTTGGCAGGTAATCCAACCGATATACAAATTGTTATCCCCTTGGGACTAATTTGCAATGCTGTCCGTTCTAAAACTTCCTGCCCAGGACGATCAAAGAAAATCATGCCACTTTTCCCCGACCCTTTCACGGAAAATGACTGCTTTTCTGTTGCCCTTCCGACTACTCGTGCAATTGCATCTTCTACAGCTACTTTGCGAATTGGCGTTTGTAACCATTCCGTACGTATCGGGCGTCTCGACTCTGAGATAACAACTCGAATTTTGGATGGAGTCGCAAATGGATCTCCCTGTACATAATCTATATATAGATCATAATCGTCAAATTTGTATTGACCTTGGATACTTTTATAGCCTTTATAACCCTTATTATCTAATTGTCTTAATTGCTGAAACAGATTTTTCATCGTGATCCCTCCTCCTATAATTATTTCCTAATTAAGCGTTCAAAAGGAGGATAAAAAGGACCGAGATCGGCTAACTTCTCAACGTCCTTTTGCGGGCGCCAACACTAACACGTTCCGTTTGTTGAAGGCCGAGGCGGCGTAGCTCTTTTCACAGGATATGTGACTTCGACGTTCGACTCAGGGCGTAGCGGTAGTTAGTTGAAGGTCCTCTGTTCTCGATGTGTCATTTATTACCGGTCTTTTGAACAACATCTATAGAATACTATTTTAAAAATGATGAATTCAAGTATGGAGGTTTAGTGGGTGTAGTGGAAATTAAAAACGCAACGCTTCGTAATCCTAGTTTTACGAAACACTGCGTTATCACATATGTATGGAGCGGGTGAAGGGAATCGAACCCTCATCATCAGCTTGGAAGGCTGAGGTTTTACCACTAAACTACACCCGCAAATCATTATTCATTTTTCGCTAACAGATAACATTATAACAACTTCTTCTTAACAAATCAATAGCAAATTCATCATTTTTTTATTAGAAAACTTGGCGTTCGACAATCCTTTAGGAGAATCCCTTAGTTGCACTTATGCAAGAAAGAACGTCTTTACGTTCTTTCTTGCCAAAAAATTTATATAACAAGATAAACCCTCGCTTTGAAGACGAAAGTTTATTAAATAATTTCTAATAATTCATTATTTACATTATAGGGTGGAGGCTATAAACTAGGAATAGGTTTTCAAAACGGATGTTCAAAATGGTAAAAGTGACAACGGAATTCTTCGTCCATTCTTTCCTCCTTTGGACCCGTACTTAAAGAAAGGGGCTTTTATGTATGTCTGTATATCCAATTATTATGACACAATCCCAGTTTACACATCGTGATAATTTACATTATCCATTTGAAGAGCGTGGCCTTCAATTCGGTGATGGAATATATGAAGTAATCCGGATTTATAACGGAACTTATTATTTACTTGAAGAACATGTGGATCGATTAATTCGATCTGCTGAGGCAATTAAAATAAAATTACCATATGATAAAGATGAGATAACCCACTTGTTACTAGAATTGCTTGAACGCAATAAGATGACTACAGACGGGAAAGTATATTTACAAGTGACACGAGGATCAGCACCACGTGATCATATTTTTCCTGCTGACGTCCTGCCTAATATCTATGCTTATGTTGGGGATCTACCACGAAACGCAGAAATATTTAAAAATGGTGTTCATACAATTACACAAAGAGATATTCGCTGGGAATACTGCTATATTAAAAGTTTAAACCTATTACCGAATGTATTAGCAAAACAAACTGCTAAGGAAAACAACTGCTATGAAGCGATCCTCCACAAGGATGGACTTGTAACCGAATGCAGCTCTTCAAATGTCTATCTGGTAAAAGACGGAAAAATCTATACACATCCTGCTACAAAACAGATTCTTCATGGTTGTGTAAGAATGGCCGTTGAGAGATTTGCTGATGAATTAAATATTCCCTTCATTGAGGAAAGCTTTGAAGTTGAAGAGATTCGTCTCGCTGATGAACTCTTCCTTTCTAGCAGCACTTCGGAAATTACACCAATTGTAAAAGTAGATAATCAGCAAATTGCTGATGGAAAGCCAGGCAAAATTACGCGCCAATTACAAGAAGCTTATGTATCTGATGCAAACATTCAAGAAAACAATTTAAAACATACGGTTTAATGCTTAAGTGACCCAAATTAGGGTCACTTTTTCTATGAACAGCAAACAAGTGAATGTCCTAATTGATTCGTTACCCGAAATAGTTTAAACTAATAGATAGTTCCGATAAAATGAAAATTCATTCAAAGGTGAGAGCTCTTCCTCCCCACTGAATGTTAGTACCACAAGGGTATAACCTACATGCCTTGAACAGAATCAGATATTTACGGGCTGTCCCCCCTACCTTCACGTTTTAAATTTCTTACACATATGGTGGGGGATTACAGCCCGTAAATGCGTAACAATTTAAAATTAGGGGGAAATTCAATGGTTCATTCCAAGCGATCGATTCAATCAGAAGACCTAAAAAATATCGAAGTATACAGTGATCCACAATATACACCTGACGGAGAAGCATTTACATATGTTTCCACTACAATTAATGAAGAAAATAAGTATCAATCCCAGCTTTACTTTCAACGTTTCGATGAAAATGAAGCAATCCAATGGACTTTCAAGAATGCTAAAAACGATAATCTTCATTTTTCACCGGATGGGAAAATTGCAGTTTTTCAATCAACACGCAGTGGGATTTCTCAGCTTTATCTAATAAACAAAGCTGGGGGTGAAGCAAAACAATTAACCACATTTAAGCATGGCACCTTCCGTCCTGCATGGTCAAAAGATGGGAAGTCTATCTTCTTCCATGCTTCTCTGGATAAAGGAGAAACTATTGAAAAACAAAACGAATTATCAGCCGAAGAGCGAGAAAAGGAAAAAGCGAACCATGCAAAGCAGCCACTTGTCGTCGATCGATTAAAATATAAATCAGACGCCAACGGATTTCATGATCATAAAAAAATCCAAATTATCCAGTACAGCCTAGTAACAAAAGTATTCACACAATTAACGACAGAAGATGCAGATCACAGCTTTCAAGATAGTTCACCAGATTCGAGCATTATATTGTTTACTGCAAATTTGAATGCTGATTCCGACTATGAACGATTCAGTGATTTGTTCACACTCGATTTGAAAACAAAAGAAGTAACAAAACTGACGAATGGCAAAAGTAGTTATTATAATGCCAAATTCTCTCCTCGCGGTGATACGATTGCGAGCTTCGGTCATGATTTTGAATATAGCAGTGCAACTTTGAACAAATTGTTTCTAATTGATGTAACAGCTGGTAAACGAACCTCACTAAGCAACGATTGGGACATCCAACTCGGTGATGCTATGGTAGGTGATACAAGACTTGGCGCTGCGACAACTGGCCCTATCTGGTCGGTAGACGGGAAACGGCTATTTTTCATTGCAACTGACTTTGGTGCCACGGGGCTCTATCAAGCAACAATGGATGGGAACTTAAAAGCGCTCTATAAAAATAATAATCATGTATTTAGTTTTACGTATCAACCAGAAGCCGATTCTTTTATTCTTGGAATCAGTACACCTACAAATCCTTGTAATCTCTATCAACTCAACACGGATTTACAGCTGGAACGATTAACAAATGCGAATGAGGCATTTCTTCAGGAAGTAGCGATCTCCGAGCCTGAAACACTTACCTTTACAACAAAAGATGGATTGGAGATCCAAGGGTGGTTATTACGTCCATACGACTTTGATGAAACAAAAAAATATCCATTCATCCTGGAAATTCATGGGGGACCACATATGATGTATGGGCAAACTTTCTTTCATGAAATGCAGCTTTTAGCAGCAAAAGGCTATGTTGTGCTTTATACGAATCCACGGGGAAGCCATGGATATGGTCAGGAATTTGTTGATGCGGTCAGATCCAATTATGGCCAGGGGGATTATACGGATTTAATGGATGCGGTGGACTATGTATTAGAAAACTATAGCTTTATCGATGAAACAAGACTTGGTGTTACAGGCGGAAGCTATGGTGGATTTATGACAAACTGGATTGTCGGCCATACGAATCGTTTTAAAGCGGCTGTTACCCAGCGTTCGATTTCCAATTGGCTGAGCTTTTATGGTGTAAGTGATATTGGTTATTTCTTTACAAAGGGGGAGCATGGGGTAAACCTGCTCGATGACCCAACGAAGCTTTGGGATATTTCTCCTCTAAAATACGCAAACAATATCGAAACACCATTATTAATATTGCATGGCGAACGCGATTTCCGTTGCCCAATTGAACAAGGTGAGCAGCTTTTTAGTACATTAAAGCATCTGCGTAAACAAGTAGAGTTTGTCCGTTTTCCTGGAGCAACACATGAATTAAGCAGAAGCGGCGACCCGCTTATGCGTATAGCCAGACTAGATCAAATCTGTCGTTGGTTTGAAAAATATTTATAAGCAGTAAGAGCTCATAGTGGAGGAACTCGGAGAAATAGCTGCTTTCTTTCATACTTATTAAGCAAGTCAAATCAGTGTATCCACCGGGTACACTGATTTGACTGTTTACTGCTGCTCTAACTGCAGTGCATGCATCTCTTTTTCAGATTCACTGCCTCTCAAAACCTTCATCGAAAGATAAAACGTTGTTCCTCTTTGCTCTTCACTTTCCACCCAAATCTTACCTTTATGCGCATTCATAATCTCTTTGCAAATGGCTAAACCTAACCCATGCCCTGCTTTTTTTGTTCCCACACCTTTTGTATAAAACTGATCAAACACATATGGAATATCAGACGGAGCAATGCCACTTCCTTCGTCCGCAATAGAAATAATAGCATCTCCTTCGTTTTCTAGCGACAGCTTTAATTTAATTTCTCCTTTTTCCATGTACCTAATTGCGTTTGATATTAAGTTACTCATTACTTGTTCCATCCGTTGTACATCCACTTCAACTAACGGATAATCAGACTCAGTAGCAATAGAGAGTTCCCGTTTGAATTCAAGTCCAGCCAGTTCAACATCTAATTCAAACTGATTACATAAATGGAGAAATAATTGATCAATCGGAACAACATCCATCGTAATCGAGAAATTCCCAGTTTCAAATTGGGCTAAATCAAACAAATCTTGAACAAGTTTATTTAGTGAAGTCAAACGCTTCTTAACAATTTGTAAATAATTTGATCGCTGCTCCCCTTCAACAACACCATCTAAAATTGCATCGACATAGTTTTGAATCGTCGCAATTGGCGAACGTAAATCATGAGAAATAGTAGTGAGAAATTGAGTTCGCTCCATTTCTGCATTCTCTAAGGATATATTGGCATGCTTTAATCTCTCGTTTGCGGCGTTTAATAATGACGTTCTCTCTTCCACCTTTGCTTCTAAACTTGCATACAAGTACGTATTCTCAATTGAAATTGCAACTTGCGAAGCCAGTAATGTTAGCAGAACGACTCGTTCTTTCGTAAATACATTTGTTGATTTATTATTCTCTAAATAAAGTACGCCAGTCAATTTGCGATGATATATAATCGGCAGACAAAGGATGGACTTTGCGTTTTTTTGTTTAATAAAATAATCCGTTGTAAATTTCCCCTTATTCGCAGCGTCGTCCAATACAACCGCTTCCTGTGTATTAGCAACATAATGGACAATCGTTGTTGAAAAATCACTGGACATTTCCATTCGTCTTGGTTGTTCATAAATTTTTATCTCATCATGTATATCATTTATTGCAACCAACTGCAGGGCATCATCCTTATTCAATAATAGAAATACACGCTCTGCACCAGCATTGACCAACATACGCTTCATAAATTTTTCTAGTAGTTTATCAAACATGACTTCATCCATAATTAGCTTGGAGGTTTCAAATATCGTATTCATGTCTAACGATTCATTACCAAGATGAAGCGCAAATGCACGATCCTCTTCTTTCCGAATAAGTTCTGGGTATGCTTGATAAAGACGGTAAGCGACTCGTTTAGCACCCCACTTCAAGTAATTGATTGATGCATCTACGAGGTAGGGTTTCGCTGATTTAGGTAGTTTGTTAGCTAAATAAAACTCTGCCGCACATTGATTGCCAATTGCTATATCCTGCAGGAAACCCGATTCTGTTGCGAATCGTATCGATCGATTATAAAGATAAATGGCCCTGTCATTACCAACTATCTGCATCCACTCAGCTCCCAAAAGTAAATACTTATGACGATAATTAGCAGGTGAGCTCTTTGCCCATATCTTCATTTTTTTTAGTTTCCTAAATAGCTTTTTTCGCCCTTGGATTTTGGATAGCTTTCCTCTTCTCATTAAACGCGTCGTCCACAAACCATGATAAAAATAAGTATCAGGGGTCATAATAAGAACAAACGTCCCATTAACAAGCGAATCTAATTTATCCATAATCGCTATTGCTTCTTTTTCGTTATCAAGTAAATAAGTCATTTGCAGCCTTAAAGTGTAATGTATAATTTGAGCTGAAAGATCATCTGTAAAATCTGGATAATGCCAGTTCACGGGCTCATCTGTTGTTGACAATACGTTAATCCAATCGATCGTTTCATCTAGAAAATTATCCGCTAATACATATTCATTATGTTTTGCAAAGGCATGCTGACGCTCAATTCCTTTTTTCACATCTGCCAAATTATCTCCTTTTATTAACAAAATAATTGTAATAAAAGAGGCATTAGCCCCAGCAAGGTGGAGGTTTCCTGATTCGATACAAAGCTGCTGTGACCGCTCTAAATAGGTGAGATTTTCCCGTACTGGTCGTTTCCAATGGTTAACAAAGGTACCAAAAATAAAATAAACCGTTGCTTTTATACTCGTATCCTGATATTTCTCCAATTGGTCCATCGCTAACTTTCCAAAGTGATAGCCCACATCATAATTATTAGAACCTGCGCTTAATGTCAATGCATAATTCGTGTACACAAGTGCTGTACTTTCCATATCCCCATACTTTAATGTTAAACGGAGGGCACGAAGCATTAAGATCGTGGCTAAATTTTGATTCCAATGATAGATTGGGCCATTTGAATTAATTAACGTCCGCATCATAGCATGTACAAAGTCATTCTTAATAGCTGGAAGTTGCAGTAGATCTGTTTTTTTCTTCTTTTTAAGAGTAAGCTTTGTGAGTAAATATTCTTTGGCAACATCAACCTTCGTCGGATTGCTTTTGAAATTCCACCCACCAAGTTTCAATCCTTCAAGTACAGTGTTCGTCGCTCTTTCCACCTCGTGAATATGAGAATATAATAAGATCTTTAAATCATACACCTGTAGCTTTTCTTGAATCGTCTTCGCATTTTTAAGGATTTCCTCGAAGGTTTGCTCCGCTTCTTCAAACAAGTGATTTAAGTATTGTGTTTCTCCAAGGCCTACCATTATTTTAAAGGTGATGTTATAGGATTTTCTCCAGCGATTTTCTGTGAGTAATTCTTTCCCTACTCGAAAAAAATTCAACGCAGCGTCCGGTGCAGCTCTATTTTTTGCTTGCACACCAGCCATCCAATTCCAATTCACTAGATTAGACTGCTGCTCTTCTGTCAGCCGATTTCTGCTATGGTTTAAATGATTCACAATTTCAAAGATATGTGCTTCACGTTCTAACTCATCATACAAAGCGACAAGCTCTAGACCGATGAGCTGATGATTTTTTTCTTGATTCTCTTTCGAAAGACTCGTGTAAAAGGCTTGCTGAATCTTGTCATGTACGAATAAAAAAGTTGGTAGGTGTGCCTGTTCAAATCCAGTACGATCACCTTCGTAAATCCATTTATAGCTAGAATCAATTGGCATAACGAGACCCGCTTCTAATCCATGCCATAAACTTTTCATAACTTCCATATAGGTTAGTTTTGCTATTTCAGCTAACGCTTTTAGACCAAATCGGTTTCCAAAGCAAGAAGCAAGCTGTAAAATCGCAATTGTTTCCTTAGGTAATCTGTTAATACTTTTTAAAATAAAATCAATAATGGAATCTGACATCGGAAGTTGCTTCATTGCTTGCCTATTTAGTATCCATTTTCCTTTCTCCATATGAAAATCAATTATTATCTCATCGAGAAGTGTTTGAATTACTTGTACGATAAAAAAAGGATTCCCTTGGGTTATGCGAAATATAAATTGCACGAGAAACTCCGTGTCATTATTCCCTAAAGAAAACGACTCATATATCCATTCCCTTACGTGCTTCACTTGTAATGTTGTAACACGAATTGTAGTCATGTCGGTATCTTTCTCGTGTAACTTCGTTAACATGACTTCAAACGGATGACCAATATGAACTTCATTATCTCGATAAGCAGCAATAATTAACACATACTGATCTTCAGGGTTACTTACTAAATAATCAAGTAAATCCAGCGTTGCCTCATCAGCCCATTGTAAGTCATCTAAAAATAACACAAGCGGATGTTCTTTCGTTGCAAATACACGTATAAAGCTTCTAATTGCATTCCTGAAACGGTTATGGACTCCTTGTGGCGGCAAATCCGGGACATCACCCTGCTCTCCAATTAACCAACTAATCTCAGGAATAAAATTAGCAATCACACCTGCGGAAGGACCTAATGCTTCATTTAATCTTCTTCCCCATTGTTGGATACTTGTTTGTCCTTCAGATACGATTTGTCGAAGCAGCCCTTGGAATGCATGTACAATCGGTGCGTAAGGAATTTGCTTTTCTAATTGGACAAACTTTCCCGAAATGAAATATCCTTTTTCTTTCACTAATGGTTTATGCAGTTCATGGACAACAGAAGTTTTTCCGACACCAGAAGGACCAGGTACTAGCAGCAGTTCTGTTCTTCCTTTTTGCACACGATAAAAGCTTTCAATTAATTGCTCGACAATTTCCTCTCGTCCATAGAGCCTTCGTGATTTCTCATAAATACGACCGGGCTCTTGACCACTTAATTCAATATCTTGGATATCACCAGTTTCATCCAGCTGTTTTAAACATTTTTCTAAATCGTCTTTTAACCGTATGGCATGCTGATAACGATACTCCGGCATTTTTTCTAACAATCGCATAATAATCGTAGAGATTGGTTCTGGAATTGCTGCATTGATTACGCTCGGACTTTCTGGCAGTTTAGCTAGGTGTGCATGAATAAGTTCAGCAGGATGTTCCAACTCAAATGGTAATCTTTCAGTAATCATCTCATAATAAATGATCCCTAAAGAATAAAGATCGGTACGATAATCAAGCGCACGATTCATTCGACCAGTTTGTTCTGGAGACATGTATGCGATTTGGTCTCTAAATTGATACGGGCTTATATTGGTCTGCTGCATCTCTTTGGAAAGTGTTGTTGCGTGATGAAAGCCAGTTACTTTTATTTCATTTATTCTTGATTCAAGCAGTATATTTTGAGGATGTAATGATTTATGTATAATATGCGCTTGGTGTAGTTTTGAAACAACATCAGCTAGTCTTGCGGCAATCATGAGAAAACTTCTTAAATCTAATGGATCCGTTTCTCGTTTTAACCTTGCCTCTAATGTTTCACCTTGAAAAGATTCTGTAATGATATACCTATCTTCTCCATATTTTTCTAGATGGATTGGTCGTAAAATATAATCCGTATTTAAATCCTTTGCAATATGAAAATCATGCTTTATTTCTGCTCTGGACTGATTATTTTCTATTTTTATTGCAACCACTCTTTCATCTTTCAAGGAAAATGCTTTATAAAGGCTCCAGGATTCATTCTCTATCACGATATCCAATATACGATAACCAGGCAGCTTAACCATTGGAAACCACACTCCTTTATTGACAGATAGGAAAGTATAAAACTTTTCTATCTGCATAAGTGCAACTAAGGCATTCACCTAAAGGCTTGCACTCCAAAGTATAAGGGCTTCTAAGAAAGCAAAGAACGCTTACGCAAAAATCCCTTTAACGAATGCCCAGTTTTCTATACGTCCACGAAGCGCCCAGCGACTAGCGAGACTTCCCTCATCTCCCTACGTCGGTATCGGGTGTTTCCGCTTTTGTGCTTTAACAAAACTTAAATGAAACTTCATCTAAACTTTAACGCAATTTATACTGTTGCTATTATTATGTTTATATAGCATTCTAAGGAGGGTTTTCGTTGGATAATAAAACGCAATCAACTTTGATTAAATCTGACGTATATGATCAAGAATGGATTGATCTAATCAAACAAGCGAAGCGTATTGGGTTGACACCATTTGAAGTACAACTATTTCTCAAACATATAACAAGTGAAGAGAGGGAAATCCTCAGTTTGCATGATCAGTAAATTTGTAACCGATACCACGTAATGTCTGAATATACTGGGGATCATCTGGATTATTTTCGATTTTTTTCCTTAATTTACTCAAATGCACCATGACAGTTCGATAGTCTCCTAGACCATCCTCGCTCCAAATGAGCTCAAATAATTTCTCCACCGTATAAATACGCTCTGGATTTTGTGCCAGAATACATAATAATTGATATTCCTTTGCTGATAGCTTGACAATCATCCCGTCTACTTTGACCAGCGCACTTGTTAAATTGATCTCGAGTCCGGGGTAGTTTAGTATGGTGGATTTTTCCTTTTCTATAGATCTAACCTTTTCCGTTAACGAGCGATTACGTCTTAAATGTGCCTTTACCTTTGCTACGATTACTGACATATTCGTTGTCTTGGACAAATAATCATCTGCGCCAATTCCAAGCCCTAGAACTTTATTCATGTCATCATCTATGGAACTGAACATTAATACTGGTACATCCGTATTTTTACGGATTATTGGTAAAAGCTCAAACCCGTCGAGATTCGGCATCATGACATCTAATATAATTAATTCAGGATTTACATCTTCAATTACAGCAAGTGCCCGAATACCATCTTCCGCTACAAAAACGGCATACCCATTCTTTTCAAGGTACAGTTTAAGAATTTCTCGCATATCTGCATCATCATCCACGAGTAAAATCCTTTCACTCGCCACGAAAACACCCCCATCCATTTCAGTCAAAATCTAAACGTAGCATAATTCACAACTATTTGAAAATAATATAACTATTATACTACATATCTATAACTCCACACCAGATGAATAGGTAGAATTACGGGTGAATTATTTCGCATCTAGTATTAGTTGCAAAAAAACAGCCAGCCCCATACGTAAGGACCAACTGCTGAACTTCACTTTATTTTGTTGTGACCTGTTCAGATTTGGAATTTCTACTTAAATACTCCTGTAAAGATAATATCTCTTCCCCTTGTAAAATTTGATTTAACCCATCAACCAATGCTCGCAGCGTTTCAAGGCTTGTAAAATACGGAACCTGAAAGCGAACAGCTAATTCTCGAATAAAAAAGCCAATTTTTTCTTTTTCCCTTCCTTGATTCGGGATATTTAGTACAATATGTGGTGGATTATCCTGCCAATGATTTAGAATATCTTTTTTACTTTTGACAATTCTTTCTGTTACCATTCCATTTTCTTCAATAAACTTCGCTGTTCCTTCTGTCGCCGTAATGATCGCACCGCGAGCAGAGAGTTCACGAATGATGGGAAGGCTCTCCTGTTTCAACCGATCCGAGATTGAGACAAATAATCGGATTGGATTCGTTATTTCTTCTAAGTGATGTGTACGTATCGTTGTCTTTTTTAATGCTTCTTGTTTATCATATCCTATCCCGATAATTTCTCCTGTTGATTTCATTTCTGGCCCAAGCACATGGTCTACACCCTTTAACTTACTCGCAGAAAACACAGGCGCTTTGATGGTATAATATCCCGGCTCTTTCATTAAATTAACTTCATCTGTGATTGCCTTTAAAGGTGTACCTAATTGCGCTCGTACTGCCCATTCAACCATCGGTACACCAGTTACTTTACTCATGATTGGAACGGTTCTGGACGATCGTGGATTCACTTCTAATACATAAATCGTATCATGATGAATCACAAATTGAATATTCATCATTCCAACAACTGGTAGGTTTCTACTAATCTTTTGTACAATTTCAACGATAGCTTCTTTCGTTTCATCACTTAATGTGACAGGCGGAAATACACTCATGCTATCACCAGAGTGAATACCTGCCTTTTCAACATGCTCCACTATTCCTGGTATAACAACCTCGTTTCCATCACTTACAACATCAACTTCACATTCTAAACCAGGTAAGTATTGGTCTATTAATAATGGCCAACAACGATCATTCGTATCCTGTTGAATTCTTGTAATGTAATGATACAATTCTTTCTCGTTATAGCAAATAAACATCGATTGTCCGCCGATAACATAAGAAGGTCGAATCAGTACTGGAAAGCCAAGTTCATGAACTAACGATGGAAGTTCATCCAATTCATGGACAATATGTCCTGCAATATGCGGTATATTTAATGCATTCAAAAAGTTATAGAATTGTTCCCTGTCCTCCATCTGATCAATATGTTCTGGCAATGTCCCAAATATGTGGACACCTTCTTCTTTTAATTCATTCGCAAGATTAATAGCTGTTTGACCACCGAACTGTATAAGCACCCCTGCGACATGCTCTTTTTCAATGACAGCAAGCACATCTTCTAAAGCTAACGGTTCAAAATATAAACGATCTGCCACGGAATAATCCGTGCTAACTGTCTCTGGATTATTATTCATGACAACTGCTTCATAGCCAATTTTCTTCAATGCTAACGTAGCATGAACGGAACAATAATCGAATTCAACCCCTTGCCCAATTCGGATTGGACCAGAACCAAGAACAAGTATTTTCTTTTGGTTCGTATTTGTTAACACCTCATCATGACCATGCCAAGTAGAGTAGTAATACGGGGTAACTGCATCAAACTCCCCTGCACATGTGTCCACTAGTTTATAGACTGGCTGCATGCCATACGCTTTATATTTGTTTCTTAAATCCTTTGATGTTGTGCCAAGTAATTCTGCAATTCGGTGATCACTCATATTCAATTGCTTTGCTCTTTTTAGTACATCTAATGGAATCGTTGATAATTGATACGAGGCTAACGCTTGCTCACCATCAATGATTCGCTTTATCTTTTGCAGGAACCAGTAATCAATTTTCGTTAATTCCATAATTATTTCGATTGGGATCTTCCGTTTAAATGCTTCCGATATAGCAAAAAGTCGAAGATCATTTGGAATCTCAACTAGGTCTAAAAGTTCTTGCGTGTTTTTCTGTTTCATTCCAGGAAAATGTAAGCTATATAAGTTCAATTCTAGTGATCGAATTGCTTTATGAAGCGCTCCTTCAAACGAACGATCAATAGCCATTACTTCTCCCGTAGCTTTCATTTGTGTACCTAGTGAACGATCTGCCTCCGTAAACTTATCAAATGGAAAGCGCGGCAGCTTTACTACAATATAATCTAATGCAGGTTCAAAAGAAGCGTATGTATTGCCTGTTATTGGATTTAGTATTTCATCAAGTGTATAGCCGATCGCACATTTAGCAGCAATCCGGGCAATCGGATACCCAGTGGCCTTCGAAGCTAATGCAGAAGATCTGCTTACCCTTGGATTAACTTCAATAATTATATATTCATTAGAAGTTGGGTGGAGTGCGAATTGTATATTGCATCCCCCGACAACATCAAGCGCACGAATAACCTTTAATGATGCAGTGCGAAGCATTTGATATTGTACATCTGAGAGTGTCTGTGAAGGTGCTACTACAATCGAATCACCTGTATGAACACCAACTGGATCCATATTTTCCATATTACATACGATGACACATGTATCGTTTTCATCGCGCATTACTTCGTACTCTATTTCTTTCCAGCCTTTAATACTTTTTTCAACAAGTACTTGCTGAATTGGGCTTAATGAAAGTCCTTGCTTGAGAAGATCCACAAATTCTTCCTTGCTATAGGCGAACCCTCCACCTTCACCACCAAGCGTATAGGCGGGGCGTAAAATAACGGGAAATCCGATTTCCTCGACAAAACTTAGACCCTCCTCAACCGACTGAATAATTTTCGATTCTGCAATCGGCTCCTGAATATCGATCATTAACTGACGAAATAATTCTCGATCCTCTCCATTCTTGATGGAGGAAACAGAAGTGCCTAATAGCTCTACATGATAGTGATCAAGAATTCCCTGATCAGACAATTCAACCGTTAAATTCAAACCTGTTTGCCCACCAAGACTACCAATTAGACCATCAGGCTGTTCTTTTGCAATAATTTTTTCCAATGTACCTACATCGAGTGGTTCCATATAGACGCGATCTGCAACACCGTCATCTGTCATAATCGTTGCAGGATTGTTATTTACTAAAACAACCTCAATGCCTTCTTCCTTTAAAGCTAAGCATGCCTGTGTACCAGCGTAATCAAACTCCGCCGCTTGACCAATTACAATTGGACCAGAGCCAATCACCAATACTTTGTTTATTGCTTTACGCTTCGGCATAAATTTGTGCTCCCTTCTCTTCATTAGCTACAACTTGTTGAATGAATTCTCGGAAAATATAGGCTGTGTCACTTGGTCCAGGGTGTGCCTCCGGATGAAACTGAACGGATTGAACCGGAAGTTGGCGATGTTTAATTCCTTCCAGCGAATGATCATTTACATTCTGGAACCAGATGTTAAAGTTTTGTTTAGAAATACTCGCTTCCTCTACGACATAGCCGTGATTTTGCGAAGTTATCCACACTTTTCCAGTTTGCATATCTTTAACTGGATGGTTTCCGCCACGATGACCATATGCCATTTTCTTTGTTTTTCCACCATAAGCGAGTGCTAAGAGCTGATGCCCTAGACAAATTCCAAGTGTTGGATACGTTTCGCTTATACGCTTTATCTCTGTAAAATAATGCGACAATGCCATTGGATCTCCAGGACCATTGCTTAACAAAATCCCATCTGGCTCCAGTTCCTTTATTTTTTCAAATGACGTATCAAAGGGAACAACTGTCACTTTACAGTCTAGAGTAAGCACTTCCTCGAGAATTGATTTCTTATAGCCATAATCAACTAACACAATGTGGTACTGTCCAATTCCATAAGTCCTTGGTTCCTTAACAGAAACTTGGTTTATAACCGCTAACCAATCTGGAGCTTCCCAGTTCAGTTCGTGTGCATTCTTTTGCTTTTCTAAAAGGATTTTCCCGTTAACGGTTTTATTTTTTCGTATAACACCAACCAATGCGCGGGTATCCACATTCATTAACCCAGGAATGCTGGCAGCCTTTAATCTCTCGGAAAAAGAAGTAATTGCTTGATAATGACTTGGTTCTCCACATACGTCACTAACAATAACAGCAGAAACTGCCAATCCTTGACTCTCATCATCGCTAGTATTCATGCCATAATTCCCTATCATTGGATAACAGAAGGTGAGCAGTTGACCTGCATAGGAAGGGTCTGTCATCATTTCCTGATAGCCGGTCATACTCGTATTAAATACAACCTCTCCACTTACCTCCTGTTCAGCGCCTATCCAGTCTCCAACAAATTCTTCGCCAGTTTCTAAGACAAGATAGCCCTTTGTCATACGCTAGTTCCCTTCATTTCTGTTAGAACCTCTTGAAATACCTCGATAAATTGTGTCAATTCATCTTTAGTCGTTGTTAATGGTGGTAAGATCCGCAATATGTGAGAACCAGCAGCGAGAACAAGAATTCCTTTTTCTCGGAAGGCTTTAATAAATACAGCCGCTTCTACCTTCAATTCAACACCAATTAAAAAGCCAATTCCTTTCACACTAACCATTACTTCTTCTTTGGCTTGCAATGCTTCTAACTGTTCTTGCAGCCAGCTGCTATTCACTTTAACCTGTTCTAAAATATTTTTTTGAAGTATCGTTTCTAACGTTGCAATACCAGCAGTTGCTGCTAATGGATTTCCCCCAAATGTGCTGCCATGTGTACCTGGACTAAATGTACTAGCACAGTCTTTTTTTGCTAACATCGCCCCAATTGGGAAACCAGATCCAAGTCCTTTGGCTAAAGTCATGACGTCCGGCTCAATCCCAAACTGCTCATAAGCAAATAGTGTCCCTGTCCGACCTGAACCTGTTTGCACTTCATCCACCATTAATAAAATGTCGGCTTCTTTACATCGTGCAGAAAGCTTTTCAATCCACTCTTGTTCTACCGCATTTATACCACCTTCTCCTTGAATAAGCTCAAGTAAAACGGCTGCAGTTGTTCCATTATTAAAGGATGCAAGTGCTTTTTCATCGTTTAGTGTTAAGTACCTAAACCCTGGTGTTAATGGGGTAAATCCTTGATGGATTTTTTCTTGTGCAGTTGCCGCCATCGTTGATCCGGTACGACCGTGAAACGATTGATGAAACGTGACAATTTCCGTGCGCTCAGTATATCCTTTGTCCTTTGCATATTTTTTAGCAAATTTGATTGCCGCCTCGTTTGCTTCTGCTCCACTATTGCAGAAGAAAACTTGATCAAAGCAGCTGTTTTCTGTTAATAATCCCGCAAGTTCATTTTGCGCTGGAATTTCATACAAGTTCGAGCAATGCCATAGATTATCAAGCTGATTACTTAACTTTTGATGAACTGAATCCGGAACATGCCCTAAATTACAAGTCGCAATTCCAGAAGTATAATCTAAATATTTATTCCCTTCTTGATCCCAGACATAACTTCCCTTTCCCTTGGCAATTGTTAGTGGAAAGCGTTGGTATGTATGCATAACAGATTGATTTGTTTGTTGAATCATAGCTTCAGACATGCTGCTCTTCCTCCTTTTTCATGACTACTTTCGTTCCTGCTTGCTTTCCTTCGATATACTTTTTTATATCTTCTGGTGCTAAACCATTTAAAATAACCGACTCCTGGATTCCTCCAGATAAACTCTTTAAGGCAGAACGAACTTTCGGAATCATCCCACCATAAATAACGCCGGAAGCTATTTTTTCTTCAATCTCTTCTTTTGTTAATTGATCATGTACGATTTCTTTTCCAGATACGTTCTCCATTACGCCTGGAATATCACTGATTAAGGCTAACTTGGCTTTTAAGGCCTCGGCAACTGCTGCCGCCGCCATATCGCCATTTATATTTAAGCGCTCACCAAATTCATCGATACTAATCGGTGAAATAACTGGAATCGCACCATGCTCCATGATTGTTTCAAGCCATGACACATTCACTTGTTCCACCTGACCTACTAAGCCTAACTTCCCTTCCGGATCAATAGGTACCGCCTGAAGAAGCTTGCAATCAACACCACTCATGCCTATTGCTGTACCACCTTGCTTTTGTAGATTAGCTACGATTTTCTTGTTAATCGAACCGCTCATTACCATCTCAGCAACATCCAATACTTCCTTCGTCGTGACGCGTAATCCATCAACAAATTTACTCTCAACATGAAGTTCTTTTAATGCTTTATTAATTTCAGGACCACCACCATGAACAATAATCGGCTCACATATGTTCTGTTTCTTTAAAGCTACAACCGTTTCATAAAAGGAGTCTGGAAGCTTTGCTAATACACTACCACCCATTTTCAACACAAGAATATTCATTACTACACCTCACGTTCGATAGGAAGCATTTATTTTGACGTAGTCATACGTTAAATCACAGCCCCACGCTGTTGCTTCATGCGATCCATTTTGTAAGTCAATTTTCAGTACTACCGTTTCATTGCCAAGGTAAAGTTCTCCTTCTGATTCATCAAAATCTACTGGGAGACCATTCTTAACAACCTCGATATCTCCTAAAGAGACACATACCTTTTGCGGGTCGAGTGGCTGTTCGCTATAACCAATCGCACAAACAATTCGTCCCCAATTCGGGTCTGCACCATAAACAGCTGTTTTTACAAGATTAGAAGAAATAATTGCTTTTGCTATTTGACCCGCGGCTGTTACAGATGAAGCTCCACTCACCTGAACCTCGATTAGTTTCGTTGCACCCTCCCCGTCTCTAGCAATCATTTTGGCTAGTTCTTTACTGACCAATTGTAGTGCCTGTTTAAACACTTGCCATTCTGGATGCAACTCATTGAGTATATTATTTTTTTGCTTGCCATTTGCGAGTACTAAGACCATATCATTTGTACTGCAATCTCCATCAACTGTAATCATATTAAAAGACTGATCTGTCACTTCACGTAACGCCTGTTGTAAGCTAGTTGCCTCCACCGCAGCATCTGTTGTAATGAACGAAAGCATCGTTGCCATGTTCGGATGAATCATTCCTGATCCCTTTGCAGCCCCTCCAATTGTTATCATTTGACCATCAATTTCCAATTGAACGGCAATATGCTTTGTTACGGTATCCGTCGTTAAAATCGCTTGTTCAAAGTTTTCTGAGCTACTATTATCATTCATTAATTCGATACCAGCTCTGACTTTTTCCATTGGTAATGGCACTCCAATAACCCCAGTTGAGGCTACTGCAACATGATCAACTGCAACTCCCATTTTTCCTGCAGTTTTACGTTGCGTTTCTAAAGCATCCAAATATCCTTGTTCACCAGTACAAGCATTGGCATTTGCTGAATTAACGACTAGCGTTTGGATTAACTGTTCTTTTTCAATACTTTCTTTCGTCACCTTTAACGGAGCTGCTTGAAAAACATTTAAGGTGTACACACCAGCAGCTGTAGCTGGATTTTCCGAATGAATCCACCCGAAGTCTAGCTTTTTCTTACGAAGCCCACAATGGACACCACCTGCTGAATACCCTTTTGGACTTGTGACGTGCCCGTTTTTTAATACTTGTAGCTTACTTTCGATTGTAATTGTCATATTTTCCGCCCCCCTATGGATAAATCGGTATTGTGTGTAACCCCATTGTCTCTTCCCAGCCATTCATTAGATTCGCATTTTGGATTGCTTGCCCTGCGGCTCCTTTAACAAGATTATCAATTGCTGCAGCAATAATAATTTGATTACTGCGCTCATCCACATGAATCCCAATATCGCAAAAATTACTTGCATACACATCCTTTGTCGCAGGAAAAACTCCCGCTTCTCGTATTCTTACAAATGGATTGTTTTCGTAATAAGATTGATAGATTTCAATTACTTCTTCTGTAGTCGCCTTCTTCGCTAATTGACCATACATCGTACAAATTAATCCTCTTGTCATTGGGATAAGATGTGTTGTAAATGCTACGGTAATTGGTGTCTTTGCTTTATCCGATAGGTACTCTTCAATTTCTGGAATATGCTGATGCTGTCCGATTTTATACGGCGTAACATTTTCATTTGTCTCTGAAAAATGTGTTTTGGCTGTCGGCGTTCTTCCTGCACCAGATATGCCAGTCTTTCCATCAATACTAATTCCTTGTGGTGACATAATCTGATGCTCCAATGCTGGTGCTAAACCGAGTAAAGCAGATGTCGGAAAACACCCAGGATTAGAGATAAGATTTGCCTGCTTAATTTCTTCAGCATAAAGCTCAGATAAACCATAAACAGCCTTGTCTAGTAACTGTTGCGTGGCAGCATCTTTTCCATACCAAGTTTCATATTCTGTTTGTGAGCTAAGCCGTAAGTCGCCAGAAAGATCAATACATTGCAAATTAGGATTAGTAAATTGCGGCAATATCTCTTTTGCTACCCCAGCAGGTGTTGCAAAAAATACAATATCAACCTCTTCTTGTAATTTTTCAATTTCAAGCTCGTGCATTGGTTCTTCTATAAAATCTGTCAAATGTGGATAGATGGAAGCAATTGCTTCTCCATGCTGTGAATGAGAAATAATCTTTTCAACTTTAATTTCTTTATGTAATTGCAATAGTCTGATTAGCTCAATTGCTCCATAACCTGTTCCACCAATAATAGCTGCCTTTTTCAATGAATTCCGTCCCTTCATATAACTTTAATTATTCATTATTATAGTTATACCGTGACCTTTATGCAAGTATATTTATAAAAAAATATTAATAAATATGCATATTTTTTTTAGGAATCCCTTAAAACCCTTTATGTTACACGTATATAAAATGCATAAAAAAAGAGGTCCTCGTTATGGAGAACCTCTTTTCTATGGAATATATTTATCTAAAAATGAATGTAACACTGTAATATAGGATTCTCGATGTTTTACGAAAGACTCCCCATGATTTGCATCATCATAAAGATAAATTTCTGCATCACTTTTTGTATTTTCATATAGCTCTTTTGTCATGACAGTCGGTACAAATGTATCACTTTTCCCATGGATATAAAGGATAGGAATTTCTGCTTTCCTTACTTGCTCTAGCGCTGAAGCTTCTTTCAATGTATAACCAGCTCTTATATTCGTAACAAGACTAGTCGTTGGCAATATCGGAAATGCAGGTAGATGAAACATCCGGTCAAGCTGATAAGCGAACAGATCATTCACCGTTGTGTACGGACTATCAGCAACAATTGCTTTCACATTATTCGGAAGCTCTTCTCCACTCGCCATCAATACAGCAGCAGCCCCCATGGATATGCCGTGAAGTACGATTTCAGTATCTGAACCAAGATTTGCTATGATTCTATCAATCCAATCAACTAAATCCAAGCGATCATGCCAGCCAAAGCCAATATAGTCGCCTTCACTTTCCCCATGTCCTCGAAGATCAGCTGTAAACATATTATAGCCGAGCTCTTCATAATAATGTTCTCCAAATAACGACATATCATTTGCTCGACCAAGGTAACCATGAGCAAAAACCACCGTTTTATTCGTTGGTTCTTTTGCTCCTAGATAATAGCCTTTCAATTTTAACCCGTCATTCGATTCCATTTCCCATACTTCAAAATCCTGCTCACGCGACCAATCCCGCCAATCACCAGCAAGCAGAACATCCAATGTCTCCGCAGAAACTTCTAAATCTGCATTGCCATTTAAAAATTCTTTTACATTTCGTTCAATGGCCAGATTATAAAAAAATAAACCTACCAGAGCGTCTATAATCAATAGAATTATAATAATTCCTGTTACAATTTTCTTCCAATGTTTCTTCCACTTCACATGAACGCTCCTTTCAATAGCTATATATGCAGTGTCTTTATAAGACTATTATACTAGAATTTTGCCATAATGGGGTATCCAGATAATGGTGCCGCTTTGGTTGCGTATCTTATATGTTTGTACACCTTAAGAAGGATAATAGCCAGTTTCTCAGGAGCTCCAACGTTAGATCAAGACAAAATAACGCATGAGATTTCATATTCGAAATCTCATGCGTTATAGTTATTACATCAAACGCTTAACGATATTCAAAGACCTTTTCATCTGCATGATTCATCCACTCATATTGACGAATATTTATTTCAAACAGTGTAAGTGGATCAGTGTAAACCTCCGGATTTTTTCGCATATTATTTAGCGACTGCTCATTTGCTTTAATCTCCTGTTGGTTTTCTTCTATCGCTCTATTCAGCTCGTCAAAAGGGTTTGTGAAAAATATCGTAATATCCCGCTCCAGTGTTTTTCCAAAAAACTCCAATTGCTGCATGAATGTATTTGTAATTGATTGTGCATCTTTCGTGTAATCCTTATTTTTAATGCTTTGTTTAAACTTATTTTGCAGCGTTCCTTTATTTTGTGAAATGGCACCAAGCAATTTTCCTGCACTTTTCATGAATAACTGCGATGAGGCAGAACCCTTAATGATCGTGAATTTTTCCAATTGTATGTTGCTCCTAGTCATGCGGTCGATATCCCGGCGCCAGTCATCTAACACTTTAAAATCACAGGCTAAACTTAGCTTTTCTTCATCATATAGCTGATTAAAACTCACGCTCATTTCATTTAATAGTGCCCAACAGTCACTAAACTCCCCTTCACTACTCGCAATCCATATCTGAATTTCTTCATGTAACTTCGGCAAGACTGTTTCATCAATATGTTTATTGATTCGCTTATTCATTTCATCATTTAACGTCACATGTATATTTTCAAAATCTGTGTCTTCTTTAATTAATTCTGCGCAATCTTTCAGCAAATCAGGGATGCTTGCCATCAATTCCTGTCTTACTTTATTTACAATTTTACTGTAATCTCTTTTAATGATCTGCGCTTTTTCCTCTTCCGTATCACGTAATTGATTTACTGCACCATCAAGCTTCGTGATCATCTCTTCATTCCATTTTATTGTATTTACTATGCTATTTTCCAATTCAATTCGTTTTTTAGGCAGCAATTTAATCAATTGCTTACTGTAATACAGAATTTTACGCTCGCTTCCCTCACCCAAGCTATAACCATTCACCATGGATTGAATAAATTCTTCTAATTGGCTATTATGCTCATCAAATTGTGAAGAGGCGAAGACCTTTGCATTTGGAAAATACGTATGAATCCACGATGTTGTTTTCTCCAACCATTCCACTGTCACCTGATTGCTAGTGCTTTGCTCCATATTATGAAGAAGAAAATGAATCGGCAGCTCTGGTACATGCTCCCTAATTTTGACAGCCGTCTCAATTTCTTTATAAGTTAAAAGGGAATCACTATTTAGAACAAACAATAGACTATCCGCTAGATATAGATAGGGGATTACATCTTTTTTTGATTTTCTTTGATTGGTAAGTAACGGTGTATCAATTAAAGAAAGATTATTTTTATTCAAAAACGGTATTGGCATTTTACAGCGAATGTGTGTCTGCTCATTCTCTGCAATCTGCATGAAATCATCTAAAACAGATATGCTTTTTTCTTCTTGGTCTGTAATGACATGAACTTCTGCTTGCTCATCATGTTTAAATAGGACAGTAGAGGAGTTGGAAGCTGTAGTCATCTCCTTGCCAAGCAACCGATTTACAATGGATGCTTTTCTCGTTGCTTCGTTCCCTGTAATAAGTAGGTGAAAGTTGTTTGAATCAAGTAGCTCATCAATTATCGATTCTGCACGTTCTCCCATGGATAAATCCTTACTATTTGCCCACTTCCGAATGGATTCGAAAATCAGGAATATGTCACCCATATGTTTATTAGTGTGATTAGACTGGCCTACCAAGTCCTCTGCCTCACTTACTACCGAATCCTCCAACCAGGCAGGATACAATTCATTCCACGCTAACACAGCTGATGAAGCTGCTAATGTATCAGAAATAGTAGCTATTTTCATCCAATTGGTTAAGTGGAAAGGTATATAATCAGACAAATCCTTTATTAAATAAGTACCATTCATTAATTCCAGATACGTCTCTTTATATTGCTTCGAAAGCTCTTGCCAATTAGAGGATCGTCTTGGATTTACATCTAATAAAAGATAATTGATTTCCTTCAACCATTGGAAATACAAATCATTCTGTTTGTAACTGTCCCAGAGAGCTGCAACAAGGCTTTCGAAACGCGCCTCGTTGATCATATACAAGGTCATTAATAATTCACGAAAATACGATGGTGCTATTGCTGCTGTATGCCCCTCTTTCACATAACCCTCTAAAACCTCAAACCAAAATAGAGACTCGGTTCGGATAGCTTCAGCTACAGCTAACTCAACACCGCTGGCAAAGTCCTGTTGTTCCTCAAAGAATGAACGCGCCATATCGGTCACATTCGGATAATCGGGGTTTAATTCAACCGCATTCTTTATGGAATCAGCTGCCATTTCGAGTTTGTCACGTTGTATGTATAAAGTAAATAGCTGCAAAAGCACTTCTACTTTCAAATCATCCGAGTCGGTTTCGACGAGTTTATAATATTCCTCCGCAATTTCAAGAAAATCCAGTTCGAAATTTGCATCGGCAATATTTTTTTGTGCCCAAGGCATTAATTCATTATGAATATTTTCCCATTTAAAAATTGCCGTCTCATAATCTTTATTTTGAAAATATACCTCTCCTTGAGCAAAGCGGATATAGGATAAATCGGTTACTTCCTTCTGTTGCTCAAGAATAAACAAATCACCCAAAACCTTGATTGGATGCTCATTTTCGCTACCTTCCGTTAATGTATTATAATAGCATTTATTAATTAGTTGCTTCTCTAATGTCATCTTAATCCCCCGTATTATTTTTAATGTACATGAATTAGATTCCGAGCAAACAATACCCGGAATCTAACTATTTATTCTTATTACAGTTCATACTATATTATTCGTAATTTATCCAAACTTTATGGGGTCTTAGAGACTAGATACTGAAAACAGCTCCAAACTTGTGTGAGACAAATTTCCTGCTTCCTATCCATCTTAAACATGGCGCCTTTCCATTAAGTGAATCCCAACCCCCATCAATACTACTCCCATTAAAAGTAAAATACTGATTGGAAATACAAGTTCCTCTAAAGGATAGCCATAAACAGCAATCCCATTTAAAACTTCCATTCCGTAAGTGAGCGGATTAATTTTCGATAATGCAAGCAGAAACTCAGATTCGACAATTTCAATTGGCCAATAAGCACCACCAATCATCGCCATACTCACAGAGATTATTGGAATGATCGCATTAAATGCTTGAGCATTTTTTACCAATGCCGTTATGAAAATTGATAATGCGACAATGGAAAACACATATGGAATAAGCACGAGCAACGTTTCTAAAAACCGCCCATGGAAATCAACCCCAACCCAATAGCGGAAAATGAGAAAGATAATGAGAACCTGTAAATACCCTTCAAAAAAACTATAAATTAAATTAGCAACGTACATTTCCCATTTCTTAACTGGGGATAGGATAACGCGGTCCCATAACCCGTCCTTCTTCTCAACTAATATAGGTAGTACATTATAAGCAATTGTATAGATAACAAAAAACAATGTAAAACCAAATAACCTTTGAAATGTATCATCGTAGACAAATGTATCCGCGCTTCTAAAACTACTTCTATTCATTTCGAAGACAGGGGATTCCATTGTTTCCTGTAAATTTTCCAAAACCGTTTCTTTTTCAGCATCCGTTGTTGCATTAGCTGCCGCTAAAATATTATCCTGTTGAAATTTCTCTACGTAGGCACCTCTTACTGTCTGTTCGAGCATTGAACGATTCGGCGAATCTACTCCAACTATGAATCGATAATCATGCTCTAGAAGAATGACACCTATCTCTGCTCTACCATTTGCGATTTCGTCTTTCAATTCATCCTCAGTCATCCAATTAAATGTGAATGCATCCGATTCCTCTAGCTTTTCACTTATGAACGATTGCTGCATTTCTTCATTCTCCGAATAGACAGGAACGCTAATTGTCGTTAGACCACTACCGCCCAATATAAGTGCAAAGCCAATTGACATTCCGGTAAAGAGCATAAACGTCCAAGGATTCCTTAAAAACATTTTAAACTTAGCTTGTAAAATCCCAATCATACGGATGCCCCCCTTTTCGGAAAACTAATTGCTGCTATGACAATAGAAGCTATTGCAAACAGGATGAGGAATAGGATATGATGGCTAATCTCAGCAATGCCATCTCCTCTTAAGATCATTAAGTAGGAAGACATTCCAGCACCATTTGGCGTTAAGTTTCCGAGTGCTCGAATAAAAGCAGAGGAATCCCCAATTGGAAAGAAGCTTCCGCCTAATACCGCCATCAGTGTCACAATAATACCAGCGAAGAAATTAGTGATCATTTCCGAATTGAACCGATAGCTAATTGCTGTAAGCAATACCGCAATTCCTCCCACAGCAATTGCCAGTGATGCGGTTACCGTAAAGAAAGAAATTAGATCTGGCCATCTAACGCCATAGACAATCCAAGAAAATCCATAAACAATCAACAAATGGATAAAACTAAACAAAGTTCCAGAAAGAAGCACACCAATAAAGTATTCCCAACGTGAAACATTCCCTAAAATGATCCGATCAAATACGTGGATCTTTTTCTCCATAAATGCAATCGTTCCTATTGTTGATGCGATAAAAAGCACGTTCATTACTGTCATACCAACTGCATAATACTCCTGCGACCCGATTGGATTTTTCTGATCCAGTGTCAACGTCTCACCAGAGAACATACCTTCATCCAACTGTATAACATCTTGTTCTATTCCATTCTTTTCTAAAAATGCCCCTAATGTGAGCTGTTCTTGAAATTGGATCAATATATCATTTATAATCATCGGTCCAATTTGATGGTCATCATTTTGCGACACCTCAAGTACAGGCTGTGAATTCTTATTAAGAACCAAGTATTCTAATGATTCATAGGTGAAATTTTCAGGGACTTCTACTACTGCTGTGTAAGAATTATCATCCCATATTTCAGTAAGTTCTGAAGCCTCCACTTCATGAAGCTCCACAAACTCACGAACCTCCTCACTCCCCAATACCGACTCCTTTAATATGCTGACAGGTGCCATCTGCTCAATTCCTGTCTCCATTTCTTCAATAGCTTCTCTTGGCATCCCCTCATCCTCAAGTTCTCCCAAAAAACGTTGGATTTCTGCTTCCTCATCCCCATGTTCAACGAATGCGAGCTTTACATGGATGTTCGGTGATTCTCCACTCATCATCATACCTCCAAGTGCCGTACTTAGAATTGCAATTAAGATGATTGGCAACCCAACTAGCAGGAGAATTTGAATTGGATTTCGCAATAGTAATAATGCTTGTTTCTTAACAATTTGACCTATCATTTAACCCAACTCCTAATCTCGTAAAGCTCTTCCAGTAAGGTGCAAGAATACGTCTTCCAATGTAGGTGTCTGTACATCAACAGAATTTAACTCGACATCTGCATTCTCAGCCATTTTAATTATCGCCGCAAACATATTTACTTCTCTTGGGATAATAATTGTAATTTCCTTTTCGCCCACTGTAACTCGATTTACCGTAGGGTTTTGTTTCAGCTCTTCAATAAACTCGTCATTCCAACGATCTGCTTGAATGGAAATAGTCTTTTCAGCAGATAAAATTCGCTTAATTTCATCCTTTGTTCCAGAAGCAATTAGATTACCTTTATCCATAATGTAAATTCGATCACAGAGAAACTCTACTTCTTCCATATAATGACTTGTGTATAAAACCGTCATCTGTTTTTCTTTATTTAATCGCTTTACCGTTTCTAAAATATAATTTCGAGATTGCGGGTCAATTCCAACTGTAGGCTCATCCATGATAATAATCTCCGGATCATGCAGCATCGCAACACCAATGTTCAATCTCCGCTTCATCCCACCTGAAAATGTCTTTACAATATCTTTCCGGCGATCAGTAAGTCCGATTTGCTCGAGCACCTCATCTATTTTCTTTTTCAGCTGTATACCCCTAAGTCGATATATCTTTCCGAAAAACTGCATATTTTCCTCTGCAGTCAAATCTTCATATAAAGCGATTTCTTGGGGCACTACGCCAATGACATTTCGGAGTGGTGCCGGATGCTTAATCATACTTTTATTTCGAAAACGGACGTCACCTTTTGTTGGTTCGATTAACGAGGATAGCATCGAAATAGCAGTTGATTTTCCAGCTCCATTCGGACCGAGCAACCCTATAATTTCTCCCTTTTCAATAAACATATTTAAATTTTTCACAGCATCATTTTGCTTAAATTTCTTTGATAAATCCACTAATTCCAGCATGCCAAATCCCTCCTATGAACTCAGTTTACGAAATTTAACGGATGGAATATACTGTCGGAGGTCATATATAAGGAAAATAATAAGATGACTTAAGTCACATTTTAAAGAAGAGGACTTTTGGGAAGGATACTGTGACGGAATATACAATTAAGTTTGGAGATATAAGCGCCCCGGAAATATGTTTCTATGGCGAAGAGACTCAATTAGGGCAAGCTTCATAAAGATTGTTTGAGGAGTAGAGCTAGTGCATCCAATTTGTGAAACGGATAAATTAGCCAATTACTTAATTGAATTGAACGAATTAATTACTATAACCCTTTGATAATTTCGACAACAAATGAACTATGTAATCCAACACAAACTGAAGATGAATATTTTATTAAGTGCACATCAAAAACGATATCTGAGTTAAAAAGACATATGGAGGTGTTAGAGATGTATAAACATTATTTGCCAGAGAGTTTTGTAGTTATTCCATTAAAGGGATCTTTAATGGAATAACACAAAGCAGAAGGTGATCAAACTTTTTTCCTCTAGATTATAGCTGCTTTCTTTTCTCATCCCTTCCCCCTTTTTGAAATCAGTTTCATTTTCCAAAAAGTTATGAGGAAATGACATTAAAGTTTAATAGATTATGCTTTTTTCAGTGTGAAAACAGTAAAAGAAATGCTTTCTAGTTCTTAATAATTTCTCGTTTATTTAAAGTTTGAACCGGACGATGGTTCTCAGGAAAAATTTCTTTGAATGCTTGAATTTGTACTTTTGACATTTCGATTGGTTGTTCATTAATGACCCATTTCACTTCTTCTGTACAAGGAGGCGTCGTTAACGATCCGTTATAATGGAAAGATGTTTGATTTTTGGGGAGTAACGCTTTTAAATCAATCGGTTCTTTTACGCGAATATCTTTTTCTGTTTCTTCCTTCGGTAATACTTCCCAAACAGGTGCTAGAATTTCATTTTCTTTTCCTTCTTTAATCATCAATCCAAGTACGGCAAGCTTACCATTTGCATCTTCATGTACGATGTGCAGCTCCATATCATAATTTTGGCCATTAAATTGATGTTCACTTGGAGTATGAAAATGAAATTGAGCGAGCTTGTACTCGTTTCCTTCAATGACCATGCGATTGCTTTCTGTTACAGTATTAGCCTGAACTGTGTGACCGTTATTTGCTAGCGAAAACGTTGTTGGCTCATAATGAATCTGAATTTCTTCTAGCTTTTTATTCTCTTCTACTTGGGTAAATTCAATATTAATAGGTGATTGTTCACTTCCATTGACACAGGCTAAGTTTGCATTGTCTAGTTTCCCCCAGTGTTCAGGTCCCGTATCTCCATTATAAGACCACTGAGCATAAGCTCCTTCCGCTTCATTCCCTTTCAAATCAGTGGTTTGTTCTTCCTTTACACCATCTGTCTTTTCTTCTTTTAGCGCAGCTGTTTCCGGAGTTTGTTCCGAGCAAGCTCCTAGTAAAAAACTTACAGATACAGCTGAAAATAGATAAACGAGTTTCTTTTTCATACTTAATACGATTCTCCTTTTTCCTTATTTTTCATATTCAACCAATAATATACTAAAGATTTATAAAGTAATAAAGCGCTATTTTACAAAACTCGTTTAAATCCTAAATTTTGATAATAATAGACTATTACTTCACAGGTAAAAAAGAATATTATATAAACTATTTATCCTACTAATTACTTAGTTATGACTTGTATTTTTGTATAAATCCTTTTTACAAATAGATTTATCAAAATAATTTTTCAAGATAGTAATCAAACTTAATTTTAAAGTAACACATAGCCCTTTTCGGTATAATAAATAACATCCGCCATAGCGATTCCAAAACAGATGAATCACCTCTTACAACGGTAACTACTCGTATTCTTAAGAATAAATTCGGGGCTGCGCGGTATTACCTGCTTCTATGTTTGAATAGGTGGGCTTTTCTAATAGCAAAGGGAACCGCTTAAGCATGCTTAAACGGTTCCCTTTGCATTAAATGCTTTTAGCTGATAGAAAAGTAACAACCACAAAGCTAATCAATTTGCCAGCAAAGAAAATAATTGCTCCAAGCCACTGTTCATGAACTGGATCAAAAGGCAGGAGTGAGGCAAAGAATTCAGGAGGAACGTCCGTTAAATCTGGCAGGCAAAGGGCAAGTGCAGACATGAACAAATTAATATCCGAATAAATCGCATACAATCCAGTATTTGCAAAAAATAAAATCACACTAAAAGGCGTTAGTAAAATGACATTCACGAAGGTGTACTTCCACTTTTGGCCACGGGACAACTGATCTGGTGAAAGAATCGGAATCCAGAGCAGTACAGATGAAAGAAAGAGCGCAAGTAAAAAGAAATAATTTAAATAAAGATCAAGTCTAGCAAAGTTAAACATGAACGGAATATGATAGCTATAAAAAACGATTTGAAATAGAACTGTAGCTACAATAGGCTTCGTAAGCACTATCATTACTTTTTTCATGCTTCCAATTGATTTCATCCGCTCCAATATTGCCGTTTTAAATCCTACAATGAGAAGCGGTGGGGCAACAAGCAGCAATAAAACCAACTGCAAACTATGCGTGCTAAACTTAATTCTCCCTGTAACATTTAATGGGCTAGCAATGGCAATAAAAATGACAATTAATCCTAATAAAAAAGCAAATGACTTCCACCAACTATGTTTCTTTGAAGCTGGCAAAAGAAAAAAATAAATGATTGCAGCAAACATTGTAAATAAGAAGATTCCACCATTCCACAAGGTCGAAAAATGAAATTCATCCAAAATAATATCAAGCATCCATAACGCCACCTTCCTCGTTTGCTCTACCCTAAATTATAAAGTAGATAAAAGCTTGCGAGATAGGAGAGTTGTAACAATCTAATGACACTATTTTAGGTTCTATATTCCCTATTAATCCGTAATCCCATGTGTTACCGCATAAATCGCAAGCTGTGTTCGGTCACGTAAACCTGATTTCTGCAAAATCAAGGTCAAATGATTTTTAACTGTACCAATCGAAAGATATAGTTCATCCGCAATTTCCTTATTTGTTCTTCCTTCACCGACGAGCTTCGTTATTGCAAGCTCTCTCTCTGTAAGATCAATATCAAGCTTTGGTTTTTCACTTGTCTGCAATAGTCGCGGCATTACCTTTGCTGCCACTTCATCATGAATCGTTAGTCCACCACT
The DNA here is from genome assembly GCF_008304605.1 of Oceanobacillus polygoni. Lineage (GTDB taxonomy): Bacteria > Bacillota > Bacilli > Bacillales > Amphibacillaceae > Oceanobacillus > Oceanobacillus polygoni. The sequence goes on along the minus strand of NZ_PIJY01000024.1, from coordinate 124,897 downwards.
CATACAGCTGTGTACAGCATCGATCAATTTTACTGGTTCAGATGTTTTTAATAAGAAACCATTTGCCCCTTCTCGTAGGGCTTGCACCGCATATTCATCATCATTAAACGTTGTTAAAATTAAAATCTTCACGTCAGGCCAACGTTCTTTAATGATTCGGGTTGCTTCAATTCCGTTCATGACAGGCATCCGCACATCCATCAAAATAAAATCGATCAAATGCTTTTCCATTATTTCTACTGCATGCTGTCCATTTTCAGCTTGATGTGATACGTTGAACCTTTCGTCCTGCTCTAAAATAACCTTTAACCCTTGGCGAACAATCGTTTGGTCCTCAACTAACAAAATATTCCACATCATACCCCTCCTAACCTGGAATCATACCCGATACGATAAAATGCTTTTCCGTTTGATATACTGTTAGCTTTCCCCCAACTTCTTCCACTCGATTTTTCATACTAGAAAGCCCAAATCCAAACTGAAATGGTTTTGGCTCAAAGACGGCATTCATAATTTCAAATGAAATATCTTCTGTTGCTGTTTTCCCTAGCGTAATTTTTACTTCTCTTGACTGGGCATGCCGCATTGCATTCGTTAAAGCTTCTTGGATAACACGGTATAGAACTACACTTTTTTCATTCGAAAGCGGGATCGATAATACCCCTTGTTTCATCGTAAATTGGACTAGAATATGACTTTCTGCTTCTAATTTTCGAATTAGATGAACAACAGTTGCAATTCCCTCGTTTTCTTCCGACTGCAATGTTTTTACAGCATGCCTTGTTTCCTCTAGACTTTCCTTTGCCATCTGTTTAAGCTCATCAAAGCTCTTATCTTTCCTTTGAATGGATAGCATTTCTAATTTCATGATTAAAGCCGTTAACCGGTGTCCAACAGAGTCATGAATATCTCGGGCAATTTTTGTGCGTTCCTCTAGTCGTGCATGATCCTCAGCCGCCAGGTTCATACGTTTTAGTTTACGATATTCTCCCAATAGTTGATCATAAATTTCCCACTGTTCTTTTCGCTCCACTATCATGCGATTTAATAAGAACAGCAGCAATGTGAATAAGAGATATACGAGTGCAATTTGCCCATCAAACATATCAAGCTTCAAAATGGAGATACTCGAAACGACAATCGTCAATAATAGGTACCGAATTAATTGCCTTCGCTTTAAACGAACCGCTGCATCTGCTAAACAATAACCGAACAATATAAAAGCGAGTATAAAATCATCTACATAAAAGAGGCTATGTATTCCGATTATTAGTGTGAGACAGATAAATAATGAAAATACTGCTTTATTAAGAGACATTAAAAAATATATCGCAAGTGCTACAGCAAACAACACCACACTAAAAGCAGTATTTATACTATCTTGCAAAATCATCATAACCCATATAAGACTAAACAGTGCAAAACGCAGCCAAAAAATGTCCATTAGGCAAGCCTACTTCCTGTCATGCTGCAAACTTTCCACAAAGGTTTTAAGCACTTGAACCGTTTGTACACAATCACTTAAAGAAGACCACTCAGCAGGATTATGACTAATTCCATCTTTACTTTGTGTAAAAATCATGGCTACAGGTATTTTTTCGCCTAGAATCATTGCATCATGCCCTGCTCCACTAGGTAATTTATAGGCTGAAATTCCATGTTCCAGCAAAGCTTGCTCTAACAATTGCTGAATATCTTCACCAATTGGAACGGGATGAACACGAACCTTCTCTTCATGCTTTACTTGAATATGATACGTATCTGCAATTTCGGAACTTAGTGATAGCACACGATCTACAAGCTCATCACGTGTTTCTTTGTAAATATCCCGAATATCAACATAGAGAGTTACCTTCCCAGGTATAACATTGACTCCGTTTGGTTCCACCTGAAGCTTACCAATTGTAGCCACTGCAGAATCATTTATTTGCCTTGGCAATTGATTAACTTTCATCACAAATTCACTAGCTGCAACTAAAGCGTCCTTTCGGTCATTCATTGGTGTATTGCCTGCATGCCCTGCTTCTCCATCAAACGTAAATTCAAGCCAGCATGGGCCCGCAATCCCTGTAACAATTCCACATGGAAGCTCTTCCTTTTCTAATCGTTTTCCTTGTTCTATATGTACTTCCACAAACAACTCGATTTCATCTAATTGCCGACCTGCTTCTGCATAACCTTGAACAGATAATCCTACATCCTGTAAAACCTCTGCAAAGCTTCTTCCTTCTTCATCCTGTAGTTCTATTTTCTCCTCTACATTCGCTTTCCCAATCAACGCTTCACTACCATTTAACCCATTGTTAAAGCGTGATCCTTCTTCGTCTGTAAAAATAGCAACCTCAAATGGCTTTCGTGGCTGATAGCTATTTGTCTTCCAAGCTTCTACCACTTCAAGCGCAGCTAAAACACCAAGCGGTCCATCAAAATGACCACCATTTGGAACACTATCAACATGTGATCCACTCATGATAGCTGGCAAATGATCCTCCTTACCAGTTAATCTGCCAAACACATTTCCAGCTCCATCCTCAGAAACTGAAAGTCCAGCCTTTAGCATCCATGTTTTGATTAATTCCTTCGCTTGCTTTTCAGCTAAAGAAAAACCAGGGCGGTTGGAACCATTATCGGCAGTTAAACCAATTTTTGATAGTTCACTTAAACGATGTGCAATTCGCTCACCCAATATTCCATTCCCTTCATAGCTTTTATCATATTGCTGAAGTAATCGCTCTTCTAATGCTAAATTTTTAGTCAAAACTCCACATCTCCTTTTTCATTTTCAACATATCAAAAAAATGTTCTTTTGAAAATTCAAAACATCAAATTATACAGATCCACTTTCTAGTTTTTAAACTTTACGAAAGCTAATCATCCAATTTGCCCCTGTCTCAATATGATACGCCTTAGCAAAGGACCCTTGATTAATAGCTACCCCTAATTTATCTAATGAATTCACAAACACAATCGGTTCACCTAATCGACTATCTGCAAAAGAACGACCGAATCGCATTATATTTTTGTAAATATGGCGCGTATTATTTTGAATCGATACTTCTAATGTATCTCCATATTGAATCCCTGCTTCGATAAACAGCTCACGATTAATATTCGTCCAGAGATTACCAAATCGAACATCAAGGATATCAATATTCCCTTTAATCGAATCATCCTCAATTCTAGCTTTTGTCCTCGGTAATTCAATCAATTCATGGGCAGCAATGCTCGGACCAACCCCTTCAAAGGAAATAACATCTGCAGCTAATCTTGCTCCTGTAAATGCATACACATCACGCCCATGGAACGTGTAGGACTCACCAGAATTAGGAAGTCGGTTTATTTTTTCATCAATAATTCGTGCTTCAGCAATTCCTACACTATGTATAATATGGGTTAAAGTACCGTTATTCGGTGTTACAATATACTGACCTTCCTTTGTTTTTACAACAACACTCATTCGATCTGTCCCAACTCCTGGGTCCACTACGGAAATAAATACCGTTCCCTTCGGCCAATAGCTAATCGTTTGGTACAATCGATAAGAAGCCTCCCATATATTGTATTCTGGAATATCATGTGTTAAATCAAAAATCCGAATAGCTGGATCAACGGATATAGCAACCCCATACATTGCGCTTACAGCCCCATCACTAATTCCAAAATCTGTTTGCAACACTAAATTTTTGCTCATTCTTTTGCCCCTCCATTTACTGCGTTTCTACACTAGATTATTAACCTTTTTAACATTAAAAAACCACGTCCTTACCGAATAAACGGTAAGGACGTGGTTGAATGAACGTGGTACCACCTTACTTCACTGTATGCTCACACATACAGCCTCATCAAGTACGAAAAGCTAAATAGAACTTTTTATACTGTGGTATGGATAACGAGTACCAAATCTCGCCGGAACCTACTCCTATTATAATAGTTTCAGCAACGGAACTCCGAGGCCATTATTCAGATTTCTATTTTTGCTCCTTCTCAGCTACCGAAGCTCTCTTTAAAAAATATGAAAATCCTACTTTTCCTCATCAACGTCTTTTCGTATATATTACGAAATTAAATTCATTATACAAATAATTTTTTAATAAATCAAGCTATTATATAAAATGGAAATAGAAAGCCTATGCTAATTCCCCTAATGTTTTGTCATTTTCCTTAACAAGACCTAGATGATAAACCTTCACTTCTACTATATACTCATAAGCAACTGTTAATTTCTAGGGAATTGTTATCATTTTTAAATAATTTAAACTTTTTATAATATTTGTATAGTATAATCTAATAGACAGGTCTTGCAGAGTGTGCTTAGGCAGAAGCAGTAAAAAAGGTCAACTTTTTTACACGGTGGCTTAAACCCTAACGAAAGGGGTTGAAGCTTGTGATACCAATTGACAATGCGCTTGAGTTAATGTTCGCATTCGCCACGCTCGTCTTGTTAATTGTGAACAGCCGTGAAAAAAAGTAATCATCCTGACGAGTCATTCGATCAGGATAATTGCTTTTTTTCGTACCCTAGTCAGGGCTACCGATACTTTGTAAGAAACCGTCCGAGTCGTAAGTTGCCCCTTACGACTCGATTATCACCGCTTTAACAAAGTTTCTAAACTTCTCTTTAAGACCCATTATCAATCTTATTACGAAATGTACTTAGATATGATTTAAAATTTCACTCCAAGACGCTACTTTTCCTTCAAATGATTTCGTATACCTTCCTGGGATTGGGCTCGTGGATGGTAATTTTATAACACGAACTTGACCAAGATCATCTAGATTGAAATTTTTCTTAAACGTTGTATATGACTTAGTGCCATTGCATGCAATTAAGCTTATGGATGGATATTCGCGTAACAAGCCGATAATATCATTCGGCACCTCATCCATAATATTCGAATCCAAGCTTCCTTCTCGATAACAGGAACCAATCGAATCCCATAATGCAATTCCCTGCTCTTTTACAAATAGTACCTTTTTATCATATTCCTCTATAGGCGCTACCTTAAACAACTTAAACAAGATTGACCAAAAATGGTTTCTAGGATTTCCGTAGTATTCGTCCTTTTCTAATGAAATTTTCCCCGGCATGGAACCAAGAATAAGAACCTTCGGCTTCTCTGGTACTACCGGAGGAAAAGAATTTAGCTTTTTCGTCATTACACTCACTCCAGTATTGTTATATCAAGTATAACCTACTTTTCTAAATTACCGTACATTTTAGATTTCACAGTAGATCATTTCTTTTCTATTTCTTCATGGTTCGTTGTTGTTTCCGTTTGTTTACTCCTCTTTTTCATTTTATCCATAATTATAGCTTTACTTTCCCATATTTTTTTAAACGGAATTTTTTTGATCCATTTCCAAATATCCAAAAATAAAAACCACCAAATAACGAAATAAATATGTACTAAAATAATATATACAGACCACATATCTCTTGTTTCAAATTGCTCCATGACATATTGAAATTCATTCAATCCCTCTGGCCTTCCGATACTATATACAAATCCAACAAGTGGAGTAAGCAGCGCGAATATGATTGTCATCGCAGCAAGTGGACTATATACTTGTCTTACCCAGTTAATAACTCCACTAAATAGTGTTAAAAACAAAAAAATATAATAGCAAATCCAGAACCAATTCGGCAACGTTTCCATTTCAAAACACACTCCTGTTTCTTTCTATGTCTATACTATTCGACATAAACCATAAGAAACCTGCAATTATAAGACATTTTTCCCAATCATAGCTAATCGTGCAAAAAATTAAAAATACTTATTCAAATCGAGTTATTCTCTGGTATGATTAGTATTAGATTTTTATTTTTTGGTACTTAGTTGAGGTGATTGAGTTGAAGGCAATTCTAATTGGGATTGTGGCTGCTTTATTTTTTTCGGTTACATTTATACTTAATCGTGCCATGGAGTTAGACGGCGGTAGTTGGATTTGGAGTGCCACGCTTCGATTTTTCTTTATGCTGCCTATTCTCTTTCTCATTGTAGGATATCAACGAAATGTGAAGCCAGTGATTAAACATATGAAAAAAAGACCCTTTTCTTGGCTTATCTGGAGTACCGTTGGATTCGGATTATTCTATGCTCCCCTTACCTTTGCAACAATTTATGGTCCTGGCTGGCTTGTGGCAGCAACATTCCAGCTGACGATAATTGCGGGTTCCTTACTCGTGCCATTTTTAAACAACAAAATAAAGCAAAAGATCCCGATCCAAAGTATTTTTATATCACTTATTATTTTAGCCGGGGTATTCATCATGCAATTCGAACATGCTTCTTCTGTACCTTTGATAAGTGTTTTGCTTTGTGTTATTCCCTTAATCATTTCGGCATTTGCATACCCACTAGGCAACCGAAAAATGATGCAAGTTGTAAACGCAGAATTAAACACTTTTCAGAGAATACTTGGAATGACGATTGCTTCCTTACCTTTTTGGATTGTCCTATCCATTTATGGATTGGCAACACATGGATTACCCAATTCTAGCCAGGTGACCCAAACATTCATTGTAGCAATATCTTCCGGCATTATTGCAACTGCTTTATTTTTCTATGCTACGGAAATGGTTCAACAGGATAATCAAAAAATGGCTGGAGTGGAAGCAACCCAATCAGGTGAGGTTGTCTTTGCTTTAATTGGAGAAATCATTATCCTAAGTTCTCCCTTACCAAGTGCTGTTTCTTTTATCGGGATGGGGCTTGTAATCGTTGGAATGATTTTGCACAGTATTGTTTCTGCATTTGGCAATCGCAAAAGGCTTCCCATAAATAAAAACACTGGCATTCGCCAAAAACTTTAGACGAATGCCAGTGTTTTTCCTATGCAGATATTCTTTCTCTATCTTTAGAAGGGTTTGTCCCTTTGATGAAAAAGGATAGAATTAGAGCGACTAATGATATTACCGTCGCAACGTAAAAGGAAACATTCACACCATGAATCAGTTCCATTGGCCCTTCTCCTGTACGAAGGGCAGTAGCAGTCATAATCGTCACTAAGATTGCAGTCCCTACCGAGGCTGCTACCTGCCTCATTGTATTCGTCATCGCTGACCCATGTGGAATCAGTCGAGTCGGTAACTGGTTAAGCCCAGCCGTTGTTGCAGGCATCATGACCATTGATATCCCAAGCATCCGTATCGCAAACACAATTGTAAGGTATGCTAACGACGTATCGGCACTTAGTCTCGTATACAAAAAGGATGTAATAGTCAACAAGGCTAAACCAATAATCAGAAGATATCTGGCACCAATTTTATCAAAAATCCTTCCATTAATCGGAGACATAAAGCCCATTAGCAAAGCACCTGGCAGTATCATCAGACCTGATTCTAGAGCTGTAAATCCAGCCATATTTTGCATATAAATCGGCAAAATCGTTTCAGCGGAAATTAATCCGATAAACGCAATCATCCCGATAATGGTTGTGATTGTAAATATTTTATTTTTAAAAATACGAAACTCAAGAATAGGCTGTTCCAGCTTAAATTGACGTACGATAAAACTTGTAAGTGTAATAGCTCCAATGACAAGACTACTTATAACTGCTATATTCGTCCATCCATAATTCCCCGCACTACTAAAGCCGTAAAGCAATCCTCCAAAACCTAAAGTAGATAGAATAATAGAAAGGTAGTCTACCTTCGGGAATGTCCGCTTCGTTACATTTTTCATCACAAAATAAGAGATAACAATATTGATAATGGATAGCGGCAGAACAAGGTAGAACAATGAACGCCACGGGTAATATTCAACAAGCCAACCTGAAATCACTGGTCCAAGCGCAGGTGCAAATCCAATCACCAGCCCTACTGTTCCCATTGCTGTACCTCGTTTCTCGATCGGGAAAATCAGTAGGAATATGGTCATCATTAAAGGCATCATAATACCAGCGCCAGCAGCCTGAATAATCCGACCAACCATTAATAACGCGAAGTTCGGAGCAATAGCACATATAAATGTTCCTACAGCGAATGTGCTCATTGCTGTTAAAAATAGTCTACGAGTCGTAAATGTTTCAATTAAAAAAGCTGTGATTGGAATCATAATTCCATTCACGAGCATAAATATCGTTGTCAGCCACTGCGCAGTATTCTCTGTTAAATTCAAATCATGCATGATATGCGGGATTGCCGTTGCTAGCAATGTTTGGTTTAAAATTGCCAAAAACGCTCCGGTTATTAATACAGCAACAATAGGCAATTTGTTCAGTTTGTCTATATTTTCGATGTTATAATTCTTCAGACGCCTCACGCTCCTTACTTCGTGTCTCGAATCATTTTTTGCCATGTATAATGAATTATATGGGAGTATGGAGGCAATGTCTATTGTCAAAACTTAGGCATCATGAATTCTGCATTAATTATACTTTTCTAAATAATTATTCTACTATATAATGAATAGGTCATGATTATAGATATCCAATCTAAGGTTTCTATTTTCGTGCTGGCCATTAAATACTATAGATTCAAATTAGTGCATTGGGAGGAAATGCTATAAAAAAACATTAAGTCAATTTAACAAAACAATTGATGATATTTCGAATTTAAAAGAAGTATCTGAAGCTAAGCTATGCGAACCTATTCGTGAAGGAAAGTGGGCAATTAGAGAAATCGTAGGCCATTTATATTATTGGGATAAATTCAATCTTGAAAATATGTTACCTTTAATGATGGAAGGTGCTGATTTACCAAAATTTCCGGAACATGATAAACATAATAAAGAAGCTATGACATTTCTTAAAAACAATTCAGTAAAATCCATCATAGATAGTTTTGTTGTTACTCGAAAAGAATTAAAGGATAGAATCTCAAGTGTAGATGAAAATATTAGATTTACAATTGGTGGAGGTAAACGACAGTTCTCAGGAGAGAGTTTTATAAATATTTTCATAAAACACGACACCCATCACCTAAAACAAATTAATGAGAAATTACATAACCAGTAACAAAAGCGCAAGCTCCCGGTTAGCGGCGTACGGACTGGATGCAGTAAAGGAAAAAATGCACAGATTAAATAATCTATGCATTTTTATATGTTCATAATAAGAAAGCTAAATGGAGAACTGTATGATTAGCTTTTCTTCTTAATTTAGATGTAAGCAAATAATTATCCTTCTATGCTTCCTGCTCCTCTAAAACAGGATTTGCTTTTCTTGACGGAAGCATATGGAATACAATATTTAATGCAATTGCTGTTACACTACCAGCAACAATTCCATTACTCGTTAAAATTTGAATGCTGGATGGCAATTGAGCGAATAATTCCGGAACAACGGTAACTCCAAGCCCCATTCCAACTGAACAAGCAATAATCATTGAATTTTCCGGTGAATCTGAAATAACACTACTTAACATTTTTATGCCCTGGGAAATAACCATCCCGAACATCGCAACCATCGCTCCACCTAAAACAGCAGTTGGAATAATCGTTGTCAATGCTGCAATTTTAGGTACAAACCCCAAAGCAATTAACATACCACCAGCAACAAAAATGACTTTTCTCGTTTTCACGCCAGTCATTTGAATTAGTCCAACATTTTGAGAAAAGGCGGTATATTGAAATGCGTTAAAAATTCCACCGAGAAAAATAGCAATCCCTTCTGCACGATATCCTTTAGAAAGATCCTTTTGCGTGAGCTTTCTTTCTGTAATATCTCCTAATGCAAAGTATACTCCAGTCGATTCAACTAAAGATACAATAGCAACTAAAATCATCGTTAAAATCGCAGTCCATTCAAATGTCGGTGCTCCAAAATAAAATGGCTCTACCATATGAAAATAGGAAGCTTCTGCTACAGCAGAGAAATTTACTTTTCCCATAAACATAGCTGCTGCTGTACCAACAATTAAGCCGATAAGGATAGATATCGATCTTATAAACCCAGTCGCAAAACGATACAATAAAATGATAAATAATAGCGTACCAAAACCTAAGGAAATATTAACAATCGATCCAAAATCGCTTGCACCTTGACCCCCACCCAAATTATTAATAGCGACAGGGATTAATGTGATACCAATAATTGTTACAACTGTACCTGTTACAACCGGCGGAAAAAAACGTACCAAACTTCCAAAGAATCCACTGATTAGCACGATTACAATACCTGTCACAATAATCGCTCCATAGATAGCTGAAATTCCATATTCTCCACCGATTGCAATCATTGGTCCAACGGCTGTGAATGTACAGCCAAGAACTACAGGAAGTCCAATTCCGAAAAAGCGGTTATTCACAACTTGCAGAATCGTAGCGACTCCACACATTAAAATATCAATTGCAACAAGGTATGTTAACTGCTCTGAAGTTAGCCCTAGAGCATCTCCAACAATAAGCGGTACTAATATTGCTCCAGCGTACATTGCCAGAACATGTTGAAACCCTAATGCAGCAGTTTTCATTTAGGTACTGCCTCCTTCGCAAAGGTTACTTCCCCATTTTCGAGAGATGAAATAATCGCTAGTGACTCTACACGGACACCACGTTCTCGAATTTGTTTACCGCCTTCTTGAAACCCTTTTTCAATAACGATTCCAACTCCCGCAAGCATCGCATTTGCCTGTTCCACAATGTCAAGCAATCCTGAAACAGCTTGTCCATTCGCAAGGAAATCATCAATAATTAAAACAACATCATTCGCTGAAATATAGTCTTTAGATACAGAAATCTTATTTGTTTCTTTCTTCGTAAATGAATATACCTGCGCAGAATATAATTCATTAATTAATGTTAAGGACTTACGTTTCCTAGCAAAGATAACCGGTACTCCAAGAGTTAAACCTGCCATTGTTGCCGGTGCAATCCCAGAGGACTCGAGTGTTAAAATTTTCGTAATCCCACTATCGCGAAAACGAGCTGCATATTCTTCTCCAATCGCTTGCATTAGTTTCGGATCGATTTGATGGTTTAAGAATGAATCTACTTTCAAAACCGTATCCGATAATACTTTCCCTTCATCTCTTATCTTTTGTTTCAATAATTCCATTTTTTGTCCTCCTAACAAATTAAAAAAGCTCGGAAGCCTGCTTTCTACCATAACTATGATAAAAGCAAACCTCGAGCTTTCAAATTCGAAATAGAACAAAATGAAGTCACTCCGATGAGAGCTTCTCCAATTTGTTACGTTACTTTTCATAGTCAGTTTATTTACGGTAAACTGGTAGAAACTTACAGGCCATATTCCTGCTATTATATGAAAACACATATTCAATTTTAAATCGCTACTAGATTCTAATACAAAACTAGTAGCGATAAATTAACACTAATAGATTGTTATTAGTATAGCATGTGAGTCGCTTATTACAAGTGGATTATAAAAATAAAATCATTCGCACAATTTAGAGATTTAAATCACGCTGCATTCATTTAAAACGATTCTATTTTTCCCACTCTAAAAACTCAATACGATTTCCAAACGGATCGGATACATAAAAACGATTTGCTCCCAGCAGTTTATGATCCACTAGGAAATCCACTTGATTTTCAGTTAAATGTTCTTTTAGTTTTTTTATATTTTTAACTAAGATTGCTGGATGTGCTTTCTTCGCAGGAACAAATGGCTTTTCAATACCAATATGGATATTTATCGTGCCAGCCTGAAACCAAACCCCACCATTCGCTTTCAACAATTCCGGCTTTTCTACCTCTCTAAAGCCTAATATTTCCTCATAAAAGCTACGTGCTTTTACTTCGCTTCCAGGAGGTGCAGCTAATTGAACATGATCAATCGTTTCATAATGAAAAGTCATCGATTTCCACCTCTCGTATTATTTGATAATTCTATCTTACACTTTTTTATCAACTTGGAATAATACCGATTTACAATCAATTCGTTAAAGCTTTCCTTATCGCACACATCAAAAAACCGACTCTCAAAATGAAAGTCGGTCTCGCATATGTTATGTATACAGGCCACAATTGCCGTATTTTGTAATAAAAAGTTTTAAACCACCACTTCGCAAAGTGGGTGTTCGCAGAAACCTTCCTGCCTTCCGCTGCTTTGGCGGCACGACATTCCAATCTCGATGTAAAACTCCCTATACATTCATTAGAGGTTAAAACTTAATTAAATACGAACATTGTAGCTTGTATTTATATATTACATCTTATCATGAAAAAATTCAATGGTAAGTTCTTACCATTTTTTTATAACGTTGTTTGACCATTGGAAACGCATTTATATTTTCGTATTTTTCTTCTTTGCACGCTGCTCCAGCTGTGACTTTGGCTCTTGATCAGCTACATCTTCAGAATATCCTTGTGGATTCACACTCGAATTAACACGTTTCTTACTCCAATTTTCATTTTTATTTGCCATTTGAAACACCTCCAAGGCTTAGTGTTTCAAATTAGTTTCATTGTATACGAACAAATCGGCTAAACAAACCCTGCTTTAAAACGTACAACCATTTATTGCTCTGCTAATCCTTCATATTTATTTCTCAATGAACGCTTTAGCACTTTCCCACTTGGATTTTTCGGTAGTTCATCTGTAATCTCAACAAATTTAGGAACTTTGTATTTCGATAATTTTTCTGTACAAAATTGAATCAGCTTTTCCTTTGTCACTTCTGCTCCTTCTTTTGGTACGACAATCGCTGTTACTGCTTCAATCCAATAAGCATCTGGTATACTAATTACAGCAACCTCCGAAACTCCTTCTAACTGATAAATAATTTCTTCAACCTCTCTAGAAGAAACATTCACACCACCAGTATTAATCATGTCTTTTTTGCGATCTACAATTGTAATATAGCCATCCTCATCCATTACACCTAGATCACCACTATGAAACCAACCATTTCGAAATGCTTCTGCCGTTTTTTCTGGTTCGTGCAAATAACCTTTCATCGCATGAGGTGTACGATGAACAATTTCTCCAATCTCCCCGCGAGGGATTTCATTGTCGTCTTCATCTACAATTTTCGTTTGGACATTTAATGTTGCTTTACCTGCAGAGCCCAGTTTCCGTAACTGATCTTCCGGCTGAAGTGCAGTTGCAAGAGGAGCAACTTCCGTCTGACCATAAAAATTCCAAAATTTTGCGTTTGGTAATCGTACAGAAAGCTCTTTTAAAATTTCCTTAGGCATAATTGCTGCACCGTAATAGCACTTTTCAAGGGAAGATAAATCTCGCTTATCAAAATCTGGATGACGCAATAATCCTATCCAAACGGTTGGCGGGCAAAATAGCTGCGTTGCTTTTTCTTCCTCAATCGTTTTTAAAATTAATTCAGGACTTGCTGAACCTAGAATAATCCCACTTGATCCTAGGTATACACTCGGTCCCAAAAAAACGTGGAGCTGTGCACTATGATATAATGGTAATGCATGAATCGCGACATCTTCCGCTCCCATTTTCCCATCTACAATACTGCTAAGGTATTCACTAATTAAATTTTTATGTGTCAGCATAACTCCTTTTGGTCTTGATTCCGTACCACTTGTATATAAAACCTGAACAAGATCATCATCATTAATATCTGCATCAACGGATTGAATCGATTGACCTTCTTGAGCTTGGGCTAATGGTTTCCACCCTTTATTTTCTCCATTATATGGTAGTGCAGTGTCCATCAGATAGCGATATTTAATTTCCTGATTACCAACAGATTGGTTGAGTAAGCCCGCGTACTCCTCTGATGCAAGTAAACCTCTAACCTCAGCATGCTCAACGATATACTGCACGTCTTCTCGATTTAGCATATAGTTGATCGGAATCATAACTGCTCCAATTCGAGCAAGTGCAAAATTAGCTACAACGAAATCAAGACTGTTCTTAGACATGACCGTAATCATATCTCCTTTCTTCATACCGTCTGCTAAAAATGCACGAGCCGTCTGATTGACAATATTATCAAGCTCTTCATAGTTTAGCCGCCTGTTTTCATAAGCAAACGCAAATTTAGTAGGCGTTCTTTCCCTAGTACGAGCTAATAAATCCCCTAATGTATTTCTCCTTGCCCTTTGCAGCATTTTTTCCAAATCATTTTGAACATTTGTATCGGTATTCATCCTACCACCCCTTTAATGGAATAATGATGATGACCTCGTTGAATATTCTATTTATTATTTTAATTCAGTAAACTATATATAGCAAGTAACAGTACACTTAAAGCAATAAAAATGCTAGAACATCCAAACTATGCTCTAGCATTTTTCTTTATTTAAAAAACAGGCTTGTACTTCTTTTTACGGGTTTCATTTTTGGCGGATAATAACCATGATCATAAATTTTCCCTTTTGTCATGCTGCATTTCTCTAAAAAGTGGTCAAGGGAACTTGTCTTTGTTTCACGTAAAGCTTGAATCATTACTCCCGCAGCTACTTTAGCATCCTCTAATGCATGGTGATGCTCAAATTGAAGGTTGTGATATGTCGCAAGTGTGTTCAATTTATGATTATCCAATCTCGGCCAAAGCTTTTTAGATATATTCACGGTGCAAAGATAATCCATTTCAGGATATGGAAGCATATAATAATCAAGGGTATTGCGAATCACACTCATATCAAAACTTGCATTATGTGCAATTGCCAGCTGGTGGCTTAAGTAATTCCGTAATGTTGGCCAAAGCTCAGCAAATGTAGGAGCATCGGCTACATCATGTTCTGTAATCCCATGAATATACGTATTGAATGATTTAAATTCCATTAACGGATTGATAAGGCTGTAGAATTCATCTACTATTCCATGCTCATTGGCTATTACTAAACCTACTGAACAGGGACTAAAGCGTTTTTCATTAGCTGTTTCAAAGTCTATTGCCACAAAGTTCATAGCTCTCTCCTTTCATGTTCATACTATTTTTCATATCTCCATAATATCCCAATTGGTTACAATACCCACAAGGCTTCCATTGGCATTCCCTTCACTTGTAATCAATAATGCTTCTAATCGATTACCCTTTCCAATTTGTTCCTTAAAAATTTCCTTCGCTTCATAAACAGATGTCTCTCTAGATATGAATCTAAAATTATCGCTTTTTTCACATTCCAAGACTTCTACTAACTTTGCGTTTAGTAATGTGGTTAACCTCTTTCCGATTCCTTTTGAAAACCATTTTGTTATTCCTTTATGCGTAATTAACCCTTGGAATACATTCCCCTTATATACTGGAAACTTCGTTATCCCATGCTGATTAACGATTTCCAGCACATTTGACAATGACTCCGTTTGCTGAAAGTATATTACTTTTCGAATAAAAAGCGGATCTACTTTTCTCGGCTCTAGCAGTTCCATTTCAATCACTTCTATCCGTTCTACAACGGAATCATGTGGCTCTGCAATGGTATACATGAGATCTGTCTTGTTATGTACAATTGCATTTCGTAACTCAGCAAACTCAAGGAGATCGTCTTGATATTGTTTTATCATGGCATTTGATTTACTCAATACTTTTACAGCTCTAGAAAAGCCCATTTCTTTCTTAATCAGGAAAGACTTTAAGACTTTTTCAATCCGATTGAACGCTGTCAAAAAACGATCCGAGTTTCTATAAATCATATCAGCTTGGTCCTGTTTTATTGTTGGATTGTTGAAATGGTTCACTAGCTAACCTCCTTATTCGTATTCTTCCTCATACATAACAACGGTTTTAGCCGCATCAAACGGATTATTGGTTAAAGCGAAAATAGACCTTACCATTTTGATGAAATCGATATACCTTATCCATCGACTCTAAGTATATTAATCTTGTTAAAGTCGCCATAAACGGACTAATAAAGAGACTAAAATGTAAACTACCATAAATTTTTCCACACACTTCATTTGCTGTCAAAGACTCAGCTTTAACCATGCTTTCAACCTCTTCTAACCGATGCTCATGTCCTTGCAGCAGGGTTTGTACACGTTCTCCCAAGTGATGGATATTCCCACCATGCCCTGGTAAGGCTAACTCTGTCGGATAATGCTGCATCCGCTCAACTGATGCAAAATAATCGTTTAATGGATTGAATTCCTCGCCTGTCCACAAACCGATTACAGGAGAAATCCTATTTAAAATATGGTCACCAATTAGCATTAGCTTCCTGTCTTTTTGATAAAAGCAATAATGATCTGGAGCATGACCAGGTGTCCAAACAACCTCAAACAACTGATTCCCTAACAGCATGGTATCTGTTTCATCAAAAAATCCATCTGGTTCAAATTCATAGATAAAGGAATCATTCCCTATTTTGCTAGGCAAATCCGGGCCCCCATGCATATGAAGCAAATCAGCCAGATTTCCTTTAATTCTAGCTTTATCACGATGTTTCAACATTTCCTTATATCCAAGTTTCGATATAAAAACGGGAACACCCTTTTGCTCCTGAAACCATCTCGCAAGACCAATATGATCCTGATGTGTATGTGTTAAAACAACCTTTTCCACTTCGACACCAGTATCGAATAGCGCTTCCCAAGTCGCAATTGCTTCTTCTGCATAAATCCCTGTATCAATAACGGTATAGCCATTCTCCCCTTTTACAAGATAGCTATTTACCTCTTGCATTCCTCCAGCAAAACGAACGACTAGCTTTTCTATACCCTCACATACATCTACTAACAAATTATCATCCCCATTATACAAAGCTCTTTCTATACTATTAATTTTAGCGTTCATCAGTTAGATTGCAAGAATCTCTAACTTTTGCAGCGTATTTTTCACGCTACATGTAATTTTCTTAATTTTAATGGTTGACATTCAGAATCGTATGGAGTATTCTAATTATTAATTTCATACAAAAACTTTCTTATCCAGAGAGGTGGAGGGACTGGCCCTATGATACCTCGGCAACAGACTTTTTAAGTACTGTGCCAATTCCAGAAGCAATGATTGCTTGAAGATAAGAAGAGATATTAGACGATACGGTACCTAAACCTCTTCTTATTTTTAAGAAGAGGTTTTTTTCATTTCTCTTAAGATGTTAAAAAAACTATTGGGGGGATTCAATTGTCAACGGTTCAAGCAGGAACAGAATTGCAACAGGCAATTGCATTACTGAAAGAAAAGAAATGGGTAGATCTCACGCATGCGTTTGGTCCAGATTCACCACATTTTTCAGCATTTGATGATGCGGAATTCAAAACGCTTTTCACACATGATGATGGCTTTTTCGCACAACGATTTACCTTTCCTGGACAATACGGCACACACATTGATGCACCGATTCATTTTGTACAGGATCAACGTTACCTTGAAGAGCTTGAATTAAAGGAGCTTGTTTTACCACTTGTAGTGATCGATAAGTCAAAGGAAGCTTTAGAAAATAATGACTTCACCTTATCAAAAGAAGATATTCTAACATTTGAAGCGACCAATGGGGAGATTGAAGCAGATACATTCGTAGCATTACGAACCGACTGGGGTAAACGTTGGTCAGATAAGACTGCTTTTGAAAATAAGGACAAAGCTGGCAATAGTCACTTGCCTGGATGGGGAATCGACGCACTGCGATTTTTATTTGAAGAAAGAAACGTAAATGCTGTCGGTCATGAAACATTTGATACAGATTCCTCGATCGATGTCCGAAAGAATGGTTCACTCATTGGCGAGTATTATGTGCTGGAACAAGATACATATCAGATTGAGCTACTAACCAATTTAGATAAAGTACCAACAAAAGGAGCTTATATCTTTAATATCGTTGCCAAACCTGAAAAAGCAACTGGCTTTCCAGTACGCTCTTTTGCAATATTACCTTAATAAAAATATGGAGGGATTTTCATGACGAAAACATTAGTTAAAGCACCATTTAAAGCAGACCACGTAGGAAGTTTATTACGACCAGAAAGGGTTCATAAAGCGAGAAAGGATTTTAAAGAAGGAGCTATTTCGGCAAGTGAGCTTCGTGCAATTGAGACAGAGGAAATTAAACGCATAGTTGATAAACAAATTGAAGTTGGCCTTCAGGCTGTAACAGATGGGGAGTTTCGCAGAAGATTTTGGCATACAGATTTCTTAGAGCATTTTATTGGAATTGAAGGCTATGTACCAGATCACGGATTTAAATTTGTAGACGTTGAAACGGAAAAATACGACGTACGAAATGTTGGAAAAATAGCCTTTAACCCTGAACATCCATTCATCAAAGACTTTATTGAGTTTAATGAAATTGTCGGTGACAGAGCTGTCGCGAAACAAACGATTCCAAGTCCAAACCAATTATTCAATGCTGGGATTCGTAATGTAGATATCTATCCAGATATTGAGGAATACGCCAATGATATTATCGTCGCTTACCGAGATGCGATAAAAGCATTTTACGATGCAGGCTGTCGCTACCTGCAATTAGATGATGTTTATATCGCAGGATTGAGCTCTGATACCATTCCATTTAATGATAGTAAATTAACTAGAGAATATTTAATCGATTTAGCGCTCCGAGTTGCAAATGGTGTGCTAGAAGATAAACCAGAGGATTTAGTTGTAACAACACATCTATGTCGTGGAAACTATCAATCTACCTGGGCGTTTGAAGGAAGCTACGCAAAAATTGCACCAACATTATTCGCAAAAGAAAAAGTAGATGGCTTTTTCTTAGAATATGATGATGACCGTTCCGGAACTTTTGAGCCATTGAAGTATATCCCAGAGGGCGGTGCACAAGTAGTCATTGGCGCTGTAACATCTAAATTTGGTGAACTTGAAGATAAAGAGGCATTGAAAGCACGCATTCAGAAAGCTGCTAACTATGTACCGTTGGAGCAATTAGCTTTAAGTCCGCAGTGCGGATTCGCGTCAACCCACCATGGTAACAAGCTAACAGAGGAAGAACAATGGAAAAAACTGAAATTTATCGTAGACATTTCAAAAGAAATTTGGGGATAATTTTTCTTACTTACTATTAAAATGAAAGAAAGAAGGAATAGACATGACGAAAACTCTAGTAAAAGCACCATTCAAAGCAGACCACGTAGGAAGTTTATTACGCCCAGATAACTTACATCAGGCGAGAGAAGATTTTAAAGCGGGAAAAATCACTGCAGCAGAATTACGCGAAGTCGAAACAAATGAAATCAAGCGTATTGTTGATAAGCAGATTGAAGTTGGGCTGGAAGCAGTAACCGATGGTGAATTCCGTCGCAGCTGGTGGCATCTTGATTTTCTTGAGCATTTAAATGGGATTGAAGGCTACAACACCGAAAAAGGCTATCAATTCGATGGCGTAGAAACAGACCGATATCATGTGCGTAACATCGGGAAAATTTCCTTTAATGCCGATCATCCGTTTATTAAAGACTTTATTGAATTTAAGGAAATTGTTGGTGACCGTGCGGTTCCGAAACAAACGATTCCAAGTCCAAACCAGCTATTTGAAGTTGGGATACGAAACCCAGAAATTTATCCAGATATTGAAGAATATGCCAAAGATATTACGCAAGCATACCGAGACGCTGTAAAAGCATTCTATGATGCTGGTGTTCGTTACTTACAATTAGACGATGTGTACATTGCTGGACTTTCATCTTCTGACTTTAAATTAATCGATACTGGCGGCTATTCAAGAGAGCAATTAATCGATTTAGCAGTTCGTATTGTAAATGGTGTACTCGAAGACAAACCAGAGGATTTAATTGTAACAACACATCTATGTCGCGGAAACTATCGTTCTAGCTGGGCATTCCAAGGCAGCTATGCAGAAGTTGCGCCAACCTTATTTGCGAAAGAGAAAGTGGACGGCTTTTTCCTAGAGTATGACGATGAGCGTTCTGGAACCTTCGAGCCATTAAAACACATTCCCAAAGGTGGAGCACAAGTCGTTATTGGGGCTATCACCTCTAAATTTGGTGAACTTGAAGATAAAGAAGTTATCAAAAAGCGAATTGAAGCTGCATCTGAGTTCGTGCCATTAGAGCAAATTGCTTTAAGTCCACAATGTGGATTTGCTTCAACCCACCACGGCAATAAGTTAACAGAAGATGAGCAATGGGAGAAATTAAAATATATTGTTGATTTATCAAAAGAGATTTGGAAATAATTCTTTAGACTTGGCAGAAAGGAAAGTATAAAACTTTCCTTTCTGCATTAGTGCAACTAAGGCATCCCCCAAAGTCTTGGTGAATGCCTAGTTTTCTAAAAAACGAACAGCATGCAATTGCTGTTCGTTTTTCTCATTTATAACCTCTACGCTTTTCTCAATCTAACCCAAGATATAATAACTGCAATAATTAAAACAAATCCTAGATAACCGGTAATTGGATAAACAGTCCCAACAAGTGTCGTAAAGCCAATAAAGCTTGCACCAAAAGCTAGTAAACCGATGATAACAACGGCTCCTTTAAACTTTTTCGTATTCTGCGGAACGAGTCGTGCCGTAAAAGCATAGAGCATACCTACTGCTGTGTTGAAAATCATTCCTAATAGAGCAATTGCCATTAACACACCAACAATTGGCGAGACCTCCGTTGCCAGCATCAATGTAGGCATATCTGCTTCTTGAATAGACCCGATATTCATAAATAAACTTAAATTAATTAAAAATAGTAATAATCCGAGTCCGATTCCACCAAAAATTCCACCCCAGCCAGCAGTTTTTCTATCCTTCATCGTGCCGCCAATGACAGCCAGCATAGCAAATCCTGCTGCAAGATTATACGAAACATAGAGCAAAGCTCCCATAATAAAGTTAGGGGCTGAAGCAGGCTGTACTTCTGCCAATGCATTTAATTGACTAATGCTTGCATCACTACTGAATAAAGAATAACCGGTAATAATAAATATTAACACCAATAAATAAGGTGTTATGCTACTAATCACCGTAATAACTTTATTTACATTTAAACAAAGTGTAGCGATGACAGCTACAGTCATGATTAAGTTTCCAACAAGTGGAGGAATACCGAATTGTTGTTCAAAAATCG
Organism: Oceanobacillus polygoni; assembly: GCF_008304605.1. Lineage (GTDB taxonomy): Bacteria > Bacillota > Bacilli > Bacillales > Amphibacillaceae > Oceanobacillus > Oceanobacillus polygoni. The sequence goes on along the minus strand of NZ_PIJY01000024.1, from coordinate 104,041 downwards.
ACCCACTACCTGCAATCATGACAACTGCAACACCAAACAGGAAGAATGTGATTAATAGATCGACTGCAAATCCAAAATATTTTCCACATATTTTATAAATTACTTCACGATGTGATGCTGTTTGATAATAAGATCCTAACTGAAGCACATGCATTCCTAGAAAAGCGAAGAGCACCCCCGCGATTATGGTTCCAAGGACACTATAGATTCCAAAGCTTGTAAAAAACTGCATGACTTCCTGACCAGAAGCAAACCCTGCTCCAACAATTAATCCAACATAAGCTCCAGCAACCTGAAGACTCTTTTTCATATGTAAATCCCCTTCTATATATATCATAATATTTTGAAAATTTTTATCTTGTAAAAGAGGAGAGCGTACAATGCGCTCCTCTATATAACACCGTATTTTATTAAAAATGATAGACTCTTGTCCATTCCGTAAATTCTTCCATCGCTTCCTCGTCGATATCATAACCAATTCCAGGCTGGTCTGGAACATTTATCAGTCCATTCTCTACAACAACTTCCGGTTTAATAATATCTCTTTCCCAATATCTCGATGAGCCAGCTGTATCTCCTGGTAACACAAATTGTGCTAGCGTTGTTAATGCAACATTATGTGCTCTGCCTACCCCAGCTTCCAGCATGCCACCACACCAAACGTCGATACCTTTATCCATACAAAAATCATGAATTCGTTTCGCTTCGGTTAATCCACCGACACGTCCAATTTTTATGTTAATAATTTTACAGCTGCCAAGCTCGTAGGCTTTTCTCGTATCTTCAAGTGAATGGATACTCTCATCTAAACAAATTGGTGTTTTCATAACCGCTTGAAGCTTCGCATGATCTACAATATCATCATGCTCCAATGGCTGTTCAATCATCATTAAATTGAGATCATCCAATTGCTGTAAATGCTCAATATCGTCAATCGTATATGCTGAATTTGCATCTGCCATAATTGGTGTATCCGGAAAATGCTTGCGAACCTCACGAAGTACCTCTACATCCCAACCCGGCTTAATTTTTATTTTTATTCGTTTGTAGCCGGCATCAACAAAGTGTTGAATCGTTTGAATTAAATCATCTACTGTAGGTTGGATTCCAATACTGATTCCAACGTCAATTTGTTTTCTTTCTCCACCTAGAGCTGCTGCTAAGGTTAGTTTTTCTCGTTTTGCATATAAATCCCAAGCTGCACCCTCTAATGCAGACTTGGCCATATTATTACGCTTAATTGGATGGAATAAATCAGATACCTGATCCGGATGACTAATTTGATTTTCTTTTAAAATCGGAATAAGAAAGTCTTCCATAACATGTAAGTTGGTTTTTACCGTTTCTTCACTATACCAAGGACTTGAAAATGCAACAGACTCCCCATACCCACGATTTCCATCGTCATCAATGAGCTCTGTAATAAAAAATTCCTTATCTTGAAAGGTTCCAAAGCTCGTTGTAAAAGGATCCTTTAGGCGCATGTTCAATTTATGTAGTTTTAGTTGTTTAATAGGGATTGTCATTGTGTATCCTCCTGTTTAAGTTCGTACTTTTTTAGACAGCTTAGCATCCACCTAACTAATGGATAAATACCTTAGTTGCACTTATTTATGCAAGCAGGAAAGTTTTATACTTTCCTGCCTACCCAGAAATACGGTGGTGTCTTACTCACCATTATTTCTATCTATTTGCGAAAAACATAGTAGTTATGGTCTGAAGCATGGTGAACAAAATCTTCTGCTTGGTAACCTTGTTGGAAAAGTTCTCTAAATACCTTTTGGGTTGTCAATCTCCATTGTTTCGCAAGTTCAAAGTTTTCTTGTTTTAGCTTTTGGAAATTGGATGGAATTGCAACGAACCAAACATCGCTTTCCATACGATCGTTCAAATTATGATTGTTCGTTAGAATCGGCTTTTGATCAGAATCCATCTGTAACAATACGTTTGCTGCATCAATTGAAACCATTTCCTTTTCTTTAGCAGCTTTACTAATATCCCACATTATTTGAAATCGATCAGATGGAAGTCCTTCGCTAAATTCATCACCCAGCTTACCATAGTGGTTTTCTTTGAAATAAACACCTTTAGCACCGAGTTTGTGCAAGTTTAAATAGGCATTCACACTTTCTAATGGATCAAATGTCCATGTTATCATTTCATAGCCCATTTCTCTTGCCAATTCAGCTTGCTTTCGTTTTAAGTTTCTTCCGATTCCATCTTTCCTATATTCCGGTAATATCCCCATCATATGGGAGCATAGATAAGCACTTTTTCCATCAAATCCTGCAAAGCTATATAGAAAACCAATTAGCTTTTCGGAATCATAGGCTCCTAAAATAATGCCGCCATTCGTTAATGCTGTGAACGTTTGGTGCAACGGAATCGCCGACATATGCCATACTGACTCCTCTAGTCTCTGAATTTCTCTTAGTTCGTCCAGCGTTGTTAGTTTCCTAATTTCTAGTTTCCCTTTCATCACACAAAAGACTCCTTCTACTAAATTGATTCCATCGTTTTATATAGTGCACGTGTTATAATTTCCACAGCCTTTGGGATAGCCTTATGATTGAAGGTCATTTCTGGATGGTGTAAGCCTGGTACCAAATCACAGCCAACCGCGAGCATGGTTGCTTTTAACGCTGGACGTTTTATCGTATAAAAGTGAAAATCATCCCCACCAGTTGTTGTAATAACTGGGGATAAATTTTCATCTCCTGCGCATTCAACAATTGCCTGTCTCATGAATGAGATGGCGTCCTGATCAAGCACAGCCGCCGCTATATTTGCACCAACTGATAAATCAATTTCTATCCCATGAAGATCTGCAAGCGATGAAGCAATTCGATAGATTTTATCTGTGATTTCTTCCATTACTTCATTATTTTGAGCCCTGACATCAATGGAAAAGGTTGCATTTCCAGGAATAATATTGGAGCTTGTTCCACCAGCATGAAATGCTGTCATTTTAGCAGAGTGTGGAATCATCGGGTTCACTTGCATACTGTTTAATGCTTGAAAAAATTCCGCCCCAACCTGAATGGCGTTTGCATTTAAGTGTGGTCTTGCTCCATGTGCATCATGCCCTTTAATATGACCTTGAATAAACTTAGCTGCACCGTGTTCGATAGCAGGAGCAAATTGACCATGTCCCAATTCCTCTATCGGTCTCAAATGCAGTCCATACAAATAATCAACATCATCAACAACGCCTTTCTCCACAAAGGTTAACGCGCCGTCACCTTTTTCTTCTGCCGGTTGAAAAATAAAACGAAATGTTCCTTTAAAATCTTTCTTCTCTTCTAATATTGTAAGAAGTGTACCAATGACGATTGTCATATGTGCATCATGTCCACAGGAGTGATTTGCTTGGAATGTTCCATTCACTTCCTGCCATAATGCATCGATATCTGCTCTGAGAGCAATAACAGGACTGCCGCTTCCTACATCGATTACTAATCCTGTTGAATCATCAAAACGTTTAATCGTACAGTCTTTGCCTTGAAACAGACCTTCAATATAAGCTGTCGTCTTTTTTTCTTCCCAACTAATTTCTGGATGTTCGTGTAAATGATTAAAAATTTTCTCTAATAATGGGTTTAGCTTTTCTAATGTTGCATTCATTTTAATTAACTCCCATCTAAGTTTAAAAACACGGTATTCACTTAGTGAATACCTTTATTGCACTTATAAGCATAAGCATGGTTTATATCTTTTTATCAATCAAAAAAATCTTTTCCACTTATGGAATCAAACAATTTTACTCTCTCTTTAACTTTTTCGTCATTTTCAAGTGAAATAGATGCGATAATGCTGTTTGACAGCGACATCACTGCTGGTGCTACATCTAATGTTGATTTACCTGATAGCTGCACACTTAACACCAAATCGCAATATGCTGTAATTGGAGAGAGCCCTGAGTCTGTAATTCCAATAACAAATGCTCCCCCATTCTTAGCATGCTTGGCAATATTAATCGTATCTACAGCGTAGCGATGAAATGAGAATGCTACAAACACACTTTTCTCAGTAAGTTCGCTTAGCCGTAGCAGGATATCATCTGTACCAGGATTGTATATTCTCGTGTTACCGAGCATTAAATCAAGCGAATAGGAGAACCAGCTTGCTAGTGCATAAGATGACCGCACCCCTGCAACGAGTACACGATCTGCATTCGTTAATTTCGTAACAGCTGTTGAAAGACTTTCCTCTGACAGCTGCTGCATCATTCTTTGAATATTTCCCACATCGTTCGCCATGAATCGTTTAATCGAATTCTCTATGGCAGCATCGACTTTTTTATCTTCCACATACTCAGATAACGAACTCCTTTGTAATAGGATATTTTGAACCTCCTCTTGAAGTTCCTTATATCCGTTATATCCTAGCTGTTTACAGAATCGTATGATAGTTGTTTCACTAACTCCAATTTGTTTTCCAGCTTCCGTTGCAGAAGAAACTGCAAATATCCTTGGATTCTCTAAAATATATGATGCAATCTTCTGTAAACTGTTTGTAAACGTATTTTTTTGTTCATAAATCTTTTGATAAATAGTTTCCATATGAATACCTCATTAAGTTATAAAAAAGGAATCCCTTTAATTATTAACAAAAAAGAAGTAATTCCTTTTTTCTGTTAATTCATACTATCATATTTTCTATCGTATGTCACTTCATATTTTTCACATAAAAAATGGCCACCTTGTGTCAGGTAGCCTATGATCATACATTAGAAAATATAAAATGCCAATGCCAGCATTGAAAGACCGATGGTAATCACATATATCCATATCAATGAAGGTAAATTCGATTTCAACGATTTTGTCTCATACTCAAGCGAACGTGCTAATTCACTTACGGCCTCTTCTCCAGCCTTTTCATACTTCTTTTGTTTGTCTTCTTCCTGTTTCATCCCATACAACGTTAAAACTACAGCAATCAGACATACTACACCAATAAGAACAATCATTCCTGTACTTACCAACCTATGCCCTCCTCATTCTTACTATAATTCAATTATCCAATTAAATATAAATTATAAAAAAGTGCTTCAATCTATTATATCCTATTTTTTCAACACTAGTTGTTCTCTGATGTTTTGTTGAATTTTTGTAACTTTACTTGCAAAAATAATAAACCCATACCACCTAAAATAAGGTGATACGGGTTTTATTGAGGTTTTACAGTATACAAATTACATGACTTTAATTTACAGCCTTTCTCCGTCTAAATACCTTGGTAATCAGTGGATAGCATAAGGATAAAAGCGTTAATATAGCTAGTACAATTGTAATCGGAGAAGCAAATAATACAGCCGCTGGTGAATCATAAACTACCATTGCTCTCTGAAAGTTCTGTTCCATATCTCCTCCTACAATTAATGCTAAAATTAGTGGCACTACTGGATAATTCAACATTCTCATAAAAAGCCCAATTACTCCTGCAATAATCAAAATATAGAAATCAATCGTGCTGTAACCAAGTGTGTACGCTCCAAGGAATGATAAGATAAGAACAATTGGATAAAGAACATTCGGCGGTGTTTTTAATACCTTCACTAACATACCTACCATTAAGATATTTATGATTACTAGAATTAAATTCCCAATAAACATACTGTTAATTAAGGTCCATACCATATCTGGTCTATTCTCAAATAGTAATGGACCAGGAGTAACTCCTATCATTACTAGTGCTCCTAGCATGACTGCAGTTGTACCAGAACCTGGTATTCCCATCGTTAACATCGGGATCATCGAGCCAACTGCTGCAGAGCTATTTGCAGATTCTGGTGCTACTAGTCCTTCGACCGCCCCTTTTCCAAATTCATCTTTTCGTTTAGAGACTTGTTTTTCAGTACTATATGCCAATAAAGAAGCGATTGTCCCTCCCGAACCAGGTAAAACTCCTAAGAAGAAGCCAATTGGTCCACTACGTAAGATTGGACCAAGTGATCGTTTCCACTGTTCTTTTGTAAACCATTTACTACCTATAGCTTCATTATCCGACTTATTCGAATGCTGTGGTTTGAGCAAATTATAAAGTACCTCACCAATTGCATAGATACCAATAATAATAACGATAAAGTTTATACCGTCTGTTAAATGTGGCAGACCAAGCGTGAATCGATGCACACCCGATTGTAAATCAACTCCAATTGTACTAATGCCTAGCCCTAGAAACATTGTTAAAAACCCTTTTATCGTATTCCCTTGTGATAACGTGACAACTGCTGATAATGCAAATAAGAAAAGTAATAAAAATTCTGCAGGTCCAAAGTTTAAAGCAAATTTTGCCAAAGGGATTGCCAAAAAGATAAAGCCGAATATAGCCATAACTCCACCAATAAGAGAAGCCATTGCTGCTATCGACATTGCTTGTCCTGCCATCCCCTTCTTTGTCATTGGATAACCGTCAAATGTTGCTGCAATGGAAGACCCGTCTCCTGGTGTATTAATAAGAATCGAGCTTCTCGAACCACCGAATAGTGCACCATAATAAATTGCTGCCATTAAAATCAATGCACTAACAGGCTCCATTCCAAATGTTAGCGGAATGAGTACCGCCACTCCTGTAGCAGCACCTAGACCTGGTAAAATACCAACTATTGTACCAAGCGCTGCACCAAGTAGAAGCCAAAGCAAGTTAGCCGGCTGAAGCGCCGTCCATAAACCATCAAGAATTACACTTGTATCCATCTAAGCACTTCTCCCTTCTATGGCAGGCTAATCTGTAATAGCTGCGTAAAGCCGTACCATGTAGAAAAGGAAACAACCAACGTCACTATCAAATTCAAGCCCCATTTTTTTATTCCGTTCAGATAAAACATAAGTGCTGCCATAAATAATATGGTTGCAAACAGGTAGCCCAGCCGTTCAAAAATAAAAGTATAGATTAAGCAAATACCAATAATCGTTACAATCAATTTAAACGAGTTACGTTGCGCCATCATTTTTAAATCCTCATTATCATTGTCACTTTCTTTTCGAACATTAACTAAATCAATAATCGAAAAGATTAACACTCCTATGCAAACAAATAGAGGGAATAGCATAGGTCCATTTGGATTACCCAATGTGGCTGATGGTAATTGGATAATCATTACGCCATAAATGACGCTGGCAACAATAAATAATATTGGTAATGTATAACGAATTGTCTGCATCATTTCTCCTCCTATGGTGTTAACCCTGATTCACGAACAATATCTTTGAAAAAGTCATGTTGCTTTTCTAAAAACGCTAATGTCTCTTTACTATCCATATAAAAGTTATCAAGGTCATTATTATCTAAGTCAGTTTGCCACTCTTCTGTTTTAACCATTGAACTCAAATATTCATCCCATTTAGCTATTTCATTTTCACTCATCCCAGGTGGTCCCATAATTCCTCGCCAATGTGGAAATTCTACATCTACACCTTGCTCCTTCCATGTAGGTATATTTGGAAAGCTATCAAGCCTTTCCGGAGCTGTTATTGCTAAAATGTCTACTTCTCCAGCCTCATATTGTTCCGAGAGATCTGACAAAGAGTTACTCGTTATATCAATATGGCCTCCTAGTAAAGCATTCATAATATCACCACCACTACTATAAACAAGAAACTGTAGTTCAGTAGGATCTACACCCGATTCAACCGCAGCTTGAACAAATGATAGATGGTTCCCACTACCTAAAGATGGGCTTACCCCAATTACTAATGACTTTGGGTCTTCTCTTAATTGATCCATCAATTGATTTGCATCATCAATCCCTGAGCCTGCCTTTGACGCAACTGCAAGCCATTCGGTGGACAGCATAGCTAATGGAGTGAAATCTTTGTATGTTAGTTCCGTTTGACCCAGTATTGCTCCAGTAGTTAGTAAACTAGAATTTAAAGCAACAGCATGTGAATCTTGCTGCATCAAATATTGCCAACCTACTTCTCCGCCACCTCCTGGTTTATTAATAACTGTAATATCTTGATCAACACTTCCATCCGCATTCATTGCACGCTGTGCGGAACGCGCCGTTCGATCCCATCCACCACCAGGGCTCGCAGGAGCGATAATTTCAATGTTTTTTACAGGAAATGCTCCACTATCTCCACTTGCTTTCCCTAAACATCCCGTTAAAATAATACAGCCTATTAGTAATAAAAATATACGTTTCATCTTTACACCCCACTTATAAGTAAACGCTTTCAACATTGAGCATTATTATCTCAGACTGTTTGGTTAAACACAATATTTCGAATTTAATCAGCTTAAAATTCTTTTATTTCTTTTTGTCCTTTTTATCCACTATTTCTTCCTTACCTAAGAAATAGAAAGAACACCCTATACCAGGATGTTCTTTCTATTCCAAAATATATCTTCTTTCAGGTCTGCCAATAACACCGTAATTTAATTTTGTTGTTGCTTCTCCTTCAGCCACGATATGCTCCAAATATCTTCTCGCTGTTGTTCTAGAAATTCCGACAAGCTGACACATCGTATCAATCGTTACACCTTCCTCATTTTCGGTTAAAGCTGCTTTCACTTTGTCCAGCGTAATCGAATCGACCCCAGATGGAAGCTGATCATTCTTACTTTTTACCGTTTGGTCCATTTGATAAGTTCCGGACAATATATGCAGTGTATCCTTTGCTTGAAAGCTTTCATCCTGATTAAACCATTCCTTATCCTTTAAATAATTTGTAATTGTTTGAGTGAAGTCTCCCACAGAAACTGGTTTAATTAAGAATTGATATACACCATATTGTCGAGCTGTTCGTAAATGGTTACGATCAGTTGAAGCTGAGACGATAATCATGTCCATTTCCGGATAGTTCATTCGTAAATGCGGAAGTAGCTCTGTTCCTAATGTATCAGGAAAATAAATATCAAGGAGAACTAAATGAACTTCTTCTTTTTCTAAAATCTCCTTTAATTCCTTTCCATTTAATGCTCTCCCAACGACTTTTATCATCGAAAAGGTTTGTAAGTATTGTTCATGTAGTAATGCAACACGATAATCATCTTCTGCTATAACAACATTCATCTAAGCTTCTCCTTTCCATTTAGGGAGGTATAAAGAGAAAACTGTTCCACCATCTGTCGGTAAGGAAATCTCTATTTCTCCTCCATATTTTTTGACTGTTTCATACACATGTGCAAGTCCATAGCCTCTATCATCACCCTTACTAGAAAATCCTTTCATGAATAGTTGATTCCTTTCATCTTGAACTATTCCAGTCCCTGTATCTTGAACGTCAATGACGATTTCATTTCCAATATCTGTTATCATAACAATAACTTCTTTTTGTTCAGATTCAAAGACAGCATCTATCGCATTATCAAGTAAATTTCCAAGTATTATAGCCATATCGGTAATGGAGATATTTGTTTTACGAAGACGGCTAGCCTCATCAATCATCAGCGATACTTTTTTCTCTGCAGCTTTTGCCATTTTACCTAATAAAATCGCTTGTGCCCCTGGATCTTCAATTGTTCTTAACTTTGGTATCGTCTGTTTATTTTCCGCTGTCTCATCTTGAATAACCTTTAGAGCTTCTTCATATTGTTCTAACTGCAGCAAACCCATAAGAACGTACATTTTATTTTGAAATTCATGTGTTTGTGCACGTAATCCATCTGCATACCCTTTCATTTGAGCAACTGTCTCCTGAAGTTGCTTTATGTCTGTCTTGTCACGAAAACTACAAATCGCCCCGACAACTTGTTCATCTTTAAATAAAGGAATGCGATTTGTAATGAATACTTTTCCCTGATGCACTCGTTCTTCATCGTAACTGACTTCTCCTGTATGAAGTGTTTGCTGCAAACCAAGCACTTTTACAAGAGTTCTTTCATTAGTCGATGGATTTAGCAATGATTTCGCAGACGGGTTAATCATCGAGATAGCTTCGTTTTGATCGATCACAACGATTCCTTCCCTTACTGCATTGAGCATTGCTTCTCGCTCTCTAAACATCCGAGCAATAACCGAAGGCTCGACCCCGAGAGTATCTTCCTGAATGCTACGTGCAAGAAACAATGCTCCCCCGATGCAAATTGCTATACCAAGAGAAGCAACGAAGAGGAGACGAAAGAGTCTGGCTACAATCGTAGCATTAATATCCTCTCGTAAATACTCAACGGTAACAGCCCCAGCGATCCTTTCTCCTCCCCTATATTCTTCATACACTGGAGCAATTGTCATAATCGCAGATCCGGTCGTGCCTTCTGCATTATCGGTGACGTAGGAACCAAATAATAACGTTTGCGCGAAACGATCTCTTTCACCATGTATGCCTATTTTACTCGAATCTGGATGTATGATATAGGTACCATCACGTGCAACTACAGTCACGACAGGATTTTCGGCTTGGAGACGAACACGGTCAATAATTCCCTGGAGCTCTATATGATCCCCACTATTAATCGCGTCAACCAATGCTGGCATAAACGCAAGACCATTTGCTGTTTGTCTGGACAACTGTTTATAATTTTCTTGTGAATTTCTTATCTCGATGTATGCAAACATTGTAACCAATAACAGAATTAGAAATATCGATAAAATCAGAAAAATAAAGATAATCCTTTTCCGAATTGTCATGGTTTTAACGAAGGAAAACATGCCTATCCCTCCAGCTTAATAGCATATAAAGACTACTTTATTCATTTAGTAATCTATTAGTCTATATAAGTTTATATGAATTCAGTTTTTATATCTATCATCTAGTACGATTAGAAAAATAAAGAGAATATTTTTGGGTCATTGGAAATTACTTCTATTCACATGAGAAGGAAATATTATAATTATTCTTAAAGAGTTTCATCTTAGCTTAAAATACATGATACGCTGCCTTTTTGGAAAAACTCTCTCCTAAAAAAGTAAACCAAAATGTTCTTAAACTTATTAAATCGTACTCCCTATATAAAAACGAAGCCCACCTAATAATGGACTCCGTTTTATTCAATCGTTTACAACCTTACTTAAACTGCGATAACACCAATTAATACAGCAACAATTAAGAGTACAATACTTAGTCCCCACATCCACAAAAGGGAATAGCGTATATGTTTTCCCATTTCAAGGCCTGCCAAGCCTAATGCGAGCCAAAGTGCAGGCGAGAATGGACTAACAAAGGTACCAACAATATTACCGATCACCATGGAATATGCTGTAGAGAGGGATGCAATTCCAAATCCTGTAGCAATTTGATCAACAACCGGCAATAAAGCAAAGTAGTAAGCATCCGTACTTAGCAATAAATCAAATGGTACTCCGAAAAATCCGATAATTAAGTGCAGGTACGGTGCAATAAATGCTGGAATGATTGTAACTAGATCTTCTGCAATGGAATCTAGCATTCCTGTTCCTGTAAGAATACCTAAAAAGGACCCTGCAGCAAGAATAATCGTCGCCATCATTAAAGCACTCGGTGCATGCATACGCATTATTTTAGTCTGCTGCTTCATATTTGGATAATTAAGTGGTAAAGCAATACTAAGTCCAATCATAAACGCAAAGCCTGCCGGAATAATTCCCCATACAAGTATGCCAATTACGGAAAGAAAAAGAATCGCATTCACCCAAAGCAATTTCGGTCTTGCTAAAGATTCCTTCTCTTGTGCAGCTGTTGAATCACCATTCATTCTTTCAATTGCGGCTGCGGACTCTTCAGCACTGACTAGACCGTGATACTTGCTTATTCTCCGCTTTTCCATAATTCCCAGGAAAACAGCTAAAGCAATCATTAGAATCAGACCAGTAATTTGAATTGGTATCAATGGTCTCCAAAGCTCGGTAACATCCATGTTCAATACAGAAGCTGTCCGGCCTAATGGACCTGCCCAAGGAACCATATTCATAATACTGGCACTTCCGCCAATCAATAATAAGAGTAAATAAGGATTCATTTTTAAATGTTTATACAATGGTAAAAGGGCAGGAATAGTTATTAAAAATGTAGAAGCTCCGGATCCATCCAAATGAGCAATTGCTGCCACGAAAACTGTACCTACACTTACTGTTATTACGTTTCCTCTTGTTAATCGTATCATGTTGCGAATCAAAGGATCAAAAAGACCCGCCTCTTGCATGACGCCAAAAAACAAAATCGCAAAAATAAACATGATCGCAACTTCAATTACGGTTAATGTACCTTCTGTGAAAAAGTCTCCAATCTCCGAAAATCCAAAGCCTGCAATAAGTGCACCGATTAATGGCACGAGCACCATAGCTACAATCGGTGTTACTTTATTGCTAATCAGTAGTAATACAATAATTAAAATCGTCAAAAAACCTATTATACTTAGACTCACTTTTATTTCCCCTTCCTAACTAAACGCAATACATCTTTTTTCTTCATGCCCTTTTATGTAAGCGCTAGCAAAACGTATAAGTAAAAAATAGTTTGTATTTTTTACTTAATGAAAAAAATAACATAAACGAAAATAGGAAGGAAGTTTCTTATCATAAGAAGTCTAATTTTCATATTAATCATTTTGTTCATAAGTTTCACAACGGAAATATCTTCGCTCCGGTCTACCTACAGTCCCGTATTTCAGTCTCGTTTCAACTTCATTTTCGCTGACTAAGTACTCTAAATAACGTCGTGCAGTTGAGCGACTTGTACCAATTTGCTGGCTAAGCTCTACTGCTGTAACTCCTCCGGAATGTTCGGTTTTCAACAAGCTCGTAATTTCCTTTAATGTAATCGCATCAATCCCCTTTGGCAAACCTGAATTCTGTTTCGCTGGAATTGGAGCTGGATTTGACCAAATCATGGCATCAACATCTCCCTGTTCCATTTCCTCAACAGATGATAGTAAATACTTTCGTTCTTTGTATCGTGTTAATGTAAGCTCGAATCTACTTACATCAACAGGTTTAATAATATAATCAAACACACCGCCTCGAATTGCTTCTTGAATTGTCTCTACTTCTTTTGCAGCTGTGATTACAACGATATCTATTTCTAGATAGGTGCTTCTGATTTCCCAGAACAAATTCAATCCTTCTACATCAGGTATATAGATGTCCAATACAACAAGATCCGGTAATTCACTACACTCCCGAAGAAAGGCTAGCGCTTCTTCGCCAGTCCTTACCGTATCACTGACGACAAAGCCGTCTACTTTCTCAACAAATTGGCGATGAATATTCGCAATTCGAAAATCATCTTCAACAATTAAAACGCTATAATCTTCATGCATTTGCTTCTTCCCCTTTCTTTGGTATGATCATGATGAAACAGGCGCCTCCCAAGTCACCCTCTTCTAGTATTACTTGCCCACCTATACGTTGGACTGCTTGATAGGTTAAAGCCAGTCCAATTCCTCGATGGGTTCCACTTTTTGTAGAAAAGCCTTGTTCGAAAATCCGTGGAATATCCGATGTTGCAATACCCGGTCCTGAGTCTTCTACTTCCACTAACACATCTTCCCCAATATCTGTAAACAAAATGGATACATTGCGTTTGTTAGGCGCTTGATCTTTCACTGCTTCAATAGCATTTTCGATTAAATTTCCCAGTGCGGTTAATAATACATCTTTTTCCGCTTCCGAAAAACGGTAAGAAAGCTGACTATCTGGATGGATTGACATCTTTACGCCGAGCTCATTCGCTTGATTGAATTTCCCTTGAATAATGGCATGAATTAGTGGATCTGCAATATTATCTGTCAAAAAGCGTTGCCACTTTTGCCTTATTTTGCTTTCCTTTTTTATAAATTCAATTGCCTCCTGATTCTGATTTAACTGCAGGAGACCAAGAATGGTATAAAGCTTATTGGAAAACTCATGCGTTTGTGCACGTTGCGTATTTGCATACTGCTTTACCCTAGACAACTCATGGATAACTCCTTCTAACTCTGTTTTTTCACGAAACGTCAAAACGGTTCCAATAATTGTTTTATCGTTATACATCGGTGTTTGGTTTATTAATACTACAGTTTCACCGAGAATCGCTTCTCTGTCATAGAAGCTTCTATCATTATCTAAGAAATCCTGAATATTTAATGAAGGGATAATATCTTGGATTACCTTTCCACTGTAATCCTGTTCCACTACTCGTTGTTTAAATAAAAGCTTTTGCGCTGTTGCATTCATCATCGTGATTTGACCATTATTATTAACCGCTATAATTCCTTCATGGGCCGACTGCAAGATAGCTTCCTTTTCGATCATTAAATGTGCTATTTCTTCTGGCTCCATATTGGACAACAATTTTTTAATATAATGTGAGATAAAAATAGCTCCAAGAACACCGAGCAATATAATTAGAGTTAATGTAATCCAAAGCGAATAATTCTGATTTGCAATCACTTTTTGTATATCATCATTTAAAAATCCAACCGATACAACTCCGATAATCTCTCCTTCATCAGAGTACACTGGTGCTTTCCCCCGAATGGATAATCCAAGTGATCCCTCTTCGACAGAAACATAAGACTCACCATCTTGTAAAGCCCGTTCATTATCACCGCCAACCATTTTTCTTCCAATATGGTCTTGATTAGGATGTGAATAACGAATACTCTCTGTATTTCCAACGACAATAAATTCCGCTTCGGTCTCCTGTTGAATCGGGTCGACAATGTCCTGAATAACGGCTGCAGGATTTTCTAATTGAAAGGCTTCCTTTAATGCTGGAATATTTGCAACACTTGCAGCAACACCGAGTGCTCGTTTTCCAATTTGTTCTTCCATCGTATTTTCAATAAAGTTCTGAAGAAATAATGCAAAGATGATAAAAACCCCAATAATTAAGATACTTATTAATGCAATCATCTTTGCTTTTAGCTTAAACCTGATGCTTGGGCGGATATTCTGTTTTTCCTGATAAATCCCTCTCATTTCCCCCGCTCCTTTAAACATATATCTATCTTCATAAAACACATTATTTTAAGAATACTAACCAGCTACTATAAAATCAAACTTGGCTGTGATAGATTTTAATCTTACATAATGACTAAATCCTTAAGTAGAAATTGTTCACAATGGTTTCACTGAACTGCCAACATGTCATTCGTGATATAATGTTATACTAACGCTAAATACATAAAAGGGGACATTCAGATGAAGAAAATACTCCTACTACATATACTTTTAGCTTTTGTTCTGATTGGTTGTAGTTCCGAAGCTATTGAAACGAACATGTCGGAAGAAGTGGACGATTTCCAATTTACAACACAAGATAATGAAAACTTAAGCCTCAATGACTTGGAAGGCCAATGGTGGATAGCTGATTTTATTTTTACAAATTGTACAACTGTTTGTCTTCCAATGACAGCAAATATGGCTGAGTTACAATCAAGGGTGAATGACCAAAACCTCGGTGTTCAGCTTGTATCCTTTTCAGTAGATCCTGACTATGATACGCCAGAGGTTCTGAAGGAATACGGTAATAGCTATCAAGCAGACTTTGAAAACTGGTCGTTTCTAACTGGTTATGATTTTCAAACGATCAAAGAATTATCAATTAAATCTTTTAAAAATCTAGTCAAGGAACCACTAGAAGGAGACGACCAAGTTATGCATGGGACTAGATTCTTTCTTGTTAATCCTGACGGAGAGGTTATTAAAGGGTATGACGGTATAAGCTCTAGTGAAATTGATGTCATCGTTGAAGATTTAATAGCTGTAACCTCGAAAGAATAACAGGAAATAAGGAGTGAAATGTATTGCAAACTAGCGAATACGAATACACGGCAAGCTATTCATCACTTTGTAGTGCACTGGAAAATTTATATCGTACAGATGAACCGAAAATTATTGCCATCGATGGGCGGTGTGGAAGCGGAAAAACAACCTTAGCTAAGCAGCTGGCCGCCAAGTTTGATAGCACACTTTTTCATATGGATGACTTTTTCCTTCCTTTTGAGTTGAAAACAAAAGAAAGGTTATCTGAACCTGGTGGCAATGTTCACTATGAGCGCTTTAAGGAAGAAGTACTTCGACCGTTACAAAGTGGTAACACAACCGTTCATCGGCCTTATAATTGTCAGAAGAAAGCGTTGGATGACCCAATTCAGACAACTTTTAGGCATCTAACCATTGTCGAAGGGGTTTACTCCCTCCATCCTGCATTGCAGGACTTCTATGATTATAAAGTTTTTCTTACAGTTGATAAAAATGTGCAGCGTAAGCGAATCCAGAAACGTAATGGTAAGGAAAAACTAGAAACCTTTATCCAGAAATGGATTCCTTTGGAGGAACATTATTTTGACACGCTTCAACTTGAAAAACAATGCGATCTCGTTGTAAATACTACATTCAATCAATAATTCAAGTACACAAAAGGGCTGCTCCAACATGGAACAGCCCCTTTGTATGAACAATTTAGTTTCTAATTTGACCGCTGCCTTTAATTTGAAACTTACTTGATGTTAATGCCGCAAGCCCCATTGGACCTCTTGCATGCAACTTTTGTGTACTGATTCCAATTTCTGCTCCATATCCAAATTCGAAACCATCCGTAAATCGCGTGGATGCATTATGGTAGACAGCCGCCGCATCTACATGCTGCAGGAACATTTCGGCATGTTTACTATTCTCTGTAATGATTGACTCGGAATGTCTCGTTCCATATTGATTAATATGCCCGATAGCTTCTTCAACCGTATCCACTAATTTAACACTAATGGAAAGTCCAAGATATTCGCTCGACCAGTCTTCTTCCGTTGCTTGGTTAGCTGTTGGATAAGCTTCACGAATTTGCCCATCTGCATAAATTTGTACACCATTCTCTTCCAGTTTTTTCAACAAGTCGCTGCCGTGTTGACGAAACCATTCTGGATCGATTAAAAGAGATTCAATCGCATTACAAACAGATGGCCGTTGCAGCTTTGCATTCAATACAATTTGCTCTGCCATTTCTTTCTCAGCTGTTTTATCAATAAAGATATGACAGTTCCCAGCGCCAGTTTCAATTACTGGTACAGTAGCTTCTCGGACAACTGTATCGATCAGGTTTTTACCGCCTCTTGGAATTAATACATCTAAATAATCGTTTAAGCGGAATAATTCACGAGCTGTTTCTCTGCTTGTGTCCTCAATTAACTGCACAGCATTAACAGGAAGCGCACTGCGCTCTAGTGCACGATGAATGGAACTGATTAATGCAATATTCGAATTTTTAGCTGAAGAGCTCCCTCGCAAAATAACCACATTTCCAGTTTTTAATGTAAGTGTTGCTGCATCAACTGTCACATTCGGTCTAGCTTCATAAATGATACCTACAACACCAATTGGAACCCGCTTTTTCTCGATATTTAGGCCATTTTCCTTGTTAATCGATTCTAAGGTTTCACCAATTGGATCATGGAGCTCAATAACTTGATGAATGGCAGCAGCAATTCCTTTAATACGCTCTTGATTCAGCATAATCCGATCTAAAACAGCATCAGAAAGCCCTTTTTCTTTACCTGCTGCAAGATCCCTTTCATTTTCGATAAGCAACATTTCCTGATCCATTATTAATTGCTCTGCGATTAAAGCTAATGCTTCATTTTTCTCTTCCGTAGTAACTCCAGTCATTAAATAACTCGCTTTTTTTGCAGCCTTGCCTTTTAGAACAACTTCACTCATGATAATTCCTCCCCGATTTTTTGTACACCTACCCAGCCATCACGATGAATTACCTCTATAGAAGAGGTGGCAAAATCTTTCTCGTTATCGATATGTTCGTTGATTGCCTGTTGTAATTCAACTGATGAACAGCTTACTTCTCCTTTGCCAAGCAACTCATTTATTCCATAAACCTGGACAACATCTCCCTTTTGAAAGGTACCGCTGATTTTTAAAATACCTGCTGAAAGAAGACTGCTTCCATGATGGGATATCGCATCTTCTGCACCTTTATCCACATAAAGTTTCCCCATCGATTCAGAGTGGATCGCTATCCACTGTCTCCTTGTATTGATAGGAGCCTTGACATGGCCGGCAATATACGTACCATCGCCATTTCCTTTTAAAACTTCTATTAGTTTTTCGCTTCCTTTTCCATGGCCGATAAAGACAGGGACTCCAAGCCTTGTTGCCGTTTTTGCCGCCATTAATTTTGATTTCATTCCACCTGTACCAACCTTCGAACCAGTTGTATCTGCAGCACCGATCATTTCGTTGGTTATTTCATCAATGGAATCGTACTTTACTGCTGAAGGGTTTGTTCTTGGATTTCCACTATATATTCCATTTATATCCGTTAAAATAATGAGCTGGTCGGCATGAATAAATCCACTAACTAAAGCTGATAGCATATCATTATCACCAAACGTCAATTCTTCAATCGATACCGTATCATTTTCGTTAATGATTGGAAGTATGCCTCTCTCCAACAGCTCGGTCATTGTTGCATAAGCATTTCGGTAACGTTCGCGATCAGAAAGGTCATCTCGAGTTAATAATAATTGGGCTGCAGTGATACCGTAGGCACTGAATTTTTCCATATAAGTTTGAATTAACAAGCTTTGCCCAATTGCTGCCGCTGCTTGCTTTCCTTTCACGGTTACTGGTCTTGATGAATAACCAAGTCCTCTAAAGCCAGCTGCAATTGCACCTGAAGATACAAGGATAACTTCATGATTTGCTTCTCGAAGCGCAGCCAGCGCGTGAATATGATCATTTAGTTTTTGCTGATCGATTTCACCCTTATCATTTGTTAGTGAGCTACTGCCTATTTTGACTACGATTCGTTGCTTACGCATTCCTATTACCTCCATTAAACGTATTTCCTTATGAACACAAAAAAAGCCCAATCATCCTATATTATAAGGACGAAAGAGCTTGCTTCCGCGGTACCACCATTACTTGAATGTATAGACATTCCACTTCATCCATAACGCTGGAGATGCGCCCATGTATTGGCATGGGACTCTAAAGGTAGGTTCTACAGGTTGTCTATGACGGAATCTTCCAGCTCCTAAATTCCGCTCTCTTGCATAGCAAGTCCTGCATAGTAGTCCTTTATTAACGTTCAATATATTGACTTCTATTATGGATAGAAAAGGTTGCATTGTCAATAGGTAAAATATTCAGTTCTTTCTTTGATAATCTTTTTTGTATCTAATTGTATGTGCTATACTATAGTCTGTACAATAGTTTGGCTCACTCAGGGGCGGTATGTTCGGCTCACCCTCAGAAGAAAGGGGGTGATGCATATGTCAACTTTCGAAGCGATTTCTTTGATGATTTCCTTCGGCGCCTTAATCGCATTGTTGGCTATGAACAAAGAAAAATAGACCTCCCTTGAGACTGCAATCCAGGTGATGGTCTATGTTTTCTTACCATTTGAGCCAGCTCCTCTTCTGAGTAGCAGCTATTTGTACATTCAACCGTAGGTGTTCCAGCACTTACGGTTGCTTTATTATATGTTATATATAGAATATTATAAACGTATTTCCTGATAATTTCAATTGTAATTCGAATCATCGTAATTATTTCGCATTTTTTGCGAAAAATGATAAATGTTAACAGCTCGTTTAATAAGAATGGAGGCTCTTCGTATGTGTTTAATCAACTTTCATTTACATAACCATCCAAACTATAAATTAATTATCGCGGCAAATCGAGATGAATTTTATGCAAGGCCAACAGCTCGTGCACATTTTTGGGAAGATTATCCGACGGTACTTGCAGGAAGAGATTTAATGCAAATGGGAACTTGGTTAGGTATCACCAAAGCTGGTCGTTTCGCAGCTTTGACAAACTACCGTGACCCTTCAATGGAGCAACAAGGTAAAATATCTCGAGGTGAAATTGTAACGGACTATTTAACAAGTGAGCTTACACCACAGGAATATTTACAATTACTACGTAAGCAAAAAGATAATTATGTCGGTTTTAATGTGCTTGTCGGAAATTCTGAGATGATTTATTACTACAATAATATTCAAGATGAGATTTCCCCAATTGCCAAAGGAACACACGCCTTAAGCAATCATTTTCTAAATACTCCCTGGCCAAAAGTTACAAAAGGAAGGCAAATGCTTCAAGAATATGTGCAACAACACAATAAAGTTCAAATGGATGATCTTTTTGACATTATTTCAGATGCAGAGGAGGCTGATGATGATGCCTTACCAGAAACGGGCGTTGGGATTGAATTAGAACGAAAGCTATCCCCACTATTTATTCGAACAGCCGATTATGGGACACGGTCTTCAACGGTTTTATTAATCGACCGCAATCATCAAGTTACTTTTGTAGAGCGAACATATCGTAAAGGAAATTTTGAAAAGGAAAACCAGTTTACCTTCCAAATAAAATAAAGATTAACAGCAACGTTTTTGGGGAAACTACTACGTATAAATCAGCATTTTAATATTTTTTCATTAAATGTTAATAAGTTCACAATTAGTTCATGGTGCGTTAGAAATTTTGTCATAACTCGTCTCCATTTTGATACGTCAAAACGTTAGAATAAACTTAGATGTGCCTATAGAACCTAGTCTTAGGCAGTGCATCCTGAGAAGTTAAGGAGGAAGATCTAATTTGTTATTTGATGATCCGGTATTTGCCAGTAGATTATTAACCATTTTAACCCTTTCGTTTCATATTATCTACGCGACGATCGGTGTTGGGGTACCACTCATGATCATGATTGCACAATGGGTTGGAATTAAGAAAAACGATATGCATTATATGCTAATGGCTAGACGATGGGCTAAAGGCTTTGTCGTTACGGTTGCTGTTGGTGTCGTTACAGGGACTGCGATCGGTTTACAATTATCCCTGTTATGGCCTAACTTTATGGAGCTTGCTGGCAATATCATTGCATTGCCATTATTTATGGAAGTTTTTGCTTTCTTCTTTGAGGCAATTTTCTTAGGGATTTATTTGTATACGTGGGATCGTTTTGATAATCCTCGTAAACACTTACTATTACTAATCCCTGTTGCACTTGGAGCTGGTATGTCAGCTGTCTTCATTACGATTGTTAACGCGTTTATGAATGCTCCAGCTGGATTCGATATCATTAATGGACAACTTGCAAATGCGAATCCAATTGCGGCAATGTTTACCGCAGCAATGCCAACAAAGGTTTCTCATGTGCTCGCTACGGCATATATGACAGTTGCATTTATGCTAGCAGCGATTGCAGCATTCAGGTTGCTTAAAGGTTCGAATCATGAATACCATAAAAAAGCACTGTTCATGACGATGAAAATCGGACTTATCTTCTCCATTGCAGCTGTGTTAATTGGAGACCTGTCTGGAAAATACTTAGCAGAATATCAGGCCGAGAAGCTAGCTGCAGCTGAATGGCACTTTGAAACAGAGGAAGCTGCACCACTCATTCTTTATGGAATGCTTGATGAAAATCAAGAAGTAAACTATGCACTTCAAATTCCGTTTGGATTAAGCATTCTTGCACACGGTTATCCAAATGCAGAAGTAATTGGGCTGGATCAATTTCCAGTGGAGGAACAGCCACCATTAATTATCCATTATTATTTTGACTTAATGGTTACAATCGGTATGTTCATGCTAGCCCTTTCTCTTATCTATTGGATTGGAATCAAACGACGCTGGTCCTTCGTTAAAGCAGCCTGGTATCGCTGGCTCATTGTTCTTGGTGGTCCATTGTCATTCTTAGGAATTGAAGCTGGCTGGTGGATGGCAGAAGTCGGGCGCTATCCATGGATACTCAGAGGAATAATGACAATTGAAGAAGCTGCAACAACAAGCGATTATGTTGGTGTCATGTTTATCCTTTTCGTTGGATTGTATTTTATCTTAGGTGTTGGTACGGTTGTCGTGCTAAGACGAATGTTTAAAAACGATCCGATTGAAAAGGTGCTCGCCAAACAGCAAGGTGGTGATTCTGAATGAGTTTAGAGGTTCTTGGAATTTCCGTACTCTGGTTATTTTTATTTGGCTATGTCATCGTCGGTTCGATTGATTACGGTGCAGGATTTTTCAACGCACAAAGTATCATAACTGGTAAGCAGCATATTTTATCCAAAATTATTCAGCGTTATCTTTCTCCTGTTTGGGAAGTAACGAATGTATTCTTTGTGTTCTTTTTCGTTGGGATTGTTGGATTCTTTCCGCAATCGGCATATTACTTCGGAACGATTTTACTGATTCCAGGAAGCATTGCGCTCATATTACTGGCGATCCGAGGTTCGTACTATGCGTTTGAATCGTACGGAACACGAGGTCATAAGGGATATGCCTTTATGTATGGAGCTTCTGGATTATTAATTCCAGCTTCATTATCGATTGTACTAACCATCTCAGAAGGTGGATTTGTATCCATCGTGAATGATAACCCAGTGCTTGATTACGCAGCATTATTTACTAGTCCATTGACCTGGTCTATTGTTGCATTGAGTATTGTTGCTGTATTATATATATCCGCTGTGTTCCTCACGTGGTATGCATATAAAACCGGTGATACAAAGGCAACCGATTTAATGCGTAAGTACGCACTTGGTTGGGCTGTCCCATTAATTATCACTGCTAGTGGCATTGTTTATGAATTAAGCTCTCACAATGAAGCCCACTTTGAACGTATCATGGATTTGTGGTGGATGTTTGGACTATCGTTTATATTATGGTTTGCAACAGTATGGCTCATCTGGAAGAGAAGAAATTACGGTACCGCATTCTGGCTACTCGTTGGTCAATTTGCACTCGCATTTTTCGCGTATGGAGTTTCGCATTACCCGTATTTGCTTTATCCTCATCTAACGATTTATGAAGGGTTCACGAATACGGCAATGGCAATTTCACTCGTATTCGTATTTATTCTCGGGCTAGCCTTACTAATTCCTTCCTTGTATTTATTATTGCGACTATTCCTCTTCGATAAGAAGTATGTACAGGGAATAAAGAATAAGAAGGAGTGAGCTAAATGTTTAATGATTTTCTAATTTTTGTCGCTCCCATCCTCGTCATTATAATTGCAGTTGCGGTTGCATTCTGGGGAGCCGGTAAAGATAAACCTGTAACAAAGGAAATTACAAAAGAAGCTGGCGAAGAGTAAATTCTCTCGTCAGCTTCTTTTTTATTCGTTACCTATTTATTAATGATCTCCCAAAAACACACTTTGTTCGATTTCCTTCATTTGATAAAAGTACCCTTTGATTTCCATTAATTCTTCATAGGTACCAGACTCTACAATCTCACCTTGATCCATTACCATAATTTGATCCATGTTCTCAAGTCCTGTTAAACGATGACTGATTAGAACAACCGTATCATCCTTCGATACCTCAAATAGTTGCTTATAGAGCTGTTCCTCTGTTACTGCGTCTATCGAGGAGGTTGGTTCATCTAGCAGCCATAATGGTGCTTGCTTTAGCATTGCTCGAGCTAGTGCTAAACGTTGCTTTTCACCACCAGAAAGATTCTCTCCCTTTTCCAAAACTTGATCGTCCAATCCGAAGTGACTTAACTGTACGTCATGGAGAATCTCCATCATTTCATTGTCGTTTACATTTTCTTTAGCTAGTGCAAGATTACCGCGAATCGTCCCATAGAAAAAATGATTAGACTGGAGTACAACATTCGCATGCTTCCATACGCTTTCCTCTTCTAAATCAGCTATCGATTGATCATTGAGAAAAAGAGTCCCCTCATGCACTTGGTACAATTTAAGTAATAGCTGCATAATAGTGGACTTTCCAGATCCACTCGGACCAACAATTGCCGTTTTCGAACCAGCAGGTAAATGGAATGTTATGTTTTTTAATGTATCAGTCGCCTCAGTTGGAAAAGCAAAGGATACTTGATTAAATGTAATGGACGGAGCGCTTTTTAAGTCTAGCTTTGTTAATGAATAATCCGTATTCTCTTTCTCTCCGCTACCTGTTACCTCATCAAGTCTTGTTACCGCCTGACGACTTTCTTGAAAATAGCTCGGGAATGCCGCCATTGGTGATGTATTTTCAAATATCGTTAAGGATACCATCACAAGCATTGCAAGAAATAACCCGTCTAGCTGATGTTCCGAGACAAAATAAGCACCTACCGTTAACACGGAAACAGAAACAAGAAGTGATAGAAACGTATTTGCCGATTCACTAAATAGGCGATGCACATTTTCACGCTCTTGCTCTAACAAATACGTATCCGCTGAATTAAATAACGCTTCCTCTTTGTTATTTACTTGCTGATATATTTTTAAATCGCGAAAGCCGTAAAGAAATTCTGTAACCTCCGTCGATAAGTCTCCTCTCGTTTCCCTCACCCGATAATCAATTTTCCGTTGCTTCATACCGATGACGAATGGAACAACAAACGTCGTTAATAACAGCCCAAGAAATAGAAGTAAAGCTGTTTCGATAGAGAAATAAGCCGTGAAAAGAATCGTGACAAGAAATACGAGAACAAGCACAATCGGTGGGTAAAAAACACGTAAAAAGTAGTTTTGCAGCGTTTCTACATCGCCAACAATACGTGCAAGTAGGTCTCCACTACGATGACTTTGGAAAATAGTTGGTGCAAGTGGCTCCATTTTTTTATAAAACGAAATACGCAAATTACTAAGCATTGTAAATGTCGCTCGATGTGAAAAATACCTTTCACCATAACGACTTAATGCCGATATAATCCCAAGTAACTTCACGATTGCAACGAGTACCATCAAGGAATATATTGGCGGTACTAAAGCTGCTTTGGATATTAAGTAACCACTCGATGAAAATAGCCCAACCGCAGTTACTCCAGCCAGAAAGCCACACGTAATTGAAAAAATAACATCTTTTTTTTCCTGCAACACGATCTTGATGACAGAACGTAATCCCTTCATTTTGTCATCCCTCCCTGCTGTACAGTCACCATATTCCGATAGGCTTCTACCGTCGTCAATAATTCATCATGTTTACCTACTGCCTTAACTTCACCATTATCTAAAAGCACTATTTTATCAGCCTTTTGAATAGTATGAAGTCGGTGAGCAACCGTAATAACGGTTGAATGTTTTCCTAACTCCTGCATTGATTTTTGAAGGATTTGTTCCGTTTGCAAATCAAGACCTGTTGTCGGCTCATCAAAGAAAATGACAGACGGTCGTTTGAGAAAGGCTCTAGCAAGTGCTATTCGCTGCTTCTCTCCGCCAGAAAGGCCTCTTCCACCTTCACCGATTGATGTATCGTATCCACTTTCAAGTGACTCGACTAAACGATTAATCCCAGCCTTCTCAGCTGCTATTATTATTTCTTCTTGATTTGCGCTTTTTGTAGAACCGATTGCAATATTTTCTGCAACCGTACCTGAGAATATATATGGATTTTGTGAAATATAACTTAATTGATCAAACCAATCCTTCTCACTGTATTGCCTTAAGGTAGTTTCATTTACTTGAATCGTTCCTGCTGTAAGTGGGACAAGTCCAGCAAGCATATGCAATAATGTCGTTTTGCCTGATCCTGTTTTTCCGATAATCGCAATTTGATTAAAGGCTTCGATTTCTAAGTCGATATGTTTTAACGCAAATCCACCTTCCTCGTATGAAAATCCTGCATTACCTACTTTAATATGTGGCGGCTTATTTTTCGCCAAAGGCATTTCTCCCCACCCAGCCTCATCATCTTCGAGTGTCGAAAGCTCTTCATCTAATTTATTCGCTGCCGCCATGCTTGTCCTACCGGTATGAAATGAATTTCCCAGCTCCTTTAATTTCGTATAAAACTCTGGAGCAAGAATAAGCATTAAAAAGCCAGTAAAAAACATGATATCTTGAAAAATAATCATTCGAACAGCAACTTCCAATGCGATAAGACCAATACTTAACATCGAAATGAATTCTAACGCCAAGGAATTCGTAAATGCAATTTTAAGTACTTCCATCGTCGCATCACGGAAATCTAAGCTGCTTTTCCGAATGGTTTTCTCTTGTTCTTTAGATTGTCCAAATAATTTCAAAGTCGTTAACCCTTGTAACGTATCGAGAAACGTGCCAGAGAAAGCATTCATCTTATCTAGCTGCTGCTCGGATTTGTCTTTCGTATTAAAACCAATAATAATCATAAATATGGGAATAAATGGTGCGGTAACTAAGATTATAATTCCTGTTGCCATATGTTCCATAAAAATAACAACAAGAATGAAAAGCGGTACAATCGTTGATTGGATAGCTTGTGGAATGTAGCTGCTAAAATAAGAATCAATTTCATCTACCGTATCCAATAGCAGCCCAACCTTCCTGCCTGATTGACCTTCTAACGATGCCTGCATCGGGTTTCTTGAAAATGTATGTACAAATTGACTTCGAAGCGCTCTTTTAGCAATAGTAGCCATTCTTATGCCTGTTCTTCCATTCAGATAATTGAGTCCTGTCCGTAGTAGAAGCGCTACAATTAAGCCAATTATCAATGGGCTTATTTCTGAAAATGAATAGCCTTTTAGGAAAACGCGGTCAATTATCATTACAAATAAATAACCTTGACCGATAATAGCAATTGCAGAAAGAACCGCAAGCACAACAAAAAGTACGAGCTTTCCTTTCTGTTCTGCTACTATTTTCTTCAGCCTGTCCATTGATTCCCCTCCTAACACTAAACTTTTTAGTGAACATCTTCACATAAGTATACATGATTTGATTTGACGAAGTAAATGTATAGCTATGGCGTTAACATAAATGTCGATTTTGTATGCATTTAATCATAATAAGGCTAATCCATATAAGATTAATCTCATATAGATAAGCCTCGCCAGTAATTGCTCAGACACCGCTTTTTATTCATGATCTTTATATTCCGATGCCTTTCCTGTCCAATCCATCCTTTCGTTTTAAAGAAACAGGATAAAGGTATACTACTTGTAGCACATTGTACGTATGGAGGTCGGTTAACAATGCTCGATCAGGATGTTCGGATTCGTCGCGTTGCTTTAATTGGAACAGGACTTGTTGGTTCAAGCTATGCATTTGCATTAATGAATCAAGGTGTTGTCAATGATCTGGTTATGATTGATGTAAATGAGAATAAGGCTAAAGGGGATGTCATTGATTTAAACCATGGGAAAGGTTTTGCACCTAGCCCGATGAACATTCGTTATGGCACATATAAAGATTGTTCAAATATTGATTTAATCGTTATTTGTGCTGGGGCTAATCAGCAACCTGGTGAAACGAGACTTGATCTTGTTGATAAAAACCTAAAAATATTTAAAAGCATAGTGGAACAAGTGATGACTAGTGGTTTTAATGGGATATTTCTTGTTGCTACAAACCCTGTTGATATTCTCACCTATGCAACCTGGAAATTCAGTGGGCTTCCAAAGGAGCGGGTAATTGGTTCTGGTACGATTTTAGACACTGCTCGTTTTCGTTTTTCTCTCGGGGAATATTTCCAAGTGTCTCCGAGTAATATTCATGCCTATATAATTGGAGAGCATGGAGATAGTGAGCTGCCCGTTTACAGTACAGCTACGATTGGAACGATGCCGATAAAAACGTTTATCGATCATAAAGAGGAATACATGCTTGAAGACCTTGATGAGATTTTTATAAATGTTCGTGATGCCGCCTATTATATTATAAAAAATAAAGGAGCAACTTTTTATGGAATTGCGATGAGCTTAGTTCGGATTACAAAAGCGATCTTTTCCAACGAAAATTCAATTCTTACCGTTTCTGCTCACTTAAACGGTAAGTATGGCGAGGATCATGTTTATATCGGCGTACCAGCTGTTATCAATCGAAACGGAATACGCGAAATTATCGAGCTTGAATTAAATGAAGAAGAGCAAGGGAAATTCAAGCATAGTTCAAATGTACTTAAAGAAATGCTTGCCCCTTACTTTGAGGAATGCAAATCAACATAATGGGATGAAAAACGTAAAAAATGCACAACAAGCTCTCGCTTTGTTGTGCATTCTTTCTGGATTTATCTTTGCTACTTTTTAATAAATTTTATAGCAAAGTAAATAACGCATGCAATTACAGCATAGATAAAAAACATAACAAGAAAGCCCCACAGTCCCATCACTGCATCAGCAAATTCCATGTTTCCCCGATTCGTAATCGCTTGTTGCAATTCTATCGCAAAAACGATAACAATCATAATCGTAAATGTATATACGAAAGAAAATATTGTTGTACTCCATTTAAGCTTTTCCAGTAGTTTGAAAAAGATATAGACAAAAAAGAAAATCGCCATTCCGATAAAACCCATCACCCAAAAATGGAGTTCTTTATCTGTCATATGTAAGCCAAACATATCTGTAAGGATATCATGGATATTATTTACAATTTCTGCAAGGGTAATAATGATCTCTTTCATCGCATCTCCAACTTTTCATTTATCTTTATATCTATTATACGAATCCTTATCTGTATCCCATGATAATAATTTCACATAATCTTTAAATTACGAAAGCGTGTCTAAACGTGTTAATGCTTCCTTTAATTGAACGAGTTCTTCTTTTGTTAATGTTACACCTTTTCCCATCTTTTCCTTACCTGGTGCCCAGTCACGTAAATCATATTTTGGTGGGCGTCCATTCCAACTGATTACATTTAGTTCCTTCGTCCATCCTTTTGGAGATTCCGAAATAACAGCAAGCGTTTCTATAATTTCATAGTTTAATTCAGCCATATTCATACTCCTTTATTCTGTTGCTTTTCATTTTACTATTCGTCCTTTTTCTTACTTTCGTTTAGTAAATTCAAAAAAATCCATGCTCAAACAGGCTTTACTTAACCTAGTCCTATTAAATCGATTATTTAACAATCAAAACGGGGCATTTAGCGTTGTGTACAATCGTATTGCTTACACTACCTAACAGAAGACTCTTCATATTACTAATCCCACGATTACCTACAATGATTAAATCGATGTCATTAGCTAAAGCATATTCACATATCGACTTCCCAGGATTACTTTGTGAAAAATCCGTCCTAATGTCCGTTACCGTAACAATTCCTGATGCTTCCATTTCCTTTTTAATTTGTTGTAATCCCGGTAGAAGAAATTCTGCATCTGACATGGATATATTACCCGCAATAGCTGTATCGTTACTTTTAATTCCCGGTGTCACAACTGAAATAACATGAACTTCTGCTTTAGCTGGAAGAGAGGCCTGAATTTTTGCCTCTTCAATCGCCTTTTTACTACTAGCTGAACCATCATACGATACGAGAATTTTTCGGTCCATTTGCATTCCTCCTCGTTAACAGTTAATTGCTACTTTTATTATACATTGTTAAGCATTGAGAAGTTAGTTTTTTAATGCTTTCGGTAAGCTAATAGCACATTAAAATTCCCTAAGCGAATCGTAATTTCACTTAGGGAAAAAGGAAAGTTTAGAGGCTGGGACAAAAGTATTTTTATGAAATAAAAACCGAACATGATTGATGCAAATAAATCGCTCCGAAAATATACTCCGCTAAGTTTGTACATCGTTCGTCTTTAACATTAAGTACTTTAGTTATGTCCCATCCTCTATCTGCCAAAAAAAGGAATAAGCATCCCTGCTTACTCCTTTTTTAAATTAATATCCAACAGCTTTTTTCACTTCGTAGACTGCTACTAATTTATAAATTGATTCCTGTTCTGATTCCGTTAATGGTACAAGCGGTAAGCGCACACCACCAACTGGGACTCCAATATGGTTTAGTGCTTCTTTTACTGGGGTAGGGCTCGGAGCTGAAAATAATGCTTTCATTACCGGCAAAATATGTCGGTGTATAGCACTAGCATTGGCTACATCACCATTCTTGAAAAGCTGGACCATTTCTTTCATTTCGTTACCAATTACATGCGATGCCACAGACACAACGCCTGTCCCTCCTACCGCAAGGGTTGGTAATGTAAGACTATCATCACCACTATAAACACTGAAATTATCAGAAGTATGGCTGATAATCTCCGAAACCTTATCTAAATCGGCACTAGCCTCTTTTACCGAAACAATGTTTGGGATTTCAGAAAGACGGACAATTGTTTCTAATTCCATATTTACCACACTTCTACCAGGGATATTATAAAGCATGACAGGTAGTGCTGTACTTTCTGCAATCGCTCTGAAGTGCTGATACATGCCTTCTTGTGACGGTTTATTATAGTAAGGAGCAACAAGCATAATCCCATCAACACCTGTAGCCGCTGCCTCTTTCGTTAGTTCGATAGATGCTCTTGTATTATTTGATCCAGTTCCTGCAATTACAGGAATCCTTCCATTTACTTCTTCTACTACCGTTTGAAAAAGTTTCAGTTTTTCATCATTGGAAAGTGTAGGTGATTCTCCCGTTGTACCAGCAACCACTAAACCTTCTGTACCATTCGCTA
Organism: Oceanobacillus polygoni; assembly: GCF_008304605.1. Classification (GTDB taxonomy): domain Bacteria; phylum Bacillota; class Bacilli; order Bacillales; family Amphibacillaceae; genus Oceanobacillus; species Oceanobacillus polygoni. The sequence continues at coordinate 73,831 of NZ_PIJY01000024.1, read as the reverse complement.
TCAAATAATTAACTAACCCTTTAGTCCGCTCAAAATCAATTTCTCCAGCCTCATTAAATGGAGTAACCATTGCCGTTAATACATTACCAAAATACATATCGACACACCCTTTTCATCCTATTATTTTATCGGTGCGGAGGACCAAATTAAAAAGCAGCAACGAGAGAGCTCGCTGCCGCTTATAGAACATTCTTTATCGTTCTAAGCTTGATAGCCCTCCATATAGTACCCTATATGACAGTCCTGTATCTATTTGATAACAGGCCCAGCTTCAGAAGATGAGTCTTCTTTCCACTTCGGCAAATCCCCCTTCCCTTACATTTCGTCAGAGCTCATTCTCCTCCATGTAAGTACTTATGGTCTTTGCACCTCTACCCTTACTTTACAAATCTAAAATAAGAAAGTATTTAATTGTTATGTGTATTATAACAGGGACATGTTTAAAAAACAAGCATTTGTAAACTATTAAAAACGCTTCAAATTGATACAGTTATTTTACATCATTAATACCGTTTAAAATCCATTTGGTATAACTTCGTTTAGGTATTATTCCATTTGAATAACATAAAAAAAGAACTTCTAAACAGGCTTTAACTCCTTTCTCCATTTTTAGCATCTTCAATAGTTCTTTTTTCACGGTTCAATATATATAGTCGAGCCGTGAATGATTTCCGTACTTCGTTGGTAGTATTTCGTTAGGCAAGAAACAGGATTGGATAAAATGAAAATTATGATCAAATCTCTTATAGGTATTTATATCTGTTTTTTGTAAATATTAAAAATTATTATTGCTTTATAACAGATTATCTATTAAGATAAATCTAATTTGTTAGTTTATTCGCAAAACAAACTATCAAATTAGAAGGGAGGTTCGTAGTAATCAGTCTATGTTCACAACTATGTAAACGCTTAAATAATTTGAAAGGAGTGAAAAATGTTGTAACACAGGATTATTTCTAGATAAAGTACGGATATTGAGAGGAAATAAGGTAATCCTTTATCTTTTTAGTTAAATCTTATTGGATAGTTTGTTTATAAAACAAACTTCGAATGAAGAGAAATGTCAGAAGTGATTAGTTTATGTACCATACATTGAAAGCGCTTAAATTATATAAAGGAGGAGTATAAATGTTTGTAAAGCCTAAAAATTCAAAGAAGATCGTAAAGCCCGCTCTTATATTAATCGTCGCTCTCACATTGGGTCTCACAAGTAGTGTTGTTGCGGCAACCCCGGGTAACTCCAACACCTCTCCTGAAATCGAGGTTCGAGTGAAACCCAGTATCACCATTGATCAGCAAGAGTTCCGCGACCTTAACGGTAACGGATCTCTTGACGCATACGAGGATTGGCGCTTACCTACCAATGAACGCGTCACAGATCTCATTGAACAGATGACTGTAGAGGAGAAAGCCGGTTTGATGCTTATCTCCAGTCTCAATAACAATTCGAGTAGAATAAGCCTAACTGAGGACCACTTGCGCTATTTTATCATTCGCGATGACCCGGAGCCACGTGATTTAGCTATCCGCAATAACGAGTTTCAGGAACTTGGCGAAGCTTCTCGTTTGGGGATACCGGTTATAATGACCTCAAATCCTCGTAATCACGTCAATCCTAATGCGACATTCGGCCACTCAGAAGCCGGTGGACAGCTATCTACCTGGCCAGGCGAGCTTGGCTTGGCAGCTACTCAGGACCCTGAGCTGGTTAAGGAATTCGCTGAAATTGCTGCCAATGAGTGGCGTGCCGCTGGTATGCATAAGATCTACGGATATATGGCAGATTTATTGACTGAGCCACGTTGGACGCGTACTGATGGTACCTTCGGTGAGGATCCCGAGCTTGTTTCCAACATGATTACCTCGATCGTCGAAGGATTTCAGGGTGAAGAATTAAATGAAAATAGTGTCTCGCTAACCATTAAGCATTTCGCTGGCGGTGGGCCACGTTTAGAAGGTACGGACCCGCACCATGAATGGGGGAAAACGAACGAATACCCGACAGAAGGTAGCTTGTATCAATACCATCTCCCTCCGTTCGAGGCAGCTATAGAAGCTGGTACAACATCAATTATGCCGTACTATGCCATGCCAGTGAATGAACCCAGCGCGGTTCAACTGCCCGAGCACCTGTGGTTCTCCGATGACCAACAGTTTGAGGAGGTAGCATTCGCCTATAACGAGGGTATGCTTCAAGGTCTATTGCGTGACGAGTTAGGATTTAACGGTTATGTAAATTCTGATACAGGCATCATTAGTGAACGTATTTGGGGCGTTGAAGACTTGACCGAACCAGAACGTTATGCCAAGGCGATTAATGCCGGAACCGCCCTATTCTCTGGAGGTAGCGATGTTGCACCATTAATAGAGGCCATCAATACTGGTCTAGTAGACGAGTCCGAAATTGACAATTCCATCTCTCCCTTGCTAACTGAGATGTATGACCTTGGTCTGTTCGAGAATCCGTACGTAGATCCAGAGCTGGCCCAACAAATTGGCGATGATCCTGAGTCTCAGGCAATTGCTGACAAAGCTCACCGTAAGTCTATCGTCCTGTTGCGCAATGATAACGATGCGAGCGGACAAGTTTTACCGATTACAGACGATGAGGTTGAGAACGTTAAGCTTTACGTCGAGGTCTTCCAGAAAGGTGAGGAGAGGTCAGCGGAAGCAAGTGAAGATTTGGCTGATTCCATCGCGTTGGCAGACCCATCGATTGAGATTGTGCACTCCCCAGAGGAAGCGACTCATGCTTACATCTACGTGATTCCGTCGCTAAGCTGGAGAGAAGACGACACCTTGGGAGATCCACCATCGGTTGAGTTGAATATGGATTCCGACACACAGATTGATTCCGAGCGAATCCTCTATCTGCAAGAACAGGTGGATACTACTATTCTAGGTGTCAATATGACAAACCCATGGTTGATCAATGAAATTGAGCCGGGTGCAGATGCAGTGTTGGCTACATTCAATACTACTCCTGACGCCATTGTTGATGTCATTCGCGGCAAGTTCAACCCAACTGGTAAACTACCATTCACAGTGCCAGCCGATGTGGAAGCTGTAATTAACAACGCATCGGACGTACCTGGATACGCCGAGACATTTGAATATGCTTACACCAACGTGAAGGGTGATGACTATAGCTTGGGCTACGGTCTATCCTATATAAGTGCAGAATATATGAAAAACCTTGTTGAACAGTACGAGATAGATGGAGAATTCCAAAATGATCAAGCTGCGCGTTCTTTAAAGACACATTTAACTGCAGTTAGTCTTTACGAGAATCAACAGGCCTCGGAAAAAGTCGTTAAACACATGGAAACATTTAAGTATTTACTTAACAGTCAGCAAAAAAATGGGTTGATCTCTGATAAAGCGTTTGACATTCTCAGCAATCAGTCTGATCAATTAATCAAGTTATGGCAGTAGATTTTTAAGTTTATCAGGCAAGGCACTCTCTGTGACAGGTCGTGACCCGTCACAGAGGGTAATATTAGAATCACGAGTCCTTGAACGATCAATCTTTCTTTTTAACAGGTTCTAGTACATGGAATATGTAATCAGGAGTGAATAAAATGGGGAGCTTTCGTCTAACAAAAACGAAACGAAGCTTTAAAAAAAAGAAAATGGGCATTCCATTCAACCTACTCGTCATTTCATATCTGTTAATTTGTTTCGTCACCCTATTCTCATCACCGACAGCAGCATCTTTCCACGATACGCAAACAATGGAAGGAAGGATAACCGCTGATAACATGTTTAAACAATCGGAAGGACAAGATGACGTAGTAAATTCCGATAACGACGTGGGACAACAATCAGCAACGAGCGATTCCAATCAAGCAGAAGATGAAACCGCCGACACTATTGAGCAAGAGCAAGATAATATTGATGCAAAAGAAGAGCACCAATCGGAAGTTGTTGATTCTGAGTCAAAAATGAATGAGGACGAGAATGAGGATAAATAAACAGCAGAATGCAATGAAACAATCTATTTTCAAAATAAAGCAAAAATAAACTATATAATGATAACAAAATAGTACCGGAGTGATCAATCACTATGTGGAGAAAAACCAAGAAACTCATCAGCAGACTTACAACAGCTTTAATGTTTATTTTACTAATTATCACCTTATTCGCTGTCATCTCTACCCAGGTAGCTGATGAGGAGCCAAATGTTTTTGGGTACCAATTAAAAACGGTCTTGTCAGGATCCATGGAACCTGACATCCAAACTGGATCCATTATTTTGATCGATCCTACCAATGGTGAAACCCAGTTTAAGACAGGAGATGTCATCACTTACAAAAGCTCTGATGAGATTCTCATCACCCATCGAATTCACGAAGTCCAAAATAATGCCCAGCAGTATATTACCAAAGGGGATAATAATAACGCTACTGATACAGAGCCCGTGCTAGCTGAAAATATCGTCGGAAAATATACAGGATTTACGGTTCCGTATGCCGGTTATGTAGCTCACTTTGCTAATACGGAACAAGGTGCTGTTTTACTATTAATCTTGCCAGGATTTTTACTACTTGCCTACGCAATTATCATCCTTTGGCATGCACTAAAACAAATCGAGCCGCCAAAGGATAAAGAACAGATAGCCAATGATAAAGCGGTCCCATTTCCACATCGGGGTAACGAAAACGGATGAGGCATCAACATAACACAATATTATGAGGAGGAATTATAATGAGTTTTAAAAAACAGATTGGCATGGGTATCACAACTGCAGTATTAGGCCTAACTTTAATCGGGGGAGGAACATTCGCTTATTTTAGTAGCAGTGCAGAGACAAATAGTACGTTCGCCGCAGGAACACTAGATTTATCGACCGAGCCGTCAACTTTGATCGATGTTGACAATTTGAAGCCTGGTGACTCAATGGTTCGTACGTTTGAATTGCATAACAATGGTTCCCTAGATATAGACACGGTGTATTTGGAAACAGACTATTCCGTAATTGATGCAGAGGGAAATAATTCAAGCGATTTTGGAGAACATATCGAAGTAGAATTTCTTTATAACGTCAACAACTTAGATGAAGTAATTTACAAAACAACCTTGGCTGAACTACAAGACATGACGCCAGAAGCAATTAATGAAAATATTTTCTATCCAGATCTTGGCGATAAGGGATTACCGGTCGGGACAACACACGATCTTTTTGTCAAGTTCAACTTCGTCGATAACGGAGAAGATCAGAACGAATTCCAAGGAGATTCTTTAGATCTCACTTGGACCTTTGTAGCAACACAAACAGAGGGCGAGGTAAAATAACGATTAAAAACCACCCGTGCGAACGGGTGGTTTTCTCTGCGGCAGAAAGCCTTTGTTTCTAACCACTCCCCCCTAAAATGTTACTACGGTTCTTCTCATGCACTACTTCTACTGCCCAACTTCCAAGGCCACCCGCTCACCTATGTCGTTTTCGTTTGACCTCTTCACTTGTAAATGGACCAATATATCCCATCCTACTTAATTGTTCTGCGACTACATTACCTTGAATTTGATGTCGTATGTATATCTCTATTCCTTTCTTATTTCTACCTAATGCATCTATATAAACAATAACCAAAGTCCAGTTTATGCGGGCTATTATTGCTTATTTATTGTTTTTTCAAGGTGCGAAACTCAAGAGTACATGAAACATATGCTATTACATAACTTAATTCTCAGGAGGTAATTAAGATGGAGCGAAATTCATATCGTGACCTCCCTGCAAATTTCGGTGATAAGCTAACTTTTCTTGGTGAGATAATTAGTGTCATTGGAGGTAATATAGCAATTTTAGGTGCTTTCATTGCACTTGAACAAGAAAAAGATGGAGAAGTCCAGGTGAATCAAGAAAAAACACAGATGGATCAGCAGTTTGAATTGATGCAGCAGCAAATTATCGAACTACAAAAGAAAATAGATATGCTGGAACATCAAAATACCAAGGATTTAAGACATAAGTAAAAAAGAAACTGTTCCTACAAATTCACTTTCAGGAACAGTTTCATTCATTTAGCTAAATGTATCATAATATACAATTTCTTCTCTTGCTAGGTGTTTTTTCGGTTTTAATGTTTCTAGTGGATATCCCATTCCCAAAATAGCGACAACGCGGTGTTTTTCTGGAATATTGAGCAGCTGGCGCACATGATTTTCCCTAACGAAAGATTCCTTTTCATCCTCAGCGTGATAAACCGATCCAAATGCTGTGCCGAGCCCAACTTCAACAGCTTCAAGCCAGATAAATCCACATGCAATCGATGCATCCTGTAACCAGTATTTACTTATTTGCGGCTTACCCGTAACGACAATTGCCGCTTGCGCTTCTCTTAACCATTTCATATAAGGAGTAGTTGCCGCAAGACTATCTAATGGCGAACGATTCCTTATCACAATTAACGATTTGGAAGGAAGATTATTCCCTGATGGCGCATAATAACCTGCATCCACGACTTTCTCTAGAACCTCATTTGGGATGGGACGGTTAGCATACTCTGTAATTTCACGTCTTTCTTGTATCGCTTGAAAAACATCCATCGTATGGTCCTCTCCTTTGTTCTTAGATTTTATAGTAATCATAGCAAACTAATATGCCTTCGACCACCAAATGCCAGCTAATTTTATGATACTACTATTCAACAAACAAGCGGATATTTATAGAAAACTCCTCTTTCGACAACTTTCTCAAAATAAAATCAATAAGTGACAGACACTTCAAAAGTGCTATAATAAAAATTAGCTTTTTAGAGGAGGTTCTTTCAATGACAATGAAAAAAACGTTAACACTTGCAGGCTCCGACACAAGTGGAGGTGCAGGTATCGCTGCTGATTTAAAAACGTTTCAGGAGCATGATGTATACGGCATGACTGCATTAACCTGTATCGTTACTATGAATCCAGAGGGCTGGAATCATCACGTAACACCAATTGATTTGGATCTTGTAAACAGACAGTTAGACACTATTCTATCCGTCGGTGTCGATGCAATGAAGTCTGGCATGTTAGGTTCCGTGGATATCATTAAGCTTGGTGCAGAAAAAATAGATGCCTATAAAATTAATAATTTCGTACTAGACCCAGTTATGGTTTGTAAAGGAGAAGACGAAGTATTGCAGCCTGAAAATACAGACGCAATGCGCGAATACCTTCTTCCACGTGCACTCGTTACAACACCTAATTTATTTGAAGCTAGTCAATTAGCACAGACTGGCCCATTAAAATCAATTGAAGATATGAAACAAGCAGCTATAAAAATCCACCAGCTTGGTGCAAAAAACATTATCATTAAAGGTGGCAAGGCACTTGATCATGAAAAAGCAATTGATTTATTTTATGATGGTACAGACTTTGAAATTCTTGAAAAACAAAAAATCGATACCACCTATAACCATGGAGCTGGATGTACATTTGCTGCAGCAATCACAGCAAATCTAGCAAATGGCAAAAGTGTGAAGGAAGCTGTATTTGCTGCTAAGGATTTTGTTACTGCAGCTATCGCTAATGGTTGGAAGCTAAACGATTATGTTGGTCCAGTCATGCACGGTGCATACAATAAAGTGACAAACGAATAAAAGATAAACGAGCCTTGGAATAGATTAAATTGGATTTCAAGGCTTTTCCTGATTACTAGCTACATTACACCTGAAGATCTGCGTTTTCTCATTACCATGGCACAAATTCCAAGATGCCTTAGCACATAGGTAAATGGTTATAAAATCTTTTAATAAAGTTTAGTTTCTTCTCGTTTGGGCAATATGATGGTATACACTATTGAACAAAAGGAGTGAGCATCATGAAAAAAATGATGGTACTTGTAACAATAATGACATTCGGTTTACTTATTGCAGCGTGTGGTACGAGTGATGAAGGTACGAATCCTCCGGCGGATAATAATGCAGGAGAGACAGAAAACAACGCTACAGACGATCAAAATCAAGATGATACGAACACGGATACAAACACAGATACTTCTGAAACGGACAACGACCGTGATAATGTAACAACAGATATGGAATCTGATTACCCGTTTACTAGCTTTGATTTAGAAGCTGATTTTGAAGGCACAGAAGATATTGTTGAAGTAGAGTATGAACAAGATACTAATGAAACAGAAGCATCCTATCGAAATGAAACACAAGGAATTCAATTACGGGGCGATGAAGCGATGCAAGAGCTCGATAGCATCTTTTCAACCTTTGACTTTGATGAAAACACACCAAAGGAAGAGGTTTTGAGTACCGTACTAGAAGCGTTCAACATCCCATCTGATGCGCAACATGTTGAATTGGATATCGAATTTGTTGGTGGTACGGAAGTCGAATATCAACAATAAACCCTTTGTAGGCATTAACTTTATTAAAAAAACCCCGCTGCTTATTATACATTACTAGCAGCGGAGTTTACTATGTAGTCATTACTTTACAGCAGCAGTGACCTTGAAATTTTCAGTCCAGTTAACAAAATTTGTTACAACGGAATCAATAAATTGAACCGTAGCCTCATCTGTTAAATTTCCTTGTACATCAATTTTCTCATGAACAGCACCTACAAAAACTTCATTTCCAGGTAAAGTCAATGTTGCTACTCCTGGAGAATTTAAAATCTGGCGTAAGTGCAGCTGTGCTTTCACTGTGCCTAGCGCTCCCATCGAAGCTCCAACGATCATCGCCGGCTTCTTCACCATTACTTTCTCTACACGTGAAAACCAATCAATTGCATTTTTTAATATTCCAGAAATAGAACCATTGTATTCTGGGGTTGCAAATAAAATGCCATCACTTGCACTTATTTTCGCACGGATTTCCTTTACAATTTCTGGTGGATTTAGTTCGTCATCTTCGTTATACATTGGTAGCTGATCAATTGGTAAAATTTCAATGTCAACTTTTCCAGCATATCTATTCTGCATGAATTGAACAAGCTTCATGTTATAAGATTCTTTACGATTACTCCCTACCATTGCTACAATTTTCATTCGGTAATTCCTCCATCTATAATTTTTAAACTCTCTTGATGCAATATAATATTATTAGCAAAGTAGAAATGGATATTCAAGATATATGCTTAAGCGAAATAAATGACCGTTTTGTTTTAGTCATCAAAAGCAATCATCATGCAACATTCTATAATGTATCCTCTATATAAAGCCTTTATAATACTAATAATGATAGTCTCACTTAACCCAAGGCTTAATCATCGTAATAAACTCGGCTCGCTTACTTTGAAATTTAGTTTGTTCAACAAAGCCTGCTTTTTCATAGAGACGAATGGCTCGTTTATTAAAGGTAGCAACGGTTAGACGGATATCCATTTTTTCATAGCACTCTCCTACAAAATCAAGAATAGCTGAAAAAAATGATAAGCCAAGTCCTCTTCCAGTGAAAGCAGGCTTCATACCCAACCCAATATCAACACACGTTTCTTTATATGCACCAAACGGATAGCCAGCAGGCACTTGAGCAGGAGCACCAACACAGAAAAAGCCTACCAACACATCGAATCGATCTAAGACTACATAGTATTTCTTTCCTGTCAATTCCATAATTGCATGACTTGTTAGTACTTGATTATAGAAATCATAGGGACGTTCATATTTCCAGCAAAGAACCTCAATCGCATACTTTTCGGTCATCTTCCTTATCGTAAATTGCATGTCATTTCCTCGCTTTTTCTGCACTACATAGTGATTACATTACGAACATAATTATAACAATAGAAAGGGAATTTTTAAAAAATAATGTATGTACAAAGTTGATAGAGGTGGCCAGTTACTGTACGGACCACCTCTACAACGATTTAGTTATAATTTCTTTTTGCTTTCCGATTTTTCCACAGTCTTCTGACAATCGGATAAATAATTGGACCATATCGAATAAGTCTTCGTAGTAATCTACCCATTTTGCAGCCCCTTTCGATAATGGATTTCTAACGTTATACTAATATCATTCCTTAAATCCTTTTATTATAAACAAGTGAAGCTAAATGCTGAGCCTTTGGTGTCCAAAAAACACCACTAAAAAAGCAATGGAGTCTTATTTACTCTCCTTCTCCACTTCTTTTAATCGTTCCATTATACTCCACACTAAATGAAAAACCTGTCTTTCATTTCCTACTTCTGGTTCATGAAATGCTTTGGATATAGACATCAGAACACTCTCCAACAAAAACAGGCGTGGTTCATCCGCTTCTAGTTCATCGATCAAAAATTGTAGATAATCAAGTTTGTCAGTTTTTTCTTTTTCTACTTTATTTACTTTACTAAGCAGTGTCTGCAATTGAGATATAGCTTGTACTTTTAAATCCGTGATATTTTCCTCCGCATATTCTGGATTATTTAAAATCATATCCGTTTGAAAAAGTACTTCCTGCGGTTGCGCTTTAATCATTGGTTTTATAGAGTCCAGAGCGAATTGAATGACCCTTTTTGGAGCTATGTCTTTATTCCCGATAATTTTTAAAATATGTAAGGAATGGTGAATGGTTCCTAAAAGGATTACTGCATGATCAAGAGCATAGCGTTCTGTTTCCGGTCCATTAACTTCCGTTAGCCTTTTCGCAACCCATTGTAACTCCCTACTATGTTGCTTTCCGATGAATGCTTGTAAGTCATCGTCATCTGAAAGTGATATAGAAGAGAATAATGCCATAATGCTATGTTTGCGATTCGTGTCCATTCGAATTGCTATTTGCGCAGCAAGAACTTCCTCATCATTCTTTTCTCTCCCGTGGGCAATCTCGTTTCTTTTTTGATTCGTTTCTTCATATACGAATTCCAATATCGCCATCAGACATTCATTTTTAGAAGTAAAGTAATTGTAAAATGTTCCCTTTGCAATTTCCGCTTCATCTAAAATATCTTGGATCGATGTGGTTACAAACCCCTTTTCAATAAACAACCGATGTGCTGCATCTATAATTTGCTTCTTCTTGCGATTCATTTAATCACCTTTTTGTAATAGTCGTCTATTTATAATATAGACTTTTAAACTTGTTGTATCAACTTTTACATATCAAAAAAATATTCACTTGATATTATTAGACTATCGGTATAGAATATATTTTGTTCCAAATAACGGACTTTATATTTATTTAAAGAAAGAAGGAATTATGAAAAAATGAGTGCGTTCAACTCTATTCAACATAAACCTCCATATGGGATGATTGCGATTTTATTTATCGGTGCCTTCATTTCTATTTTAAACGAGACACTATTAAATGTAGCTTTACCATCAATTATGGTCGAATTTCAAATTAACCCTACAGCTGTTCAGTGGCTGTCCACCGGTTACATGCTCATTAATGGAATTCTAATTCCCGCGAGTGCATTTTTTATTCAGCGCTTTACGAATCGGAGTTTATTTTTAACTGCAATGACACTGTTTACTTTAGGTACATTGCTCGCAAGTTTATCCCCAACATTCGGAGTACTTCTTACTGCACGAATGATTCAAGCAGCAGGTTCAGCAATGATGATGCCATTATTAATGAATATCATGCTTACAGCCTTTCCAATTGAAAAAAGAGGAACAGCAATGGGAATCTTTGGATTGGTTATGTTCGTAGCCCCTGCGATTGGACCAACGCTTTCTGGTTGGCTTGTCGAACACTATAGTTGGAGAATGCTGTTCGATATTGTATTACCTTTCGCTATTTTTATCTTAGTTTATTCCATTTTCAAGCTTAAGAATATCACACCTCAACGTGATATCAAGCTCGATGTCTTATCCATTGTTTTATCGAGCTTAGGCTTTGGAGGACTCCTATATGGTTTCAGTTCTGCTGGCGACAAAGGGTGGGAGCACCCGCTCGTATATGGGACAATTATTATCGGTATCATTTCGGTGATTACGTTGATATTCCGACAGCTTCGTATGGATGAGCCAATGCTCGAATTTCGGATTTTTAAGTACCCGATGTTCGCATTATCATCAGCAATCTCGATTGTTTTATCAACGGCGATGTTCTCCGCGATGATATTAGTACCAATTTATATCCAAACCATTCGTGGTTTTTCTCCGATGGATGCTGGGCTACTCATGCTTCCAGGTGCCGTTATAATGGGATTAATGTCCCCAATTACCGGTCGGCTTTTTGATAAATACGGAGCACGAACCCTTGCCATTATCGGATTAACTATTGTTGTAACAACGACCTTTTTCTTTAGTCAACTAGACATGGAAATGTCATATGTAAGTCTCATGGTTTTATTTACTGTCCGTAGTTTTGGAATGTCTATGGTAATGATGCCAGTTATGACAAACGGATTGAATCAGTTACCTATGGAAGCAAATCCACATGGGACTGCAATGAATAATACACTGCAACAAGTTTCTGGCGCCATTGGTGCAGCATTATTGGTTACAGTAATGAACAATCGCACGGAGGCAAAAACAACAGAATTAACAGATGCAGCGATGGTAGCAATGGATCCTAACCTAGTACAATCTGAACAAGCAATGGCAGAAATGCAGGGGCAAATTATCAATGAAGCAATGCTTAATGGAATCAACTTCTCCTTCTTAGTGTCTACAATAATTGGGGGAGCAGCTCTGGTTCTAGCATTCTTTATTCGTCGCGTTAAATCAGACGGTACCATTGAAAAAAGAGATGAAAAGAAAAAGGCAACAAATTCCGTAATCGCAAAATAACAAACCGATACAACAGATAAATCCCTTGAAAGTTGATTGACCATTTCAAGGGATTTTTTATGCATTAAACTTCTGTATCTATTAATGAAAAGGAAGAGAAATGGAATAATCCCTGGTCCGTAAGCTTTAGTTCCGGTATTACTGGTAATGTTAAGAAGGATAGGGTTAAAAACAAATTAAAGGATTCACTTGCACCTAACTTGCTTGTTGCAGCATTCATTTTTTGTAGCGTTTTGTAAGTATCCTTATACGTAGTGTTCGACATCAATCCCCCAACAGGTAAAGGTAAAGTAGCTAACACTTCTTCCCCATCTACAACTACTAATCCACCATTTGTTTTTAAAATTTCATCGACTGCTCGAAGCATCTCCTGATCAGACACTCCGACAACAACGATGTTATGCGAATCATGAGCCACTGAAGTAGCAATCGCTCCTCTTTTCAATCGAAAGCCTTTCACTATTCCAACTCCCACATTTCCGGTTCCCTTATGCCTTTCGATTACAGCCATCTTCAGGTGATCTGTTTCTGTTGAAGGAACAAACAACCCATTTTCCACCTGTACGCTTTCTTTTACATGCTTCGTCACAATACTGTTCGGTATAATTTCGATAATATGACAAACAGTTGATTTTAGCGAAAGTTCTAAATCATTTTCAGTTAGCTTTTTTGTATGAAATGTCGGAAGCGAAGCAATCCGGCTTTGAATGGATTGTAACTTCGGAAATAATGCTTTATTCATTTCTCCCTTATCGACAACACACCTGCCTCGCTTATATACTTGATGAATGGAGACCGATTGTAAGTCATCTAATAGCAGAAAATCAGCCTGATATCCTGGTGCAACTGCTCCAAGATGGCGTAAACCAAAGCATTCAGCAGCATTTAAGGTTGCCATTTGAATCGCAATTGCTGGGTCTAGCCCCTTCTCTATTGCTAGTCGAACAATATGGTTAATACTTCCTTGTTCCATGAAATCATCTAATAAAATATCGTCTGTTACAAACATACACCTTCTTGAATTTTGTGCAGTAATTACTGGCAGTAGTGCATCTAAGTCCTTGGCAACCGTACCTTCTCTTACCATAAGGTACATCCCCAAATCAAGACGAGCTTTTCCTTCTTCACTGCTTACACTTTCATGGTCCGTACGAATTCCTGCTGCCATATAGATATTTAAATCTTCTCTTTCTAATCCGGCGGCATGACCGTCAATAACGCCACCATTTGCTTGAACCATCGCAATTTTATCGACTATCTGTTTTTCTCCACTTGCCACAGAAGAAAAATCCATGACTTCAGCAAGCCCGAGAACTTTCGGATGAGCCAAGAAAGGTTGTAATGCTTCCGCGTCTAAGGTAGCACCATTGTTTTCAAACGAAGTTGCTGGCACACTGGATGGCAAATTGATGAAAATATCCATCGGCAGTTCTTCAGCGTCATCCAAAAGAAACTGAATCCCTTCAGATCCGGCTACATTGGCAATTTCATGTGGATCCGTAATAACAGTAGTTACACCGTGCAAAAGAGAAAGCTTTGAAAATTCCCGTGGGGTTAGCATCGTACTTTCGATATGAACATGCCCATCAATAAATCCCGGTACGACCGTTTTCCCCGTAGCATCTATCTCTTCCTTTCCATCATACGATCCGATTCCAGCAATATAGCCATCAACAACCGCTATATCTCCATCCATTATTTCTCCTGTAAAGACATTTAAAATCTCAGCATTTTTAAGAACAACATCAGCAGGAGTTCTTTTGCTAGCTACTGCTATTCTTTTTGTAATTGCTTCTGAATCGCTCATCAACCCAACTCCTATGTCATCTTCTGTTCAAACACTTCTTTCGTCACAGCTATTTAAATTCCATCATAGCTTTTTCATTACGGCACCGTCAACTTCAACCAAGTAAAAGGCTGCTTTCTTCTTTAAACTAAAAGAAAAAAATTTCAACTCCATTTTTCTTATACTAAATTATGTACAAAGAGCTTAATAAGCCAACCAGCTGCAATTGGCTGCAATCTCTGAGTATCCTCCACCACAATTCCTCTCTTTCTTCTACCGTTGCCATTCTGTTTTTAACAAAGAAAACAGAATGGCATCATGCGATTGTTGCCCTTGATATAGGTAACCTCTTAGCCGTCCCTCTTTAATAAATCCATGTTTCTTCAGCAAGTTTATCGAGGCTATATTTTCCGGAAAAGTTACTGCTCCCATACGAAATAAATCAAGTTCTTCAAAGGAATACTTTAATACCTCACGTACAGCTTCTGATGTCATTCCCCTTCCCCAGAAAGCCGGGTTTAGTTCATATCCTATTTCAGCTCGTTTGCTATGTTTATTTAAATTATTTAACCCAAGTGTTCCAATCAATTCGCCCGATTCTTTTAAAACAATTCCCCAACGAATTCCTCGGTTACTTTCATACGTTCTTTTAAATGAATGAATAATGTTTTTTGCCTGTTGTTGATTTTCCAAGCTATCCATTCCATAGTATTTCGTCACAGTAGGGTTGGACATAATTTGAAAAAAGCTATCTGTATATCGCTGATCGACTTCAACTAAATTTAATCGCTCTGTTTCTAATAGTGGGAATTGCATGCATGTCTCCTCCATTTAACATCTTATAATCATAGCCAAATAAGATTCTTCTATATAATTATATACACAATATTTTCAAATTCCCCTGTAACATACGTCTACTAATTATCCGTTTTACAAAGCCATTTGTGACTGTTTCAAATGACATGCGAGTTGGATTTTAAGTATATCTTTACTATCATTCAAATCTATACAGAGCAATTCTTCAATAGTTTGGAGTCGCTGATACAATGTATTTATATGGATATGGAGCAATTTTGCTGTTTTTCCAGGTGAGCGATTCGCCTCCACATACGTAAATAATGTCTTCTCTAATTCCTTATACCGACTGTTCTCTTTTGTAAGCGGTGATAAAGTTTCCTGTATAAATTGCTCAATATCACCAGAAGGCTGATTAAGGAATAGACGATCTAATCCAATTTCCTCATACCGAATCACTTCCAGACTACTGCGACTCGCTAGATAAGAAATTGTTTTATTTGCTTCATCAAAGCATTTACTAATAAAAGCAAGCCCTTTGTATACACTACTTAATCCTCCGCGGAAGATTGCAGATCCCTTATCATGCTGATGAATACGGACCGTTTCTAGCTTTGTTTTTATTTCGTTGACTTCCTCCACATTAGACAGAGATACAAGTAAACTTATTTTATTATAAAAACCGTATACAAGTTTTTCTCTATCCCCTATCTCGCTGTTAATCCGAGAAGCTAACTGATGCACATGAATATCTAGATATTGAAGATCTACTCTCTCTTTTGGTATTTCCAATACTGCAACCATCCAATAGCCATTTATATCTAGATTCATTTCCTTTCCATACTGAATCAAAAGATTTCTATCTTCACAGGCGAGTAACTTACGGAACTGTTCATAAACTCTTCGGTGATAAATTTTCGTTGCAGTCTGACGGTTGACCAATTCTAATGCTAGAACCGTACTTCCTTGTTCAAGCGTAATCCGGTCAAATTCAGAAATTGGCTTATCAAGCGGAATAATTAGACAGCCTATAAAAATCTCTCCATTATATATCGGATAAAAATAAAAGCACGCTTCTTTTTCAGTAAACGCGTAAAAATCCATGCGTCGCTCTGAAAACAACGTCCTAATTTCAAAGACACTAAAAAACGCCGCTTCATTTTCATTTGACGAATAAAAGTCATTTTCCAACCCATTAAAAAAAATCACTTTCCGATCCATCATGTTTTGCATACCATCAACCAATAAATGAATTCCTTTGTTTTTGAGGGAAAGCATCGTGAGCGTATCATGAACTTCTTGTCTTTTTTGTAATTGCGCATTTCTCTCTTTCAATTGTGCACTTAAATTGGTAATTTGCTGCAGTTGTTCTTTTGTTTCGGTATAGTATTGGGCATTTTGAATCGCAATCGCAGCCTGCGTAGCAAACCCTTCCAGTAACATCATATCTTCTTGATCAAGTCGCTTCCTCAACTTGCATTGGTGGATAATCATCACTCCAATGCGGTTAGCATCAATCGAAACTGGAACACAGATTGCTCCTTCTACACCATCAGATGACAGATGAATTTGTTGGAAGATTTCCGGTAATACATGATGTGCATGCATTGCTGCAATTATTTCTTCATAAGAGTTGTAAATTCTACTTTTACCATCCTCAAAAACTTTCCCTGTAATCGATTCACCAATCCTCGTCTGAAATTGATAAATCGCATCATTAAAACCAACCGGCGCTTTCGGTATTAGTTTTTGTTTTTGGGGGTTATAAATCATCAAGTAACCCGCATCTGCTGCCGGAATTACATTGAGTGCATGACGGATAATGGTTTTTAATACATGATCCAGATCAAGACTGGAAGAAATAGAATGCATACTCTCCATGATTACTTTTTGCTCTTCGACTTTCGTGCTTAGCCTTTCTTCAAGCACGAAAGAATGCAAACAGTAAAAAAGATGCTCCATCACGCATTCCCTCACTGTTTCGATCTGTTTAAAAATGCGTAGCACAATCCCATGTTTTTTCAAATAGTAAAAATGAAGATCCGTATGAGCGTCATCTTTCTTTATGTAATAGTATCCTATACTTGGGTTACATTCTGGAACATTGTCACCTTTTTTCCTTCCTCGATCTTCTAGCAACCGGGCATTTCCCACTGTCGCATCATAACTCCAAATTTGATAACCGCTTTCACCAAATTCCTCTTCCATATACTGGGCAATATATTTTTCTAGATTCATCGTTCCCCTCCTCCGCAATGTAGAATCTTCTATAAATCTATAGATAAATTTGTATAAATACACATTGTTCGCTATTCTTACTCAGTGTATACTAGAAATAATTATTTGAAAAGTCTATATAATTATCTGAAAAAATATTATTTTTAAGGAAGGGGAGAAGCAAATGCAACAATCAATGGAAATTGCAAATAGTAGTGTGATGTGGGTTATCGCTTCCCTAGTCATTGGAATCGTTATTTTTCAAAGTGTTAAATTCATTCAGCTTGCATCAAAGGCAAGTATTGATGTAGGAATGAGTAAAAAAGAAGTTCGTAGCGCTTTAAAGACCGGAGCGATTGCAGCGATTGGACCATCTATCGCAATTGTTATCGTAGCTATCTCGTTAATTGCTTTTCTCGGTAATCCACTTACCTTACTTCGGATTGGTGTTATCGGTTCTGCACCAATCGAGTCTGTTGGAGCTAGCTTTGCTGCTGAAGCATCTGGAGCTAGTCTCGGTGGTGAAGGCTACAATGAAATGGTAATTACAGCTATCGTCTGGACCTTATGTCTTGGAGGGATGGGCTGGCTCTTATTTACTGCCCTGTTCACCAAATCACTCGATAATATGGAAAAGAAAATCAACAAAGGAAAAAAAGGCAAGCAAATAATGGGTGTTGTCGCAACTGCTGCGATTGTTGCTGCTTTCGGTAATCTTGTCAGTGCAGAATTAATACGAGGATTGGCTCCTGTCGTAGTAGCCGTTGTCGCCGCTACTACGATGATTACCGCAACGAAACTCTCGGAAAGGTTCCAGGTTAGTTGGTTGCGTGAATGGTCACTTGGACTTTCCATTCTAATTAGCTTATGCTTCGGCTACTTTTTCATCTAAACATATAAGGAGGCTATTCCATGAACGCTGAACAAGTAAGTAATATCGATACTGAAAACACCAAACAACCTACGAATACCAGCACGCTGACAATGGACGCATATCATATCAAAGCACATTTTTGGGGACGGCTGACCATATGGGCCGTTATTGCGCTAACACTGTTTCTCCCGCTTTATCTTTCATTCGGTCTTGGTTACCATCCAGGGTGGACAGTTATTTTAAACGCACTTGCAGCTTACGCAGGTGTTATCGCTGTCGTTTGGGTGTTAGAACCAGTTATGTATTTTCCTATTCTAGGTGTGTCTGGAACCTATATTAGTTTCTTAACGGGTAATATTGGAAATATGTGCCTTCCCTCTGCCGCTGCTGCTCAGCATGCTGTTGGCGCAGAACCAGGGACAAAAAAAGGAGAGCTCACAGCCACGCTCGGAATTGGTGCCGCATCACTTGTGAATAAGGTGATACTCATTCCCATTATTTTAGCCGGGTCTTTCGTCATTTCCAACATCCCTGAACATCTGGAAGGGATATTCCCGCTAATTTTACCAGCAATATTCGGTGCAGTGTTGGCACAATTCGCTATAAAGAAACCGATCTATGGTGTTATTGCCTTAATCATTGGGCTTACAATAAATCTAACCGCACTGCCTATTTACTTAAAGAGCCTATCATGCATCGTCCTTACAGTCTTCATTTGTCTACAATTAGAGAAATATAAAGAAAAAAAACAGACACAACAATAGGAGGAAATAAAAATGAGTAAAGCAGCTATTACGGAATGGATCGAGAAGCATAAACAAACTTATACAGACATGGCTCAAGATATATGGGACCATCCACAAACAGCCTATGAAGAGAAATATGCAAGTGAACTGCAACGAAATGCCCTACAAGCTGAAGGATTTTCCATTACACAATCGATTAATGGAATCGATACAGCATTTGTAGCTGAATACGGACAAGGTAAGCCTATCATTGGTATTCTTGGAGAATTTGATGCTCTTCCCGGCCTATCCCAAAAGGCAACTCCAGAGAAAGAGGAAGTTATTGCAAATGGCCCCGGACATGGTTGTGGTCACAATTTACTAGGAACTGCAGGAGTTGAAGCGGTGATTGCGCTGAAAGAACGAATGGAAAAAGATAACCTTACTGGCACCATCCGTTATTATGGCTGCCCAGCAGAAGAGGTTCTATCTGGTAAAACACATATGGCTAAAGCTGGTGTTTTTGATGATTTGGATTGTGCATTAACCTGGCACCCTATGACAAACAATGCGGTTATGCATAAAAGCATGCAGTCGATGGTTTCTATCAAGTTTCACTTTAAGGGAAAACCCGCACATGCTGCTGCTTCACCTGAGGCTGGCAGAAGTGCACTGGACAGTGTGGAATTAATGAACATTGGCGTTAACTATCTACGCGAACATGTTCCTGACGGTACACGTATGCATTATACCATTACGGATGGGGGGCAAGCTCCCAATATTGTACCTGAGACGGCAACGGTTTGGTATTTTCTTAGAGCTAGTTCCAAAGAAGAAGTAGAAGGAATCTTACACAGAGTAAAAAACATTGCAAAAGGTGCTGCCCTGATGAATGAAACGGAAGTTGATTCCGAAATCCTTGCTTTTGCTTATGATACATTGCCAAATGACCCACTGAACGAATTAATGTATCAGAACATGCTCGAAAGCACTCCACTTACATACGTCCAAGAGGAGCATGCATTTATAGAGAGCCTTGCAGCATCTTTACCAACCGCTGGAAAACCTGTCGAGGAATTGCTTCCAGCTTCGATTCATTTTAATGCTTATCAAGCAGGAGAGTCGCTGCCTGGATCAACTGATGTCGGTGATGTCAGCTGGATTGTACCAACTGGAATGGTCACTACGACTTGCGCACCAGTAGGAACAGCGCTGCATTCTTGGCAGGCAACTGCTTCATTTGGAACGCAAATCGGCTATAAAGGAATGCACTTAGCTGCAAGTACGATGGCACTTTCCGCCTATGATTTGCTTATCAATAAAGACAATATCCTCGACAAAGCAAAAGAAACATTCGAGAGACTCCGTGATGGAAAAGAATATCAAGCAGGAATTTAAACATGGATCATAACCAATGCCCCTTCCGGTCTTTAACTGGAAGGAGCATTTTTTGTAACTATAAACTACTATTCTAACCTTTAGAATCTGTATACGTATAATAATCCTGCGCTTGAAATGTTTGAAAGCCACAGGATTCATATAATTTCAGCGCATTGGAATTTTTCGCTTCTACATCCAGAAACACATCGTAACCATTTCTATGTTCTTTCCAGATAACCTGTCTTAAAGCTCTTCTTCCAATTCCTTTTCCTTGAAATTCAGGAAAAACAGCAAAGCCATAGATCCATGCTTCTGATTTCTCATGCGAAACACGTATTTTACCAACCGTCTTTTCTCCATGTTCAATGATAAAAAATTGCTGTTTCCCATCTTTTCTTATTTTTTTATTATAATCCACTGCTTCATCCTCTAAAAAATCAAAGCAGTTTATATCTAATTGTATTTCCGCCTTTAAATCATTGTCAGATTTAGAGGACCTAATTCTAATATCCTTTTCTTCAGGAAGTTCCATAAACGACCATTTCATCTGGTATTCTGTTGATGAATGTTCACATGGAATCGTTTTTAAAAACGCTTTTGCTGTAGCAGATGCTGCAGGTGCATTTAATAAAACCTCTCTATACTTCCGAGCTTTACATACTGCAAGTGCTTCATCCAGTAAACTTGAAAATATACCCTTTCTACGATAATCCGGCTTAACCATTCCACATATCTCTGCCTTACTCCCAAATTCATACAATCCTAGAAATGCGATTAGCTCTTTATTCTCATAGAGAAAATAGTCATTCTGCTCTTGTGCCTCTCTACTTTGCAGCATGTCCCAATTCAATTTTAACGTTATTTGATCATTCGCTTCACAAAGAAGCTGAAGCCCTTTAATATCATGTAATTGTTCTTTTGTTAACATACAATCCTCCGTCTACTTAACTTATTGGCACATATTCTTCAAGCGGAAAAACGTTACACGCTACGACGTCATCCCCTTGATAAATAAACCGATATTCATGTGTGGTTTTTTCATTTAACATTTGTAATAAATAATAGTTCAGATTGGCTATACCACTATTATCGGGATGCACAATCCAATCAATTTTTTTCCAATCCAATATTCCTTCTTCTGTTTTGACTGGTGTTTGATAAACATAATCAGGAGGAAGCTCTGCAACATATGCATACATGCCACCTGAGTATTGGCTTTCATCTCCCCATGTAACCGTCCCTTTATACTGAACCGATGACAAGGAAATTCCCGTTTCCTCTTTCACCTCACGCAAAATGCATTCCGTTGGCGTTTCTCCGGGTTCAACCTTTCCTCCTACACCGTTCCACCTGCCCATCCAGATAGACTTTTCTCGATTTAGCATTAATAGTTCATCGCCCCGTCTAATGAAGCAAATGGTATATTTAAACACAATTCATTCTCCTTCATCTTGAAAATTACATTAAATCTCTATACCGCTTACGACTTCATCAGCTAATGCTTTCCCGAAAATAAACCATGTAGGATGACTATTTACAGGCATGAATGAATCATCTATCACTATAAAGCCAAGCTTGCGATACAATACATGTGCCGATTGATTATCATTTCTAGTAGTTAATACAGCCGTTTTAGTTGAAACCTTTCTGCCACATGAATATTTTCATTTGAATTCGGATATTTGATCGCTCCGACAGTTTCATGTTGATTTGCTTCACCAACTATAAATAACACTGGCATAGAAAGCTCCGATAAATCTCCCGTTTCATCAAATGGATACCAATCTGCTTCTCGAGTTGATTGAAGTAACTTCCTCCAATCTCCATGATGGATTTTGTCAAAATAATCCACATTCGCTTGAACAGCAAGTATTTTTGCTTCTTGCTCCGCATCCTCTTTTTCCATCGCTTCCCAATCTAAAGGTTTCTCAGGAATAATTCCGGATAAGATTAAGCTCTTCACTCTTTTGGGATATATTTTTGCAAACACTAAAGCAACGAGCGCTCCCAGTGAACAGCCCGCAACATGAGCAGATGCAATTCCTAAATGATCCGCTGTCTCCAACAGATCATTCGCAGACTCCTTGAAATAATTCGAGTACGCTTCCGATACAGATTTCCCATGACCACGTAAATCCGGTAATATTACTTGATATTTTTCACGGAAATAAGCATCTTGTTCCGTAAGCTCTGTTCTCCCAGTTTGTAGCCCTGTATGCAGGAAAATAATTGTTTCTCCATCCCCTGATTTTTCCGTATGTAGGATCATTTTATTTTCCCCCTAATGTCTCAACCAGCTCCTCCCTTCCTTTCTAAGAGAGGAGCAACGCTCTTACTTCTTCTTTTTCTGCTTACCGAACAAACCTAACGCAACCGCAACTGCAACACCAATCGCAACCCACGATCCTATGTTCATCCCATTTCCTCCCATGCTTTAACTATCACTTTTCGTACTCTCGTTCAGCAACTTTCTGTAATAGTTCCAAATCATTCCATCCATAAACAATTTCATGCATGAATGCACCAGCTATTTTAATTTCTAAACAATCGACTATACGCGCACCTAATGCTTCATAAAAAACCCTTGATGGATTTTCTTCGATAACCTTAACAATCATGCTGGTTATTCCTTTTTCTAGAAGTTCTTCTACAACAGGCTGAATAAGTAGTTTACCAATCCCTTGCCGCTGATACGCTTTTAAAATATAAATCGCATTTAGCTCTCCTTCATACCCATCATACATCTCCGTTCTTTCCTTCTCACCAACAGAAAAGCCAACAATGCTCCCTTCCGCATTTTCTGCAACGTATACATTCTGCTCCAATGTGTTACGTTCCCAAAGCATTGTTCGTTGCTCATAGGATAAACGATTTAAAAATTCCTCAGGTAAGATTCCTTTATAAGCTGTCCTCCAACTATCAACATGTACTTTAGCAATATCTTCTGCATCAACAATCGTTGCTTTCCTTATAATCATTTATTCTCTCTCCCCTTTAATTTAGTGTATTCTTCTATCGTAATTTCCTTATTTTCGCAAAATGGTATACGCATACATCTGCATATAGGAATATCTTATATTCCCTTCTCACCTACACGTAACACCATCCGAACAGTCTTCAAGGTGTGACCATCCAAATAATCATCGTATTCGGCTACAGATTCGAATCCTTTGGCACGGTAAAAGGTCATTCCGATTTGATTATTTTTCTCCACGTTCAAATGAAGTTCTCTTATACCAAGTTTCTCCATTCCGACCTTTAAAAATGCTGTTCCAATTCCTGCTCCTTGGTACTCGGGATATATATAAATCGCACCTAGCTCTACTCGCCCGCTTTCAGGAACTCGAAAAAAATTAGCAAAGCCTACTATTCCTTGATTTACTTCAGCAACAAAAAAAGTTGTGTTTTTTAAGCGCCATTTTAAATTTTGCTTACTATAAACAGCCTTCAGAAAACGTTCTTGAATTTCTAACGGAATAATTCCTTCATATGTGGCATTCCAGCTCGTTTTCGCAATGTCTTGAACTTGCTTCATATCTCGCTTTTTCATTTTCCGAATTAAATAGTCCATAAAACTCATCCTTTTATAATTGTTACTGAATTCGAATAGTTTCTAACATTATATCATCAATTAATTTAAAAAGGAGTAGGCATTAACAATTTTTTGCATCTAAAAAAGCATTGCAACTGATTTGCAATACTTTTATCTACCAACGATTTTATTTATTTTTTATTATTTTTTTCCAAATGTTTTTCCACTAACATTTTCCCTACTTCTGATCTGTCAATTCCTCTTTTAACAGCTGCAGCAATAACAAAATACAAGATTAAAAATGGTACTGCATAAACAACCAAATTCAACACAAAGTCCACTAAAAACACCCCCGCACATCGCTATTCTATTATTATAATGCTTCCTATGATTTACCACCAGAATTGACTATATAACAAACGATTAATGCCTCCCTCTAGGTCGCGGCTATTCCTTCTCAAAGAATAACAATAGATATAATGAAGTAAATTTCTCCATGACAAAGACATCCAAATACTTGTCATTTACAATCACGTAAATGATGCACGTGGATTTGATCATGGAATGAACATTGATACAAACCTATTTCATGAAGACATTCTAGACTATCTATGGTAGCAGTAAACCAAGGGACGTACATTTTCGGTCCCTTGGTTTACTTAGTATTGAAATTGAACTTCTACAACAGCATGGATACCAATTTGTCCAGGTTCAATTGGGGTAGAAAAGCTTTCTGCAGAAACCGCCATTGTTTTGAACGCAGCAGGGGTTTCCGAAAACTCTTCCGTAATTTTGACTGGTGTAAGATCAAGGTCTACTTGCAAGCTTTCTGCAATCGTTTGGGCTTTTGCTTGTGCATTCTCAAGTGCTCGGACAAGCGCTTGTTGATAATAGTCTTGAGAATTAGCAACCGAAAACTGAATACTTGATACTCGATTAACACCATTCTGCACAGCAGTATCAATAACTGTTCCAACCTCGGAAATCGGGGTAATACGAACTGAAATCTGATTCGTAACCTCATATCCGCGTAATATTTGCTGGCCATCTACAAAATCATATCTCGGGAAAATTTGATAGGATGTTGTACGGATGTTTTCCCTTGGTACACCTAAATCCACCAACGATTGAATAACTTGATTCATGATTTGCGCATTTTCCTGTTGCGCACTGCTTAACGATTCATCCTCCGTCATAACAGCAAGCTGAATACTAGCTATATCCGGTTCAATTGACACCCTGCCATTCCCCGTCACTGTTAGCATACGGTCTTGTTGTCTCGAAGCAGGTTGTCTGTAAGGAGGTACATACGAATAATACATCCTCATTCCACCTCTCATCATCTTTGTCTTCCATAGATAATATGCACAGGAAAGTGAAATGTTTAAAGGTTAGATGAACAGCAAACGCTTATTCCCAATAATCAGGGTCCGACATTCTGATTTCCTCTACAGCATCATCCAAGTCCGCTGGTGTAATCGTGAATATCGGATAATCCTTATCTGCTTTTTTTGCCGATTCATAGAAGAATCGATTGCTTCCTGGAAATTCCTCATCCATTAACAAGAGACAGCCATCACTCTTGTCTACAAACCACATATTTTTGGCCTTGAACTGATAAGGACCTTTATAATCACCTTGATACAGAGGTTTATAAAAATCTGCAATCATAATTAATTCTTGGTATTTTTCTTTTATATGATCAGGCCAGCGGTTGTCCTGATTTTCAAAAGGTGGAAAGACGCCAATATTAATATCATACGTCTCTTTCAAATCGAGTACTAAATCAGCAGTCCATAACTCAACACCCATTTGCCCGGAAATTAATACCCATTCCAATCCTTCTTCAATAAAACCAATTAGTCTTTTTTCAATAGCTGCTTTAATAAACGTTATACGTGGGTCATTTTCTTTAAAAATATTCAATTCCATTGGTTTATAGCCAGATACAGTTAAAACTTTCATATGTAGAAACACCTCATTCGAAAACTTGACATTCACGAAACTTCCTAAGCGAATGTTTTCATTCCAATTTATAGGAACGGGGTATGCCTTCCTATCATTCAAAAGAGAAAAGCTGGCAACTCTATATTGTGCCAGCTCTTTTCTTTAGTTAACACCATTTTGAAGGTTTTTTCCAGTGATGTCCACACCCGTGTGACGGACCTCCTGGACCATGACCGTACCCCGGTGACTGAGCTCCCGCTACTTGACCTCCTGGACCGAATCCTGGAGACATAGCTCCTGCTACTTGACCTCCTGGACCGAACCCTGGTGACATAGCTCCTGCTACTTGTCCCGGACCGCCAGGAGTTTGGAAGGAACCTCCATACACATCAACACTATTTGTTGTGTTTTGGTAAGATGTTGAGTGTGGAAATACGTGGTTATTTTTAACTAAATGATGGTTTGTTACAGTCGTATGGGAAGGATGCACATGGTTAACTGTACTTTCTGAGAAAGTATCAACACAGTTATACTTAGTCGGATGTACAATTGTCTTACATGAATGACAACCACAATGACGTCCATGACGATGTCTCATTAAATAATCCCCTTTCTATTATTGGTTCACTTCTAACCTATGTTAATTGCTTAGGGAATGTATGAGACATGTACCTATTTCCTGCAAAATTTCTTTGAAATCTCGGCATCCATTACAACGTTTCTGGAAAAAGCGTTCCCTGCTTTAAAAAACTTATTCTTTAGAGTCCTAATCCCTAGGCGTTGTCTCCCTAAAAAAATAAAAAGCTCTCTAATAATGTGCCATTAATCCTTTTGTCATAGCAACACGTTCACAATACAGGAACACTCCAAGTCCTATCACGAAATAAATTAGTGCATTGAATCCTAATATCATAAAATCCCCGACTTGAAGCTGGCTAAATGTAGCCCCATGAATCATCACTTCACGTACTAGGTCAATCCCTTTTACAAAAGGTAAAAAAGCAAGCATCGGCGATAACGATAAGGGAATAAACGTTAACGCCATTAAAATAAATTGCAGGATCTGTAAAAAAGCTTGAACTTGTTTTAGAATGATTGATATTCCTGCAATAATAAATCCCACACCAAACATACTAATCAAAGTTAGCAATAAGATTGGAGCAATCGTTACAACATCGATATTCAACCACTGTCCTGCCGTTGCCATTGACAAGTATAATAATACAATCACGATAACGAGATTAATTAATGTTGTGGAAATTAACCGGGTTGTCATAATTCTCCACATTCCCATCGGTGACATAGAAAGTTGCTCTAACGTTCCTTTCATCGCTTCATTAATAATCTCATAGCCGATACTATTAATAATCATAAAGGATAAAAACCAGAAAATATAATTTACAATAGCATACTGAATATTGCTATCTTGTGTACTTGGGTCCCCAATTAATTGAATCCCTGCGAACATTCCTATAAAAATAATATAAAAGGTGAGCAGCATGGCAATTGTATTTGGCAAATAGCGTTTTAATTCGATATATTCCTTTTTCGTATTTGCTTTAAGAAGATTGAACCATCGCATCTTGCTTTTCCCCCTTTACAATTTTCATAAATATTTGTTCGAAGTTAATCGTCTTTCGATCAATCGCTTCTACTGACGTATTATTTAATTGAAGCACATCGAATAGATCATAGATTCCTTCACTTTTTGCTAATTCAATATTTAAACTGGATTGATAGGCATCTTGTTGATAGTCATGTTGTGGAAATTTCTGCAGAAGTAATTGCTGTTGCTGACTGCTCAATGGGTCTCCAAGTGTAATAGTATAGGCACGAACTTCAAATAATTTTAATAGGTTCTCTACTCGATCATCTGTTAAAACCTTTCCTTGATTTATAATAACGGTGCGCTCACAAATATCCTGAATAACATCCATATCATGTGAGCTAATAATAATCGTTCGATTGTAATCCCGAACAATCGCCTTTAAAATTTCCCGAACTTCATAACCCGTCTCGACATCTAAGCCAAGGGTTGGTTCATCAAGCAAGATAACCTCGCTTTCAGCTAGCATCGCAACAGCAATCGCTAACTTTTGTTGCATCCCTCTGGAAAGCCGATTAACGAGCTCATTTTCCTTATCCTTTAGATTGAATTTTGTTAAAAGATCCTCAATCTGTTCGCTTACATCCTTCCGTGACATTCCGCGATTACCTGCGAAATATTCCAGGTTCTCCTTAACTGTTAGACGCCAGTAAAGGTTTCGATTCCCTTCCAGCACTGAACTGATATGACGTAACGCCTTTAGCCGTTTCTCCTTATTATCGATTCCTTTAATTCGAATCGTACCTGAATCCGGTATGAGCAATCCACAGATCATTTTAATTGTTGTTGTTTTCCCAGCTCCATTCGGTCCAAGCAAGCCAAGAATTTCACCACGATTTACCTTAAAGGAGACATCACTAACTGCGTGTACATACTCCTTTGACCTTCGTTTTTTATAGGATTTCTTAAGATTCTGAACTTCAATAATTGGTTCCATTTATTTCATCCTCTCTTTAATCTATTTTCATTCTAATTAGAAATTAATCCCACAGCTACTACCCGAAGTTGTAAATCAACTACGTCTACAGACTGATATTCACATGTAACGCAGTGCAGTGATTCGTTTGAATGTGATTACTTCATTTACTGAGTTAGTGTTTCGGGCACTCGTTACCCCAATGAGCCAAACACTTGCTGTGACTCTCTCTTTGTTCGAGCTCTTATCACCTTTATGAGTAACCGTTTAAAGTAAATCATTCCTTGTTCGGGCTCTCATAACCTTTATAAACAATCAATTTATATAAATTCCTAACTAATTGCTGTGGCAGGAGCAACTGCCGCCGTCCGGGATCGCTGCGGACGGATGCTTTCCGCGGGCACGGCCTCAGCCTCCTCGAGAAAACCACTCTGCGGGGTCTTCGGAGCGGGTTAACGCTCAACCATCATTTCAATTTAATTCCAGGCTTATATCAAAACGGAATTAAATTTATAAAAAAATGAAACCTAAACTGCTTTTGAATCGTACTTGATAATAGTACATTTTAGAACGGAGGTGAATACAGATGTTCATCGAGCTCTTATCCGAATTATTGAATGAGTTCTCGCCAATTTATTTTTATATCGGTTTATTGCTTTCAATCATTCCCATTCGAATTTACAATCATCCAAACACCTATCAAACAGATATGTATATTCGAAGGTCACATGCATTGCAATTTCAATTGCTTTCCGTGCCTGAATTAACTGCAACAGTACTTGATATACGTAGTTGGATAACTAATAAAACAAAACGGATCGAAATACCAGATGATAATGAAGAAGACAGCTTTTCTCTAGGTTTTTATCGTTATAAAAATCGAGGAGGGCAAAAATGGAATCAACTTCTGTATTCATCAAACTTAAGAAATATAGCTTTATCATACTTGGACTTTTATCGATCGTATTACTTGCAGGCTGTCAAGGCGCAACCGAGCCGATAAGTGCTAATTCGACTGGCTGGTTTGATCATTATTTCGTCTATACGTTTTCAGTATTAATAAAGGGCTTAGCCGGTTTTTTCAATGATAACTATGGACTATCCATTATCCTATTGACACTATTTATTCGATTGGCCTTGATGCCTATCATGCTAAAGCAAATTAAGAATAATGCTGCAATGAAGGAAAAAATGAACGTATTAAAACCAGAAATGGATGCAATACAAGGGAAGTACCGCAACAAGCAGGATGTAGAAGAACAGAAGAAAATGCAGTCGGAATTAATGCAGCTTTATGGAAAACATCAGGTAAATCCATTAGCTTCACTTGGTGGATGTTTACCAATGCTCATACAGTTTCCCATATTAATTGGGTTTTACTATGCGATTCTCCGAACACCTGAAATTGCTTCCCATTCTTTTCTTTGGTTTAATCTAGGACAGTCGGATATTATCCTAACGATGCTAGCTGTGATCATATACTTTTTCCAATTCAAAGTTTCCTTAATTGGAATGGAACCAAAAATGAAAAAGCAGATGACATTCATGGGGCTCCTCTCACCAATCATGATCGGGGTAATTTCGTTAAATGCTCCAGCAGCATTGCCATTATACTGGGCTGTCGGTGGAATCTTCATGATTGTTCAGCAATTGATTGCTAAGAAAATGTATAATACTTACCAAAAAGACAAAAAACCTGCAGAAGCATAATCTGCAGGTTTTTATTTTACATGTTGTTCTTTTAATAGATCTCTGATTTCGGTTAGCAGCTGTTCTTGTTTATCAACTTCCTCTTCAACTGCCTTTTCCTCTTTCTTTTTGAATTTAGACAAGACACGGATTGCCATAAAGATTGCAAATGCAATAATCAAAAAGTCAACAAAGGATTGAATAAAATTGCCATATAATACTTCCGCATTTCCAACCGTTATACTTAATCCAGTAAAATCAATACCCCCTGCTAAAATCCCTACGAGAGGCGTAATAATATTTTCAACAAAGGATGTTACAATTGCACCAAAAGCTGAACCAATTACCACTGCAACAGCTAGGTCAAAGATATTCCCTTGAAAAGCAAATTCCCTAAACTCTTTCCACATCATTAATTTCTCCTTTAAAAAGTATTACACTAAATAATAATTCGTAACACAATTATAATATTAGGGGGTAAAATAGAAAAGAGCAATAATCGTAACTGATTATGCTCCTTAAATACGAAAAACGATTATAAACCATGATGTGGATTATGATTTTGTCTGGAATGATTCGTATTTTTATCCTTTTTGGAGCCACTCAATGGCTCACCATATGGCTGTACTGGACTTTTTGGTAAATTCACCTTCTCTTGTTGCTTCGGACCTTTTGGATTTTTTGACATCTCGTTTCACTCCTTTCGGCTTCATTTTAGTTTCTATTTTAAGAGTGATATTATGCGCTATCTTAAATTGGAAATTCACTGCAAACGTTGCTATAACAGCTCTTTAAACAGCAAAAAAATTCTATTTGAAACTTTTTTTAAAAAAAGTGGATATTTTTTAGACATCTATGCTATAATATAAATACTTATTGTTGTTCGTGAGAAATACAGGATAGACAGTAGTATCTCTTTAGTGATTTCGTCTTGAGTTGTATCTTGAACAAAAATAGTAATAAACGTGCAAAATGCACATGGAGGTTTTTTTTATGAACACAGGTTCAGTAAAATGGTTTAACGCAGATAAAGGCTTCGGTTTCATCGAAGTTGAAGGTGGAGACGATGTATTCGTACATTTCTCAGCAATTCAAGGCGAAGGTTTCAAAACTTTAGAAGAAGGTCAAACAGTAACTTTCGATATCGAAGAAGGTAACCGTGGACCACAAGCTACTAACGTTAACAAAGCGTAAGTAAGTGAAATCAAAAAAGCTTTCCCTTAATTGGGAAAGCTTTTTTATTTATATACCCTAACAAAAATGGATCTCTACCCAGTACTAGGTAGAGATCCATTTTTGTTGCTTATTTTAAGAATTCATCCGTTAAGGTTGTTACAATTTGTTTTTTACGTGATACGACTCCTTTTAACAGAGCTCTGTTGTTGCCATCAAATGTCACAGCAAATCCAGATGCTACTTTATCTTTCCCGCTTCCAATTGCAAGCACTTCGGAATCATTGTTTAGAATATCCGTTGCAACGAATAGGAACAAATCAAGTTCTTTCTCTTTCACTACTTTCTCCATTTCCGCTTCAATTTCTGCCTGACTCTTATAAATATCACTTGTATCAACCGCATTTACTTGAGCAATCTCGACTTTTGCTTCACCCATTGAAAATTCTTTTGCATCCATCGTAATTAAGTCACGTGCAGATTTATCACTTAAATCCGCTCCAGCTTGAAGCATTTTCAAACCATAGGTTTCAATGTTCACTTCAGCAATTTCTGCAAGCTCATGTGCTGCATCTACATCTTCCGCAGTACATGTCGGAGATTTTAACAATAAAGAGTCAGATATAATCGCTGATAAAAGTAGCCCAGCAATTTCCTTCGTAACAGGAATGCCTTTCTCTTTATACATTTTATTTAAAATCGTAGCCGTACAACCAACTGGCTCTACACGAAAATATAAAGCTTCTCTCGTTTCAAAGTTAGAAACACGATGATGATCAACAACCTCTATAATATGTGCATTTTCAATGTTTTCTGCGCTTTGTTGGAATTCATTATGATCGACCAAGATAACCTTCGCACCATCTTCTACTTTTTCAATTTGTTCAGGCGCTTCTACCCCAAAATAATCTAGCGCAAATTGCGTTTCTTTATTAACAACCCCAAGTCTTACTGGTGTTGCTTCTTCACCTATTTTATTTTTCAAATCCGCAAAAGCTAAAGCCGAACAGATTGTATCTGTATCTGGATTCTTATGTCCAAAAATGAATGGTTTAGTCATACTTTATAACTCCTTTGATGTGAATTTTCTCTTGTACTAGAGTACCATATTTTTTGTCGCTATGTGTTATTTTTTGACTTATTCTATGCCTTTTAATGTTTCCGTTACATTCCAAATTCGATCAAAGGTTGTGTAATTATTCAACGCAATATCTAAATCATGAAAATAACGATGCAAACTTCGTATAAGCTCGCTATCTTGCTCATCCGATATACGGTTTGCTAAGTCAACAATTTGTTTTAAATCCGCAAGCAACGATTCATCTGTTATTTCTGTATCAATCCCTTCAATCCTATCGATAACTGTTTCTGCTTGCTCTCTTTGCTCGTCCCAATCCAGATTATTTATCCCACCATATCCAGTTGTTTTATTATAAAATTCATGCATCGCCCGAATAAACCGACCCAATTCCGCATTTTCACCCCCAATAGTAGCACGCACCCGATTAATTTCTCCCATTGCTTCTTCCGAAATATCATTCTGATCAACCGATCCGACCAATTCATCATCGCGGAATAGGGACTTCATATCTAGTTGGAATACATTAAAAAAGAATAAACTAGATGCAATCACCGTAATCAAAACAACTCCAATCATCGTCCAGCCGAACCATCCCAATTTAATTTTTTTCTCTTTCACCAAAGCGACACCCCCTTGTTCCAATTAATGAAAACAGTTTATTATTCCACGTTCGAGAGCTTGAGCAATATCTTCATTGTATCCTATCTTTATTCAACACATGTACGATTTCTATATAGATACCCTTCAGCCCTTCTGAATGGAATTGAAATAATCATACTTCGTTAAACTGTTTATCTAAACTTCCTACTCCTTTATTATTCTTGAGAAATCTACAATTTCCTCTATATAATTCGATATAATTGTTAAAGTAGTGCTATTTCCATTATAATCAATACTATTGGAGGGATAAATATGTCACGAAAACAATTCAATTTAACAAGAACTTCCTTACTGACATTTATTAAAGAATTAGACGAAGATACTGTTGATCGCCAATCGGAATACTTCAATAATACCATCCGTTGGCACATTGGACATGCACTTGTAGTAACAGAAAAATTTCTATTTAGATATCCTGCTAAGTCAACACATATTCCTAAGGATTTTGCAGAGCTATTTAGTTCAGGTACAAAACCTAGTGATTGGACTTCTGAGGCTCCGACATTAGATGTACTAATCGAAGCACTGGAAAATCAGCAAAATCGCGTAAATGAATTTGATGATCTTTTTTGGAAATCGAACGTTAAGTTTAAGGTACCGTTTGGTAGCATCGAAACACATGGAGATTTGTTAATCATGCTTGCTTTTCATGAAGCAGAGCATATTGGAAAAATCAAAGCAATGCACCAAGTTCTGAAAGTCGGGTAATATGAGTAAGAAATGCATTATAATTGGAGCTGGAATATTAGGAGCTAGTACAGCCTACCATCTCGCTAAAAAGGGTGCCAAAGTTGTTATCATCGATCGAAACGATCAGGGACAAGCAACAGATGCAGCCGCGGGAATTGTATGTCCATGGCTTTCCCAGCGTCGAAATAAAGCATGGTACAACTTAGCCAAAAATGGGGCACGGATGTACCATGAGTTAATCAATGAATTGCTAGACGACGGTGAAAAGGATGTTGGATACGCACAAGTAGGTGTGATTAGTCTCCACACCGATGAAAAAAAGCTTCTCGCAATGCGTGACCGTGCAATCAAGCGCCGGGAAACCGCCCCAGAAATTGGTGAAATCACCTTACTTGATTCGACACAGACGAAGTCCATGTTCCCAATTCTTTCTGAAGAATATAGCTCCGTACATGTTAGTGGTGCCGCTAGAGTTGATGGGCGTAAACTACGGGATGCGCTGCTTCAAGCTGCGAAAAAACATGGTGCTGAATTTATTACGGGAAATGCAAGCCTAATGACAGAAGACGTTCAAATTACTGGAATTTCTGTAGATGGAAAAACCATTGATGGAGATTGTGTAATTGCAGCAACAGGAGCATGGATGAATGAGCTGATCCAGCCACTTGGCGTGACATTTCAAGTCACCCCACAGCGTGCACAAATTATGCATCTAGCAGTTCCTGACATGGATACATCTACATGGCCTGTTGTCATGCCACCGAATAATCAGTATATGCTAGCATTTGATGATAGACGAATTGTCGTTGGTACAACATACGAAGATGACACAGGATTTGATTACCGAAATACAGCTGGTGGCATGCAAGAAATTTTAAATAAAGCGATTGAAGTAGCACCAGGATTACGAAATAGCACCGTATTAGAAACAAGAATCGGTTTTAGACCAGTTACCCCGGGATTTCTTCCTGTAATCGGCGAGCTACCTAATTTCAAAGGATTACTTCTTGCGAATGGACTAGGTTCTACTGGATTAACAATGGGACCATACATCGGTATGCAATTAGCAAATCTAGCATTAGGTGAGAAACTTGAAATTGATTTAGAAGACTATGCTGTAGCTGGGGCTGTTCAATAGGATGGCATTTTTTCCATCCTATTTTTTAAGTAGTAGAAATTGAAGAATTTTTTCCATAGAAAAACTGCCTATCAATTGGGCAGTTTTTCTGTTCTATAGGATCATTTAACAATTAAGACTGGGCATGCTGCACGCTTTGCAACCTTATGGCTGACACTTCCCAGAAGAAAGGACTGTACTTGATTTAATCCACGACTCCCAATCACGACACAATCAACTTCTCTTTCCTCTGCAAACTCAACAATACGTGGCCCAGGTTCTCCATGAAGGACGTGCGTTCCGAAAACAACATCCGATTGATCCAATAATTCCCGAATCGGTTTTATTTTTTCCTTCCGTTTTGCTTCGATCTCAAACTTATTTGTAGCGTACAGTACATCCTTCTTGGCGGTATTCTCATCTACAACATAAACGGCTTCAATGACGCCATCAAACTTTTTAACAAGTTCGATCGCATATTTTACAGCACGAATGGAATGCTCTGAGCCATCAACTGCAAGTAAAATTCGTTTAAACAAACGCACCACCCCGTTTATCGTTTTCTACCATCATAGCACAACAAAATTAATGTTCGGAAGGAATACCTTGGATTTTATTTTTCAGTTGCTTACTTTCCGTATTTAACCCCGTATACGTAACACGAATGTTAGCATCTTTAAACTTCGATTCAATTTTATCCAATGCAGCTATTGCTGAATCATCCCATAGATGTGCATCAGTCAAATCAATTTCAACATGCTCTACAGCATCTTCATAGTTAAACCGCTTCGGCAGGTCACTTACAGATGCGAAGAACAGCTGTCCTACTATTTCGTAAATCCTCGTATTCCTAGCTTCAACAAGGCTATCTGTAACCGTTACTTTAGAAATTTTCGCCGCAAAAAAGATGGCACTTAACATCACACCTGCAAAAACTCCTAATGCTAAATTGTTCGTCACAAGAACAATAGCAACCGTCGCAACCATTACAAACGCATCGGTTCGTGGTACTTTTAAAATATTACGTACCGAAGACCAATCGAACGTACTAATGGAGACCATCACCATAACACCTGCTAGAGCTGCCATCGGTATTTGTACAACGAAGTCGCCTAGGACTACAATAAGAAACATCAAAAATGCACCCGCTATAAACGTGGATAATCGACCTCTTCCACCTGATTTTACATTAATCCCAGATTGTCCAATCATTGCACAGCCAGCCATCCCGCCAAAGAAGCCTGTTATGATATTGGCGATTCCCTGTCCGCGGCTCTCCCTGTTCTTGTCACTTTCCGTATCTGTCATATCATCTACAATATTCGCTGTTAAAAGTGATTCCAATAACCCAACAATTGCTAAAGCAAAAGAATACGGGAAGATAATCATCAATGTTTCTAACGTAAATGGAACAGACGGAATAAAAAAGACTGGTAACTGCTGAGTTAAAGCGCCCATATCCCCAACCGTTCGTATATCAATATTACCGAGAATTACAATAGCAGTAACAACTATAATTGCAACTAATGTAGACGGTATTGCCTTCGTAAAACGCGGGAAAAGGTAAATAATTGCTAAAGTCAATCCAACGAGTACGTACATAATCCACGTTTCACCAATAAAATGTTGAATTTGAGCAACGAATATTAGTATAGCCAATGCATTGACAAACCCAATCATGACTGAATGTGGGACAAACTTCATTGCTTTTGCTAACTTGCATACCCCAAAGATGAATTGAATAATTCCTGTTAAAATCGTTGCTGCTAACAGGTACTGCAGCCCATATTCTGCAACAAGGTTTACCATCAATAATGCCATCGCACCCGTTGCAGCAGATATCATTCCTGGTCTTCCGCCGACAAATGCGATAACAACTGCAATACAAAAAGAAGCGTATAGACCAACCATTGGATCTACACCCGCTATAATAGAGAATGCAATTGCCTCTGGAATAAGTGCCAAAGCAACGACAATTCCAGATAGGATATCTCCCTTAACATTCCCAAACCAATCTTGTTTTAATTGTTCGATCTTCAATCCCTTACCTCTTCCTAATCTGTATATGAAGCTTTTGAACGACTCCATTTAATATTTTCCAAAAGATTATCATACCATAATTTATGCTAGTTATCAAAATAGCAATAAAGCGCATATACTATTCATTTATTCACGTTAAGAATTATATATTTACAGGTATAAACGAATTTGGTAACCTATCTTTAGGCGAAAGAGGTGTCCTATATGAAAGGGAAAGTAGTTATACTTATCATTGTACTTGTAACACTCATTGCTATGTTTTTAACTTGGTGGTACATGGAGAATATTATTGATGATTACGATATTGAGAGAAAATCGTTAGGAGAAACGGTGGAGTCTTCTATTTAAAAACAGGCCAGAGAAATCATTATTTCTTTGGTTTTTCTCTCCTAGCGTCGTATTATCATAAAACCTGTTTTCAATTAAGGAGAGTATTATTCTACAGGCATCTTGTATGTCTGCTTCATTAATGTCATATAATCCTGCAGTTCTAATTTCCATTTGCTAGATTGTACAGAAAAATTCCGTACATATCTCTCTGTCTCCTTTCTAGCACCTGCTTTCACTTGTAGTAGCCTACTAATAGTTATATAAAAATCATTCCCAAAAGGGATAAGCAACCCGCTAATCAGATCACCGTTCTTCGGAACCGGAGATTTCAAATTAGGATAATAAACGACACTTGATTGATTACAAATTACATCTTGAAAAATAAATACCCTCCCACTTCTACTCCCTGCTTTTGTTACATGATAAAAACTAGGATTCATTTTAAGCCAACTATATAATACTTCACGTAACTTCACGCTTTTATTTTCCCATCGTTGCCGATTCTTCCGTAAGTAATGTTGGTATATTGTTAAGCCGTCTGTATCACGAATACAGAAGATAGCCATCCAAATAAAAGATTGAAACAATCCATCCCGATATTCTTCAAGGATATCGAGCTGCCCAATCATCGCTTCGATTTGATTGTAAATAAATTCTTGATACTGATCTGTCGCAAAAAATAATAAATCATCTAAAATAGCGTATAATTCTTCTGTTAGCTTGTCCGTATAATAAACAATATTTGTCATTTTTCCCCCTCCTATCAACGCTCCTATTTATTTTAGCATGACCAACATATATTACCAGCGCACAAAAAATAAATATAGACGAGGTTGCTCCTAAAAAGTTGAATTTTTCTTTACTTAAAATTGGTTTTTCTAACTACTGTTCTACTCCATAATGGTATTCCATTTAAAATACAAAAAAAATAAACATGCAGCACATGTCTATTTTTTATCTTCTGGTTTCCAATTCTGTATATCATCTGTTTCTACTATCCCCAACAAAACATCGGCAACTTCAGACTCCCTTAATAAAACATCTTTTAAACGATATTTAATATCATCCGCTTCATCTAATGTTAGTCCTTTTCTTAGCTCAATCGTACCTTCCACATGGTACAACCGACCTTCTTGAATCATCCGTATCCGTTGAATATCAACGACATCTTCATCCTTTAATAATAAGTTGTATATTTTATCCTGAATCTCAGCTGGAGCAGCTACACCGATTAACCCAACCATATTATCATAGCCAACCCGAAAGGCGACATAGAGCATTAAAACCCCGATAATCATAGAAGCTATTCCATCTGCGGCAAGGATACCGAAAAATTGCGCCAGTACAATCCCAATAATCGCTAGTACCGCACCAGCCGTAGCAACCAAATCTTCATAAAACACAAGCCTTGTTGCAGGAGAAGCCTTATTTACGTTTTTAAACGCATAAGGAATGATGGAGACAGCTTTATCGGCTCCGGTTTCCATCCTGATTTCTTTCATTGCTTTATACAAGATAAATCCATCAATCAAAAACGCAATCAATAAAATGATTATATTAAGCCAAAAGTGCGTTGATTCTGTTGGATGCTGTAATAAATGCCAGCCTTCTTTAATTGTTTCATATGCCATTATCGTTACAACAACTACAGCAATCATGCAAAAGATATTAATAACACGGCCAAACCCTGCTGGAAAACGCTTCGAGGGTGGCAATTCGGCAAGAACACTACCAAAATAAACAAAGCCTTGATTAACCGCATCTGCTAAGGAATGCATGGCTGAGGCAAACATCGTACCACTGCCACTGAATGCAGCAGCTACACCTTTAATGGCAGCTAAAAACGTGTTTCCAAGTGCAGCAATACCCGATGATGTATTTCCCTGTTTCAATCTTTCAATAATACGCATCACATACCTCCTATATGGATAGCTATACCCATAGTTGCCCAGTTATATTAGGAGAAATGAAGTGCTTTTATTAATTTGCATCAGTTGCTCTATCTGGCTGCTTGTAATCCCGTTGCAGTACAACCCTACCCAGTCTCAAATATGTAAACTGGAAGATTGGACTTTGAATAAACGTAAAGATAAATGTAAAGATAAAGACTGGACCGCCGATTAAAAGTCCAATAACAAGTACACTACATTCAGTGATAATCCGCACTCTGCCAATTGGCGCTGCCAGCTTATCGGCAATTGACAGCATAAATCCATCCCTTGGACCCGCTCCCAAACCTGCTGCATTATACATTCCACCACCAAATCCCATGATAACAATGCCTAAAATGATGAATAAGATATCGGTCCATGACTGTGTTGCATTTGGCAAAATATCCAGCCAACGGTACAGATCGACGAAAACTCCTACTAGAATGGCATTCATAAACGTACCAAGCTTAATATATTCCCTGCCTATTACAAACGTTATCGTGATCAAAATCGCAGATATGATGATATTCCATGAACCAATCGACAGACCTAATTTTTCATAAAAAGCAACACTGAGCACATCCCATGGATGTATCCCTAGATGCTGCATATTAATGGTTAATGTAATACCTGCACTGAATACAATAACCCCAACTAAATAAAATGTTAAACGAAATGGATAATTAATTTTAACCTCCCCCTGTACTCTTTTAAAAAATTATTAATTTCTCTACTTGTTTTTCGGCTATAGTATCAGTTCGTAAAAAAAACGAACCCCTATTTACTTTTTCACCCATTGCTTTGCTACTTGGGTATAGAAATCTTCATCATGCAGATGTTCTCGAAGCTCAACAAAAGAATCAATCAATTGTTTGGAAAGTTTATTCTTGCCTTCGACGGAGCCTTTTGTTAAGTCCTCATTCAGTTGATTATTCTCTACCAATGCTCTATAGTAATTTTTCATTACTTCTTCGGACTCGTAACGATTCGTTTTTAACAGCGTCTTCAACGATTTCTTTGCGATAAAAAGCTGACTATATGATTTCATTTTTTGTAACATTGTTCCGATCCTTTCATTGATTTTAGTAAACGTCGTTTCTTTAACGATTACTTGCATTCCCACTAATCGTCCCAGACATAGACATCACTGCATCCATATCGACAAAAAATAAGACAACAGACGTGTCCTCTATTGCTGTAATTGCTGGAAGCAAGTTTTCTAAGTCCGTTATGGCTTCCTTCTTTTTTAACTGAAGATCTCCAATTTCAATTTCTCCATCTAGCACATAAAAAAAAGGCACGAGCCCTGGATAAACAGGAATATCTAAGACATCTCCCTTTTTTGGGTGAGCGTCAAGAATGTAAACATTATTTCTAACATGCAACGGTGCCTGACTATCCTCTGGACCTACCATCACATACCATTCTCGATTAGCTACCTCTTTATCATGAAATTGTATTCTTGGTTCCAGGTCTGCCACTCTTGGCCGCACGAAGATTTGCAGCATTTCTACGTCTTCCTGGTCTACCTTCTCCTCATGCCAAAAGCTAGAACCAGCATTCATCATCATAATTTTCCCAGGAAATATTGGTGCTTCTAATCCTGCAGAATCCTTATGATTTGATGTCCCCTTATAAACATAGCTTAGTATTTCATCGTTAACATGCTCATGCATTTTGATTGTTAGTCCTTTTTTCATCACAGCATGATCAATAACACTTAAAGGTCCAAATGCAGTATCATGAAACTGCTGATCAATAATATCACCAGGCTGCACGCGAGTTACTGTGAAATAGCCTTTGTATGGCTGTTTATGTTTGTCTGCGGATAGTTTTTGCAGCATCAAAAGCCCCCCTTTGTATTTATATGTTCTGCTATTATTATAGCAAACTATAACTATTTTAGAGCTACCTGAAACAATTATGTATTCTTCTCATCCTTATCTACTCTTCGAAACCTGACTCTCCCTCTTACCACTTGTACACCATCGACTGTTCCCCTGATTTCAAGCCATTGTAAATCGTTTTTCCTCTCCACAATCAGTTTCAGCTCGTCATTCACATATACTGGCTGCAGAAAATGCATTTCATAGTTGGAAATCATCACATTGCTTTCACAACGTGTAGAACAAAGCTCAGCACCAATACCCATGATTAGCATTCCATGGGCAATCGGCCGTTTATACTTGTATTGCTTTGCAATTTTTTCATCTTGATGAATGCGATTTTGATCACCTGATAATAGCGTATATTGTTTTACTTTTTCTTCTGTTAAGACGACCTTACAACTAGTTCGGACACACATCGAAAGTTCTCCTTTCCACCCAAATCGAAACCGACAAGGGTTTGTGTATAAAATGTATTCACCCCTCTTCTTACTTTTCGATCAAGCAAAACTTCACAT
This sequence comes from Oceanobacillus polygoni, assembly GCF_008304605.1. Classification (GTDB taxonomy): domain Bacteria; phylum Bacillota; class Bacilli; order Bacillales; family Amphibacillaceae; genus Oceanobacillus; species Oceanobacillus polygoni. The sequence continues at coordinate 32,279 of NZ_PIJY01000024.1, read as the reverse complement.
TCGTAGCTCTCGCCGATCATAAGTTGAGAATAACAAACACATTTTTGCTTTCGATGAATTGGCTCTGCCTCGTATTCCCATGGCACCTCGATATACTTATAAAATAGCATCGGAAAGGTCGGCGGCAATTGATTTTGTTTACCAAAAATCGCTTCATAGTTTTCCACCATTTTTTCTGTGATTGTCACGACAACCCTTTTTGACTTCATGTTATTCTCTCCCATAGCACCGCTATACCAAGACCACCACCGATTCCAATTGCTGAAACACAGTAATTGGGCACAAGTCTCTGGGCCTCATAAAACAATCTTGTCACAAGAATCGCTCCCGATGCACCATATGGATGCCCTAACGCAATCGCACCGCCTTCTGGATTTATACGGTCATACGAAATAGAAAACGCTTGGGCAAATAAAGCAACCTTTACCGCAAAAGCTTCATTTAGTTCAATTAGGTCGATGTCTTCTATGGATAAATTAGTTTTAGATAGGAGCTTTGAAACGGCTTGAACCGGACTTGATGCTGGATAGTTCGGATCGACTCCAGTTACACTGCTATCTACAAAACTGAGGATTGGTTGCAGATTCAATTCCTTTGCTTTATCTTCTGACATAATCAGAACAGCTGCCGCCCCATCATTGACACCGCAAGAATTACCAGCTGTCACCGTTCCATTTTTCTTAAAACAAGGGGACACGCGCTTTAGCATCCGCTCATAATTCAAATCCGGTTTTAACCCTTCATCTCTTAAAGGAATACCTGCAATCCGGACCATCTCATCAGAAAAATATCCTTTATCAAAGGATTCAAGCGATCGCTGATAGCTTAAAGTCGCAAATTCATCCTGCATTTCTCTTGTAATCCCATATTTCCCAGCAACATTCTCAGCTGCAATGCCCATATCCGGATCACCAATATGCTCCGGCGAAAAACGCGCTCGACTTTTAAAATGGGACGTGCTTACACTTTCCACCCCACCTGCAATATAGATATCCCCTGCACCTCCCTGAATGAGGTGACAAGCAAGTCGGATTGCTTCTAGCCCAGAACCACATTGCCGATCAATGGTTATTCCTGGAACAGTATATGGCTGACCACTTTCCAGAGCTGAAAGTCTAGCAAGGTTTCCGCCAGGACCAACCGTATTTCCTAAAATGATATCTTCAACAGGTTCGTTAAGGTCTTTTGTAAGATCCCGGATGACAAAAGATGCTAATTGTTCAGGAGAATAGTTCTTCAACACACCATTTTCCTTTCCAATTACCGTTCGTTTTGCATTTACAATCACTGCCTTTTTCATACATAACTCCCTTGTTCGAATTGCTTTTTCAATTCTTGACGGGAAATCTTGCCACCAGCTGTTTCCGGAAAGGAGTCGATTTCCCTCCAGATTCTAGGGATCTTGTATGCCGCTAAGTTTTTAAGACAATAGGTTTTTAATGATTGAATCGAAACATCGCCCTCGATAAAAGCGGCCACCTTCTCTCCCCAATATGCGTCACTGATTCCAATGACTGCCGCCTCTTTTACACCATGATAGCTTTTTAGCACTTTTTCTATTTCCTGCGGGTAAATGTTGTACGCCCCATATAAAATCATGTCATTTTTCCGCCCAAGAATGTATATGTACCCAGCTTCATCCATTTTGGCAATATCATAAACGGTCGCCCAATCTCCTTGAAGTACCTTTTTGGTTTCGACTGGATTATTGATATAACCATCAAAAAACATATTACTTTTCACATACAATATTCCTTCTTCCCCAACTTCGGCTTTTTCCCCATCTTCCTTCATGATGCAAATCTCTACGTTATGAAAAGCTTTGCCAACAGAAGTATCATTTTTTTTATCCGCATCATCTTTTATAAGCGAAACAAAGCTAAGCTCTGACGCACCATAAAATTCATGGATGGTCACACTAGGAAACTGTTTTCGAAATGTCTTCTTCACACTTGGTAACAGCTTAGCCCCCGTTGAAATAAAGGTCAACTGCTTATCACTCTGAAATTCTTCATTTATCACTGCCTGTATCATTGTCGGAACAACATAAACCGTTGATATAGGATATTCATCTATAGTCCTCATTAGATGTGCCGTATTGAATTTCCTCAGCAAATAAACCGTTCCTCCATCAAAGAGCGTACTTATTGCCCCATAGAGAAACGTTGAATTTACAAATGACCCAGGAATCAGTACATGTTCACTCCCACTCATCCCCAAATCTTCTCGATTGCATGTAAATGTATCGACCCATGATTCATGCGAACGTATAAAAGCCTTTGGCATCCCAGTTGAGCCGGAAGTAAATCCAATATAAAATGGGACATTTTCTTCTATATCTGTCTTTTGAAAACTTTTGCCATTTGCCCACTGAGCCAAATCATCCGAAAAAACAACCTTGTAAGGGAGATCAGACAGGATGTTACGCATTCTTTTATCAGCTATAATGAAATCGGGTGAAGTTTGCTTCAACCGTGCTTCGATTTCAGCCTTTTTCCATCTCATGTCACCAATAATACTAGCCCAGCCAGCCTCACATGCGCCTGCAAATACTTGTAAAAACACTTCATCATTTGGTAAAAAAAGAGCAACCCTTCTTGTAATAGCCTCTTCCATTGAAAAAGCAGCTGCGGTTTGTTGTACGATTTCATACCATTCCCCGTAGGTCAGATAGTTTTGTTCTGTAATAATTGCAGGCTTATTCGGGTTTAATTCCTTATGCTTATCATACGTACTTGTCACTTTCAATTTAAACTTTGACCTCCTTTAAAAACGGAACACGCTTCTGTAATTTTATAGCTAGTAACGAAGCAATCATAACTTTTGTGAAATCACCCGGTAAATAGATCAGATTCAGGATGGCAGCTTGCCCAATCGAGATTTCCATCACAAACGCCTGATATGGTATCCCAAACAGATAGATAACCAGCATACCGCCAACAAAATTAGCTACCATTAATTTAAATAGGGATGTTTCTTTCATTTTGTAGGATATGTAACCAATAATAAACGCACCAGCAACCCAGCCAATGAGAAACCCTCCTGATGGGGTAACAAATACGCCAAGCCCGCCTCTGCCGCCTGACAATAATGGCAAACCTGTTGCAACTAAAAATAAAAACAAAATTAAACTATATGCAGCATACTTCGGACCAAAACGAGCACCCAGCACACTTCCAGCAAGCATAACACCTAATGTTTGCAGCGTTATCGGAACTGGTGAAAATCCCAATGGAATCGGTGGAATTAGCCCTAATACGCCCATAACTGTTGCAAATAAAGATACATATACAAGTTTTCTCACACTCATTGTCAACCACCTCTTAAGTTTAGTTAACAATAGTTTAGTATAAATATTACGTTTCGTAAATTGATTTTTTTGAAAAAGGTTAGGTATATGTCTATTAAAACATAAAATACATTTGGACACTCTTCTTGATTTATTGAATGCGCAAAAAAATAAGACGGGTAAAACCAGTCTTATTCCTAAGAGAATAATATGTTGTATAGGGAAATTCGCGGTTGAATTTATAAAAAGCCTTCCTGACCTCCTTTCTTGATAGCTTTTACAATCTCCATGAGTCTCCTATAATAAACCTATAACAATCACCATCAGGAGGAATTTTCATGACGAACAAACTAATCTTAGCCTCAACATCTCAAAGAAGGCAAGAACTGCTAAATCAAGTTAGAATTCCCTTTACTTCCAAGAGTCCTAATGTAGATGAATCACAAATTACCACCAATGATCCAATCGAAAAAGTGAAACAGCTGGCCATGCTAAAAGCCAAGAACGTTCCTATTAATCATGATGAAGTGATTTTAGCTGCGGATACGGTAGTTGCTTATAAACAAACGATATTCGAAAAACCTAATAATAAGAAACAAGCCTACCAAATGATTTCAGCGCTCAGCGGTGACGTACACGATGTATTTACTGGTGTCATGATTCGTTCATGTAAGGAGAGAACAGTTTTCGTGGAACGTACACGGGTTGAATTTTGGCCACTGAGCACTAACGAAATTGAATGGTACGTATCGTCAAAGGATCCATACGACAAAGCAGGTGCATATGGTATTCAAAGCCTTGGTGCTCTGCTAGTGAAGCAAATTAATGGGGATTACTACAATGTAGTGGGCCTTCCTATTTCCCGTGTTGTTAGAGAGCTTAGGAAGTTTTCTATATATCCTGATTTAGATTAGGTCCATAACAATCAATATTGGAGATGCACTATCGATTGCTTGCGCAGTAGCGTTTGCTTTTTATATTTTTCACACACATCATTTTGTAAAAAAAGAAGATGCGATATCACTGACTATCGTCCAATTTATTACAGCCTCCTTCATAGGTGTCGTTGCATTTTTTGGCATGAGGTGCATACAATGCGTATGGCTACGCGTGCCGCTTTCATTATGGTCGCTATTTTAATAACGGAATTAAAGCCTAATCTACAGTGGAAACATGTCATAAAAAATAGCGATAGAATAGCATTCACGCTAGACTATCGCTATTTCGTTTATTTTAAAAAGATTTATCCTCTATCCTTTGCTCGTTTTCAAAAAGAAAGTTTGTTTTTTTATTCAATGATTACTTCTCCAACCATTCCTTCTTTTTCATGAAACCGACATATGAGGTCGTATGTACCGGTCTCTTCCGTTTTTACAATAATGGCTTTCTGTTCTCCCGGCTGAACTTCGACATCGATACCAAGCTTTTCCACCGTAAAGGTATGTTGCTTCTGACCTTCATTTTTCAATAACAACTTTGTCGGTTCTCCTTTGGCTATCGTAATCACATCTGGATTAAAATAATCATCATGTAACTCGACCACCATCCCTTCGACCGTATCCACAGGTTTTGTTTCGCTTTCTGTTGTTGCAAACGCATGTAGCGGGGCTGAAATGGACATAACCATTATCATCACAAATAATCCAGCCAACCAATTTTTTACAGACAAGAGCAATCCCTCCTTTCCTTACACTATTTTCTTCAATTCACTATAAAATATCACGAAAAATTTGATTGAGGAGAATCACGAATGGATTAGAAGGATTGCTAAATTAAACAATAAAAAAGAACCCATTCTGAACTTAAATGGATTCCTCATTCAAGTATAGGGTTCCGTTTTGAGGCGCATATTAATTAAACAACAAACCAAATGAGTATAATGGCTAATCCAGCGTAATCAAGTGCTACAGGGAATGCCAAAGTGGTCAGAAAGTTTGTCGTCATCCAATTAAAAAAGACACTCACACCCATCCCGATACCACAGACAACATCTTATATTGTTTTTCATACGTTCTCGGTGTAGTTCCTTTTAGAACAAAAAGTTTAGCATAGTTAAACAAAATCCTTCATATATTTAATTGAATTTTATCCTTTTCTTCCCTTATCTAATATGTCTTCAACATATTCCTTTAAATCATCATTATTTTTACGAAACATAAGATACAACTCCTTTAAAGCCTTTCGTTTTTAAATATCATGCACTTGAAAAGAGGTTTTTATACATGAGAATAGAGATTGAAATGAAAGATGAAACGTATGAAAAGATCAAGAATATGATTGACTGGATTAATTTAGATAATTCATTTCGTGGAAAAAATGATACTCCAGAAGCCAAAATTGAGGATTTTATAAAAGGTGCAGCAATTTCTAAATTATTGGATGTAGAAACAATGTCTCCTTTACTAAATTCTAGGGAAGTGGAGAGTTTAGAAATTAAAAACCGATTTAAGGAAATTGCTAAAGAAAAGAAAATGAAACAAGTTGATATTTGTAAAAGGACTGGACTTAAAAAGGCAAACCTCAGTTTGATCTTTAATAATGAAAAGACGTTAAGAGCTGACACTTTTTTTGCTATTTGGCTAACATTAGGTTGTCCACCTATTCATGAATGTTTATATATTAAAAAGGCCGGCTGAAATAGGAATATGTTTGGGATGGTGCTATAAAACGAGTAAAAAACTCGTTTTTTTTATTTTTTTGGAATAGTACAAGTCGTCATTACCATACGTTTAACTAAACTAAATAAAACAAGGCAAAAGTTTCGAATGATTAAACTTCAGGTTTTTTTTAGTAATTGAATCTCTGTGGTTTTATTGCAGCAACAGGTTTAAGGATTCTAATACATTTAAGTGCATACGGCTTTTCGTGGTGGCTCGTCCCTCTGATTCAAGAAGAAAGGGGGTGAGAGAATGACGATTTTTGAAAGCTTGGTCATCTGTATTTCGTTTGCTTCTTTGATTGTAACTGTACTGTCTTTTCACGAAAAAAAATAACCACCCATATCGCCCAGCCAGCAATTCGTGTGGTTATTTTTCGTTAATTTGTGAGCTGCCCCTTAAAGTGCTACTGCACAAACCCGCTTGGTGTTACAGCACCAAGCGTTTTTTATATTGTATGACTATTTTTATATATAGATACCCGATTTTAGCCTTTTTAAAGAACTTTGACCAAAAGAACTGCTTTTCATTCGTAGCAGTTGCCTCAAGTCATCTACTTTACAGGTATAATACTATATGAAATGGTAAAACTAATGTGCAGATATAGTGAATGACCCCTCCTTACATTCTTTTGGGTTATTTGAAGAAGGGGCTTCCTAATTCAATGACCGTTGCTTGTTGGAGTACCCTAACAAGTCTTATACAGTCTCCACAGGCTTAGATTATACTGTTTGGACACAACCTTGCCCTACAGTTATAAAGAAGTTCTGCCTTTGCCTTTTGTAGAATGTTTACGCTTGCGTTATGATCTCGATCAAGTACCCCTCCACATTTCTTGCATATATGAGTGCAAACGGAAAGAGACTTCATTACTCGATTGCCACAACAAGAACAGTCTTGAGAAGTGAATTTTGGCTACACCTTGTTTTTTACATTTATAAGCAAGCATATTTCGAAACATTCCCCATCCAAGAATAGATTTCGATAACTTCCTGTTTCTGACCGGATATTTAGATTTTCTACCGCAACCACTGAATAATCTTTCGCTAGGCTGTAGCTTAATGTATGCAAAAATCTTTACGCTGATTTACTACTTTTTCTTGTAATTGTCGAACCTGGTGTACTTATTTGAATATAGTTAGCAGAGCCTCTTTTCCTTTTAGAAAGTTTACGTTGGGCTTTCTCTAATTACTTTTCCTTTTTACGAAGAAACCTAGGATTTTCATACATTACGCCATTAGAAAGAACAGCATATTTATTAATCCCAACGTCAATAGTTATGTCCCAGCTTCAATGATTCACAGACTATTTCTAACTGCATCGATTCGATTCTTTGTCACGCTTCTGAAGAATCCCAGATCATTCATGATGGTAACGAATTGGAAACCTTGCTGAATCCGCATCGTTGCGACTTCTTGCGTTCCCGCAATGATGCCTGGTACGATGTTATACTTCTTGCAGGCTTCCAATACTTTGTCAATTGCAGATTCTAACTCCTTGTTATTGCTTTCGCCAAAAACACCCATATCCTGCGATAAATCGGCTGTTCCAATAAAGATACAGTCAAGTCCTCGTGTCTGGCAAATTTCTTCTATATTTTCTACACCCTTCACTGTCTCACACTGCATGATGACGTAGGTATTATCGTTTACTTCACCTTTATTGTAATTTTCATACCAGCCCCATCTTGGCCCGCGTCCTGCACCTATCCCTCTTTTTCCAAGAGGTGCAAGCTTCATATTCTTAATAATATACTCGGCGTGCTCTTTCGTTTCCACCATAGGTATCATCAAGCCATGTATGCCTACATCGAGCATTCGGGCCATCATAGGCCCATCATGCGGATCGTAAATACGAGCAAGTGGTGCCATGTCATATAATTCCGCGGCACGTATCATGTTCACCATGGTTTCCATATCGGTTTGGGCATGCTCCATATCAATAAGGACAAAATCGAGATCATTGAGTCCTAAAATTTCCACATTGGTCGGTGAACCAGAAGCAACGAACGCACCTAAAACATACCCGCTTTTCTCCAGCTTCTCTTTGACTAAATTGTGCATTTTCACTATGTTTTCCTCCCTTCGAACCGTTACGTAATACAATCAGTCAATTAGCTCAGCACATAATTCTTATTTACTTACGGTAGTTCTCAATGAATTTCCCGTAAGATTCGTTGTACTCTTCTCTTAATGGATAGAAAATATCCATGTTAAGTACAGGTACAGGGCTATCGTAGACATCTATATAATGCTCTACACCAGCTGGAACTGTAATCCAGGAACCTTTCGTCATGCGATAAAGTTTACCCTCTACATAATAGTCGCATTCACCTTCCAGGATAAGTGCAATCTGTTCATTTTTTTCGTGCTTATGCGGTTTTTTCTCATTGCCATTCTCAACTTTATTAATTGTGACATTGATGTTTTCTGCTCCCATTCCAAATACTTTCCGTGTTATGCCTTCTCTCACAAATTGCCAAGGCAAGTTATCCAGATTACCGTAATCGATTTTTGTCATCTTTATTTCCTCCCTGATTTTAGTTGCTTGATGCTATTATTGAAAATTGAACAGCTTTTTTGGGTTCTTCTTAGTCATGATATTGATTTCTTCTTCGCTGATTCCGAAATGTTCTTCCAGTGCGTTGACAAAATTAAACATGCCATCTACTGGAGAGCCATTGACAGCCTGCCCATAGTCCGTATCGATAATAATGCGATTCACGCCACATGCATCAATCATCTCTTTTGCGACGGAAAGATCAGTTATTGCTTCCACTTTAGAGCCACTATCTTTAAACACACAGGCGTTGATCTCAATATAGGCACCCATTTCTGCCCATCTCTTCATATCTTCAATGGTTGCTCCCACCTGATAATGTGGATGCGTTACAAGGACACGTTTCATTCCAAGTTCAAAGGCTTTTTTGACTGTCGCATCCACCTCAATCTCATTTCCGTGACCAGTTGCAAGTACCATATCATGCTTGGACATATACTCGATTACTTCCACAGCTTTCGTATTCAAATTCCCATTTTCATCAGCGATAACGATTGGTTCTTCCACTACCTCCGAAGCACCAGCACCACCAACAAATCCCGAGTCCTTGTGATTGACGATATGCGTCTTAGAGGAGACAGTAGGGAAGTAAACCATTGCTGTGTCCAATTGTCTCGCTTTATCTACTGCATTCACATTAAAACCGCCAACCGCATTATTCAGAACCAAACATCCATAAGCCTTACAGGTCCCATTGCCTAAATGTTCTTCAACCATTTTCGTTCCAAGAAGTGCCGGAACATAGTGATCCTTAACAACAAAACCTGCATAGCCAGCTTCTTCCGCGAGCTTCAACATCTCGGCAGCATCCACCGATCTCTTCGCTGTAGATGGTCCACAATGCACATGCACATCATACATTCCTTTTAATATACTTCTGTCCATTTCTTTTCCTCCTTAAAATAGGCTTATTAATGACTTGCTCAGTTATTTCTGCTAGTCACCTCATTGCAGTAAGTAGGCGGAACTACAAACCAGCAGTTATTCCATATATGCCTGTATTTGCCAGAATCCCAGCTATAATCGACATCACGATAGCTACAAGGAATAGCTTATTAAATATTTCCGTTCTCTCTTCAGCGCTAGGTTTGAATAGTGTTCCATAAGCAGCCAGAACCATCGCACCGCCCATCGACAATGGACTGATTGCGGCTGTGAAGCCACCGTTGATAATTGTACTTATTAACTCAATGTCCAAGAACATATTGCCAACCGATGCATTCAACGTCTCGATTGTCGGAATTAAGGTAGGGATAGGTCCCGCAATCGCTAATGAGAAGAATGACATGATCGACGAAGTGATACCGAGTAACGGCGCCAGTGTCCATGTTGAAGAAACAGAAGACAAAAGATTTGCCAAAAGGGCTAATCCACCAAGGTCACTTATAACACTCAAAAGGTGGCCAATCCCTATACAAAGGAAGATTGTTTCCCATGGAACCCCTAAAAATGCCGCTTTTTCATCAGCTGCCTTAGCAATCAGCAGGATTACAGCAAAAACCAGCGCCGTAAGTCCTGCATGCGCTCCTAGTAGCATAATAGCGAGTATCATAAATACAAGCATGGCCAAGGTCAGTTTTTGCGTGAAATTGAATGCTGGAATTTCGATTGTACTTGCACTTTCTTCCAAAGAAAGCTTACTTTCAACAGAATGACTTCTTCTCCATCCACGAAAACCGATATAAACTAGAATACTCCCGATGGTAAACAGAATTGTCCCGTTTAATAATATTTGAGTCGTGTAACTGGGAAAGCCAGCACTGTCAACAATCAGGTTGGCTGTATTTCCAAACACGCCAACTGGTGTCATAAGCGTCGTGTTCGCTCCATAGATAGTCAGCACGCCTATCAGAATCGGGTTGTAACCCATTTGATAACCAACACTCATGACAATTGCGGGCAATACCACATAAGCAGTCAAACCACCTGGATCGACAACAGTGATGAGTGCGCTTACTAAAAAGACCATAAGAGGATATAAGGAAGCATAACGGCCAAGTTTTACAAAAAGCTTTTTGGACAGCAGTTCTAAAGAGCCATTATTCTGCGCAATTGCAAAAAAGAAGAACATCCCAAACAAGTTCAGAAATAGACTCGTAGGGAATCCAACGACAACATCATTACTTGATATCCCACCAGCCATTCCTAGTATGATGGCCATCGCAAGTGAGATGATACCAATATTTTTTTTCAAGAAAACCCCTAATGCAATTACAATGACCAGTGATAATAAAGAAATAACTTCCATTCCATTCGTTCCTCCTATACTTTTTCTCAGTAAGTTTACCGTTTTCACTCACCTACATGCTGCGATTGATAACTGCTCCTTTGTAATCATATCTTACAAAATATTTTAAAGCGCTTTCAATATCATTTGATACATAGCTATTTTTTTAGATTAGAAGTTTAATATTGTTGTATAATAAATGATAAACAAAAGGAAGATAGTATCTACCATCAGTATCTCGATTTTTATTTAATCGCTTATTAATTTACATTTGAAGGGAGAATTGAACAGTTTGCGGAAGATCAATCTGTTTTTCGAAAATCAATTTATAGATTTTAAAACCTTACTATTAAATATCGGGGAGGAGCATCTATTGGAGAAAGGCAATGTCATCACTAATAATATCGAACCCTTATACTTGTACTATGTAGAGAAAGGCATCTTTAAATTATCTGTCGATCACATAGAAGGAGAAAGCAAGACGATTTGCTTTCATGGTGAGGGTTCTATTTGCCCCTACTCCTTAAGTAGACCGTTGGATGGCAAATTCCAAATTGATGTTGATTTTTTCGTTATAACCGCCATCACCGATATCGAGACGATTCGCTTCCGCCCAGAGGATTTCTATCAGGCGCTCAGGGAGAATCCTGATTTGAGCATTGCGATGCTGGATTATGTCATTATGCACTCCAATCTGTTCATGCGCGAATCGCTTACTCTCAGCTATGATTCTGCTTTCGTTAAGACATGCAACATTGTTTACATATATACGCACTACTTGAATAAAATGGGGATTAACCTAACACAATCGGAAATCGGCGAGATGATTGGGGAAACAAGGTTAGAGGTGGCCCGCTCTCTGAAAAAATTGCGCGAGGGGAATGTCATCAAAACATCAAGGAATTGCATTGAAGTTCTGGATTCAGAACAACTTAAGCTTTATTGTAATCCTGATTTTGTGGATTGAAATTGTTATATATATATCTTCAATTTTTTCTATGTTTAAATATGTGACTTCTGCCATAAGGTTTATACACAATTATTTTTTCAACATTTCTATTGGGCTAAATTCGGTAATAAAATAGGTCTCAGCAGAATGCCAGAATTGCATTTTTACCACTATCATACAAGATGGCGATTTTTAACTGAAATTCTTAAGCTTAATCCTAATTGTAACCATCGTCATTCTTTTAAATTAAAAGAAGTAACCGCCCCTGTGACTATGTTTTGCGCTTACTTCTTTGTGAACTAACAACTGAATCTATCTCTACTATGACAATGTCAGTTCTAACAATAAAAACTGGTCTTCCCTTTCCATTTAACTCTACGGTCCATACTTCACCGCGCTTGCCTATCCTACTCACCTTCTTTACCGTAAAGCATTTCTTCTTTCTCTCTTATAATTTGCTCTTTTGAGCGTCTTGAGTCAAAATAATTATCAAATAACGTATTGAATAACTTTATCCGCTCTGTGATATCCATTTTTTCAATTGCTTTTAATTTTTATGTAATTTCTGACCTCCGCTGTGTTTTTCAATCCGGCACGTTTCCACTGCTCTAGAATTTTCTCCACATAGCTAAACGTACGCGCCCCTTTTTTCACGGCCAATTCAATTGCTTCCAAAATAATCCCTTCTTCTAGCTCCTCACACCAATCATGTAAGGATTGCATAACAATTGGGGGAAGACCGCCAAAATTTTGTTCATAAACGACAAGCAGTTTTTCGGATGCGATCTTTCTTCCTTCTCTTCTTCTATTTCTCAAATCATCTAGTAAGGGAAGGGATTCGGTCTTGGATTGGAACTGCGATTGGTATCTTGATGATTCAACGGATTGGACCAATGAGTTCAACTGATAAACCGGTGCACGTCCCTTCTTGCCTTTTTCGTAATGAATAAATTGGTGCTGAATAAGAGTAGCCCTCGCATTGATTAGACCCTGTTTAGATAAACCTGTTAATTTCATCAGCGTCGAATTGGATACATTAAATTTACTCTGACAGCTAACCTTATTCCATATGGTAAATAAGCTATACCATAATACAATTCCGCTGCTGGACATTTCGTTTAATAATAGCCAATCCCGAAAAGCATTCATCTCTTTCCATACATTCATATGCTCCGCTTCCTTTCCCATGTGCATTTCGGAAATGGCGCCTTCTATCTAGCACCTATCTCTGCTAATTTCCTCGTTCCTGAATCCAGTTCTCGATCACTTCCGGCAAAAATAAAATCCTTCTTCTAATTCGAAAATGTGGAATTTCCTGATCGCGCACTAAATCATAAATTGTATCGGAATGAACACCTAGAAAAGCAGCTACTTCTTTTACGGTCATCATTCGATGCTCTATCGTTTCCCCCTTTCATCTTTATAATCGAAAGTAGTTGGGTTTAGGGGGGATTGGTAGGGTTATTGTGGGTTGTTTTTTGCTTAGGTGGGGTAAATGGTATTACGGAGATTCAAAATCAGCATCCTTCATCACTACTTTTTTAATAACCATAAAAATCTCCCGAAAATATCAATCATATTGACACCATCCCCATTCTCAGCTATCATAAATAGGAATGAAACACGGAATCGGAAGAGGTTCATAGCTGAAACCCTCTATAAAAAACTATGGATACATTGACGATTAGCCATGTCCATATTGGATGTGGCTTTTTTTGTTAGAATCGTAGTTTGCTATAGCCTCTCGTAGTGTTTTGGAAAAATACGGGGAGGTTTTTTCATGTCTGAGAATAGCCAAGCATAAGGTTTAAAAGGATTACACAATTCGTGGTAACAAAGTGTCCATGTATTGTTAGTCTTCAAATTTTGATTGGCCATTGCTGTTTAAAATCGGGAACGTATAAGGATATGGTCATACATATTTCAGGAAGAATATATGCATTAAAATGAATACAAAGAGGTTTTAGCTACCCTCTATAAAAAACTAAGAAAACAGCATTTCTTAGTGCTGTTTTTTCTTTTGGAGAAGGAGTTTTTACATGAAGAAAGATAAAGCCATTGTTGTCTTTAGCGGAGGACAGGACAGCACGACCTGTTTATTCTGGGCAAAGGAACAATTTAAAGATGTTGAAACGGTTACGTTTGATTATGGTCAACGCCATAAATTAGAAATTGAATGTGCGAAAGAGATTGCAGAAGATCTTGGTGTAAAACATCATATTTTAGATATGTCGCTGCTGCATCAATTGGCACCCAATGCCTTAACGCGGGATGATATTGACGTAGCTGAAGGCGATGAAACGGAACTCCCTAACACATTCGTACCAGGTAGAAATTTACTTTTTCTATCCTTCGCTGGTGTGTTAGCAAAACAAGTTGGTGCAAAACATCTAGTGACAGGGGTTAGTCAAACGGATTTTAGTGGCTATCCAGATTGCCGAGATAGTTTTATTAAATCATTAAATGTAACGCTAAATCTGGCAATCGATGAACCGTTTGAAATCCATACTCCGTTAATGTGGTTGGATAAAAAGGAAGTCTGGGAATTGTCAGATGGGTTAGGTGTATTAGATGTAATTCGGGAAAAGACTTTGACCTGCTATAACGGCATCAAGGCTGACGGCTGTGGTGCGTGTCCAGCTTGTAAGCTTCGTCATAATGGTTTAGAGCAATACTTGCTGAAAAAGGGAGAGAAATAATATGGTACGTGTATTCTTTTATTTAATTTCAATTGTCACGGCTAATGTCATCACTGCGGCAATGATGCCTTTAGAGATTGGTGTTTTTATCATTCCAATGGGAACATTTCTAATCGGTGCGACATTTATCTTTCGTGACTTGGTGCAAAACAAATACGGAAGATCAAAGACCTATTTATTCATTCTTACAGCCCTAATTTTATCTGGTCTAGTTTCCTTTTTACTTGGAGATACACTAATGATTGTTGCAGCCTCTGCCCTTTCTTTTATTATTTCCGAAACGGCAGATACAGAGATTTATACGAGATTAAAACTGCCAATCGCATGGCGCGTATTTTATAGTGGGATTGTCGGCGGACTGCTAGATTCAGTCGTTTTCGTTATTGTTGGATTAAGTCCACTAGGTGCAGGATTTATCCCTTGGGAGGCCGTTCCAGCAGCGATTTTAGGGCAGGTAATTGCGAAAACCGTTATTCAGCTAATTGGAGCACTAATTCTAAATCAGGTGTATGTGGTGAGAGCAAGACGAGTAACAGTGGGCTAAATTCGCGTAAAAAAGGGTGCTGGCTAAGTCAAAGGGTCCGTTTTTAGGCGCATATAAATTAAATGACAGATCAAATGACGTATGAACTGGGTACGTCATTTTTGCTGTTATATCAATGATTAATGGCTAAATCAGGCTGTTTTTCAGCCTCAATATTAAAGTTCTTTTTCATATAATAATAGAAAACCCGGTGTCAGTTGCATTGTCATTTTAGAAGAAAACACCTTTAACACCTTATCCAATACTGTTAATAGCCTGTTCGAAAATAGTTGAATTTCTCCATTGATTCACCTGTGAAAAAATAGAGATGTTACATATCGCCAGTGTTTATCCTCAGAAATGAACATGGAATGAATTTAAAAACAGTAACATCCGAATACAATCCGAATAAAATGGCATAGGCGTTTGATTATACTCTGTAAAAATCATAAGGGGTGAATATATGTCAATCATTACGGGGAGTGAATATATTGATCGAATCGATCGTCTGCAAATGGATATATGGGTAGATGGCCATCCGATCGAAGGAAAAGTCTCTGAGCACCCAGCATTTAAAGGGGTTATGAGGAGTCAAGCTGCATTATATGATTTACAGCATGATAAATCATTACAAGCTATCATGACCTATTCTTCTCCATCAACTAGTGAGCACGTTGGGATGTCCTATTTGCAGCCAAAGACGAAAGAGGATCTGGTAAAAAGAAGAAAGATGGTTCAACAATGGGCTATGTCAACTAATGGCATGATGGGAAGAAGTCCAGACTATATGAATACGGTGATGATGGCACTTGCATCATCCATAGACCTTTTAAAAGGAAAGGAAAACTGTTTCCCCGAGCATTTATTATCCTTTTATGAATATGCCCGTGAAAACGACATTTCCATGACACATACATTTGTAAACCCACAAGTCAATCGTGAACAATTTTATTTTGAAGATGAAGATGATGAACCAATTGCCACAAAAGTTATAGACAAAACAGATGAAGGTATCCTTGTTAAAGGGGCTAGGCTATTGGCAACACAGGGTGGGATAACAGATGAAATCGTTGTATTTTCGGCAGGCGGAATCCAAGATAAGGCAAATGGTTTTGCATTTTCCATCCCCAGTAATACAAAAGGTTTGAAATTTATCTGCCGGGAATCATTTGTTGGCGGTGATTCCACATTTAACTATCCATTAAGTTCACGCTATGAAGAAATGGATACGATTGTAGTTTTCGATAATGTACTTGTTCCCTGGGAACGCGTGTTTTATTACAATAACATACAAGTCTCTAATACTTTCATGGATGCTAGTTCATTTTTGCCGTTCACTTTACATCAGGCTGTATCCAGACAGATCGTTAAAACTGAATTTGTCTTAGGTGTAGCTCAATCAATCATTGATACTATCAATATTAGTGACTACCAACATGTTCAGGAAAAGGTATCAGAAATTATCGTTGCATTGGAAACTATGAAAGCATTGATTATCAAAGCAGAAGTTGAAGCTGAATTGGATGAATGGGGATTCATGAGACCTAATCAAAAAACGCTACAGGTAGCTTGTAATGTATTTCCACGGGCCTATGCAAGATTCGGTGAAATTATCCAGCAACTAGGAGCCAGTGGATTGATGTCGATCCCAACGGAACAGGCATTTCGATCATCACTAAGAAAAGACTTGGATCAATATTTGCAATCGAAAGCCGATGATGCTGAATCACGTGTCAAGATTTTCCGCTTAGCTTGGGAAATGACAATGAGTGCCTTTGGTACACGGGAAACCCAATATGAACGATTTTTCTTTGGTGATCCAATCCGGTTATCTAGTGGTTTGTATTTTTCGTATGATAAGGAAGCCTATGTAAAACGAGTAAAGACTTTTTTGGGGATGGATTGAAGTTATTTGAATCTGGCCTAATAAGCCAGATTCTGTGTAATCATCTAATTTACTTGATTAACCAAGGTAAGTTCCTAATATGCTGAAACGTTTATTCCTTATTGGCATACATAGTCTCAGTACTATGGCTGTAGAGTTCAATTATATTTCCAAATGGATCTTCACAATAGACTAAATAATAGGGCTTCCCTTCCCATGTATTCCAAATATCACTCCGCTTTTTCCCACCTGAATTTGCAATTTTATCCGCAAGTTCTTCCATGTTATCCGCTATTAAACAGATATGAAAATAGCCTTGATAATCCTGCTTCCCTTTGTCTTCCATTTTTGGTTCCTGAAATTCAAAAAGCTCAAGGCCAACCTGATTCTGCGAAATCAAATGAGCATTCCTCATTGTTTTGATGTCTTTCCCCAATAAGTCATTGGTCATATTAGGTTCCTTTTCTAAATCCGAGACAAAGGTATATGGCCCAGCAATTAATTTGAAACCTAAGACCTCCCCATACCACTTGATAGCTGCCTCAATATCCGGAACGGATAAACCTATATGTGTAATTGCTGTCATTATAAATCCCTCCTGAAGAACACATTCCCTTTGAATATGCCTGTTACTCCCATAATTTATTTAAAAATTCAACAGCAAAAAAGCCATTAAACTTTTACAGATTAATGACTAAAAGAATGCTTCTTTTTTTACTTCTGTTAGCTCTATAGGACGTTAAATTTAAGAATAGACATTAAACAGGATTTCTAACTCCATCCTTTAACCACTTCGCTGTCAATGTTTCAGCATGCAACATCTCTTCCGGAGTTCCTTCAAATATAATTTCCCCACCTTGTTTTCCTCCCCCTGAACCCATCTCTATAACCCAATCACTTGCCGCAATAAAGTCTAAATTGTGTTCAATTATGATAACAGAGTTACCTCTATTTACAAAATTTTGAAATACCTCTAAGAGCTTTCCATTATCTTTTGTGTGCAATCCTAAGGACGGCTCGTCTAACAGATAGACTTGTCCTTCTTTTTGTAAGTGGCTTGCAAGTTTCAGACGTTGTGTTTCCCCCCCACTTAGAGAACTTGTCGTTTGTCCTAAAGTTAGATACCCTAATCCTACTTCTTTTAGCGTATTCACTCTTTTTATGATCTTTGGTATTTTAAAATAGCTCATAGCCTGATCGATCGTTAGCTCTAAAATCTCCACTATATTTTTTTCCTGATATCGATAGGACAGCGCTTCGTCTGAATATCTCGTTCCACCACATGCTTCACATGCAATTGTCACAGGATCTGCAAATGCTACGTCTGGTTTAATGACACCTTTTCCTTTACAGACAAGACATGCACCTGAAGAGTTAAAGCTGAACAAACCTGCTGGTTGTCCTGTTTCTTTTGAAAATATGGAACGAATATCATCCATTATTCCCATATAAGTAGCTAGTGTCGAACGACTGGAGATTCCTATACTTCCTTGCCCGACCATGATGGTTTCTGGATAAATTTCAGGGAATGCCTCCATCATTAAAGAGCTTTTACCTGAACCAGATACGCCACATATAGAGACTAAGACATTTTTAGGGAGATTTACACTTATATTTTTTAAGTTATGATTACTTGCTCTATTTATTGTAAAATAATCGTTGCTATTCCTTGGATTTTTGTTTATTTTTAACTTGTGATTTAGATGTGTTGCAGTTGGAGATTTTTTTAGTCGTGTTAATTTTCCTTGATAGACAACTTCGCCTCCATCTACACCTGCTCCTGGCCCCATCTCTATTATTTCATCCGCTACTTTTATTACAGACAAATCGTGTTCTATTATAATTACCGTATTATGTTGCTCTTTCAGACTTTTCAGCATCTGTATTAACATATCCACTTCTTCTGGATGGAGACCAGCACTTGGTTCGTCGAAAATATACGTGATATTGTTTAAACTGCTCCCTAAATGGCGAGCTATTTTTACTCTTTGAGCTTCTCCTCCGGATAGGGTTCCCATTTTCCTTGATAAGCTCAAATATCCTAATCCCATTTCTACTAGTTGTTTAATATGTGGGATTGCTTGCAATGCTATATATTCCCCCAATGGATCTTTTATGTTCTTTAGTTCTTCCAGTAGTTCTGTAAGCTCTAATTGATCGTATTCTGCTATATTTAAACCATTTATTCTACATTCTAATACCTTTAGGTTTAGGCCTGAACCTTTGCAGGTTGGGCAAAAGACCCGTGTTGATACTGCTAAGATGTCATCTTGGGATACTCCTTTTAGCTTGGAGACGTCTCTATTGATATAAAGGCGCGTAAATCTAGGCAATATCCCATCCCAATCATGCCTTTGAGGTCCGTTTTTTGTGTGAAACGGTGCATTGACTTTTTCACCTTCTGGGGGACCATGTAATAGCAGGTGACGTTTTTCTTCCGAGTAGTCCTTTATCGGTTTATCTGGATCAAATAATCCGCAGGTCATCATCCAGTTACCTTGCCAACCTGAAGGCGACAATGGCTTGAATTTCACTGCATAATTTCGAAGTGACTTATCGAAATCGATTATCTTATTTAGGTCTGGCGTAACTACCTCCCCAAATCCACTACACTTTCGACACCTACCAAAGGAGCTTTGGCTCGAAAACTCGTTAGCAGAACCTATTGATGGTTTTCCTATTCTTGAAAATAAAAGTCTAGTTAAAGGATGTATATCCATATAGGTGCCAACTGTTGAGCGAGAATTGCCTCCCACAGCTCTTTGCTCTACTACTACAACTGGACTTAAATTTTGCATAAGATCTGCGTGAGGTCTTTCGTATCTTGGCATTTGATATCTGAGATAGTGAGGATAGTTTAACGTCATTTGT
Source organism: Oceanobacillus polygoni (assembly GCF_008304605.1). Classification (GTDB taxonomy): domain Bacteria; phylum Bacillota; class Bacilli; order Bacillales; family Amphibacillaceae; genus Oceanobacillus; species Oceanobacillus polygoni. Next base: position 12,620 of record NZ_PIJY01000024.1, on the reverse strand, counting down.
CTTCTACTTTCTGTTGCTAATGTATCAAAAACAATTGAGCTTTTTCCCGAGCCTGAAAGACCAGTAAATACAATGATTTTTCCTTTTGGTATGTTTAAATCAATATTTTTTAGATTATTTTCTTTTAGCCCTCTTAACATTATTTCATCATTTGCTTTAGGCATTTTGACATCCTTTCTTATTTTAAATACTTACATTTCTTTCTTTATCAATGAATGGCTTTCCTTCCATTATTAAAAAGCGTTTTATACAAATTTTTTTAGTTTCATTTCCTCACTACGTTCATTTACTTCTTAATTATATTATCCTCTCCATTACTTAAAAGCAAAATATTCGGATATCTAACCAAGCTTTAATATACAAATATAAGACTAGACTTTTATCAGAATAGACAATATCAACGAATTCTTTTTTATTACCCTACTTCCTTCTAGGTTAAAATGAATGAAACTGCTACAATGACCTGTTCTTATCATGCATGTCTAAAGTCATATTTATCTTCCTTTTATTTACTATATATGATATATTTATATCATTACATAAAAGGAGAATAGCACCATGAAAAAAGCATCATTTTTAGGAATTATTATTTTATTAGTTGGATTCCTCGCAGCTTGTGGCGATAGCGATCCAGGTACATCTTCTGATCAATCTGCCGAAGAAAACACAGAACAGACTTCCGGTGAAGAGCAAGAAGTAAAAGAAGAAGAAGCTGCTAATGAAGAAGAACTTTATGAATTCAATCAAGAAATTGAAGATAACGAGAACTTTAAAGCAACTTTAATTAGTATTGAAAGAATCTATGACGAATTTTGGGATGAAGAAAAAATCGAAGTTACATTTGAAGTAGAAAATAAACGTGATGACACAGTAGATTTCCAAGCTCGCGAAGTGTCTATCAATGGAAAAATGGTTGATGAAGCGCTACTTAGCATGAGCACAGAAGTTGCAGGTGGTAAATTAGCGGATGCAGTACTAACTATTCAAGATTATGAAGGTGGCGAGATCCCTTCACTTGATGAAGATTTCGAAATGCTACTTCACGTATTTAGCTGGGATAACATGGATTATGAAGAAGATGCTGAAGTTAGTGTAACTTTTGAATAACAAAACGGATAAAAGGCCCCATAAGTAAATGTGGAGCCTTATTTTTTTACGTAAATCCTATGCTGTTCTCCACATCTATAGCGATAATTTCCCTTGCTGCTTCTATGAAAAATAATATGATTGGTGAATGCCACTTATTTTTATGCCATAGTATCTGTGTATAAACATGCAAGTCCGAATTTTGGATGAATCCCACAAGGTCCTGGCTATGAGGACAAAATGCAGATATTAGTTCAAATCTCTACTATAATGGGGATTTCGATACGGCGCTCCAAAGCATTAAAGCGCATGTCTGTATCATGCCAAAGAACACGAATCTCTTCTGCATAGTGGAAGATAACGAATACGGGGGTAAGTTTATACCTAATACTATTTTTAATCCTATCGAGTCAATCTGAGGACATTTTGCAGGTCGCTGAATCAACAGTGCCGATAATAAATTTATTGAAGATAACCTAAAACGCTTGTTGGCGCTTTGTACAAACGAATAGATTACCATTATCGTTATTACTGCGTTAAAAAGGCTTTCAACATAAACGTTGAAAGCCTTGATACTACTGATTTTTAGATACCAGTGGTCGGGGACTTTCTCTTAATGATTCAATCTATAAAGTCGATGTCTATCTTGGTTCAGATTCCACAACATCTCCATTTTGATAAACATCATAAAATCTGACCGTGCCAGTACCTCCGTCATCAATAAAATCCTGACTTTGTGCTTTTAATGAATAAAATACGCTTCCATCTGAGTCCTCATGAAGCACACCATTGCTGCTAAACACTAGATCATCATTATCAAGAGCAGCCTCTGCATAAGCAACCGCCGATTCGACTGTAAACAACCCTGCTTCATATTCGTCAAGTAATATAGTCCATGTATCCACACCGACTATTCCGTCCGGGACTAATCCGTTAACAGCTTGTAATTGACGGACTTTTTCGTTAGTATGTGGACCAAAAACTCCATCAACTCCTGTTTCAAGTCCAAAGTGATTTAACATCACTTGAATAAATTCGGCTTCAAAACTTTGGCTGCCTTGTTTGACAATTGGCTGCTCTTCAGGTGGCCAATTTAATATCGCTTCATATCCTGGTGGTATTTCTGATTTCGATAGTTGAATCGCTTCATTTTCTGAAGCAGCGTCTGCGGTTTGATAGGGAAGTTGCACTGCTACAAGCATAACTGCAGGTATTAGAGCTAACCATTTCTTTTTCAACATAATCTCCTCCTAAAATAATGATAGACTTCGGCATTCGCTGAGGCAGATACGACAAGCTATACCTTGTCACATCTCTTGGTACCCATAACGGATAACCTGCACTATTTTCCCGATGTATCAACGTCTGTATACAGCTGCGCATGATGCGGTCCGTTTGGTCACGAGCGTGTTTAAATCCCTTTTTCCCTCGCTCTCGACCACCTCCTTAGCCTTCTTATTCCAAGAGGTTATTAATTGAATACTGTATATGTACCCTATTAAAAATGTGTAAAACACTTTTTGTTAATCTTTTTTATTTTTATAACTTTGTTATAATGATGTTATCAGAGAAAAATAGCATACATTTATCAAATGTATTCCCGACTGTCATCTTGAAGGTAGCTGAACTGGCTTGGTTCTCTTTGTTTTTTTCTTCATACAAAAGGGCCAAGGAAGCAAGTCCCTCGACCGATTCAGTAATCATGTGTTTATTCTTCCTTGGTTTTATTATTTTTATATCTATATTTCATATAGATATGCCCATATTCATTACAAGCTTTCCGATTCCTTGAGAACCACCTGTTTGAATCCTCCCTGCAATCTTAGAAAATAAAATATCCCTACAATTATAAGGATACCGCCAACCATTTCCACAGGAGTGAGCATCTCATTTAAAAGGATAATCGCTAAAACAGAAGCTCCAATCGGTTCCCCTAATGTACTCATGGAAACAGTTGTTGTATTAACATAATTTAATAGCATATTGAAGATGATATGTGCTCCTGTTGGAAAAATGGCGAGCATGATGAAGACGACCCAGTCATTTGTACTATAACCAATAAAAGATATCCCGCCGATCAAATTAAAGATAGCAACAGTTACCCCAGCCATAAAAAAGACTAAAAAGCTGTATATCCAATGATTAATTGATTTAACATTTCGTTGGCCAATCATTAAATATAGAACAACAGAAATGACAGCAAAGAAAGATAGAATATTTCCTAATAAAACGCCACTTCCGCCTCCTAAATTTCCCCCTCCAACAATGGCAACACCAATAAAAGCAACTCCCATCGCAAACACAGTACGGATATCTACCTTTTCTTTAAAGAAGAGGAGCCCCCCGACTAAGGCAATCGCAGGCTGTAATGCCAGAATTAGAGTAGAACTTGCCACTGTCGTATGGTTTAATGATTCAAACCATAATCCAAAATGGCCGGCTAAAAAGATACCAGCAAATACAATGGCTACCCATTCTCTCATCTTTATCTCCAGAAATGCTTTACGGTGTTTAAAAACCATAGGTGAAATTAATAAACACGCCAAAAACATCCGATACATGACCATAACCGTAGAGGGGGCATCTGATAATTTCACAAATATCGCAGATAAGGAGATGCAGATAATTGTAATTACTAATAGAATGTTAATGGTTCTCTGCTTCAATATTGTCCCTCCATAAGTACGTTTTTATATTTTCTAAACAACCTAATAAAAGTCAGGCAGTATTTATTTAACTGACCTGATTTTACTTCGTACCGTTAATCGTCTGGTCGTCTTCTAATAAGAAAACGTTACATAATTTTCTTTCAGTATCTTTTCTAATTTATTCAGCTTTTCAATAGAGTCACCAGAAAAACGTTTCCCAAATTCAATTACCATCGCTTCTACTAGAGCAATTGTCGGGATAATAGAGAATTTATCCTCGCTCACTTCGATTTTCAGGATCGTTGTTGCATATTTAATAATTGGACAAGATATATGATCGGTGATTAAAATAATTGGAATATCTAATTCATGTGCTACTTTAGCAGCGCGAATAATTCGTTCGGTATATGGTTCAAAGGCAAAAACTAATAAAACCTCGTCCTTTTCTATTTGCAGCACCTTATCGAAAACGATTTCAGAATCGTGACTTAACTGCCTTACCTTTGGATAAAACTCTCCAATTAGCTGTTCAAAATAAAGAGCGACCGGCTTATAGGGTCTTGTGCCATAAATATTAATACATTTAGCTTGAACCAGCATATCAATTGCCCTATCAAAGCTCTCTAGCAAATCCTCATTTAGTGATTTATCTAGCAGACTTACAGACTCTTTATACATCCTAACCAATGTATGCTCGTATTCCTTACCTTCCACAACATCCTCAAGAGATGTTCTTAACTTCCATTGTGAATTCGTAGTTTCAGTCAAAGATTCATCATAAATATCTTTCCTAAAATCATTAAAATTACTATACCCTAAAGAATGAATGGTCCGCATAACCGTTGAAACACCGACACTGGATTCGCGAGAGAGCTCCTGAATCGTAACTAAACCTAAAGATTGATAATTTTTTAATACATAATCACATAAATGTCTTTGTCTTTTAGGTAAACTATCCTTCATGTTGATCATATTCTTTAACAAGGAGTGATTATTTTCTGCCATTACATGTTCCTCCTTAAAATCATCCACTTTATATAATGCCTTGCTTGCTGTACATATAGGACATTATATCTTATCATGTGGCAAACGTCATGATTAACAATATAGGGAGCTCTCTCTAGCTAATAGAATAGATGCGTATTTACTTTGCTATTTTCCATTCTTCTTTTGCTGGGATTGCTTTTTTAGGTTTTAGCCGAAATGCTCCAACTACTAAGATGACCATAAAAATGTATCCCAAGTATCCAATAATAGGAAATACAATGGAAACTAAATCAGAAAACCCATAAAAGCTTAAGCCACAGGCTACGATTACACTAAGCACACTAAATAGGTTAAAACCTTTCGTTTTCGGTTCAAAAAAGCGGGAACTGAAAGAGAAAAACATACTTACTGCTGTTCCATAAATCATTCCAAATAGAGTAATAGAGAATATTATCCCTAAAAGCGGAGATATTTCGCTCGCCAATCCTAAAGTAGGCATTTGGAGAGTTGCAACAATATCTATGTTTTGATAAATGGCAATATTACTGACAAGAACTAATAGTCCACAAAATAAGCCACCAAGGAAACCTCCGATTGCAGCATTTTTACCATTTGTCTCATTTCCACCCATAATAAAGAGCATGGCTGCGTTTGTAAGTGTAACTAAAGACACATAATTAAATGCTGCGGAAAACCAATGATTTGACACAGAATGTTGCTGTACTGCAATTGCTTCCATATCTCCATTTGAATTGCCACTGGTTACCATACTATAAATATTTACAAAGATGATGACGAGTAAAAAAAACGGTGTTACAAGTGCAAGCACTTGGATTACGTTCTTTACTCCCGCCATAATCGTTATTAGAACGAGTGCTGACATTAGTATCGTGCCTACATATGTCGGTATATTAAATTGCTGATTGAAAATAGGACCAGATCCCGCTAGCATTACTACCCCAATTCCGAAAAGGGTAAATATAAGAACGATGTCATACCCCATTCCTAAATAACGTCCACTTATTTTGCGAATGACTTCCATATGAGAGACAGCTTTTAATCGATATCCGATGCTCACTAATAACATGCCGGTAATACCAAATAGTACTGCAACAACGATCGAACCGAGGATTCCTATCTGACCGAAGCTTGTAAAATATTGCATAATCTCTTGTCCCGAGGCAAATCCAGCACCTAAAACTGCTCCAATAAAAGCACTGCTAATTTTTAATACATTTTTCATATGCTCCCCTTCCTAACTTGAATAAACTACATTAAAAGTATTTGCAAACCGATTTAGTAAGCGATTACAAATAATAAGAAACATATGCCATTAAAATTGAATTGTAATGCATGGGTTTCATCGCCTAAAATAAATCATGTATTACAAATAATCTGCTTTCAATTAATTAATGCTTTATCATGATTCATTAGTCCATGTAGGCTCGGTTGTATGTGAGTAGCTGTTGCTAAATATTCATTCGTATCCGCACCCAGAAGGCTATTAATCTCTTGCCCAGCAGTGAACCCTGACTGAATAGCTGTCTCCGTATAAGTTGATCCTAAATAATCTCCTGCTAAGAATAAACGGCCATCCGGTTTTGTTAAAATTGGCTGTATCTCTGCCCGTCCTGGGAAAATATAAGCTGATCCAAATGGATATTTATTTACGCTTGCCTCAACAACGCGATCGCTAAAACCAGGAAAGATGTCATCTAAATCATTCAATATAATTTCAATAATTTCTTCTTCAGGTTTATCAATTAAACGACTTCCACTTTCGCCAGGTGAAAAGGTCATAATACTGCTGCCTGGCTGTCTTTTTGTTTCTCTTGATCGTATGAGATTCGTTTGATTAAGAATAATATCAAAAGCTCTTTTCGGCGTCGCAAAAGAATAAACATTATCCCAGGCTTGCGGTTCCGTTTCATTGGTTAGAAATGCTGCACTTACATGCGGACCATACGTAACCTTTTCGAGTGCTTCACCAAGTTCTGAATCAATATTCGTTGCTATTTTCCTTGTTATTGTAGCTGGAGTAGCAAGTACTGCGTAACGAGATTCCTCCACATGTTCGATACCATTTTGGATATAACGTACGACGATGGATTCTTTTTTCTGAAGCACTTCAATTACTTGCGCATTCAGTTGGATGCTTTCCTTTAATGCTTTTGCAATCGTGTCTGTAAGTGTGGATGGTCCTCCATCAATATTCCTTCCAAGTCCATCGCTTTTATTCCATACGGTGTGGAAATATCCTATTCCTGATCCTGCTGTGATTGTCTCCGGACTACCCGTTGAACGACTAACCGTAGGTCTAAAAATGGAGTCTGCGTCTGTCGGTAGTTTACCTGTAAAATCGGTAAACGTTCGATCGCCCATAAATTCTAAAATTCGTTGTTGCTGGACCCGATAATCTTCTCCAGGTCTTCTTTTTGCCATTTTTCCGTAGCGAATAACAGCTGCCCGTACTTTTGCACCGGCACGTATCAAAGCAAAGCGAGATTTCCATGACATTGGAACTCTAAAGGGATACATTTCTACAGCACCATTTAAAAGTAATCTTCCGTTTAAAGACATTGCTGTTAACTTGCCAGGTACAGGTGATGCTGTTACTCCAACAGATTGTAGTAATTCGTCTGTAGCTGATCCAGGTCCGGCATATAAATGACCACCCCAATTCAGCCAGTAATTCCCACGACGCTCTGAATGAACACGTCCACCAATGCGATTTTCCGACTCTAAGACTAATAGATTATGGTGCTTCAGACGCCAGGCTGCTGAGAGCCCGGCAAGTCCTCCACCAATGATGATGACATCTTTCATTTCGCTTCCTCCGTTTTTAACACATCTGCATCTGCTAACAGTTGTTTTACCTTTTTCCGATATTCCTCTGATGCTGCTATTAGAGGTGCTCGACTCGGTCCTCCAGGTAATCCTAATGCCTCTAAACCAGCTTTCACCGTACCTGGGATGACTTCTTCTTCAATAACATCGTAAAGCGGCATTAATTTTTGGTTTAACTCACTCGCTTCTTTAATATTATTTTCATTGACAACTAGATTATATAAACGAACCAATTCAGCTGGAACTAAATTATGCACGACACCAATTGCTCCATGCCCTCCGATTGCCAATGTCGGTAAAATCAGATGCTCGAATCCAGTTAGAAGAGAAAAGCTTTCGTTGTCTTTTGTTAACGCTAACAACTTATTCGTATGCAGTTGATCTGCTGTATTTTTTATCCCAACAATACCATCAATTTGGCTAATCTCATGGATTAATTCTGGACTTAATTCCACGTTTGTTACATCAGGATAATGATAAATAAGAATTCCGATATCAGAGTTCTCTGCAACCGCTTTATAAAAATCAATAATTCCTTGCTCGCTTGTATGCATATAATAAGGGTTAATAACCAAAGCCCAATCTGCACCTGCATCTGATGCAAATTTAGTCAAGGCTATCGCATCTTCTGTCCGGTGGCATCCTGTTCCGGCCATTACTTTCATTTTTCCTTTAACTTTGTCACAAACATATTGAATAACTTCTTTTCTTTCCTCCAGACTCATAAGGGAATATTCCCCGTTACTACCGCCAACTAGTACGGTCTCAATTCCATTATCAATTAAGTGATCTAAAACTTCCCCAATTCCATCAAAATTAATTGTATGATCCTCATTCATCGGTGTTGGTATAGCTGGAATCATTCCTACTGGTCTTGTCATTTTAAAAAACCTCCTCATATTTTTAATGTATTATGCTTCATCTTGTTCAATATTTACATAAATACTTTTAACTTCTGTGTAGTTTGCTAAGCCATATTCTCCTCCCATTTCTCGTCCAATCCCAGATTGTTTATAACCCCCAAAAGGCATCGTTTCCCACTCTTGTCCAACATCATTTAACCATACGGTTCCCGCTTGCAACTTGCCGGCAATGTAGTGACCTTTTTTAATATTTTCTGTCCAGACACTTGCTGCAAGTCCATACACACTATCATTTGCTCTCTGAATAACTTCTTCCACTGTATCAAATACATGAACAGTCATTACTGGACCAAAGATTTCTTCTCTCGCAATGGTCATATCATCATCCACATCTGCAAAAATAACTGGTTTCACAAAAAATCCTTTACCCGATGCAGGGGTATCATCTCCAATTAGCTTTGCTCCTTCTTCTACACCTTTCTGGATATAATCAAGTACCGTTTGTTGCTGTCTTTTCGATACAAGTGGTCCCATATCTGTCTCTGGATCCATCCCGTGTCCTAATTTGATTTGCTCTAATTCATCTGAAATCCCTTGTAAAACTTGATCATATAATTTTCTCTGTACATATACTCTTGTACAAGCACTGCAGTTTTGACCATGGTTATACATCGTTCCCGCGAAAACACCTTCTATCGCTTTTTCGATGTTTGCATCTTCCAGAATAATACTAGGTGATTTGCCGCCTAATTCTAGCGTGACGTCTTTCAGTTGATCCGCAGCTCTCCTCATAACATCTTTACCTACATTGGTTGAACCGGTAAATGCCACTTTATCAACTAGCGGATGTGTAGTAATCGCCTCACCTGCTCCTCTTCCTGATCCAGGGACGATATTGACAACACCATCTGGGAATCCAGCTTCTTCAAATAACTTTGCGATATATAGTAAGGGTAATGGCGTCTCGCTAGCTGGCTTAATCACGACTGTACAACCAACTGCTAGGGCCGATCCCAACTTCCATGCAGCCATTAATAATGGGAAGTTCCATGGAATGATTTGCCCAACAACTCCTACAGGTTCATGCAGCGTGTAATTGATATAATCTGGAGAAACATTCGTTGTCTTCCCTTGGATTTTTGTAGCAAAGCCAGCATAATATCTAAAATGCTCAATCGTGCCGTCTACATCATCTGTTAAAGCTACTTTATATGGTTTACCATTATCTAGTGACACCAATTGAGCTAGCTCTTCACGGTTTTCCTCAAGAAGGTCTGCAAATTTATAAATAATTCGCGAACGGGAAGGCGCTTTCATTTTTGTCCAGTCACCTGTATCAAAGGCCGCCCTTGCTGCTTTAACAGCTTTATCAATATCCTGTTTATCTCCCTTATCAACTTGTGCGATGACTTCTTCTGTAGCAGGATCTAAAACATCCAATCTATTGCCAGATACCGCGTTGACATAGTCTCCATTAATATAAAGTCCTATATTCCCCTCAAGAAACTCTCTTACTTTTGGCTTCAATTCAAACTGAATTGTTTGCAAATTAATCCTCCTCTTTAAAAACGTAATTTTTTGAATTGACTTTACTCTACCATCTATATGAACAAATTTCAACCGTTTTATTTAAAAAGGAATATTTTAAACCAAAAATGTTCTTCTATTATATTTATTTATTGACTAGATAGACAGGACGTTTCTTTATTTTACCTATTAGTATCAAAACGTAAGGGGGTTGGGATCAATTTCATTAAACATTATTTTTCATTTGAGAAACCCACTTACAGAACACAGGGATATTGACTCATTTAAGGTCAAGTTAATGCATGTTATTATTTTCTATATAAGGTTTTTTGTTGTGAATTATAAATCTTTTTTAAGTCAAAACGGGAGGGAAAATAATGAAGAAAATAGGTGTGATTTTAGCTTTATTCGCACTTTCATTCGTAATTACCCCAGACACTTCATACGCATATGGTACCGGGGACTGGGATCCTCAGAGTAGCGATGAATTTACCAACCAAAGCGAAATCTTTCTTTCAGGTGGGGGCAATTTTAAAATTTGTCTCAGTTCTGATAGTCAACCAGGTTTTTATCAGCTGTATGAAGAAGATCCATATAATAGAGATGATGCAGTATATTCTAATGGTACTAGAGGCCTCTATTATAAAACAGCAGGTAGTAACGATTTTGATGAAAATGGCTGTCATGTCTTTAGAAATATCAGTGGATATGTAGATGGTGATCAAGCCGAATTTTATTTAAAGAAATACTCAGGTGGAAATTCAATTGTATATGCCTATGATTAATTCTGTTTTGATAAAAAAGCACTTCAATGTTTGGAGTGCTTTTTAGAGTTAAGAACTGATATATAAAAGTGAATAAAAGCGTTCCCCTTTGAATAGGTTTCAAAGGGGAACGCCTAAAGTACGTGTGGGATTTATACGCTCGTTCTGTATAAAATGAACTCAAAAAAGACGACGCTCTAAACGAATAATATTCGTTAGAACGCCGTCTTATCAACGTTTTCTGATACCGGTGGTCGGGGTCGAACCGACACGTCCGTGAAGACACGGGATTTTGAGTCCCGCGCGTCTGCCAATTCCGCCACACCGGCATAGGTATGGAGGCGGTAACCGGATTTGAACCGGTGATAAAGGTTTTGCAGACCTCTGCCTTACCACTTGGCTATACCGCCAAAAATAAAATGGAGCGGAAGACGGGATTCGAACCCGCGACCCCCACCTTGGCAAGGTGGTGTTCTACCACTGAACTACTTCCGCAAATGGCTGGGCCACTAGGATTCGAACCTAGGGTACACGGGATCAAAACCCGATGCCTTACCGCTTGGCTATGGCCCAATTAATTATATGAGGGCGACCGATGGGAATCGAACCCACGAATGCCGGAGCCACAATCCGGTGCGTTAACCCCTTCGCCACGATCGCCATATAATTGTAAATGGCAGGGGTAGTAGGAATCGAACCCACATTGACGGTTTTGGAGACCGTAGTTCTACCGTTAAACTATACCCCTATTATTCATAAAAAATGGTGGAGGGGGGCAGATTCGAACTGCCGAACCCTGAGGGAGCGGATTTACAGTCCGCCGCGTTTAGCCACTTCGCTACCCCTCCAACAACATTGAAGTAAATGGTGGCTCAGGACGGAATCGAACCGCCGACACACGGATTTTCAGTCCGTTGCTCTACCGACTGAGCTACTGAGCCTTTTCTAAATAATATGTTTTAAATGGCGGTCCGGACGGGACTCGAACCCGCGACCTCCTGCGTGACAGGCAGGCATTCTAACCAACTGAACTACCGGACCA
>NZ_PIJY01000024.1:0-571 GCF_008304605.1 Oceanobacillus polygoni | reverse complement strand
TCCATGTTGGTGACCCGTACGGGATTCGAACCCGTGATACCGCCGTGAAAGGGCGGTGTCTTAACCGCTTGACCAACGGGCCTTATTTTATGTAATAGTGGCGGAGAGCGAGGGATTCGAACCCTCGAGGCCGCGTAAACGGCCTACACGATTTCCAATCGTGCTCCTTCGGCCACTCGGACAGCTCTCCATATGGCTCCACAGGTAGGATTCGAACCTACGACCGATCGGTTAACAGCCGATTGCTCTACCACTGAGCTACTGTGGAATAGTCCAATAAAGAAAATCTACTTGATATTCAACAAACATAAGTTGCATGTCCTACTACCAAATGAGATATTTCAGAGTAGCCTCATTCCAAATATACTATTTTTGTATAATAAAGGAATGTACTTGCCTGGCGGCGTCCTACTCTTGCAGGGACAAAGTCCCAACTACCATCGGCGCTGAAGAGCTTAACTTCTGTGTTCGGGATGGGAACAGGTGTGGCCTCTTCGCTATTGCTACCAGACAATCCTTAAAAAACAAGGACAAGTTTTATTATATGCATTTCCAATTAAAAATGCAAGGT
>NZ_PIJY01000023.1:76805-131030 GCF_008304605.1 Oceanobacillus polygoni | reverse complement strand
AGTTTGCTTCCTGCGCTCGACTTGCATGTATTAGGCACGCCGCCAGCGTTCGTCCTGAGCCAAGATCAAACTCTCCATAAAAAGTGTTTGTAATACTTAGCTTTTGTAGAAGCTGACTTCTACTTGTTTTAAAAAGAAAACTTAGTTTCCTTTTTCTTGACATACTGGTTGTTTTGTTCAGTTTTCAAAGATCAATTTGTTATCATGTCGTTTTTTGCGACGAGATATAATATAACATGGTATCAATTTGTTGTCAACATGTTTTTACAAAAAACTTTTTTCCGTTTCGCAGAAATTGTTTTATCAAGCGACAACAGAATTTAATATAGCATAATAAAAACAGTTGGGCAATAGGAAAATTAAAAAAACAATAATTGTGATTAGTTTTTATTTTTTGTCTACGTTATTATCGCTATCCTCTTCCTTAGGAATCACTCGCTACCTTCTTTAGCCTCGTAACATAAGAACTCCTCACATGCTTGTGATTGTATCAACGTGAGGAGTTCTTATGTTACTGATTTTCTTGTCGCTTTGGCATATATTTCATACATTCCTGTTCACTGGCTACCCGACGAAGTAATTGAAAAAGGTTCCGGTATCTTTCCCGCATCGCTCGTTTAACCATTTGATCAATTCTACTGTCTCCTAAATCTAACAGTAACTCTTCAAGCTCTCTTTTTAATAGATACTCGATTTCTTTTTGTTCCATTTCATTAATCAATAAGCCTAACATTTCATTCACCTCATAACCCTCTCTACTATCTAGACAGCTCTCAGTTAGTGTTAACAGTCTTTAAAAGCTGTGTAATCATCAATTGCTATTATTCAATTTTATCCATATTCATATCTCTTCGCTGAAAAAGAATCACTTCTATATCAGAAAAGGTACATCACAACCATTCGTAAAACTGGGGGAATTTTGTCGGTTGTTCGGTTATCTTCGCTAGTCTAGGAAAGAATTTCTCGAATTCAAATCAGAACTGTATCTTTTATTAATCTTACTATTCCCCGATTCCCCCTATTTTCATCCCTTTTTTGCTAAATTCTTCATCTACCTATTTCTTTAGAAATCGCAAGGCTTGTTCATATTTCTCTTCTCCGCTCATAAACATAAATAGTAAGAGCCAACGGAGAAACGGGAGGAGAAGTTATGAATCATTTTTACGTTATCGGATTAAGACGCCGAAAAAGCTGGGTTATTATTATTGCTCTTGCCCTATTTACATCTTTATTTATATGGACACAAAAGGATGCTGTTCTGTCTGTTTTTTCTAATGAGAAACCAACCGCTCTTTCAAAGGGAAACACGGATGAGCCCGCTATTGCGTTAACATTTAATATTAGTTGGGGAGAGGAAAGAGCATTGGATATCTTGGAACAACTTGAAAATGAAAATGTACAAGCGACATTTTTTGTTAGCGGGGAATGGGCTGAACGTCACCCGAAAATACTGGAACAGATTTCAGAAGGCGAGCATGAATTAGGAATGATGGGATATCGATATAAAAGTTACCTGGATCAAGATATCGAACAAGTACGAAAAGACTTGCTTTATGCACGCGATATCTTCAAAAAGCTTGGATACGAGGATATCAACCTATTACGAACACCGAGCGGGCATTTCAATGAAGAAGTCATGGAGCTGGCCGAAAGTTTAGATTTTGATGTGATTCATTGGAATATTAACCCGAATGATTGGGAAAACCCAGGAACTTCTGTAATTGTTGATAAGGTGATGAAAGACACAAGTAACGGTGATATCATCCTATTTCATGCATCTGATGCAGCCAAACAAACTGCAGATGCTCTAAAAACGATTTTACCAGGATTAAAAAACAAAGGATTCGAACCTGTAACCATTTCCGAATTAATCAACCAAGCACATGCTGAAACAAATCCCGTCGAATAGAAAAAGCGCCGAATAAAAACCTCTGATCCATTTTTCGATCAGAGGTTTTTATTTTATCCGAAGCTACGTCTATGCTTTACTAGCATTCGCATTTTTGCCTAGTTTACTCGGCTTTTTTTCTTTTGTTTGCTTCTCATCTGCATTTTTCGTTATCCGATGCAAGGTGAGCAGTTGATACGTATTACATGCGAGCAATGGAACAATCATCAACCAAGCATAATCGCTACCTTGTACCTGTAAACCAGGCACCCACTCAACTGTTGTGATAACGACCATGAAAAACAGTGCTGGTACAAACGCCTTTGAATTTGTCTCTTTCGCTTTCCTCTTCGCAACAATCCAACCAAATGCTAGCAGCGCAAGAACACCTAAGATATACCAATAAATAGCTACTTCTCCATTAGCTGCTTGATATGGAAAATAAACTAAATCAAAGAGAACAAATGCAATAACGAGTACTTGGACGGTTGGCCAAAACGAGCGGAACATGTTCAATCCCATTCGATGTATAAATAAATAAGCAAAGAATCCAGTCATACTAACAACACTAAACGTTAAACCTAGTCCAACAAAAAACAAAATGAGTCCAACTACTTCTATGAAATCAAATGGACTTAAATACATTGCATAGTCCTGAGGCTTTACAAAAAAGCTAACAACAAGACCTGCGATTCCCCCAATGATAAACGTTTTCCATAAAAAATTTACCAAGTTACGACTATTCAATATAAAATCCTCCTACAATCTGTGGCAACTGAACAATTTTCATGATCATAATAATGTCTCTAATCGTACATCCTTTACGTACATATTCTAACATGAAGCGCTTTATTTTTCCCACTCCAAGTGAATATTTTATAAATTTGTCACTCATATTAAGGATATAGGAAGGAGGAAATCTAATGTTACGCAAAGTATGTTTAACACTCCTTGGAATATCCTTAATGGTATTAGTTGCGTGTAATGGTGAAGGTGGCTCCCATAATGAGGGAGATTATGAAGCAACAAAGAAAATGGTTGTTGATATATTACAAACAGAAGATGGAAAGAAGGCATTAGCGGAAATCATGTCCGATGAGAAGCTGAAGCAAGAGCTTGTCATTCAGTCTGATGTCGTGAAAGAGTCGATTAATGAGACCCTTGTATCCGATAAGGGGAAAGAAATGTGGTCGACGCTATTTGAAGATCCAAGTTTTGTCGAAGGCTACGCTAAGTCCATGTCAGAAGAGCAGAAGGAATTGATGAAAGACTTAATGAGTGATGCAGAATATCAGAAGCAAATGCTGGAATTATTACAAAATCCTGAAGTTACCAATCAAATGCTAAGTCTCTTAAAAAGCCAGCAATTTAAAGCACACTTAGAGGAATCAATCACACAAACACTCGAAACCCCATTATTTCAAGCAAAAATGCAGGAAATTTTGCTGAAAGCAGCGGAAGAACAGGCTAAACAACAAGGTGGCGGCGGTTCTCAGCAGGGTGAGGGTGGTAGTCAAAGTAGCGGTGGAGAAGAAGAGGAATCTGGCGGCGCCAGTGGAGGCGGTGGTGGGGGCAACTAGGAACCCACATGCTCATCCACTTCCATATAGCTGGAAAACAATAAAAGAGGGGATTCCCCCTCTTTTATTCGTCTTCTAGCTTAGCAATGATCTTTGCCGCAATTTTATGGAACTGTTTTCCATTCGGATGGTCCTCTTGGTAAACAGAAGGAGCGAATACATCCTCTTCCTCATATGGCTGTTGAATTGGTAATTGTCCTAATACCTTTGTTTTCAGTACTTCAGCAAGCTTTTTACCGCCACCTTCACCAAACACATATTCAATCTCGCCCGTTTTCTTACTTTCAAAATAGGCCATGTTTTCGACAACGCCTAAAATTTCATGATCTGTCTTCAGAGCCATCTGTCCGGCTCTAGCCGCAACAAATGCCGCTGTCGGATGTGGAGTTGTTACAATAATTTCTTTACAGGTTGGTAGAAGCTCATGGACATCCATTGCAATATCTCCTGTTCCTGGTGGCAAATCGAGGAGAAGATAGTCCAAATCGCCCCATTCCACTTCTGAAAAGAAGCTGTTGATCATTTTCCCAAGCATTGGCCCGCGCCAAATAATCGGTGAATTATCCTCGACAAAGAATCCCATTGAGATTACTTTTACCCCGAAACGCTCGACAGGTAGAATCTTTTTACCACGAACCACAGGGCGTTCTTCTACACCCATCATATCTGGGACACTAAAGCCGTAGATGTCTGCATCAATAATACCGACCTTTTTGCCAAGTCGCATAAGGGAAACTGCAAGGTTAACGGTTACCGTAGACTTTCCTACGCCACCTTTACCACTGGCAATTGCGATAAACTTCGTATTCGTGCTGCCACCCATGAGCGAAGCTTCCTTCGCTTCGTCTGCTGCAGGTTGGAATTTTTTAATAACCGCTTCCGGCAATTGTTCAAATCGTAGTCCAACGGTGTTTGCACCACTTCGTTTTAAAATACCGACGATTTCTTGTTGCATTTGCATTTGTTCAGCCGTATTTGTTTTTGAAATACCGATTTTGACACTGACGTGCTTCTTGTCCTCCTTAATCGTTACACCGATAATCCCACCGGTTTCTTCCAGTGTTCTATGTAAAAAAGGATCTTGAACAGGACTTAGTAGTTCTTTCACTTCTTCTTGCGTTATCATCGTAAGTCACCACCCCTTATCTTATGTACTAACAAATGAAGTACTACATCTGCTAGTATAACATAATTCGCGTCAAATCTAAGTGATTTGCACTGTGGTGACGGTTTCACTCTTCCTCCTGTATCTCCTCTGTTAAATATCGCTGAACACCTTCATAAATACTCACAGCCATTTTTCGCTGGTAATCCTCCTGTGTCAGTAACGCCTGCTCCTCTGGGTTTGATAAAAAGCCAATTTCGACAAGTGCCCCAGGTACCTTCGCATGTTTCAGTAAATAGATCCCATTAATTACTAATGGTGAACGATTTGTGTTGTCTAAGTTACGGATAATCTCCTCTTGAATCATTTTTGCTAAATGTCCATTTTCATCAAATGACGGATAATAGAATGTTTGCGCACCTCGCCAACGGCTAGAAGGAACAGCGTTTAAATGAACCGTCAAAAAGAAATCCGGCTCTTTTTCATGGATGAATTCCAGACGGTTGCGAATATCCTCTGCTTTTCTTCTTGCTAACCCTTGCGTACTTTCATCAGCAAGGTCCGTATCTTCTTCCCTCGTCAAGTACACGAGCGCTCCATTTTGCTGTAGATAGCTTTGTATCATTTTTGAAACAGCTAGTGCAATATCCTTCTCCTCTGTGTCGTCTGATCCAACTGCCCCTCCATCCGGACCACCATGTCCCGGATCAATCACAATCGTTTTCCCGGAAAGTGGTGGCGACCATGGACCACTCGCATTAAAATCACTTTGGGTAATTGGAAATTGAATTAAAAACACTAACACAAACACACCAAGCACCCAATACATTATCTTCGTCCTACGCGCCATCTTATCCGCTCCCTCTAGAGATTGTTCAAGAAGTCCAGTAAAAATAATACATGATAAATTCTCGATCCTTCTGAACACGTATTTAGCTACTCTAATCTTAAATTTATGGGACAAGTTACGGGTTTATGACTATCGATTTGTGGTATGCTAAGAATGAGAAAATGTTTACTGAAAATCGAAAAGGGTTATTAATTACAAATAGACAAATGAATGGGAGGAAGTAGACGGAATGATTTGGATTGGTATCGGTTTAATCATTATTGGAGTTGCATTTATTGGATTGGTTGTTTTCCTTATTAAACCACTGAACAAACTGGCAGGCGTTTTAAATAGCTTACAGAAAACAACGGATAAGCTTCCAAAAACAGTGGATGACGTAACTTCCCAAACAACGGAAGCAATTGGCACAGGTATCGATACACTGCATCAAGTAAATAGTCAGGTAAAACACTTAAGCCCGATTTTTCAAATTGTTGGAGATGCTGGAAGAGCAGCCAACCAGCTGTCATCCAAGATGGTGGATGCAGTTGAAGATATGAAGGAAAATACACAGCATGCCAATGATTTTACAACACGGAAAAATCTTGAAGGATTATACGGAGCATTAACGCTTAGTTTTTTCCTTTTTCAAAAAGCAAAGAAATAACGAAACGGAAGGACGCTAAAGGTGTCACTTCCTCCAGTAAATAAAATGAAGAGACGAGTCCTTTTTAAAGGCTCGTCTCTTTCTATTTCGTAATGGTACTATTCATCCACCGCTTCTTCTACTTCCTGCTTAATGCGCTGCATCTCATTTGCACGCTTTTCCCCATCTGCATAGAGTTTCTTTTCAAAATTTTTCACGCGCCCGATAATCGATTCATTTGCTTCGCGCCGCTGTCTTTTCGATATGTAATCGACAGCCAACCAGCCAAGGGAAACTCCCCCAACAGCGCTTGCAAGCATGGCTAAATTCCTTTTTCCTTTTCTTGCTTCCATTATTCTGTTCACCCTCTTGCCTTTTTCAGTTCCTGTCGCTTTTTCAACCAGTAATATCCTAAAGCAAAGGTACCGTACACACCTCCAAGTTTATTACTTTCCGCAACTTCCTTACCACCTTCTGTTTTCGTTTTAATCGAGTCTGTTACGTCTACTAATGAGGAAGAGAACTTTCGCGTAACATTTCCGACATCTCCGATAACATAAAACAACGGGCTCAGATGCTTGAGCTTTTCATTTACATCTACTAACGTTTGATTACTCTCACTAATCATATTACCTGTTTCTTTAAAAACATCATCCAACTGCTTTGGAAGCTCTTTTACAGTCTTATCTATTCCACCTAGGACACCTGCAAGATTATTCAAGGCATGCCCAATGAAAAATGCCAAAACAAGAAATGCCACTCCAATAAGTAGTACACCAATTCCAACTAACGTCATCTTTATCCCTCTTTCCCTGTATTTACCGGAACAACGTCCGTATGTTGTACCATTAATTCATTTTTTTCTTTATTTCTCGGTTGCTGCCATTTTGAAAATAATTGTATAGCAACCTCACTCCATGTCATTCCTGCGACAAAAGGTTTCATTTTTTGTTCTAATTTTTGCTCTGAAAGCTGTTTGCTTTTTTCATCATAGACTTCATTCATGGATACAACTGATTTTCCGACATTTTCAGCAGAGTCAAAAACACTATCTGTGGCATTCACCTTTTCACGAATGTCATCAACCAGTTTACTGGACTCATTTAATGTTTGACTTAGATGTGGGGTCATGTATTCTAATTCTCTTTCAAGCTCTCCAAGTGATGTACCGAGCGATTTCACCGTATTTGCAACACGTTTTAATACAAAGGATAGATAAATAGCAACAATTGCAAAGGCAATCGAAACGAACAAAATACTTACGTAAATGATTTCCATATGTAAGGTTCCCTCCTTATTTAACACTATTATATTATACCACGCGACCTAATAAATAAAACGTTTACGCACATAAGAACAAAAGCAGAGCGACGTACAGAGGTGATGAACGTCTTGCTAGTCGCTGGCGCTGGAGCGGGACGTGGTTATTTCGGCATCTAAATTATCGAAGCATAATTTTATAGTCATGCTAACTGTCAGAAAAAGATTGATGATATCGAAACCAGGGTATAGAAACAGTAACTAACAAATTGGAGGATTCCGAATGGCTACTGTTAAACAATTTTCACAAGCATTTATGAAAAAATTCAACGAACATAATGTTACGCTACTTGCCGCATCCTTAGCGTATTACTTTCTTTTAGCTATTTTTCCGCTATTAATTGTAGCTTTCGCTATTATTCCCTATTTTCAAATCAGCCCTGACGATGCGATGGACTTTATTAGCTCCATTATGCCTGGCGAGCTTGTTTCTGTCTTTGAAGAAAATATCGTCGGCCTCGTTGAAACACCACGCGGAGGTCTTTTAACCGTTGGTATCATTGGTGCACTCTGGTCTGCATCAAATGGAATTAATGCATTTATTAAAGCATCAAACGAAGCGTATAATGTCGAAGAAACACGATCTTTTCTCGTTGTTCGCCTTATTGCTTTCGGTTTAACACTAAGCATGATCCTAGCGGTTGTTACTGCTATTTTACTACCTGTGTTTGGAGACGTTCTTTTAGAATTTGGTATATCATTGCTCGGCATAAGTGCCGAAATGACGGTGCTGCTTCAAGTGTTACGATATGCAATTAGTCTCATTATTATTACTGTATTGCTCATGTGCCTCTATCGATATGCACCAAACAAGAAAATTCCATTTAAACATATACTTCCTGGTGCATTAGCAGCAAGTATTCTGTGGCAGACCATCTCACTTGGGTTCTCCATCTATGTAGGCAATTTCGGGAACTACTCTGCCACCTATGGAAGCCTTGGAGGAATCATCGTATTAATGATCTGGTTCTTCTTAACCGGTATCATTCTCATGATCGGTGCCATCCTTAGTGTGATGTACCATCAAAAGGCTACTAGGGAGAATAAAGAGATTCATAAAGCGGCAAATATCTAGCATGAATGGGGCTTGAAGCATCATCTTCAAGCCTTCATTTACCGATATAGAATATGTTTCATACTTTCTCGCACCCCAATGGGCAAAGGCTGATTCAATGCTTTATGAAGCAAATCCGGACGGGTCACACGATTGGTTCGAAAGTATTTCTCAATTCGTATTGCCTTTTCTTGTTTATTTGGGATTAACTGATATAAAACAAACCAGTCTTCTAATGCAGCTAATGGGATCGAGACACCATGAATATTCTTTTTCTCCGCAATATGATTTGCATCGAAAAGTAATTGATAGGTTCCTTGATCATGTTCGATAGCGAAATTTCCCATTACATCTACACCAACACCGTCAACCTCGTATCGGTAAAAATAGGTTGTACGAAATGGATCCTTCGTCGATGCCATTTGTCTTTTCCCAACCTGACCCATCGCATCCTTAATACGTTCGACATCTTTTTCAGCAACTAATACATCGATATCATTAGGCGAATCAATCAGATGGTAATGTTGCAATAATAGTGACCCACCGACTGCCCATTCTATATTATTCTTATTTAGCTGTTTCCCTATTTTGATTAAAGGATCATGAAGCTTCATGTGGTAACCTCATTCCTAGTTGAATTTTCTATAGGACTACCTAGACAATAAGCCTGTTACAAAATGCTCCAGCCAATTTGCATCCGAAAATGATTCACCCGTTAGTTGCTTTGTCCGTAATGGAGTAATAAAGTGAGCGTCATGCTGGAAAAAGTTCGACGGTTTAACAGCAATGAATTCCCCCTGCTCCACTCCATCAGCTACCTCTACAACCTCGTCCACATGCAGGCCTCTTTCAATGTTTTCTTTAGCAATTTTTCCTTCGTTCGTCATTTTCCAAACAGCATCCGTGAAAATTGCTTCCTCAAAAAGCACCGTAGCACCTAGCGATTCTTCCATCGTTATGACAATATCCACATGATAGCCTGGAAGTAATTCGTCTGCTTCATCTTCTACTTCAAAAGCAACCTGAAAAGGGTAGATGCTTTCTTTTGCGATTTCAATTTCAGTCGGTGACTTACTAACTTCCTCGATGACCCCATCTAAACGAGTACCTATTTCATGAACAGCTACTTCAGCGACGCGCCTTTCCTCCATCTGGACACGCTCTTGTTCTGTCAATTCACCAACTGCAAGCACATCATTATTTTGAATCGTAATTACGGGGTCATCCAGATTTACGTGTAGCTGACTAATTGTTCCCTCATAAGGACTTTCCACTGTAATCGTATCTCCAGTTGCCCGCAGCTCAACTAATTGATTATTAATTGTCTGGAGCTGTGCATTTTTTTGTGAAAGCTCCAGCTCCTTTTCGACACGAAATTGCTCCTTCAGCAAATCAGCATCGATCGACGTTTGCGGATACTCTACTTCAATTAATTCCTCTGTAATTGTCACCGCATGCGGCGAACCGAGCTCATCCGACGGAATCTGATACATTTCCATTTGCGAAATTGCCTGCTCAATTGCCGAAATCTCCCCCTGAATTTGATCCGCTTGATTCATCAAATTCGCTTCCATTTCGTAATAATCATGAACAAGGTACGTGTATAATCCATCACCGACATTTACCTGTTCTCCTTCTTCAACAAGAAATTGCTGAAAGCTTCCAAGCTGATTGTCGAAATAAACATGCTCCTCACCTACAGCATGCAGCACACCAGGCTTATAAAGCTTCTCTGTCATATCTTTTTCAAAGCTTTTCGTCCATTCATTCACATACGATGTCCGTTCCACTTTTCCCTCATCATCCAGGAAGACCAGCAGAAAATTAACACCGATGAACAGAGCCATCAACATAGGAACCATTCTTTTTCGCATCATCCAAACCACCTACTTAATATGTAAATATCACCAAAGGCAGTAAGCGCTGTAAGACACCAGCCAATTAAATGCAATAAAATAACATTAATAGCGATAACTATTTTTTTCATTTCCAAAAAAGCAGCAAGATATTTTACTTGAAACCAAATAATCCATAGTTGAAATAGCGTAATTGCTCCGAAAAAGTAAATCACCCAAGGCATTTCCGTTATGTAAGAAGCGATGATCCCTAAGGATAATGGTGACACTTGCCAGTTCAACCCCGCAAAAATAACAAGCGGAATCCAGAGTAGCCGCTCCATCAGCATGACAACTAAGACAACCTGCTGCATAATAATTAGCTTTTGGTATGGAATTCCCGTGAGCAAATAGAACAAGAGGCTTGGAAAAAACAAAATAAATGCAGCAAACAAAATGGCATAGAGTACCCTGCCTAGCACAAACCATAGCTTACCCGTTTCATATGCCGTATCACTTAGTGTTACCGCAATACCTGAGATACGTTCTGTTCCTAAACCAAGAAATGCCATCCAAAGATAGATAGCGATTGCAGCAAGAACAAGGACAACGCTCACCTTCCATAGCTGCTGTACGCGTTCCGCTTTTTTAATCCGAAATAAATCATCCTCCATCGAAAAGAGGAGCCTATATAAATGAACACGATATGTCATAAACCCCCACCCCTTTTCTCCTTGCCATAGTGATTTTATTTTAACTTACAATTTGCAGAAATTCTATGAATTTTGTTTTTTTTGACTTATAACAGGACATTAGTCCCTAGATGGAACTGTGGGAATTTGTCGAAACGTGGCGAGGACGGAAAATTTGTTTGGTTTGATGTGTTGACGAGGTAGGTTTTTTAGCTTTGAGAGAGTAGTTCCAGGCTGTTTAAAGAATTGCAAGAATATAGTACCGGAACCACCACGTCTCGACACGTGACGTGGTGGTTCCGGTATGATGGCTTAAAAATAATCCGTAAGATATGTTTGGCTTACTGGGATAAGCTTTTCTATTATTTCCAGCGTATGTGTATCCGCATGTATAAGTCCCACTTCCGCTAGCTCCTGTGGTCTTCGATAACCTAGAAGCATAGAGGTAAGTTCCTGAACATTACAGTGAATTCCTTCGCGCCTATTCGTGTCCGACTGAGCAATCCGAATACCGCCATTTTCCACAGTTATTTCATAACTCCCGCTGTTCTCCGGTAAAAAACAATCTTCTACATGCAGAAGCAAAGTAGCATCCGGTAAATCCTCATTAAAAGGATAGCTTGCCAAAAATCCTGGTACATCAACAATACGCGCCATAAAATATGGTTCTACTGTTTGCTTAAAGCGTGGCTCACCAATCAGTAATGGTAATTTATCCTTTTCAGGAACCGTCAGCTTGACCTCTTTTACCATGGAATCATGATTAGCAATAAAGTTTAGAAGCAGTTTCCGACCATTTAATGAACGATATACAAGCTCCTCCACTTCGAAAACCCGATCTTTTACACTGTAGAATAAATAGCCTTCTGCTCGATTATTATCATCGTAGCAAACCACCATCATCGCATCTTTCGCTAAAACGCGTTGCTTCCACCATTTTTCATCACGAGTCAGCGGTCCATTGAACTGCTTAGCAAAATCTGTATAAATGGAGTGAAAAAGCTCGATATCCATTTGAGTTCTTCGGACATAGCCAGCTGCATTCCATTTCTGTTTTAATGCTTCCACTGGAATCGTGTAGTGTTTTTTATCAAATGCAACTTCCCAGCCAAATTTTCGATAAAATGGAACCGAAAACGGATGTAAATACGACAGCATTTGACCATTTTCCTTCATATGGTTTAGGGCATGTGCAAGCAGTTGCTTTACCATTCCATTTCTTCGATATTCTGGCCACGTTGCTACAGCGCTAATACCGCCCATGTCGAAGGACTTGCCATTAATATATACGGACAATGGTATTAAATGAAGCTTCGCAGCAATACTTCCTTCTTCCATCCAGCCCCAAATCGTATGTCGCTCAGCTTCTTCCTTTTTTTTCAATAAGTCCACTTCTGATAATTTGTATTGAAAAGCAAACTCGGACAACTCAAAAATCTCGTTATAATCAGCTGCCGATAATTCTTTGATTGGATTCATATGTATATCCCCCTTCATGTGATGTTGCCTTTATCATACTAGGAAAATATGTAGTGTGGCTAATCATTTTAATTGAAGGTGGGGTTGCTAAAGAGCTGCATACTTTATGTTTACTTTTCATATTCCTACCTACTACTATTTCCTCTGCTCACTAACAAAAGTAATTAAACATGATGTTCCCGCTAGAGAACCCCATGTTTAATTGAAAAGCTATCTCAAGCTCTTCTCTCTTTTAATTCTTCATACATACTGTCTGTTTTAGTTCGATTTAAATTAAATATTAAACCGACACCAACTAACATTAAGATAAATGCAATAATTGGGAGCCCTGTGTATAAGCGATAAATATTCGCTGCTACTTCAGCCGATTGCGATTCAGCACCCGAAACAAAGCCGACCCAACCTAATGCATAACTACCGATAGCAGAACCAACACCCATTCCAACTTTCCTAGAAAAGGAGTAGATAGAAAATAACGTTCCATCATAACGTCTGCCTGTCTTCAATTCCGTGTAGTCCAAACAATCTGTAACCAAGGCCCAAACAATCATAACGAAAATCATTAAACCAAGTGTAGCAATATTATATAGCGCAATAAATACGTAAACATTTTCAATTGTAAATAAGGTCAATAGTGTTATTGCAATCAAACTAAATGCAGAGCTGACAATAACTAAATTTCGTTTTTCAAATACTTCGACCAGCTTTGGAACGCTAAAGAATAGAATAACTACAATCGTAATATTGACGATAGAATTAATGGTAAATGCACTTGGCATTTTATAGTACTCTGCAAAAACGATGGCAGCTAATTGATTTACCCCATTGATAATAAGTAACGAGCCGATGGAAGCAATCATCATACCGATTAAAGGTCTATTTGTGAGAGCAGCCTTTAATGCATCCTTGAATTTATAATCTATTTTCTTTCCAGTTGGATTGTCATCACGTACCCGTTCCGTTGTTAACCGTACAAGTGCAGTATAAGATAATAAGGATAAAATACTAAATACGATTGCTACATTAAAAAAGCCTTCAGGGATTACATTACCAGCACTATCGTAAACAAACATCGGGACAATTGATAATGCACCCATTCCAACAATCATACCGCCTATTGCCCGGGCACGAGACAATTTCGTTCTTTCTACTGGGTCACGTGTAATTACCGCAGCTAAGGATCCATAAGGAATAGAATCAGCAGTATAAGCGACTCCATAGAAGTTATAGACGACAACTACCCATATATGAATCATCGTTGTTGAAAAACTGGATACATCAACAAAAGATACTAACAAAGAAGCCGCTAAAAACCATTTCGCAATGCTAATATAAGGCAGAAATTTATCTCCACTCTTTCCTATTCTCCAACGATCGGGAATGGTTCCCATCACTACATCTGTAAAAGCATCAAAAACTCGCGATACTAAAAATAACGTTCCCATGAAATATGGACTAACCCCTAAAACATACGTTGCGAATACTAAGAAGAACGCACCGATGTATAAATTAACAAAGCTTCCACCTATATCTCCTAATGCATAGCCAACTTGGTCCCTTATCCCAAATTTCCTTTGTTTCTTCAATTTTACCCCTCCTATTTATATCTATCGCTTAAAATCCCGGCACTTCTACATATTTGAATTCGCTTTCATAAAATTTATAGTTTATTTGCAAAACAAACTAATTAAGTGCCTATAGCGGATTTCTTTAAAACAAAACCATTTGAAAGCGTTTTATTGTTTTGGTTAACTATTATAGTACATGAATCAGGGGTAAAATTTTTATCCTAAACTTACATGTTTTTATACTAAACTTGCATGATTCAAGAAGATAAGCGCAGAGCACCCGGTTATCGAGGAACGAAATACGCTTTACGGATGTGTCACGGTTCGCAGATTTGGAGGTTTGACACATAAAAAAAGGCCCTATCAGATGCTACTAAATACATCCTATAAAGCCTTTAAATTAGACTACTATGTTGTTTAAACTCCTTTGGCGTTATACCTTCTTCATCTTTAAAAATTCTCGAAAAATATTGAGAGTTATTAAAACCTACAATTAGTGCTATATCTGTCATCGATAGATTCGAATGCTTCAGGAGTTCCTTTGCCTCTTTAATTCGCTTTTGATTTCGAAAACGACTAATCGTTATCCCCTTTTCCTTCTTAAAAGTCCGCATGAGGTGTGACGGATGCACGTGGATTTTCTGAGCTATCACTTCAATGGTAGCATCTTCTGCAAAGTCCGTTTCAATATAGTTTTCTACCTTTTCCACAATGGTAGCATTTTCATTTTCTTTAAACCGAATCGACATATCGCTGTATTCATCTATCATGTTCGTGTGGATATGTTCTAGCAAAGAGATAGAATTCGTATGTTCAATCATAATCGCATACTTTTCTGAAATATAATGGGCCTGTGCTGCACTTAATCCACCCTTCTCTGCACTATAACTATATAGTGTATTATGTGACAAGAGGAAGTTTTTGACGGAGCGTAACGTATTCCCCGGAATTCTTTTCAGGATATCCAAAGAATCATCTTTTAATATCTGATTTACAAGTAGCTTTCCTTCATCAACCTTTGCTTTATTCCCTGTCTGAATCGCATACAGAAACCCTTCCCTAAGCGCATGACTTTGTTTAATAAGTTGATTTTTTGTATAGTCTCTATGCCCTGATTCTAAACTTTTTCCCATCCCAAGACCACCTTAAATCTATGATTAAAGAGGATAATCAAGTCTAATGATACAAAGAAAATTATAACATAAAAAAATATCCAAGCATTTGTGTAAATGCTTGGAACCTGCTTACATATATCGAATAATGTCCTTATATCCTACAAGCTGAATACCTTTTTCTTTTAGATGATTTTTCAACTCTTTTCGCATAAATACCTCGTAATCTCCAATTCTTCCGCCAGAGTAGCGCTGTAATCCATGCGATTCTGGAGTATCTTTTAAAGGGTGAAAGGCAAAGTGCGTCAGCTTCCCTGGTTTTACATTGTCTAGAATTTGCTTTGCTAATTGTAAGCGATCGT
Source organism: Oceanobacillus polygoni (assembly GCF_008304605.1). Taxonomy (GTDB): domain Bacteria; phylum Bacillota; class Bacilli; order Bacillales; family Amphibacillaceae; genus Oceanobacillus; species Oceanobacillus polygoni. The sequence goes on along the minus strand of NZ_PIJY01000023.1, from coordinate 115,560 downwards.
CTACATCATGCGTATGCTCAACAGGAAGACCTGTGATGCTATCAACCATAGGTAGCTTCTGTTCAGCAAATGCTGCTATTTTTTCAGTGGACATATTAAATGCCTGTATGGCGCCTTGAATTGCAGGGTCAATATTATCTGGATCGATGTTGAATAATACTGGTAAAATCCCATGCTTCTTATAGAAGTTTGCATAAGCATCCATATAATCAGGCGCCCATAGAATACCACAATGTGTATCCACATGTGTTGGCTTCATTCCTAGATTGCGAGCAACCTGTAACTGTGCATCTATTTCTTCTGTTACAAACGAAGGGTTTGCAGTTTGACTTACTTCTTGCTTATCTTGCTTAAAATAGCCATTTTCATCGACAAATCCTGACTCCTTGCTCATCGTTGAAACTGGGCGCCAGCGGTATGATTCGTACTCGCAATTTAAAACGAAGTGAAGACCAAGGTCGATGTCTGGGTTCTCCCTAAACAGCTTTGCCGCTTCCGGGAACCATGGGGCAGGTACCATAGCAGAACCACTAGAGATCGTTCCAAATTCCAGTAATTCTTGAAAGGCATCAATTGAAGACTGTGTAATTCCAACGTCATCAGCATGGATAACCATTACTTTATCCGTTGCTGAAAAGCCCATATCCTTCAGTACCGGATTTATCTCCATTTTTACTCCTCCTTCTTTAATTCCTAGACTTACAGAAAAATACAAGCGCTTTATATATCTAACTAACTATAAGTATACGATAAACCCCAAGGAGATTTTTGCATTAAGATAGCACTTTTTTACACTATCCTTGCAGAAATAAACTAGATGCAAAACGTTGCTTCATCCTCTTGTCCCTTCTGCTCCGTTTTTCTTAGCATATTTTGGATCGTTAACTTGCCAGCTAAAAACAAAAAGCCCCCACCTAAATGAGGACCTCCGTAAAAATCAAACACTTATTTCATTGCTTCTCTCTTTTCAGCTAAATCAAGTTCAAGCTGTTTCGTACGTTTTTTATTAAGTGGATAAGCAAATACAAGAATAAGGAATACAACAAAGTAAGTAATGGCTGGTACAAGTGTTGCTATCGTATAAATTCCATCCTTCACTTCTTGTGCTTGTGTTGCAACCCCTGAGTTATACCCGACATACGTAAGTGCGAATCCTGCAAGTCCCCCTGCAAACGCCTGTCCAATTTTTCGTGCGAAGGAATACACCGCATAAACCGTACCATCTTCACGGGAACCAGTTAAATATTCCTGATAGTCAATCGCATCTGAAACGAAGGCCCAAATAATCAGGTTGAAAAATGCAAAACCGAAAAGCCCAATCGCATTGATCGTGAAAAATACTGGTAACGTTATATTTGGAATCAAAAAGAGTATTAAATAAGCGGTACCTGCTATCAGCATTCCAGCTGCACCAAGCTCTTTTTTACCAAAACGCTTTACAAGCGGGGTTAGTGCTGGCATGGCAAGAAATACGGCACCACTTTGAAGTAAACTAAATATACTTAAAAGAGCTGCATTTTCAAAATAGTCTTTGAACAGAAATACGTTAATAGAACCAACAAGCATCATGGTCAACATAAATAATAAGGAAGCAATCAAGAGCGTAATTAATGGCTTATTTTTCAAAAGACCTTTGACCGTTGTCACAAAACTCAGTTTTTCACCAGGCTTCTTCTCTGGTTGCTGAATACGTTCTGTTGATAAATTTACACAAGCCATGTAACATGCAATAGCTAAAATGGCAAATATGACAGCCACCATGAACAAGCGACTTGCAGAAACTTCATTATCCACGAATACAATGAGTGGTGCACCTGCACTAATAACAAGATTCGCTGCCATAGCACCCGTTGTTCTCCATCCAGATAGTGCCGCACGATCAGTGGAGTCACTAGACATAACGGAAGCCATGGAACCATATGGAATGTTCACCGTTCCGTATAGTGCCGCCCATGCCATATAGGTGACATAAGCATAAGCTAAATAAAAGCCATCGCCCATACCAGGAATATAAAGAAAAAGTAACACCGTAGTTATAGCAAGCGGGAATGACATTCTAAAGATCCAAGGCTTAAATTTCCCTTTTGGTGTTGTTTTTCTTGAGTCGATAAAGCGCCCCCAGAGAACATCTGTAACCGCATCCCACAATCGGGCAATTAAGAAAAGCGTACCTACTGCTGCAGCACTAATACCGAAGACGTCGGTATAGTATACCATTAAGAAGGTACTTACAAGAATGAAAGAGAAATCGTTTCCAAAATCACCGAATAAATAACCTATCTTATCTCTCATCCCAAATGGGCGTACGGATGGTTTTAGCTCGTTTGGTGATTGTTCAGGTGTTTTTAATGCAGCTTGACTCATTTTAATTCCTCCTAAGAATATGTCTTTGATACTAGATTAGAAGTTTTAACTACTTAACTATCAATCAATATAAATTGCTTACATAATGAATAATGGCAATACTCTAACATTTTAAATCATATGGGTTTGTTGATTATTTTGTTTAACCAACTAACAAATTGGATAAAAGAAGTAATCTTTATTAATTCTACGCTTAAAATCCCCTTTTTGTTAGCCTTTTCATTTGTTTTCTTAAAAAGAGTAAATATACACTGATTGATCCTAGAATACCTACTATATTAGCTTCTAATCAATTTAATCGCTTTCACTTTTTTGCATTCTTTCAATTAATTTGTTTACTCTACTAACTAATAATTATCTTACATGTAAGCGCTTGTAAAATCAAGACTTTTGAAATTTTTTTATCGTTAAAAGTTTTTTCTGAACATTTTTAAATTTATTGTGGCTTCGTTCAATCAATAGAGTTGCTTCCATCAACGTGGGTTGTGCTAAACCTCTTAAATAGAACTTTTACGCAAAAAAATAATGCTAATCACAAATAGTGACCAGCATTATTCCATTATTTTGTAATATGAACCGCTTCCGCTTGTGTCCTCAAGCATAGCTCAGCCGCTTTAAAGGCATGCGCTTGAGTCATTGCATTTTCTGTACGATGGATACAATCTTTGATCAGCTCACCGAAGAATGGGAATCCTACTTCACCTGACAAGGCATAGTGTTTCTCGCCATCTTTGTTGACAAGGTAAAGGTGATTCCCTGTTTCTTCCCGTGCTACATCAACATATTTACGAATCTCAATCGTACCTTCTGTTCCAGTAATAAATGTACGGCCATCTCCCCATGTCGACAGTCCATCTGGTGTAAACCAATCTACCTTGAAGTAGAACGTTGCTCCATTGTCTCCAACAAGTGTAGCATCTCCATAATCCTCTAGCTCAGGATATTGTGGGTTGTTATAGTTTCCAACCTTACTATGCAAGATGCGCGCATTTTCATTTCCAGTAAAGTGCAAGAACTGTTCAATTTGATGGCTACCAATATCACATAAAATTCCACCATATTGCTCTTTATTAAAGAACCAATCTGGGCGACTATCTGCATTTAGACGATGTGGACCAAAGCCTGTCACCTGAATAACACGGCCGATAGCACCATCGCTAATTAACTGACCAGCAAATACAGCTCCTTCTACATGAAGGCGTTCGCTAAAGTAAACCATATACTTTTGTCCTGTTTCCCCCACGATACGCTTTGTTTCTTCAAGCTGCTCTATTGTTGTAAATGGCGTTTTATCCGTAAAATAATCTTTACCTGCCTTCATAACCTTGTTCCCCAAGGCACTTCTTTTGGACGGAATTGCTGCAGCTGCTACTAATTTTATGGATTCATCATTTAAAATTTCTTCGAGTGATGATGCAACCTCTACTCCAGGAAATTGTTCAACAAATTTCTGGACCTTTTCAGGATCTGGGTCATACACCCATTTTAATGTTGCTCCTGCCTCTATTAATCCGTTACACATTCCGTTAATATGACCATGGTCTAATGCTGCTGCAGCAATCGGAAACTCACCTTCTTTAACGACAGGATTTGGCTTTCCTTTTGGTGCATAGTTCATTCCATCTGCGTTTCCCATATCTCACCTTCTCCTTTCATTTTGATGGCATATAATCGTAAATAGAAATCAGCTTATACCGATTAAAACCAATCTGCGTATCCTAGCTTTCTTAAGTTCTCCGCTGATGTTTGTAGACAATCAAATGGATCTCTTCCGTACGTATCATCTTGTTCAATTAGGAAATACTTTGCACCACTGTCAAGTCCAGCTGCAATTACTGCTGGAATATCTAGATTTCCTTCGCCTACTTCCGCAAACTCTATTAGATTGGTAAACTTCTCGAAAAATGTAGCCATATCTTTCAAATCATCTTCATTTACATCTAGCTTCCCAATTCGATAGTCTTTTAAATGTAATAATGCAATTCGATCTTTGTATTCTTGAATAAATGTTACCGGGTTTACCCCTGCACGTTGAATCCAGTGAACATCCAATTCAAAGCCAAGCCTTGATGTGTTATTTTTGATAATATCTAACAAATACTCGCCATCATACTTCTGGAATTCAATATGGTGTGTATGATAATATAATTCGATTCCATGGTCTGCTAGTCGTTCAGCCATTGCTTCGGCACGTTCGATAAATGCAAGTATTTGATCCTTATCACCCATCACATTCAATGGGAGCATTCCAATACGAACATAGTTACAGTTAAGCGTCTTACAATCATCCACGATTTTTTCAAAATCATTGCTTAACGTTTCTCCTGGAGCACCTGGTAGCATCGGCTCTAATCCAGCAGAAAGCGCAGCAATTTCGATATTAAAATCTTCACTTGCTCGTTTTAACGCCTGCACATTTTCTTCTGTCATCGGAATTTGCGAAACCTCTACAGCGCTAAAGCCAAGTTCATGTAGTCGTTTCATCACTTCATAAGCACCGAGTTCTTCAACTTTGCCTTTGAGCATCATCATTTGTACGCCCATTTTACCTTTTGTCATTGGTATACCTCCATTTTTATCGTTTTCTTAATTTCGGATGATCTACGAATTGCACTAATCATTTCCATGGACTTCTGTGCATCTTTCACATGAATGTAATCGTCTGTATCATTCTCAATACAGTTATAAAAATGATGAATTAATTTGGAATGGCTTGCACCATAATAAAATTTTGAGCCAGGTAGTTTGCTATCCTCTACTACTCTTTCTTTTATCCCATCTTCATTCGTTTTTGTAAGAATGCTATCTTTGATTGTTAATTTTCCTTTTTCCAGGATCACTTGAAACTCAACAGATGAGTTTGTTGCATTTGTTACGGTTGCAAAGAACAAACCTGTTGCCCCATTTGCAAATTGAATATTTGCCGTGGCAGTATCTTCGACATCATAGCCATAGTCAACCAAGTTATCGATCGAACCTCGTATCGTTTTGATTGGCCCACCAACTAATTGCATTTGATCTAACGTATGGATAGCTTGATTAATCATGACGCCACCGCCAGCTAGCTTAAACGTTCCTCGCCATGGCTTCACATCGTAATATTCCTTTGGCCTGAACCACGTTACTAACCCTTTTATTCCTGTTACTTTGCCGTATTCTTCACTCTGAATTAGTTCTTGAAGCATTTCAAATGACTCATTCAAACGATTTTGGAAAGCAACGCAAATTTTAACCTCTTTATGTTGTTCTTCTAATTCAGCTATAAACATACCTTCTTCTGCATTTCTTGCAAGAGGCTTTTCTAAAAGAACGTGGACACCTTTTTCAACACATGCTTTTGTAGCTGGGTAGTGCAGGTGATGTGGTAAACAAATATGGACACAGTCTAATTCCTCTTTTTCTAGCATTTCATGATAGTCATGATAAAAATGAACATCTGGGAACGATTCCTTTAAGTTTGTATTTGTATCACATACTGCAACTAAGGCTACGTTTGAATTCTCCTTTATAGCTGGTATATGGATTTTGGAAATATCACCTAAACCAATTACTGCTACCTTCAGCATTATTTGGTACTCCCTTCACTAAAGCTTATTAGAAAAACAGGGCTATCAAAGCCCTTGTTTTTCTATCTATAAGCGATCCTATCTCCTTATTTTTGGATAGGGCTCTTCTTTTCTTCTTCGATTTTCTTCGTTAACGCAGCAAAGTATTCGTCTTCGTCAACTGGTAACTCTACTTCTTTCCCTAACCAGCTAGATAAGTGAATCGCATTTGCTAGTGCAACACCATTGATTCCATCGCTACCAGGAGCAAGTAATGGTGTTCCTTCAAGGATGTTCGCTGCGAAGTTTTCCATTACCGAAGTATGTTGTTCACCCCAGACACTTTCAAACTTGAGTACTTCTTCATCATAAATTTCACCAGGGCCAGCACCCATGAAAATTCTCATAACGTCTTGCATGTCCATCGTCGCACTCATTTCGGATTCAGGTGTTTTCAAGCGTTTAATTGTAACGGTTTCACTATCATCAACAACAATTTTTCCTTTATCACCATGGATTTCAAAACGGTCCGTTCCCATAATGTCATGTGTACATGTAATAAACGTACCTGTAGCACCATTTCCATAGTCAAGCAATGCTGTTACCTCATCTTCTACAGCAATATCTCTTTGATAACCATATTTTACATTGGAGTAAACTTTCTTCGGCATACCTGCAATCCATTGCAGCAAGTCCAATTGATGTGGCGCTTGGTTTACAAGAACACCTCCACCTTCACCTTCCCAAGTTGCTCTCCAAGCACTTTGGTCATAATATCCTTGTGGACGCCACCAAGTCGTAATAATCCAATTCGTACGACGGATATTTCCGATTTCACCATTATCAATAACTTCTTTAACCTTTTGATACAATTTATTTGTTCGTTGATTAAACATAATCCCAAACGTAAGCTCTGGCTTTGTTGCAGCAAATTCATTTAATTCCTTAACTTGCTTTGTATAAACGCCAGCTGGCTTTTCTACTAATGCATGAACGTCTCTTTTAAGTGATTCAATTCCCATTTCTGGATGAAGGTAATGCGGAACACACGTAACAACTGCATCTACATCTCCGCTTTCTAACATATCAATGTAATTATCGTAAAAAGGAACATCTGGATACTTCTCTTGTGCCAATGCTTTTTTCTCTGGATCGATGTCACAAATTGCACCAATTGCCATATTTGGTACTCTTCCCTCAGCAATAAACCCCGCATAAGCTCCACCTTGTGCACCTAAACCAATAATGCCTAATCTTACTTTTTCCATTATCCATTCTCCTCACTATATATTTTTAGACGTTTGCGACGAAATTCGCCCGCTGTCATGCCTACATGTTCACGAAAATAACGACTGAAGTGCGAAGCGCTTTCAAAACCACTTTCAATCGCAATGTCTTTTATACTCTTTTTTGGTTCCATTTCTAGTAAATACTTCACCTGCGTCAATCGGGATGCCATCACATACTCCATTACTGTAAACCCTGTCATTTCTCTGAATAAATGAGAAACATAGGACTTACTTAAATTCAATGCCTCAGCAATCGATCCAACCGTCAATTTTTCCATATAATGCGCTTGAATATATTTCAATACATTTTCAACATGCTCCGCTTTTTCCGACTTTTTGTCGATTAGCTTCTTGGAATCCTTTTGGCCTAGATTATATACACTGATTAGCACTTGGAGTAAGAGTACTTTCAGCTCCGTTTCCTGATGAAGCTCATGGCGATTCGTTACCTGGCTCAATTCTGAGAGCTGTTGAATAAGCTTCTCTATTGCCTTTGATTCTTCATTTTCCTTCGTTCGAATTAAGCAATGGTGAAGCCGTTGAAATGCTTCTAATAAATACATCGCTCCTAATTCCTCAAGTACAGACTTCACCCATTTTGGTGAAAAATGAACAGCACTACGAATATACTCACTATTTGGATGGACATTCGGCTTATGCAATGTCATCCCATCCATGATTAGAATATCCCCCGGTTCCAAGTCATATATTTGGTTATGAATCAAATAACGGCATGTACCAGAGTGAAAGAAGTAGATTTCATATTCTTCGTGGGCGTGGTAGTCAAATGGTTCATTCGTACCTCGCATTCGATAAAACGCTATCATTGATTGATTCAAACAGCCCACTCCTTTCAAAGGCCTAATTTTATTTTATATCAAGTATGCAGGAATTACATTAGCCTAAACTGTCAGTTATTTCATAAAAATTGACTGAGAGTGCTTTTTAAAAGATTTTTCTAGATAATAGATTAACATGAAAGCTCGATAATTTGCCAAGAAACCCAACGAACTTTTTCTCCGTAACTTCTTAAAGTAGAATTCATTAAAAGGGACTACAAACAAAAAAACACCCCAAACCATCACTTTTAATGATGATTTGGGGTGTTGACATAGACTTCTTATTGCCCAAATAAATTTGGTAAGAATAACGAAAGCTCTGGTATATAGGCTACTAATAAAAGTACGACAATCATGACAGCATAGAAAGGCAGCATTGCTTTTGCTGATCTTTCTATCGATATCCTTCCAATAGCAGACCCAACGAAAAGGATCGAACCAACCGGTGGTGTAACGAGACCAATACCTAATGCTAGCATTAATACGATCCCAAAGTGAACAGGATCCATTCCTGCGCTTGTCGCAACAGGTAGAAGAATTGGTGTTACAATTAATATAAGCGGTGCCATATCCATAACCATTCCCAATAACAGCAGGATAATTAAAATAATCAATATCGTTATTGCATCATTCGGTGAAAAGGTCAATAACGCATCCGAAACTAATGCAGGTACTTTCAACATTGCTAGTAGCCAGCCGAACGCAGCAGAAGCACCAATTAAAAATAGTACCATCGCTAATGTTCTAAATGTTCTTTCTAAAATAACCCCCATTCTTGTTACAGGGATTTCTCTATAAACAAAGAATGTAATAATAAATGCATACAGTGCTGCAATGGCTGCTGATTCGGTAGCTGTGAAGAAGCCACTCAAAATACCACCCATGATAATTACGACCGTAAATAGACCTAATAAACCATCTCTTACAATTTTCGGTATGTCTTCTTTTTTAACTGCTTCACCTTTTGGATAATTACGTTTTACAGCAAGCGCATAAGTTAAAATCATAATCGCTAATGCAAGAAGCAATCCTGGACCAAGTCCGCCAATAAAGAGTGCTCCGACAGATACTCCACCAGCTGCTGTTGCATAAATAATCATATTGTGACTTGGAGGAATCAAAACCCCTTGTGTCGAACTTGAAATCGTTACTGCAACCGAATAGTCTGTATCATATTTCTGCTTCTTCATCATTGGAATTAAAACAGATCCTAATGAGGAAGTATCCGCAAGTGCTGAACCAGAAATCCCACCAAAGAGAGTACTCGAGAATACGTTTACCATAGCCAGTCCGCCTCTAACTTTGCCGATAATAACATTCGCAAGATTAATTAACCTTCTAGAAATTCCACCCTCATTCATAATTTCTCCGGCTAAAATGAAGAAAGGTATTGCCAGTAGTGAGAATGAATCCAAGCCACGAACCATTCGCTGTACAAGGGAGGCTGGATCAATTCCCATATATATCCCTGTAAGTAAAGATGAAATGATTAGCGTGAGTGCGATTGGAACTCTAAAAATAAGTAACAAGAAAAAACTACCAAATAATATAAGTATCTCCATATGCTCACTCCTCATTTGCATCGTCAAACTCTTGATGCATACCTTTCTTGAATAATAGCGCTGTTCCATACAAAGTTACATAAAAACCAGATATAGGCATAACTACATACAACATACTACTAGGTAGTCCCGTTCCAGGCATAACATTATTCGCCATTAATGTAGTGAAATTCCATCCATAATAAATCATAATAACACCTAAAAATATAACAAGCCCTTTTGCAAAGTAATCAAAGATATCCTGTACTTTTTTAGGCATCATATTTACAATAAGACCTAACGCAATATGCAACTTTTCTTTAAACCCATATGCAATCCCCAAAAAGCTTACCCAAACAAATAAGATTCGTGATAATTCTTCTGACCAAGAAGGTGTAGAATTAAGTATTTGACGTGAAAACACTTGATAGATAATAATGACAATCATGACTGCAAGTAGTGTTAATGAGACTACTAATAGCAACCGATCAAGGATAAGCTTAATAAGTCTTAAGGTCTTCATCATAATCCTCCTCTTATGAAAATAGGGGGAATGAGGATTCCCCTCCCTTCCCCCATAAATTTACAATTTATTCTGCTAATCGATCAATCCAATCACCGAATTGATCACCATATTTATCATATACCGGTTGAACCGCGTCTCTCCATTCTGAAATGTCATCTACCTCAACTAATTCACTTCCTGCCTCTAAGACAGCTTCTCTAGATTCCTCGGTTAATTCTGCCCATGCTTCACGCTGTACTTCAACCGATTCCAAAGCAGCTTCTCGAAAGGCTTCTTTATCCTCATCACTTAAGTCATTCCATAAACTTTCTGATGCTAATAGTACTTCTGGATTTCCTTGATAACCATTAACTGTAAAGTATTGGGATACATTATAATGATTAGAAGTGTAGTAGCTTGGGAAGTTATTTTCTGCCCCGTCAATTACCCCTGTCTGCAATGCTGAGTAAACTTCTCCATACTCCATCGGCGTTGCAGAGGCACCTAACGCTTCTACGATATCAATTGCCAATTCAGAGTTTTGTACACGAATTTTCAATCCTGCCATATCCTCTGGATTTTCTACCGGGCGTTTCGTATTATAAAAACTTCTTTCTCCAGAGTCATAGAAAGCAAGCCCAACCAAATTCGAACCATCTAATGTCGCTAAAAGATCTTGTCCAACTTCACCATTCAGTTTTTCCCATTTTTTATCCTCATCTTCAAATAAATACGGCATCGATAAAACACCAATATCTTGTGAGAATTGTGCTAGTGGAATGGAGTTAACCCTTGCTAAATCGATTGTACCTAATTGTGCTTGTTCTAGTACTTCTGACTCTTCCCCTAATTGGCCACCTGCGTACACTTCAATTACATAACGTCCATCTGTCTTTTCTTCAACGAGTCTAGCAAACTCTTTATCCCCAATTGCAGTTGGATAATCATCTGGATGATTTTCCGCTAAACGTAGTGTTGTCGTTTCCGTACTTCCATCAGAATTACCTGCTCCAGATGACCCACCACATGCCGCTAACACAATAGCTACAAAAATCATCACCGAAACTAATGTTACCGCTTTCTTTTTCAAATAAATTGCCCCCCAAAATATTATTTGTTAGTCAAACAAACTAAATACTGACTTCATTATAATTGAAAGCGTTTTTATTTTCAAGTATTTTTATTAATTAAATAATTATAAAATTTATTGTTAAGTAGTGTTTCTTGGATATATGGATTCACTCCATTATAGCTATTAAACACGTACTTATAATACCTTGTCCTATCATTGCACATGCAACCGCCCAATAATTCTTCCATAATAAGGACCGGTGTTTTTATATTTATCTAGTTGAAGCTGAAGGCATTCGTTAAAGGGATTCTCACGAAAGCGTTCTTTGCTCTCCTAGAACCCCCTATACTTTGAAGGGCAAGATGCCTCAAACGAATGCCTTCGACAAAGCCGTGCATCATGTACATTATAAAAGTAAGTATGCAACGATTGACCCTATCCCGCCAAACATGAGCGCATAAGGTATATTATTTAATGTGATTCGGTATGGGTTTTGTCCAATGTTCATGGATGTTAGTTGAACAACTAGTCCATAAGAACCAACCGTTAATGTAGAAACTGCACTCGTTGTTAAAACAATTGCAAGGCTGGTCGGATTCATCGTTTCTAGTAAAGTTGCGATCACGCCACTTAATATTCCAATCGTTGCAATTGGGTGGACACCAAACATACTCATAAAAATAAAAATAAGCTGAATGACAACAAAAATAAGGAATGGATAATTAATGATAGCCAAAACCGGCTGCTGAATAAAGTCTAAAAATGCTGTACCACTAATACTATTTGCGAAGAAGGCCAAGGAAATGAATAAAACAACAAAGTTCTGCATCGTATTTGTCTTCTGCTTCCACGTTTTCCAACCAATTATCCAAAAACTACGCCCTCGTTTCATGAACTGAGCCCAAACAAACGCAAACGGGAAAATAAGGATCGTAACCGTAAAAATGAAATCAAGATTAAATAAATTTCCTAACGTAATCACAAGTGTTAAAAACACAACAAGCGCAAACATTAAATGAATAATTTTTTTCGTTACCTCTTTCATGTTAATACTTACTTTTGCAGGACTGTCATAGGAATACTTCTTATAATGATAACGACCCCAAAATGAATCAAGCAGAAATGTAATCCCTGCAATCAACAGAAGCCAAGGTAATAACGACACATAGTCAGCACCAGTGGTGAAAATGGAAACAGCTAATAAGATCTCTAATGGGCTCCATAATAGTGCTAGTGTATAGCCTCTAAGTGTTGCTGTGCCAATAAATGAATTTCTTACTTTTTTATTCAATGTGCGTAAGTTATCTTTTAACACATCTTGCGAAATGGTTGCGGCCGATAGATTTAAGAAGGCTGCTAACGTAAGTGTTGTAATCGATCCACGTGGATAAAGCTTACCCAAGTCAGAAACATTTACGTTTAGCAGATTGTTCAAGCTTCGATCAAATCGACCACTCCTAACAACACTGTTCATCCATGGCAGCATTGCTAAGAGCGTTAGAAGCGACATGTTCGATGTAAGCAAACTAGGTAGCTTTATCAGTGATTGGTCAGATGTTAAAAAGACCAAACCTCCTACTATAATAAATGCAGCCCCAAGTATTTTAAATAAATTAGATGCACCGATAAAAGAAACTGCTAGCATAAGTAGAGCAAGTATTCCTATCATGTAATTAAGAGAATCACTTTCGATAAACACATTGACGATATGTATGATAAATACACTGGAATAGAAGATATATAAATAGTTAAAAACTGGATGATGCTTCATTTTGTCCTCCCATAGTTACTTCCCCCCTAAGGAACCAAGTACATAAACGATTCCACTGCGTAACATTTTATTTGTCTATACGTCAAACAAATCTATCATATATGTAAGCGCAGGCAATTTCAAGATTATTGCTAAAAAAGACTCCCTGTTAGCTATCAAGGAGTCTCTCAATCTATTTACATTCTCTATGCATCTTTTAATATACATTAGCATTTACAAGCTCTGCTTGAATAATATACCGATCTGGTGCACTTCCAAAATAATTGAAAGGATAGCACGTCGTTATCGTTAGCATGGCATGATCTTTCTTTACAATGACAGACCTATCCTCCGCATCTGTTATCCAAATAGCTTTCACAACATAGGTATATCGCTTTCCTTCATAATCAATTACAACCTCGTCACCCTCACTTACACTTCCAAGTTCAATGAAAACAGTATCACGATGCCCACTCACTACAGTATGACCAAGCTGATCAGGTGTTGTTGTCCATTGGCTAATATACATACCTACTCCTTGTTTCAAGGTTTTATCGTCTGTCCCCCAAAATACAGAATAGGCCTTTTCGATGGCAGGAATCGAAAGTGTCGCCATATTTTCTCCAATCTCATGTGAATCCAATTGATTACTCATGATTGGGTTATTGGAAGCGGATGTTATTCTATCTTCTATTTTAAGTACAGAAGAAATAACAGTTGTATGCGGTTGGATCTCTTCCTGTGAAATACTTTTTACACCTTTTGATCCTGCTTTCCATTGATATGCATTATAACTGCATACAGCAAGACCAACGATAATAATGAAAACTAATAATTTATCCATTTTCCTTCACTCATACAGGAAGCCCCCTTATGAATAAAGGACATCATTCGAAATGACCATCCTCTATTCAAATCATGGTATAGATACAGCTCGTTCAAAACGATTAATATCGTTTTTACATTCACGACACCTTTTCATTTTGTTGACTATTTCCTCGACGACGAATCGTTAAAAATACCCCGGATCCAATTGCAAGTGCCAGCCCAAATATAGTCCAACTAGGATAATTTGTTGCCGTACCAGGTAATTCGCCACCGTCCTCTACCCCTTCCGTATAGGACAGACCAAACCCAAACTTATATAAATCATCACTTTCAGCATGGTAAGCATAAGCATCTCCTGCATCATATCCAGGAATATCTCCGTTTTTATCTTCTACCGCTTCTTGATTAGCTGGTATCGTAATTGGTAATTTCCCAGTAGGGTTGAACTTCCCACGGATAACATCTGCAACCGCTTCAGCCTGTACGCCAAATGTACTTATTACCGCAGCTGCATTAGGCTCTATACTATCTATCAACCATGGGTTCGTCATATTTAACGCAAGGATAGTTGGAACAGCATGTTGAATTTCGTTGATTCGGTCGACATTTTCAATGCCCGTTTCTGATCCAATTTCCAACGTTGGTTCAGACATAGCGGTACTAGGAAGAACCCAAACGAATGCATGTGTAGCCTCTTCCAAATCATCTGTAATTGTAATATGCTCATCATAGTTTTGAATCGTCTTTTTCAGGCCAGCGTTATTTTCTTGATCATCGCCATCCGAAAATACTTCCACATATAGTTTCACTTCATCTATTTTTTCATCATTTAATGGTAATAGATTATCATTATTCCGTAAAAGAACGATTGATTTGCGGTGCGCTTCATCGGCTAAGGCCTGTGAATCTGAATTTGTTGCCACGGCAAGCGCATTTTCTGGATCGACATAAGGATCTTCAAATAGTCCTAATTGCATTATCTCTTTTAGCAGATATGTTACTGAGCTATCCAGTTTTTCTTCAGCCACTAACCCATCATTTACCGCAGTAATAATATGTGTTGGATCAGCCTCACCCGAGAACATATTCACTCCGGCCTCGATTCCATATGCAAACCGTTCAGTTCTTGTTAAATCTTCAACTCCCCAAGGCATGGCAGTAGTAATACCCGTATCACTATTTACATATCCTTCAAAACCAAGTTCCTCCCGAAGCAAATCGGTTATAATCGCCTTATTAAATGCAAACCCAACCTCTTCAAATTCTTCTCCATTACCAAGTTGATTCGGAGCACTGTGTTCATTACTTGGATAAGCATAGTATGGCATAATAGATGTTGTGCCCGCTTCAATCGCCGCCTTAAATGGAGGGAGGTGGTACTTTAACAAACTACCTTCCGTTGGATAAGGATTAAACTTTCCATTTTCATAGTGGGGATCCTTCCCATCGTCACGTGCTCCACCACCTGGGAAATGCTTCGTAGTCAGTGAAACACTATGGTTACCAAGCTCTTCACCTTGGAAGCCCTCCACAGTAGCACGAATCATATCTGCTGCAAGCTCTGGATGCTCTCCAAATGTCCCTTCTGTTCTTGTCCATAACGGGTCTGTCACAATATCCGCCATATACATATAGCCTTTATGAATTCCAGAAGCTCTCCATTCCTTTGCTGCAATTTGTGCAAATTCTTTTACAAGTTTTGCATCGGTTGTCGCTGCCAGCCCTAATTCACCTGGCCAAACTGAAAATTCACCTACCGACTCACTGATACCAAAAGCCTTGTTTGTATTAATATGATTCCTAGGATTAGAAGTCATCACGACTGGGATACCTAACCGTGAACCCTCTGCCACTTCTTGAAGCTCGTTAACCCAGATTGCTAAATCGTCCGCACTTGGATTATCACGAATAATGAGATAACGTAAGTTTCTCTCAAGAATTCCTTCGGTAGCCCCAGATGCATCTAGAGCTGGTGGATCAATTTCATAGAACTCATCACCTGGTTCAGCCCATCTATTTGTATCATTCCAAGTATCGGTTTCACACAAGGAAGAGTCTGGAACCTCTGGACAAGTTTCTCCCCGTCCACCACCTCCCATATAATGAGAGCTAATCAGCATCAGCCCAGCCTTTTCTTCCAGCGTCATTTGGGATACGAGATCCTCCACTCGCTCTTCAATAGGTAGCTGCCAATTTTCATATGGATCTAACTCTCCATTTCCATTTAAATCTTTAAATTGTTTCCCATCAACTTCAAGTACTTCCTTCGCTCGTGCTTCGACTTCCGGAACGCTGTCCGTACCACCTTGTGCACTAATTGCAGGCGCAAATGTAGAAAAAACTAAAATCATGATTGCCAAAAACACCGTTGCCTTCTTAAAACGTTTTAATAAAACCAACATTTCCATCCCCCTCTTCATGTAAATAAAGTACAACCAACTTCTTTATCTAGCCCCCTTTACCCTTTAGATAGTAGTCGATACTTTGTTTATCAAACAAAGTATTAACGTAAACTCATCATATGTGAAAGGGCTTTCATTTTCAAGTATTTTTCTAATTATTATAAGAAATAAGAAAAAATACTCAGCCTATAATAGATTCAAACTAGTTATTTTGATACTCTATTGAAATAAAGACGATCTTTATACCTGTTTTTATAAGAGAACATAAAAATGTAGTGAACTAATTTTCATCCTTTAAACTAGTTCACTACCCATCTCTATCCAATATATTTATCTTTGTTACTTACTTTACTATGTCGCCTATACAGGAAATTTAGAGAAGTATGATCAAACTCTAAAAAATCGCTTCGCATTCTCATAGCAAATATTTCTAACATATGTTTCAAGTAACGCCATATCTTTAGGAGCTTTTCCTTCTTCTACCCACGATCCTAATAAATTACATAAAATTCTTCGGAAATATTCATGTCTAGGGAAGGATAAGAAGCTTCTGGAATCTGTTAACATCCCAATAAAATTACTAATCAGTCCCATATTGGCTAATGTCTTCATTTGGTCTTCCATTCCATCGATTGTGTCATTGAACCACCACGCTGTTCCGAATTGAACCTTTCCAGGGATTTCATCCGTTTGGAAATTCCCGGCCATCGCAGCCAGAATGTTATTATCACGTGAATTTAGACTATATAAAACCGTCTTAGGAAGCTTGTTTTGGATATCCATTGCATCTAGCAAATTCGATAGTTTATCCGCAAGAAGATTATCACCAATCGAATCAAACCCGCTATCTGGACCTACTCGATTAAACATTCTTGTGCTGTTATTACGCAATGGGTTGATATGCAGCTGCATAACCCACCCCTTATCCGCATATAACTCACCAAGCACGACTAATGTATATGTTTTAAACTGTTCTACTTCTTCCTTCGATAATGCCTCACCTTTTAAACGTTTGGCAAAAATCGCTGTTACCTCATCTTTCGTTGCCTTTTCATAAAAAATGACGTTGATACCATGATCTGAACTACGGCAGCCTTGCTCGTCAAAGTAATCGACACGATTCGCTAATGCATCTAAGAAGGAACCATAGTTATCAATCGACATATTTGCAGCTTTTTCTAGCTTTTCCACCCAAGATAAAAAGTCGTCATTTTCAATAGTCAAGCCCTTATCTGGACGGAAAGATGGTGATACAGTAATCGAGATATCCTCTTTAGCCAACGCTTTATGTGCTTCTAAGTCGTCTGTCGGATCATCTGTTGTTCCAACAAATTCAACATTTTTGTTCTTTAATAAAGCTCTTGTTGATAGTTCTGGTGCCTGAAGTTTTGCATTTGCTTCTTCCCAAATTGCTGGAGCAGATGATTCGTTAAGCAACTCGTCAATATCAAAGTAGCGAAGTAATTCCAAATGTGTCCAATGGTATAATGGATTCCCTATCGTATTTGGCACCGTTTTCGACCAAGCAAGGAATTTCTCATAGTCACTTTTATTCCCAGTAATATAATCTTCGGAAATTCCATTTGCACGCATTCCACGCCATTTATAATGGTCACCGCCTAACCAAACCTCAGCTAAATTTGAATAGTTTTTATCCTGCAAGATTTCATGTTGGTTTAAGTGATTATGGTAGTCGATAATTGGTAAATGCTTCGCAGTGTTATGGTAAAGCTCACGTGCTGTCTCATTATAAAGTAAAAAATCGTCTGTGATGAACGTTTTCATTTTTAATCAACCTCTCATCTTTAAGTATTAGTTAGAACATGTATCTTTGTTTTCTGGTCTGTTTTATAATTTGTTTGACGAACAAACAAATAAGAGTATATTACAATAGTATATGTAACCGCTTTATTTTTCAAGTGTAAAGTTGAAATTTATAAAATTTTTATACTATATGCCTAGTAGATGCCTCTCTAGTTAAGTTTTATTATGACGCTTCATAATAAATCCTTCATTTTCTGTGGAACGAAAATATCCAATCTGCTTGCTATTTATTGCGTATAACCCGCTTTACAATAAATATTTCTCATTTGATGAGCCAAATTCATTGTAAAGCGGGTTCGGTTGTTTAAAAGTTTTACCTTTTTATAATCTAATTATAAATGATTCACAGATTGACTAAAAGTAACGATATCTGCGGAATAAATGCAATTACAACTGCGGTTATAATTAAAACAATGATAAATGGGAACGCTCCTTTTATGACCTCTGTAAGCGACTCTCCGGTTATCCCCTGTGCCACAAATAGGTTTAGCCCAAATGGTGGTGTAATCATCCCGATGGATAGCGTAACGATCATTATAATACCAAAATGGATTGGATCTATCCCTAGTTCATAAACCAACGGTAGAAATAATGGAACAAAGATTAGGACTGCTGCACTCGTATCCATAAACATCCCTACAATTAGCAGAATTACAATGACCATTAGTATAAAAATCACTTGTGTATTTGCATGTTCAAGAAAAATAGATGCAAGCTTTGTAGGAATTTGCTCATAGGTTAAGTACCAACTAAATACATTCGATGCTGCAATTACAAGCATAATCATGGAAGAGATAATGACAGACTTTCTAGTACTTTCAAATAGCTTTTTGAAGTTAATTTCTTTGTAGACAAAGATTCCGATAATCAAACTATATACAATCGCTACAGCTGCGGCTTCCGTTGGTGTAAAAACACCTACATAGATACCACCTAACACAATTACAGGTAGTAAGATACCCCATATCGCTGATTTAAAAGAACTCCATAACTCTTGTACGCTAGCTTTACCTTCTGGCTTATGACCTTCCTTTTTTGCTATTATGAAACTTACAATAATCAAAACTAGCCCAATAAATATACCAGGTATAATTCCTGCAATAAATAAATCACTAATGGAAACTTCTGCAGAGGAACCATATACTAGTAAAGTTATACTTGGCGGAATTATTATTCCTAAAGTTCCTGCAGCAGTCATCAACCCGATGGAAAATTTACGAGAGTATCCCGATTCACCCAACGAAGGAATCATTACACCACCAATTGCTGCAACAGTAGCTGGACTTGAGCCAGAAAGCGAGGCAAAGAACATTGACGATAAAACCCCAGCAATTGGCAAACCTCCAGTGACCCACCCAACTAGTTTTTTTGCAAGGTCAACCAATCTCTTTGATGTTCCACCTACTAACATTAAATCTCCTGCAAAAATAAAAAATGGAATTGCCATTAAAGTAAAAGAATCTATTCCTGAAAAAATATTTCTAGCAAAGACATCCATTGACATCCCTTCTTGTACCATGGCAATAAAACTGGATAAACCAATTGCTATTGCTATTGGAGCGCCAATTATTAATAAGATAGCAAAAATAAGTATGATCATTTTTCCACACCCTCCTCTACTGATGAGGATTTCATTTTCCCGTTTTTGTTTAGACTTGTAAAATCATCAAAAAGTAATTGTATGAACCGGTAAAGCATAAGAGCGCCTCCTACCGGAACTGACAAATAGGGGATTGCCATAGAAATTCCAATGGCCGGAGTAACATTGCCAAATTCAACCACATTTGAAACTGTTATGGTACCTGACCTTACAAGAATAAAGCAAAAAACTATTCCCATTAAATTAGCCAAAATAGAAAAAATCCTTTTCGGTAATGGTGGTAAAAATGCTACAACTGCATCAACAGTTGCATGTGCTTTCTCTCTTACAGCAATACTACTACCAATAAGAATTAGCCAAATAATTAAATATCTTGCAATTTCCTCAGACCAAACTAAAGAATTATTGAAAACATACCTCAAAACAACCTGAATAAATACAAGTAAAGAAGCTACAAGAAGAGAAATTACTGCAAAATACTCTTCCATATTGTTTAGAAATTTATTCACTCTTTCCATAGAAATCCCACCTTCTATAAACAAAATAATCAACAATATGCTGAAGTTGTGAAATCGTTAATTTTCAATTATATTTAGCAATATGCTACTACCTTCCATCTCACTAAATTTATCATAGGCTCCTGACATCGCTTCTCTAAATGCTTTCTTTTGTTCTGAAGATAGTTCATTTATTTGAATATCGGAATCATTTAAAACTTTCATGTACTCTTCTTCATCTTTTAGGGCCTCTTCCCATTGCCAATCGGTAACTTCTTGAGCAACTTCATCTACAGCAACTTTCAAATCTTCTGGGAGTTTATTATAAAAATCACTACTAATTACTAAAGGATACGCCATATAACCATGTCCACTTAAGGTAAGGTAATCTTGCACCTCATAGAATTTCTTACTTACAACATTTGATAATGGATTCTCTTGACCATCAACTGTTTTTGTTTGTAAGGCAGTATATAATTCAGAAAAATCCACAGAAACACCACCGGCATTAACTTCTTGGAATTGTACTATTAAAAGTGGACTTTGTGATATTCTCATCTTCAAACCATTTATATCTTGCGGCGTTTCTATTGGTCGTACAGAATTTGTAAGGTGCTTAAAACCACCATCCCAGAAATTAAGTAAATGTAAACCTTGCGACTCTAGTTTTTCACCTAATACTTCACCTAATTCTCCATTAGTAGCTTGATAAGCTTCTTCTCTACTTTCAAATAAAAAAGGTAAATCAAATATCTCAAACTCTTTCACAAAAGTTGGCAATACCCCAGTAAATGGTGCGTTCATTTGTACTGTTCCTGATTGCATATGTTCGGTTATTTCTCTATCACTGCCTAACTGTGAATCTGGATAAACTTCAACTTTAATTTGACCATCTGTCCTTTCTTCAATCATTTCTGCAAATTTTTCTGCAGCCTTTCCTTTTGCTACAGAGGGAGTGACAACATGTGCGAACTTAATTGTATAATTCTCATTAACTTCACCTAATGCCTTATTATCATGACCAAAACCAACTGCAATCAATAACAATATTAAAAATGCACCACCAGCTATTAAGTCTTTCCTCTTACCATGCATATAACTCCTCCTCACCCTGACTGTTAACGCTTACAAAAATTCTTTTTTATTTTGTATAAGCTAAATCAAAAGTCATATTATCGTCACGAATAAATCTTTTATTATTACACCATTGAATCTATTAAATATTTATTCTTTCAGAACGCAGGAAAGAGAATAGCGAATCAAACTATTCTCCAACCCTTTCTTACACATGTTTTACAAAACTGTCTTTCATCAATTTAAGTACGTGCTCCCCAGGCATATCCCATAAGTCTTGATTCATGATTTCAACCTCAATTGGTCCATGATAGCCCGCTTCTTCAACCGCTTTTCTTATACGACGAATTTCTATTACCCCATCTCCCATCATTCGACGAGCTTTAAAAGTATCCGTAATTGGAACATTCCAATCAGATACATGAAAACCGAGAATCCGTTCCTTTGCACGAGCAATCTGTTTATAAAGTTCCGGGTCCCACCATACATGAAAGACATCGACAACAACCCCAACTTGTTCGGGTGAATACTCTTCTGCTATTTTATTTGCTTGACCAAGTGTCACGATTACTGAACGATCAGCCGCATACATCGGATGAAGTGGTTCAATTCCCAGTTTCACACCATAGGATTCAGCAAATGGAACAAGTTGTTCAATTCCTTCTCCTACCCACTGGCGAGACAAATCAATATTCCGATCAGGTGCTGGTCCACAGACCAGTACGAGCACATCCGTACCAAGTTCAGCGGCTTCTTCCACCGCTCGTTTATTATCGTCTAAGTTTTTCCGACGTTGTTCCTCCGTCGCTGCTGGAAACATCCCTCCACGGCATAGACTTGAAACCTCTAGGCCTGTATCCTTTATGATTCGTTTACTTTCTGCAATTCCGAATACTTCTAATTTATGACGCCATATTGATATCCATGGAACTTCTGCTTGTGCACAGCCGATAGCTGCTTCCTTTAGGTTCCACTGCTCCGTTGTAATTTGATTCAAACTAAGGTATTTTAACAAGGATGTATCTTCTGCCATTACTTACGCCCCCTACTATGTTACATAAATTGCTTGGATGGTTGCATAACACCCGCTTGAGCCAAGACATTTTTCATTCTTTCTGTAGCTAGCTCTGGATCCATTAATAATCCTGCATCATCTGCCATCACGAATAAATCGGATAAATGAATGATGGAACGTTGCCCTTCTGCTCCGCCAATCATACGAAAATGAGATTGATGGCCATTCAAATATGCCATAAATACAACACCAGTTTTATAGGCATATGTCGGTTTTTGGAAAATATGGCGCGATAATGGAACGGTTTTTTCTAAAATTGCATCATACTGTTCGATATTATTCGCATCCAGTGCGTGCATTGCACTTGCAGCTGCAGGCGCAATTGCATCAAAGATTCCTAGTAGGGCGTGAGAATAACCTTGTTCATCCCCTTTAATCAGGTCAGGATAGTTAAAGTCATCTCCTGTATACATTTTGACGCTATCAGGCAGAAGGCGCCTCATCAATATTTCCCTTTTGTCATCCAGTAGAGAAATTTTAATTCCATCAATCTTACTCTCATTTTCCTTAATCACTTGTAGACAAACATCCATCGCTTGATCGACATCCTCATGACCCCAATAAGCTTTTAATGCTGGGTCAAACATATCACCAAGCCAATGTAAGATGACTGGTTCGGAAACCTCATTCAATACATTCCGGTAGACGCGCTCATAATCTTCTGGAGTCTTCGCACACGCAGCTAAGGCGCGGCTTGCCATCAAGATAATACGACCACCTTGTTTCTCAACAAATTCACATTGCTCCGCGTAGGCTCTTTCGACTTCTTCTAGTTTTAAATTTGGATGCGGAAGCAAATGATCTGTTCCAGCTCCACAAGCGATCCATCCGTTTACAGAATTTGCTTCCTTTACAGATTGTCTTATTAACTCCTTTGCATGTTCCCAGTTCAACCCCATCCCGCGTTGGGCAGTATCCATTGCTTCGGCTACACCTAAACCTAAAGACCATAAATAGTGGCGGTATTTTAGAGTTGTTTCCCAATCAATTTTACTGTTTTGAATTGGGTCTGTATCTGCAAGCGGATTGGCAACCACATGTGCTGCCGAATAAACAATACGGCTTTTAAATGGGACCTCTGGAATATGAACAGAAACAGAATCTTGTGGTGTATACGTATATAACTCTCCGTTTTTGTTCGGCAATTTTATAGAATTCACCAACACTACCTCCTACACATTCACCTTATTTTTAACCCCTGGTACTGCAACCCATCGACGTTCATTCCATGATTGCAGTGCAGCTTCTGCAAGCTGAATCCCTTCTGCTCCTTTATATAAATCCAACGTATAGGCTTCGTCTGCAACAACATGTTTTAAAAACATTTCCCACTGAACTTTAAAGGCATTATCAAATACTTTGTTGTCTGGTACTTCTTTCCAGTGTGATTGGAAATCAAATGGATTTGGAATGTCTGGATTCCAGACTGGCTTTGGCGAGTTAACACGATGCTGGACTTTACAATTTCTTAAACCTGCCACAGCACTTCCTTCGATACCATCCACCTGTACCGTAAACAAATCATCTCGATTTACACGGACTGCCCAGGAGGAATTCGCTTGAACAATCACACCATTTTCAAGTTCAAACATTCCATACGCTGCATCATCTGCTGTTGCAGTATATGTATTACCGCTTTCATCAACGCGTTCCGGAATATGAGTAGTTCCAATACAGGAAACGGATTCAATTTTCCCAAAAAGATCTTGTATGACATAACTCCAATGTGGATACATATCGACAATCATTCCACCCCCATCTTCTTTTCGATAATTCCAAGATGGGCGTTGACCTTCTTGCCAGTCTCCTTCAAAAACCCAATAACCAAAGTCCATTCGAACGCTAAGAATTTTCCCAAAGAATCCTGAATCAATTAAGCGTTTTAATTTTAATAGTCCTGGAAGATATAATTTATCTTGAACAACCCCGTTTTTCACTCCCGCTTCAGTTGCTAATTGAGCAAGTTCAATCGCATCCTCAAAATTTGTTGCAGTTGGTTTCTCACAGTAAATATGTTTCCCTGCTGCAATTGCTTTGTGAATTGCTTCGGATCTTCTTACAGTTGTTTGTGCATCAAAATAGATTTGATTATAATCATCAGATAATGCCTCATCTAAATCTGTTGTCCAACGTGATAACTGATAGACTTTTGCTAATTCTTCTAAACGATTTGCACGTCTTCCTACTAAAATCGGATCAGGCATAATCTTATCACCACTAGATAACTCAATTCCTCCCTGTTCACGTATCGCAACAATTGAGCGAATTAAATGCTGATTAGTACCCATACGGCCTGTTACTCCGTTCATAATAATCCCAATTTGATGTACTTTCATATTTATCCTCCTGAATAATTTATTTCTTAGCGTTATCATACAATCATTTTTGCGATAAGTCTTATTATTCAAAGAATTTAATTCTCATTTTCGGAAATAAAAAATAAGCGCGTTGTGAAATACGATTAAATCAATTCATATATTAAACGCGCTTACATAAATTCAATTTATTCGGTTGATAGTTTCTCAAATAATGCTTTTTAACTAGAGAACTTATTTTCTAAGCGAAATTTATTTGGTGAGACTCCAGTGAATTCTTTAAATCTCCTATAGAAAGTAGCAAGTGATTCAAAACCTATTTCAAAGCAGATGGAAGGAATATCATTATCTGTCTCTACTAGTAACTTTTTAGCCACTTCCATACGTACTTCATTCAAATATTTCATTGGTGTAGTGTTATATTGTTCTTTAAAAATAGTATTGACATGGCGAGTACTGATTCCTATTTTTTGAGATAACTCCGTAGCATTTGTAACTTCAAAATAATGTGTATCCATATATTTACGCAAGCGCTCCGCGCGAAAAGTATTTGCATTCGTTATACTTGGTTCTTTTTTATTTCTAAGAAGAATAAGTAATAATTCAGATAAACAAATCTTCATAGACATTTGATTAATCGCTTTCCCCTGTGATTGCTCGTAAAGCATTCTTCTTAATAACTGCCTAACATTTCCAGCCGTGAATAGATTCATGTTTATTAACCTAGTTTCATCAAAATGATGTTGATAAAGTAGCTTTTTCATATCGTTTCCAAAATCGCTCATTTCAAACTCAAGAACAAGCACCGTCATTTTTGTATCAGAAGTAATGGAATGAGGAGAATACGGGGTAATAAATGCTAAACAATCTTGTGTAAATGGATGAACTTGATCATTCAATATAATCTCTCCGCTATTTTCCAATACATATAGGATTTGATGGATTTGGTGATAGTGCTTCTCGACTAAATTTCTATCTTTATGTTTATTTTCTCTAATCCGAATATTATTTTCCAGTATATTTTGATTTCCCAACATAACACCCCTAGCTCGTCTATTACTTCATTTCCAATGAATAAACCGTTCCACTCATATTAACAATCACACGTATCAATATGTAACATATTACCTCTAACTTCATCCTCAAACAATTTTTAAACGTTTCATCTTGATAACAGAACCGGTAATATGCCTTCAAAAATATTTAATCAGTTATTTTTAGCTCCCCACCTTCATTGTTAAATTGAGAACTAAACTCGATATTAAACCCCTTTAAAAGCAATTTATTTTTAATCTAAAAAAGGCTTTGGGATACGAACCCAAAGCCTTTCCAAAATTCCTTAAACAAACAAGCTCAACCCTAACACAAACACTAGACCACAAATAGAAATCAGTGTCTCGAGTACTGTCCATGTTGCAAATGTTTCTTTCATCGTTAAACCAAAGGATTCTTTCACAATCCAGAATCCAGTATCATTTACGTGAGAGGCAATAATACTACCAGCACCAGTTGCAAGTACCATTAACTCTACATTTACATCTGTACCTACCATCATTGGAAGAACAAGACCTGCTGTTGTTAACGCAGCAACAGTTGCAGAACCTTGTGCAAGTCTAATTAAAGCCGCAATCAACCAAGCTAGAATTAATGGTGAAATCGTACTTCCTTCGAAGATCTGTGCAACATAATCACCAACACCACCATCGATTAATACTTGCTTTAATGAACCACCAGCACCAAGGATTAATAACATCATCCCAATAGCTGCAATTGAATTCTCGGCAGACTTCATTAGGTCTTTCATTGGAATCTTACGTGCGACACCCATTGTGTATACTGCAAGCAATACGGATATAAGCATAACCGTAGTCGGTGCACCAACCATCGCCACAAAATCAAAGAAAACATTGTCCGTTTCTGGATCCCTTAATAACGATACAATCGTTGAAATCGCCATTAAAATAACAGGGAATAATGCTGTAAAAGCACTAATCGCGAAACTTGGTGTATCTTCTAATTTAAATTGTTTCGCATCACCGATTGAAGCCATACTGCCTGTAGGCGTTTTCTCAAATGCTGATGGTGCGTACTTCCTTGCAACCTTCGCAAAGAGTGGTCCTGCGATAATAACAGTCGGAATAGCAATGATGAATCCATAAACCAATACCATCCCTACGTTTGCTCCATATTCTTGCGCAATAACCGTTGGGCCTGGATGTGGCGGCAGGAACGCATGCGTAACAGATAAAGCTGTCGCCATCGGCATTCCTAACCAAAGGAATGAAATGTTAATTTGTTTGGAAATCTGATAAACAATTGGAATTAATAATACAAGACCTACTTCGAAAAACAATGCGATACCTAGAATGAATCCAGCTGCTACAACGGCCCATTGGATTCGCTTTTCTCCAAATTTATCAATTAACGTCATTGCGATACGCTGGGCTCCACCTGCATCTGCAATCAATTTCCCGAGGATTGCTCCGAGACCGAATACTAATGCGATACCACCCAGTGTACCTCCCATTCCAGTTTCAATCGTTTTAACGATTTGATCGATTGGCATTCCTAGTGCCAATGCAATTAAGAATGACACAACAACTAATGAAATAAATGTATTCAAATTAAACTTCATAATTAAGATGAGTAATACAACAATACCCAACGCAACAATTAGTAATGGCATAACTTTCTCTCCCCTTATGTCTTCACTCAGATGTGTAATGAACCCGTTTTCATTCTGGGTTTTAAAAGGCTTTAGCTAATGGCTAAAGCCTTTATTTTTTTCTAATCATTCAAATTCAATAACTGCTTTTCTTACTTTATCTGGGTTTTTCTCAATAAATTCAAATGCCTCTTTTACTTGATCGACATGGAAACGATGTGTCACAAGGCCATTATGCGTTAATTTTTTAGAATTAATCAGCTCTACCACTTTTCCAAACTGATTTGTTTGCAGTCTTGAACCAGCGATTGTTAATTCTTTTTTCGTGATGTGCATCATTGCAATTGATGATGGAGTTGCATTGAACCCTAATGTAACAACATTACCTGCAGGTGAAGCTACCTCAACCGCTAATTCGAATGTTTGCGGCACACCAACTGCATCAATCACAACATTGGCACCTTCCCCATTTGTAATTTCATTTATTTGACCACTTACATCATCTTCAGATGGGTTAATCGTATAATCTGCTCCATTTTCTTTCGCAAACGCTAGACGTTCATTGGTAAAATCAGAAATGATAACCGTCGCATCACGGAGCTTAGCTAATTTTAGAACCGTAATACCAATAGGTCCTGCTCCTTGAATAAATACAGTTTGTCCTTCTTCAACATTCCCTCTCCATGTAGCTTGGGCACCGATTGTATAAGGCTCTGCCATTACTGCCTCATCCCAATCAATTTCGGAATCTACTTTATGAACCTGTCTATCTTCTAAAACAACAAATTCTCGCATGCCCCCATCTTCATGGACACCAAATACAGAGACTTCTTTACATACATTTGGTCTCCCATTCTTACATGCATAGCATTCACCACAGTAAGTAATTGGCTCAATCACAACATGATCTCCAACAGATACTTTGGAAACCCCAGAACCAACTTCAACAATTTCGCCTGTCACTTCATGCCCAACAATTCTTGGGTACGTTGCAAGTGGGTTTGTACCATGATAAATATGCATGTCCGATCCACAAATTCCAACGCGTTTTATTTTTACTTTCACTTCATTATCTTTCTCTAGCTCAGGTACCGGAATATCCAAGATCTCAATGATATGTGCTTCCGGGATTCTAATCGCTTTCATTGATATCACCTCAATTTAATCAGTTGCATTAATAAAACTGTCTTAATATTGTATATTATCACATTAGCATGAATATTTAATTTGTATAGTAAACAAACTAACAACATTAACTATTATAGTTGTAAGCGTTTAGAATGACAAGTGTTTTTAACGTTTTATTTTGGGGATTAATTCTTCTTACTGTTTGCACCCCCTTTTTTAAAAAATACTACCTTTCTCTAACATAAAACGAGTTAACTAATTATAAAAAGACCTTAAAGATGCACTGAAAAGGCATCTTTAAGGTCTTTTTAATCTATTTATTTAAAAGCTTACATCCTGAAACGAAGGAAATGATTTGGGTAAAGAATTATGATTATCCATCACTTTTTTTTAATTGACTCCAAACTTCCTCATAAACCTGCTTCAACGGAATAGCATGGGTTTCTGCAATTTGTCTACATTCTTCATATTCTGGAGAACTTTGGAAAACTTCCCCTCTCCGAATTCCCTGTTTCACTGTAACAGGTCCCCACTTCGTATTCACTGTTATAAAAATCCGCTCCATCCGATGAACGGTTAATGGATAATAACGAATACCAAGCGTTGTTGTTTCCTGTAGCAAGATTTCCTTCATCTCATCTATTGCTTCCTCGCGGCAAAGCAGTTGAAGTAATACGCCTGGTCTGTTTTTTTTCATGTAAATGGGTGTATAGAACACATCATTTGCGCCAGCGTTAAAAAGCATGTCCATTACATATCCTAGCCACTCACCAGAAATATCATCTAGATTAACTTCCATTTTTACCATGTGATTATCAATATGCTCTTCATTTGGAGGTCGATAGGAATTCATCAATACACCTTCTTTGCATTACGCTTTATTCGCTAAGCGATCGATTAAAACGGCATTATACGCTCCACCGAAGCCATTATCAATATTGACTACACTAACTCCGGATGCGCAACTATTCAACATCGTCAGTAACGCAGAGAGTCCTTGGAAATTAGCTCCATAGCCCACACTTGTTGGTACAGCAATTAACGGATGAGAGACGAGCCCTCCAACAACACTTGGAAGTGCTCCTTCCATTCCTGCCACTACAATTGAAACCGTTGCATGCTGAATTTCTTCTAAATTATCAAGTAGGCGGTGAATTCCAGCAACACCAACATCATAAATGCGACGGACATTGCACCCCATCACCTCAGCTGTAATTGCCGCTTCTTCTGCTACTTCCAAGTCTGATGTTCCTGCACAGATAACTGCAATATACCCTTGGCCAACATTAGCTGGAGCAACCTCTCGCTTCCAATAAATTAGCCTTGCTGTTTCGTCATAATGTAGCTCTGGATGCACCTCTAATATAGGAGCAGCTTTTTCTTTCGCCACTCTCGTAACAAGTATATTATTATTCTTTGCTTTTATCGCATGGATAATTGCTTGGATTTGCTCGACAGTCTTTCCTTCGCCATAAATTACTTCTGGAAATCCCTGCCTTTTTGGGCGATGATGATCAACCTTAGCAAAGCCTAGGTTCTCGTATGGAGCCAATTGTTCCTTTGCTTGTTCGATACTTATCGTTCCATCTTGAAGTTGTTTTAAAATTTCATCCATCACGTTACCTCGCCTTGCAACTCCTATCTATTGATAGGACTAATTTGAACATCTTCAAAAAAATTGTTTCCTAACATAAAAATATTAACTGCGAACTAATGTGCAATGGTGGGTACTTGCTTAGTGCTCATACTCAATATTAGGAGAATACACTGAACA
The DNA here is from genome assembly GCF_008304605.1 of Oceanobacillus polygoni. Taxonomy (GTDB): domain Bacteria; phylum Bacillota; class Bacilli; order Bacillales; family Amphibacillaceae; genus Oceanobacillus; species Oceanobacillus polygoni. The sequence goes on along the minus strand of NZ_PIJY01000023.1, from coordinate 85,473 downwards.
ATGGCCTTGTTCTAACCAGTCCGGGGACGGCGACAGTTGCTCCTACCACAGCAGATAGTTCGCACTTTCTTTCATATTCGATATAAAAAGCAACACAGTTAACAAAAAGATTTTAATTAAAATACACCATTAAGTCACTTACCATTTTCTCATACTTTTCAAAGATTTTTAAGTAAATCTCATGATTTTCTTTGTTTGAATGGATTACTTTTTCTGCTGGCATATTCTCCTTAATTCCATCAAAGTTATCAGCTTCATCAATGCCTACTAAAGCCGTCCAAGCAGCTCCCCACGCGGCGTTATGATGTGTATCCGAGATATAAATGTCACTACCAAAAATATCAGCGAGAATTTGTACCCAAAGCTCAGATTTGGATAGCCCACCATTTACACTGATTTTCTTCGATTCTCCTGCCATCTTCTCTAATGACTTGCTAATTTGATAAATATTGAATGCGATTCCTTCTAATACAGCACGCGTCATATGCTCTTTTTTATGCCCGATGCTTAGTCCAAAGAAGTTTCCTCTTGCTTTTTGATTCCAAAGCGGTGCGCGCTCTCCGTTTACATAAGGCAGAAAAATAATTCCCTCTGCTCCTGGCTCAATATCTTCTGCACCTGCAAGCAATTCATCATGTGTTCCAGTAAATTCAATGAGATCCTTAAACCATTGCAACGCAATTCCACCATTATTCGTTGGCCCGCCTATAATGGAACGTTCTTCCGAAAAGGCATACGTAAATGTTTCCATGACCTCATTAACTGGCGCTCCCTGAACAAACTGCCTAATTGCTCCACTCGTACCAACGGAGATATTTACTTCTCCAGGTGCTGTTGCACCACTTCCAAGATTAGCTAATTGGCCATCAGCAGCTCCAATTACAAATGGATGATCACTAGTAATTCCAATTTCCGCTGCAATCTGTGCATCAAGGCTTGTAAACGTCTCTGTTGGAGCAACAATCGTAGAGAGCTGCTCACGCTTAACACCGGTAGCAGCAAGTGCAGCGCTATCCCAATCTAATTCCTTCACATTCATTAAACCGGTAGAAGATGCCATTGCATAATCGATGGCACGTTTGCCAAACCATTTTTGCAACAAGTATTCCTTCATTGTCATGAAATAAGCTGCCTTTTCATAAGGCTCGTAGTTGTTCTCCTGCATCCAAAGAAGCTTCATCAACGGTGTCATCGGATGAATCGGTGTTCCAGTACGAGCATAAATTTCTTTCCCTTGCCCCGATTGCATCAGCTCTTCTGCTTGTTTACTACTTCTTCCATCAGACCAAATAAGCATGTTAGATAATGGCTCGAACTGCTCATCCATGCAAATGAGCGAGTGCATCGCACAAGATATCCCAGTTGCAAGCAACTCATCCTGATCTGCATTCGCTTTTTTTACAACCTGCTTCATCGCTACTAAACAAGCAGCTTCTACTTCTTTCGGACTCTGTTCAACCCAATCTGCTCGCGGGTAATATGTTTCAATCATTTCTTCTGCTTCTGCAATTAACTTCCCTTTCATATCAAAGACGACAGCTTTTGCGCTTGTCGTCCCTATGTCCAGTCCAATAACTAATTTTCTTTTCAAAGCAATCTCATCCTTTACAGACCATATTAACCAAAGGCTCCGCATCTCTTTAGGAGCCCCCTCATCTCTTTATATTGTCATGCTCCCGTAACCGCCGTCAACACGGAGTAAAGAGCCAGTTACAAAGCCAGACGCTTTATCAGATGCAAGGTAAACTGCCGCACCTTGTAGCTCTTCCGGTTCACCGAATCGCTCCATTGGTGTATGATTCATAATCGATTCAATACGAGCTTCATCCAGAATTTTACGATTCTGTTCTGCAGGGAAGAAGCCTGGAATAATTGCATTTACACGAATACCATGTGGTGCAAATTCCTTCGCCAAATATTGCGTTACACTGTTAACACCAGCTTTTGATGCTGAATACGTAAATACGCGAGACAATGGTGTTGTTGAGGATACAGATGAAATATTGATAATGCTTCCTTTACGCTCTTGCTCAATCATACGCTTAGCAAAAATTTGTGTAGCGAATACAAGCCCGCGTAAGTTTACATCCATAATGTCATCCCACTCATCCGTTTCAAGTTCAAGAAACGGTGTAGAGCTATTTTTACCAGGAGCGTTTAAAACGATATCCCAGCCACCAGACCATGCTTCAATATCTTTTGCAGCTTTTTCTACGGATTCCAAATCACTAACGTCTGCTTGGAAAGCTTTTGCCGCTCCACCATCTGCTTCAATTTCCTTTACAACTGCTTCTGCTTTTTCCAAATTACGACCAACAATTGCTAACTTTGCCCCTTGTGCAGCAAGTCCTTTTGCCATGGAAGCGCCTAGTGTACTGTTTCCACCGATTGCAACTGCGATTTTACCTGTTAAATCAAATAAATTACTCATCTCAAATTCCCCCAATTTTTATTAAAATAAATTTCCTTCTTTATTTAAATCAAATTCATACAGCTCTGAAACTTGCTCTAAATTTTGATGCTCCTTCACATGCTCAAGGAATGCTTCGGATACTTCTATTTCACTTATTTCTAGTGTGTTTTTGATTCGAACTAATTTCACCTTTGTAAAGTCAAGGATATTACATGTTTTGATAGCAGACTGAATCGCCATTTTATCATTTGGCAACGTTGTTGATATATGTGTCGGTCCAACAACAGTAGAGGTTAATCCGTTTGCATATGTTCCATGCTTATCCATTTTGTTCACAAGTCGCTCTGTTGTAAAATCTGCAGTTCCTACCCCATTGGCATTTCCTTCTGACTGTGGTGTCACATCTAGAACGACCATTTTTGACACATCCGGGCCACCATGTGCATATGGTGTCGGGTACCTACCAGTAATATTCGGGTCCATTCCGTCCCCACTGATGTTCTTACCAATCTCATCAATGATGAGTACATCAATTTGTTCAAAGAATAGCTTTGGAAGCAATTGCTTGGATAGCTTTTGTAGCTCTGTCTCTCTTGCTTCAATATTCTCTGGACGAAGCACTTCTACTTTAGCAACCTTATCAAATGCATTTTCAACTGTTGCTACAGCGAATATGATCGGCATTTTCTCCATCGTCATTTTAGCCATTGCAGGAACGTGTTCAGCCATATGCTTAAAGCCTAATTGGTGACATGCTTCCGCTCCTTTTTGCTTTCCTAGACCAATGCTAATCATTTTCATGATGCCACTTTCTACAGGTCCGCGAAATGCTGTATGTGGCTTTACACGATTAATGACAACGATGCCATCTGCCTGTGAGGCAAGCTTATCAATGTAAACTGGTAAACCATTTGGAAGCTCGCCAATTTTGACTACTTCCATAGAAGAGCGAATTTCTGCATTTACCGCCTCTTCTGTAACACCTAAATGCTCCAGTACGGCCTTCTGCCCTTCCGCTGTCGCTCCTCCATGACTTCCCATTGAGGGAACAATAAAAGGCTTTGCCCCTAAGTCTTGTAGAAACTTAACAGTTACTGCAGTCAAATCAACAAGTCGATCTACGCCACGACTCCCAACAGCAATAGCAATCTCCATGCCCGGCTTTACAGTATCTTTAACCTGTTCTAGCTGTGCCTGTAATGTTCCAACAACGTCTTCCTCTTTTGTGCGGTCAAACGTTTGCTTCACTTTTGCCATTTTTGGTACAGGAATATCCTGTAATAACTCCTGCAAAATGCTCATAAAGCGATTCACTCCATTTCAGAATAAATTTATATATAACAACTAACTACATACTATAATTCCCTATCATCTGAGGATAAACACCTTTTGGTTGTTATATGAAAACTTGGCATTTGTAAGTTTTTCGGTTGCCTTCGCTACACTTATGAAAATAGATAGTTTTGTACGTTACTATCTATAAAACCAAGGTTTGTAATCCCTTTCAAAAAGCATTTTAATTAATTTGTTTACCAAACAAATTATATAGAAAGCATAACATGAAGGTTTTTTACAGTCAACTGATATTCACTGGTCGAAACCTTCATTTAGCTATTACTCGCTTCGGTTATCAGCAATAATTTCACGCCATTGCAAATCGCCTCGCTCTAAACCGTGAATGAACACTTCAGCACTTCCCATATTAGTGGCTAACGGAACAGCGTACACATCACATAGGCGCATTAATGCCGAAACATCCGGCTCATGTGGTTGAGCTGTCAGTGGGTCGCGGAAGAAAATAACCATATCCATTTTATTCTCCGCGATCATTGCACCAATTTGCTGATCTCCTCCAAGTGGTCCTGACTGAAAACGATGGACGGGCAGGCCCGTGTTCTCCGTAATTTTCAATCCCGTCGTACCGGTTGCAAACAGCTCGTGTTTTTCCAGACTATGTTTATAAGCTTGTGTAAACTGAACCATGTCCGTTTTCTTTTTATCATGGGCAATCAATGCAATTTTCATCGTTATTCCCCTCTCTTCTATTAATATCTCTCACCTATAATGGTTCGCAATACATTTGGATGATCTGGGAAGGTTTTCGTACCCGCTCCATATCCTACTGCATTCACTTTCATCGTCGGCACATTGCCAAAATCCTCTGCTAAAACTGCGATAATCGCCGCTCCTGTAGGCGTTGTCAATTCTGCTTTCAGCTCACTAGCAGCAATTGGTACACCACGCAGAATCTCCAATGTAGCCGGCGCTGGTACTGGATATACCCCATGATCAATTCGTATCTTCCCGCTTCCAACAGGAACTGGAGCCGCTATCACGGAATCAATCTCCATCTGATGGAGCAATACAGCTGTTCCAACAATATCTATAATGGAATCTACTGCGCCCACCTCATGAAAGTGGACATCTTCTAATGGCATTCCATGAATACGCCCTTCTGCCTCTCCAATTTTCTTAAAAATCTTTAATGCTGTTTCCTCTACTGGTTCAGAGAAGGCCGCTTCTTTAATCAGCTTTACAATATCTTTATAGGACCGATGACTATGGTCATGATGATGTCCATGGTTATGTGCATGATCATGATGGTGATGATGTTCATTATTATGCGCATGATCATGATGGTCGTGATGTTCTTCATTATGCGCATGATCATGATGGTGATGATGTTCTTCATCGTTTAAAAGTACAACATCAAACTTCGTACTCGTGATGCCATTTTTAACAATCTTATTCCATTTTAACTGATATTCATCTTCCATGCCCAATTTTTTTAACTCACTCTCCAAATGAATCGGATCACCGCCCGCATCAACCAAAGATGAAATCGTCATATCTCCACTTACACCAGAAAAACAATCAAAATATAGAATTTTCATTCCCAAATCTCCTTTTTTTGTTATAATAGAATTATTACTTATGTAAAACATTTTTGAAAGCCTTTTCAAACAAAACACAATAGTGGGCAGATTTTTATTTTTTTTGCAATGATTTATTATTTGTTTACTAAACAAATAATAACATGTTTTTATACATAATTCTCATTTCGTTATGACAAAGGGGGAAAACATCATGGTTACAGGCGATGGAGCTTATATCAAAAAAATAAACAGAAGCATCATTTTACAAAAAATAATTGAACACGGTTTCATATCTAGGGCCGAGCTTTCCAAGATTACTGGATTGAATAAAGCAACCATTTCGGTTCAGGTCGTCGATCTACTGGAAGAAAAGCTCGTTTGTGAAACACAGCAGGAACATAATGCTGTTGGAAGGCGCCCAATTATGCTCTCCATTAATGGAGAAGCAGGATATGTACTTGGAATTGACCTTGATTATCAGGAAATTCAATATAGAATATCCGATCTTCAAGGGAATGTAATGGAAACAAATACCACTCAGCTTGATACAGAAGAATATGAAGAAGTCGTAAACATTTTAATCAAACAGATTAAAAAATACAAGAAAAAATATGCTAACTGTCATTATGGACTGGTCCAAACAATTATTGGTGTTCACGGTACGGTGAATAATGATCAATCCATTCTTTTCGTTCCAAGATATCAATGGCAAAACAAAGATTTAAAATTGGATATAGAGCCTGAATTAGATGTCAATGTTTCAATCGAAAATACTGCCAACCTTTCCGTTTATGCTGAAAGAGTATACAAGCATCATCACAGCAACAATTTATTAGCCATTGTCCTTAGTTCTGGTATTGGTGCTGGAATCATGAACAACGGTAATCTTGTTAAAGGGCATGATGGTTATGCTGGTGAAATCGGGCATATGATTATTTCTCCTTTTGGTAAAGCCTGCAAATGCGGTAATCATGGCTGTTGGGAGCTTTATGCGGCAGAACCTGCTGTATTCTCAAATCTTGCAGAAAAGCTAGATCGTCCAAATTTAACCCATCAGGATTTGAAGCAATTAATAATAGAAAAAGACCCCACGACGATTGCAGAAATGAAAACATTTATTAACTATGTTTCTATTGGGCTTAATAATATGATTAATTCCTATAATCCAGAAACATTAGTCTTAAACAGTGAGCTATTACATTTATACCCGAATGCTGTAGAGGAAATCGAGAATAATCTCCAATCTTCTGTTAGTGTCTATCGTAAAATTGTCCTATCTGACTTAGGCAGAAATGCGATTGTTCAAGGAGCATGTGCACTTGCGATTCAACATTTCCTCGATGTCCAGGAAGTTACATTTACGATTGATGATAACTAAATTACTTAAAACAAAACGCCCTAATCAATCGATTAGGGCGTTTTGTTATTTCATTAATATCAGATTAAAACCAGTTCGTATGGAACGTACCTTCTTTGTCTTTGCGCTCATACGTATGTGCACCAAAGTAGTCACGTTGTGCTTGAATTAGGTTTGCTGGTAGATCAGCTGTACGATAGCTATCATAGTAAGCAACCGCACTAGAGAATGTCGGTGCAGCAATTCCGTTTTGAACTGCTAACGCAACAACTTCACGTAATGCAGATTGATAGTTCTCCACAACCTCTTTAAAATAAGGGTCTAGCATTAAGTTATCTAATTGTGGTTCACGATCATATGCATCTTTAATTTTTTGCAGGAAGTTTGCACGGATAATACAGCCACCACGCCAGATCATCGCAATATCACCATATTGAAGATCCCAGCCATTTTCCTCTGAAGCTGCACGCATTTGAGCAAATCCTTGCGCGTAAGAAACAATCTTACTCATATATAGTGCTTTACGAACCGCTTCAATAAGCTCTTCGCGGTTACCTTCGTGTTTTTGTACGCTTGGACCAGATAATTGGTTACTTGCTTTCACACGCTCGTCCTTCAAGGATGAGATGAATCGTGCAAATACAGATTCCGTGATCAATGGTAGTGGAACACCAAGATCTAAAGCATTCTTACTTGTCCATTTTCCAGTTCCTTTTTGGCCTGCTTTATCCATAATGACATCTACTAAAGGTTTTCCAGTTTCGTCGTCTGTTTTTGTAAAGATATCTGCAGTAATTTCAATTAGGTAACTGTCAAGCTCACCTTTGTTCCATTCTGTAAATACTTCATGAAGCTCTTTTGCGTCCATGTCAAGTACATTTTTTAAAATATCATACGCTTCTGCAATTAACTGCATATCACCGTATTCAATTCCATTATGCACCATTTTTACGAAGTGACCCGCACCATTTGGTCCAATGTATGTCACACACGGATCGCCGTCTACTTTTGCAGAAATAGCTTCAAAGATAGGGGCAACAAGCTCATAAGCTTCTTTCTGTCCACCAGGCATCATCGATGGGCCATTTAGGGCGCCTTCTTCTCCACCTGATACTCCTGTTCCAATAAAGTGGATACCTGTTTCATCAAGCATTTTATTACGGCGCATCGTATCTTCAAACAACGTGTTTCCGCCGTCGATTAGAATATCGCCTTTTTCTAGGTAAGGTTGTAAAGATTCAATTGTTGCATCCGTTGCTGCTCCTGCTTTTACCATCAATAGAATTTTACGAGGCTTTTCTAGTGAATTAACAAATTCTTCAATGGTCTTCGCTCCAACAAAGTTCTTTCCTTGTGCTTCATTTGCTAGGAAATCCTCTGTTTTCTCATAAGAACGGTTAAATACCGCTACAGAATATCCTCTGCTTTCAATATTTAAAGCTAAGTTTTTCCCCATTACCGCTAAACCGATAACACCAATTTGTTGTTGTGACATCTTATTACCTTCCTTTATATCTTTATTTTTAAAAATACATACACAATATGTTATAACGCTTTCCTAACACCCTATTCCAGTAAGGTTTTATACCTTCTATTCCTCTAACACTAGATATTAAAACCGAACTACTTCGTTCATCTACACGTGATACAACCATAAGTTGATCCCTTTCATTGCTCACATGGGACACTGTGTTTTTTCAACCCTGGTTTATCCTCGTCAATAGTTTATTATACCATCTGCCTTACCGAAACTAAACCTCGTAGGGCATCTAAAAAAATATATACAATCTATTAGCGCTTACGCTTATAATAGCAATCCCCAACATGACGAACTTGATGTAAACCACGCATCGAAAACCATTGGAATTTCAAACAATACAATTGTATAATTAAAAAATTCAAATCCTTTTAAAAATTTAAATAGTTTGTTTATCAAACAAACTATTTAAATCCTATATCCTTATAATATATGTAACCGGTTTATTATTCAAGTGAAAGCTACCCTTTTTTCCTGTACATTTG
>NZ_PIJY01000023.1:0-76516 GCF_008304605.1 Oceanobacillus polygoni | reverse complement strand
AAACGACACTTCACGGGAGTTCTTCGTTCTCCAGAGAAGTGCCGATTTTTCTATTGTCGTTTTTTCGTCTTTTTATTATTATGTCGTTCTTCTGCGGTTAATGGTTCATTAGCAAATTCATGGTCAAATTCTGTCGATAATTTCCCTCTTACTGCCTGTTCGTCACTCAAAGACCCGCGTTGCTTGTTCTTTTTATTTTTACTCAAAATATGCACCTCCATGTCATTATTTTGCCTAGGCAGGACAAGAAATATGTATCCTTCCGTCGAATAAATTACCATGTTACGCATACGTATAGTTTCACATAATGAAACTCAATGGCCAATTGTTGATACAATATTTTAATTATTCTAGACTAAAGATGAGGCTTTAAAGGAGCGATAGTTTGAATCTAAACGATTCCGACTTCAAATAAGGCTTCTACACTATAAAAGAAGGAAGGTTTTCTAGGATGTCAAAAAACGTACAACTTGGTAAATCAGATTTATATGTAAACCCAATTGGGTTAGGAACAAATGCCGTTGGTGGTCATAATTTATATCCAAATTTAGATGAGGAAGCTGGTAAACAACTCGTTCATACAGCGATTGATAACGGCATTAACCTACTAGATACGGCTTACTTATACGGACCAGGCCGCTCTGAAGAACTAATTGGCGAAGTGATAAAAGAAAGCGGTAAACGTTCAGACATCCTTATCGCAACAAAAGTTTCCCCAAAGTTTGTTGGTAACGATATGGTAAACGATAACTCTCCTGCTTTCTTACGTGAAGAGGTTGAAAAAAGTTTAGAACGACTTCAAACGGATTATATTGATTTAATGTATATTCATTACCCAGATGAAGATACACCGAAAGCTGAAGCAGTTGGTGCATTAAAACAATTAAAGGATGAAGGAAAAATCCGTGCAATTGGCTTATCTAATTTTTCAGTAGAACAATTAAAAGAAGCAAATCAAGATGGCTATGTTGATGTATATCAAGGAGAATATAACTTATTAAATCGAAGTGTGGAACATACACTTTTCCCTTATGTAAATGAGCATAACATTTCTTTTGTTCCATACTTCCCACTAGCTTCTGGATTATTAGCAGGAAAATATAACAAGGATTCCGTTTTTGAAGATTTACGTGCGGGGTTACCCTATTTCCAAGGTGAAGCATTTGAGCAAAACCTGGAAAAGGTGGAAAAGGTACGTAAAATTGCAGATGCAAAAGGAGCAGAAGTTGCACATGTCGTCCTTGCTTGGTACTTAACAAGAGATGCAATTGATGTGATTATTCCAGGCGCAAAACGAGCAGATCAAGTACGCAATAATTTAAAAACGTTAGATGTCCAATTAACAAAAGCAGAAATTCAAGAAATTAGCGATATCTTTCAATAAAATAGGCTAATATGCTAAATATCAAAGCCCATGCTACTCATTTGTAGCATGGGCTTTGATAAGCTACGTTAGTAAGTATTTCTACTCTAAAATAGTTTAAGCTTCACTACATAAAGTAGTGAAGCTTAATAACTAACTAGACGAATGTTTTATGCTTTTTCAGAAACAACCGTGAATCGCTCGTTTCGATGCTGTGGATTTTCAATTTCATCTAGAACCGCGATTGCATAATCCGCATAACTGATATAGCTTTCTCCTTTTGAATTTACAAGGAGATTATCCTTCCCTTTTTGGTAGGATCCAGTTCGCTTTCCTTCCGGGTCGAAAATGGCTGAAGGACTAATAAATGTCCATCTGATATCCGCTGTTTCTTGTAATTCTGTAAGGTTTCTTCCTTGGCCTGTTGCTGTTGGTTTAAACATATCAGGAAAATCAGGTGTATCAATGACTCTTACCGTTTTATTTTCATCGACGTAAAGGCTTCCTGCACCTCCAACAATGATCGCTCTTGTTTCTGTACCTTTTAACGCTTCAATAAGTGCGTGACCAGCATCAACATGTGCTTGCTCTTCTCCAAGCGGGGCACCAAAAGCATTGACGACTACTTCGAACTGATTGATATCCTCTGAAGTTAGATCAAATATACTTTTTTCCATAACGGTAACTTTTTTATCTGTTATTTTTGCTGCATCTCTTACGATAGCCGTTACTTCATGTCCTCTATTGATCGCTTCTTGCAGAATAAGACTACCCGCTTTACCACTTGCTCCGATAATTCCAATTTTCATGTTATAGTCCTCCCCTAATTTCAAATTTAATTGTAACTAATTTGATTACATGTAATAAGTATAGTTACAGGTATTGACCCTGTCAACAAATAAATTTTTAAGGTATAATACACTTGTAATCAAACGAATTACATAATAAAAATACTTTATTATCTTTATTGAAAAAAGTAAGGAAGGTGACTGATGATGTCCATCAGCAGTCGATTTGCCGTTGGAATTCATATATTAGCTCTTATTGAAATAAATAAAGATGGCGTGAGTTCATCCGAATTTTTAGCACGTAGCGTTAATACAAACCCTGCTTTGATTAGAAAAATAATGGGAATGCTAAAAAAGGCAGGATTAATCGAAGTAAATCCTGGAATTGCAGGAGCAAAACTTTCAAAGGAACTATCTGATATTACGATGCTTGATGTCTATAAGGCTGTTCATGTTGTGCAAGATAATGAGTTATTTAAGGTACACGAAAGTCCAAACATTGAATGTCCTGTCGGCAGGAATATCCAAGATACAATCGAACCATTATTTTCAACTGCTCAATTAGCGATGGAGAACATCTTGGGAAAGGTAAACTTGGAAGACATTGTGAAAGATATTGACAAAAAAGTGGAGCATTAAATGGCTGTCTATCGAGGTTTCTGTTTTACTTTCAAAATCGCCAATGGGGAAGTCTATCGCCGGCTAGAGTAATAGACATCCCAATCAGCCACCTATTTTTTATTGTTTATACCCTATATACGCTTCACGATAAATCGCAGCAAGCTCTGTAACTAATGGCAAGCGCGGGTTAGCGGTTGTACATTGATCTTCAAATGCACGATCTGCAAGTCGATCGACTTTGCTCTCAAAATCAGCTTCATCAACCCCGTTTTCTTTAATACTCATCGGGATTTCTAAGCTCTCTGCCAGTTTAAGAACGGCTTCGATTAGACTGGTTACTCCTTCTTCTGTCGTACGGGCTGACAAATCTAGCATGCTCGCAATTTCAGCATAGCGCTCGTCTGCAATGAACTTTTCATACTTCGGAAATGCCGCGAATTTCGTCGGCTTTGTCCCATTATACCGGATAACATGCGGCATAAGGATTGCGTTCGCACGACCATGGGCAATGCCAAATTCCGCTCCTAATTTATGCGCTAAGCTATGGTTAATTCCTAAAAATGCGTTCGCAAATGCCATCCCGGCCATTGTAGAAGCATTGTGCATTTTCTCTCTAGCAACTTCATCATCGCCTGTGTGATACGCTTTTGGTAAATATTCAAACACGAGTTGAATGGCTCTCAGCGCAAGCGCATCTGTGTAGTCATTTGCCATAACCGATACATATGCCTCAAGTGCATGGGTTAATACATCCATTCCAGTATCTGCCGTTATATGCTTTGGTACCGTCATAACAAACTGTGGGTCAATAATAGCTACATCTGGCGTTAGTTCATAGTCAGCGAGCGGATATTTGGTATTAGCCTCTTTGTCAGTTAAGACGGCAAAAGGCGTTACTTCCGCTCCTGTTCCTGATGTAGTTGGGATCGCTACAAATTGTGCTTCCCTTCCAAGCTTCGGATACTTCACGACTCGTTTGCGAATATCCATGAATTTTTGCTTTAACCCATGAAAATCTGTTTCTGGATATTCATAGAAGAGCCACATGGCTTTCGCTGCGTCCATAGCTGAGCCGCCGCCAAGAGCAATGATCACATCTGGCTGGAACCGTGCCATTACCTCTGCACCCTTCATCACTGTCTCAATGCTTGGATCGGGTTCAACTTCCGAGAAGATTTCGTAACGAACATAGTCAGGGCGTTTACGTAAATAATACAATAGCTTTTCGGCATATCCGAGTTCTACCATTCCAGGATCCGTGACAATTACCGCTTTCGTAATATCCGGCATTTTCTCCAAGTACTGTGTAGCATGTTTTTCAAAGTATACTTTTGGCGGGATTTTAAACCACTGCATATTAACATTCCTTTTCGCTACTTTTTTCGTGTTAATCAAATGAACGGCACCGACGTTTGTTGAGACGGAGTTTCCGCCATACGTGCCACACCCTAATGTTAAGGAAGGCATATATGCATTGTAAATATCTCCGATAGCTCCTTGAGAAGACGGTGCATTGACAATAACTCGTCCTGCTTTCATCCTCAGTCCGAAGGCCTCCATTACCTGTTCATCCGATGTATGAATAACCGCTGAGTGTCCTGTTCCTCCGAAGGCTAGCATTTCTTCTGCTCGTTTAAAGCCTTCCTCTCTTGTTTTGACTCGATAGCAAGCAAGAACAGGGCTTAGTTTCTCCCTTGAAAGCGGAAATTTAGGTCCGACTCCAGTTAATTCTGCAATTAATATTTTTGTGTCTGCTGGAACCTTTACCCCAGCCATCTCAGCAATGTGCGCAGCTGGCATCCCGACAATTGTCGGATTTACTGCACATGTATTTTCATGAATGACTAATCCTTCTACCTTTTTTCTCTCTTCTTCATTCAGAAAATAGCATTTTTGATCGATCAGGAGCTTTTTAACTCGCTCATAGATTTCGTCATCCATAATAACTGCTTGTTCAGAAGCACAAATCATTCCATTGTCGAACGTCTTTGATAAAATTAAATCATTTACAGCTCTACCTATGTTCGCTGTTTTTTCAATATAGCAAGGGACGTTTCCAGGTCCAACACCTAAAGCTGGCTTTCCTGAACTATATGCAGACTTCACCATGCCAGCTCCACCTGTTGCTAAAATTAATGCCACTCCCTCGTGGTTCATCAATGTTCTTGTTGCCTCTATAGAAGGGATCTCAATCCACTGGATACAATCTTCTGGTGCTCCTGCTTTTACTGCTGCATCGCGTAGTATTCGTGCTGCTTCACTACTGCATTTTTGAGCAGAAGGGTGAAAAGCAAAAATAATAGGGTTACGCGTTTTTAATGCACTTAGCGCTTTAAACATCGTTGTAGACGTCGGATTCGTAACCGGTGTAACTCCCGCAATAACCCCTACCGGCTCTGCAATCTCAATGACACCTTCATGTTCGTTCTCCTTAATAACTCCAACGGTTTTATCGTATTTAATGTTATGGTAGATATACTCCGTGGAAAAAATATTTTTAATAATCTTATCCTCATATACGCCTCGCTTTGTTTCTTCTACGGCCATTTTTGCTAGTGGCATATGCTGATCGAGTCCTGCAAGAGCTGCTGCTTTGACAATCTCGTTAACTTCCTCCTGATTTAGAAGCCGGTATGCTTCTAGTGCTTCTTGTCCCTTGCAAACAAGTTCGGTAATCATCGATTGAACTGTTTGTGTTTGTTCTTGTTTCTCTGTTATTGTTGTCATACCTATCCCTCCAACCTGTTTTTTTACCAACTGCAATTGCTAATTCAACCATTGCTGCCACCTCAAGTTTGTGAAACATTTCACATAAATACTTAAAAAAATAACGCCAGTTAAATACGTCCAGCTGTTTTGTGCTATACAGTGAAAAAGGATGGTTATAAGTCAATCTAACTCGAGAAGGCATGTTAATTCTACTGTAATGATCCTTATGTAGATTCATGATGTTTCCTACCATGTAGGATTCATGTTTGGCTATTATTACTTTGCACTTCACCTCCTTACTCACACATAATATAGCACCATGTTTTAAAAAAGTCAATGTGAAATGTTGAGCAATCAATTATGCCATTTTATATTTCATCAAGACAATCATTATAAAGTTATGGTTATTAATTTGATAGTTCAAGGATAATCACAGGCAGCTAGCAACATTTAAAATTATTACTAGCGCCTATAAAAGTAGCGGATCGCTTCACTTAAGACGGTGGGTACAATCGACATATGATTTTCTCCCACTGGGGAACAAAAAGCGACAGCATCTGAATTATTTACTTGTAACCTCTGAAAGAGAGTGAATGCATTATTGTACATATTCATTTTCTCTACTCTTTCGGCCGCTATAAATAAATTTCGATCACGCATAAGGAAATCCTCTCGTTCCATGTTTAAAATCTCATTATCGTTCCACCAAATGGATGGGCTAAAGCTAATATAGTTGCGAAATAATTCAGGTCGCTCAAACAAAGTGTATAAAACAAATAACCCACCTAATGAATGGCCAAATAGCATTTGATTACCTGGATCCACAGGAGCTGACTGATGTACAAATGGTTGAACAATCGTCTCTAAGAAATCGAGGAATCCCTTTGCTCCACCATGCGCCGGCCATGATGCGCCATCTGGCTTGGGCGGCAGAGATGCAGTAACTGATGCAGGTGTAAAATCGTATACTCGTAGCGATGGAAGCATTTCGCTTGTACCATATCCTATACTCACAATAATCATCGGAGAGACTTTCGTCTTCTCAGCGCGCCTAGACTGCAGCCTTACGATCTCTCGGCATAGCATTCCATATGCATTGCCATCCAAAACATATAGAACCGGGAAACCTTCTTTAGGAGCAAGATCCGTTGGAATCGATATGCTAACCTGATAAGGTATATCAGATATCGGATGTCGAAATGTCTCTATTAAATCGTGTTGCATAGCTTACCTACCCCTTTTTATAAAAATGTTAAGTGGTACGTGCTGAACGCATTAATAAATATATAAGATATGGAACACCAATTATGGAGATGACTATCCCTACAGCTAATTCGGCGGGTGCAAAGATGGTTCGTCCAATCCAATCCCCCACCACAACTAATAGCATGCCAGTCAATCCACTAATCGGTAATATGTATGGATAGTGCATCCCTACTAACCGTCGTGCTATATGAGGTGCGATTAGTCCAACAAAGCCAATACTTCCTGAAACAATGACAGAAGAGCTAATTAATCCTACCGATCCCAAAAGAAGCAAGAAACGAACTCGGTTTGCCCGTAAGCCTAGCCCAATGATAGACACCTCATTCAGTTGTAAAAGATTCAGCACAGGTGCTTTCCATACAAATAATGGTACCACAATGAGAAACCAAGGAATCATCGAATAAATCTGTTCCCAGGAAGCACTATAAATACTCCCAGATAGCCAAACCGTTGCCATTTCAAAGTCTTGCGGATTCATCTTCAATGATACAAAAAGGGTCAACGCTCCAAATCCAGCATTCAGCGCAATTCCGACTAAAATCAATCGCTTCGGGTCGATTTCCCCATGTTTCCGAGAAAACAAAAAGAGAAAGATAGCAGCAAGAATTCCGCCGATCCATCCAAACAGGGACATACTAATAATAGACAGCTCACTCATCCCAGTAACATTACTTTGGACGATAAGCATATAACAAACAACAGAAAATCCAACTGCAGCTTGTATTCCTAAAATGCCTGGATCTGCTAAATGATTTTTCGTAACACCTTGTAAAACAGAACCCACCATGCCTAAGGCACAACCAACAAACGCACCAATCACAATACGTGGCAGCCGAAATCCATAGATAACAAGATGATTTTCCCAAAGATTATCAAACCCCAATATAGTCCGAATGATCTCTACGTGTGTTAGTTCAAATATGCCAGTTGCCAAGCTCATATACATGACGAAAATTGCGAACACGATTCCTAGCAAAAAAACTTGAATAAAACAACGATTATCCGAGCGCTTAAGCATGTTGTTTCCCTCCCTTTACTCGAATTAAATAAAGGAAGAATGGGACTCCGACCAAGGCTGTTACCACACCAATTGGGGTTTCGAATGGTGGATTAATTGCCCTGCTTATAATATCTGCCCACGCTAAGAAAAATGCACCTAATATTCCAGCAAAAAATATAATCCGTTTATAATCTTCACCTACGATAAATCGAGCAATATGCGGGATGACTAAACCAATGAATGTAATTTTTCCAACCATCGCTACCGAAATCCCTGTTAGAATTGCTACACTTAATATGGTTAGTAATTTGATCTTCATCAGTTTAATGCCCAGCCCCTGAGCAACTTCATCTCCTAAAGAAATGGCTGTGATTGCTTTGCTAACGACTAATGCTAGGATAAGGCCGGTGATTGCAAAAGGGATCGACCACTTAATAACAACCGGGTCAATTTGGTGGAGCCTTGTATTATACCAAAAACTTATATTTTGTGAAACCTGAAAATATGTAGCAAGCGCTTGGGACACACCATTTAAGAACATACCAAGAATCGTCCCAATGATAGCTAAAGAAATGGGAGAAAATCCATTTGGTATTAAACGAGCTACTCCAAACACAAATAACAGACCTAGAATAGATCCAATAAATGAATAAATAATCAATGTCAATGGTGTTGTATTCGGCATAAATATCATGCTCAGTGTAATGACAAAGATGGATCCATCTGAAACTCCCATGATGCTAGGGGATGCGAGGTAGTTCCTCGTCATCCCCTGCATTAATGCACCCGACATTGCGATAAATAAACCGACAAGCAGTGCCCCAATGACACGTGGTATACGGGACGTGCGAATAATAAGATGATCCATATTAGAAAGATCAGCATGAAAAACAGCATCAAAAATAGTTGATAGATTATACGTGGTAGCACCATACATAATCGAGCAGAACATCGTAACTATAAGACCAATCGGGATGCCAATCAGTAATAGAATCGTTTTCTTTCTTATTTTAAACATGCACGTTACTCCTATTTTTTCCTGAAATCTCAATTATCCTGTAATGCTTTCAAAAATTCATTCTTACTGTAAACGGATCCTCCTTCTAACAAGGAGTCAACTATGTTTACATAGACGTGATCCTCTTTAAATGCATCGATATTTTGGATAATCGAATTTTGTTTTAACTGTTCAAAAGCTTGCTCATTCTCTTGTGTTCCTGTCTGCTGTACTTGCATGAAAATATAATCTGGATTCATTTCTGCAAGCTGTTCGATCGATATTTCCTCTTGCGCTTCAGCTTTCATTACCGCTTCTGGCGCATTTAATTCTAGCTCACTATACAAAATAGGATTGAAGAAGACGTCTTCTGGATAAATAAACATTTTGCCAGCCCGAACGCGAATTGACAAAACGGTTTGATCCTCGAAATCCTCCGATAAATCAGCCTTGACTGTATCGACACCTTGCTCGTAATCATTTAACAGGGTTTCTGCTTCATTCTCTTTTCCACTTAACGCTGCCATTAACAACAGATTATCTTCCCAATCAGTTGAAATATGGGAGACTAGAATCGTTGGAGCAATTTGTTCCAGCTTGCTGACAACTTCTTCCGGAAATTTAGTCGTTCCTAAAATAACATCTGGCTTCAATTGTAAGATTTTCTCAAAATTAGGCTCTTGCTTCTCACCGATTGATTCCGCCTCTCCCATCGCTTCCTTAAATACATCTGGGAACTCTCCGCCAAGTGTAATAGCCCCGACAGGCTCAACCTCTAATGCCATAGCATCTTCCATCGCTTCCATCGCACCAGTAATAACAATACGTTCCACGTTGGCAGGAACGGTATATGTTTCTCCTAAGTAGGTAATTTCTCGCGTCTCGGATTCACTCGTATCGCTCCCATTTACGGATGCTTCGGATTCCTTTGACGTGTCCCCCGTATTGCATCCGACTAATGCAAGGAGACCAATCAGTAATAGAATGAACAACTGTGATCTTAGCTTCATGTTCGTAACGCTCCCTTTATATTCTTTTTATAGCGAAAGGTTACCCCAAATGTCTCCGATAAACGGTAGGGGATAATCCAGTTTCTTTTTTAAAGACTCTACTAAAATAAAAATTATCCTTATAACCAATGCGTTCAGCAATATGAGCAACCGATAAATTAGATGTGCGCAGTAATAACTTGGCGTGCTGAATCCGTAAATCGGTTAAGTACATATTCGGAGTAACCCCCATTTGTCTCTCAAATAATGACGTTAGTCTCCTTCGGTCCACCTGAAAGTGCTTTGCAACATTTAGAACGGTAATCGCTTTCGGAAAGAATTGATGCATATACTGAATAATGGCATCCATACTTTCCGCTTTTTCTGAATGCGTCTTCTCACTTGCCACAATCATTTCTTCTAAAACCGTTAAAAATAATCGCTTCGATTGTAAAAATGCCAAACCACCGGGAATTAAGAAATTTTGCATGAGCTGCTGTACCCGATTATTTAATTTCATACTATCGCCAACCTGGAGCATAAAGTGCTCCTTAAAAATTGGAAATCGATTCGCTGATTCACCCGAAAGTTCAAAGTGAATCACTGCATATTCAAAAATTTCATCATTTGCTACTATACGCTTCATCTCCATGTTAGGACCTACATGTAAAATCGAACCTTGCTCAATCTCATAGGTCAACCCATCAATTGAAAACTGTGCTGTTCCCCTTAATGGGAATACCAATCCACTTAATCTATCATTCGTAAAAATCGTTCGGACTGAATTTGTATATGTAACCTTTTGCGTAATAATATCAACAAAGGTTAATGGAGCCGTGGTGTATAATTCTTTTATTTGCTCCATATCTGCCATACCATCCACCCCCTCCTTCCTTTATTTGTAGGGAAGCAATCCTATGGGTTACAACTTAAATCAGTTAAAATGATCAACTACCTATTCCCAGCAGAATACAACTGATTGGGAAAAACTACATTTTGCCCAATCCAACTTTATATATCCTATTTCTCAAAAACTAGAAAACTCACTCTTTGTTGATAATGAGAATCATCCTCAATTAAAATAATAGCAAACTTTTATTATTTGTACATGGAGTTTCGTAAAGTTTTTTGGTGTTATTTTATCCATTCTATGTAAATAGTCCATTTGTTTTCGTTTGTCCTGTAAACTAAGCAAGGAACGTTTGCTAAGATCTTTTTATAAAAATAATTATCCTATACTTATAGACTACGCTTGGGAGGATATTAGGATTAAACAAATTATCGTATAGACTAATTGATAAATATGATATTAATCAGTTCTATATAGATTAATCTATTAAAATTCTAAATCCCTGGTGCGAAAAAAATGTTTAACAATCTATTCATTGTGGAACTAGTCAACTGTACCAAAAACTGAGGAGGGATTTTATTTATGAAGAAGAGATGGTTGACAGTAGTTCCAGCACTTGCTCTCGGTGTAGGTTTAGCGCCATTTCAGTTTCAAGCAGCAGAAGCCTCAAGTGGAGAATCTATTGAAATCACAGAGACGTCGGGATTTGAAGTTTCAGAGGAACTTCAACCTTTGTTGGAAGTAGCTCCAGAACATCAGCCCACCCTCATGAAAGATAGTGCAGGATTAGAAGTCCAGTTCGTTCAAGAGAAGCTAAATCACTTTGGACTGGAAACTAGCGTAGATGGATTATTTGGGACACAGACAAAAGAGCAAGTAATACAGTTTCAAAAAGAACATAATTTGATGATAGATGGTATTGTTGGTGAAGAAACTTGGGCAGCGCTGTTAGCCGAGGATAGTAATGATACGTTTACGGTGGAAGGTGCAATTGACCGTGCTGAAGAAGAGTTGAATAACGATGACTTGATCTTTAGTAGTGATGGCGTTCTTCACCAAGCAGAAGACGGCAGAACCTTTTATTCACTGAAAGTCGCTAGTAAATCACTAATAGATGATGGTGGTACTGGAACTGTAGGTTTCTATGATGTATACGATGATGGAGAAGTTGTAGAATCAGAACCAAGGTAGTGGATAAACAGTTAGGATAAAGCAGTGGATACCTTTTTATATCCACTGCTTTTTAATGTCTTTAAGGAGTGTACGCATTGTTAACATGATGTCGTCCTATCGGTACGACAGAAGGAGATCCTGAAATTGGATCCTCTACCACAATACAATCAAGGCCGAAGACGTCCTTCACTAAAGAGCTTGTAATGACCTTTGATGGCTCCCCTTCAGCAACAAGCTTTCCATTATGAATAGCAAATATATTGTCAGCATAACGGGCAGACAAGTTTATATCATGTAGAACCATTACAATCGTAGTTCCTTTTTTTCGATTAAGGTCAGTAAGCATATCAAGAATTTCAACTTGGTATGTAATATCTAAAAAGGTTGTCGGTTCATCGAGAAATAAAATATCCGTCTGTTGTGCTAAAGCCATTGCAATCCAGACGCGCTGCCTTTGACCTCCTGAAAGCTCATCGATATTTTGATTGGCCAGCTTCGTTATATCCATAATCCTCATCGCTTCAGCCACTGCTTCATAATCTTTTTTGGTCCATCCGCTAAGCATAGATTGATGCGGAAACCTTCCTCTTCCTACTAAATCTGCGACAGAAATTCCCTCTGGAACAATGGGGGATTGCGGTAATAGTCCTAAAACCCGCGCCAATTGTTTTGGTGGCATTTTGGTAATCGATTTCCCATCCAGATTAATTTTACCAGATGTCGGTTTTATAAGCCTTGCCAATGTTTTAAGAAGTGTCGATTTTCCAGAAGCGTTCGCTCCAATAATAACGCTTATTTTATTACTGGGAATCGTAAGGCTTACTTCTTGGATAACCGTTTTATTATCATAGCCTGCCACTAGTTGTTCGGCTTCGAAAAGATGTGTCGGTTTCATTTATAATTCTCCCTTTCGATTCATTCGGATTAGCAAGTAAATCAAATACGGCGCTCCGATTATTCCCGTTATAATACCTACAGGATATCTGACTACAAAAGCAAATTGTCCGATTAGATCTGCCGCCAAAACCAAATTAACGCCAACAAGGCCTGCTGGAATTACATTGGAGAACCCAACCCCGACTAACCTTTTTGCGATTGGTCCTGCGAGGAAAGATACAAAAGCTATTGGTCCCGTCGTAGAAGTCGCAAGAGAAATCATACAGACGGAACTCAAAATAAGCATCATTCTTGTCCGGTCGGTATTTACTCCAAGAGAAGTGGCCGACTGTTCTCCGAGTTCTAATATACTAAGTTGCTTTGCTAACATGATAACAATAGGCGCAAAGATAAAAACCGATAGGATAAGTGGCGGCAGTTCATGCATTTGAGAGCCATTAAGACTACCACTGAGCCACCTGAGCGCCGCCGGTATATCTTGCTCTGCACCAACTAGCAAGAGATAGGATATCAACGCATTAAGCATTGCTTGTATGCCTATTCCAATAAGGATTAATCGTCCGATTGAAAAGGACTTTCCTCTGGATAAGATATAGATCAATGTTACTGTAGCAAGACCAGCAATCACCGAAGCAATCGAAACAACAGCTCCGCTCGCATGCAGAATGACGATACAAAAAACGGCTGCCGCACTGGATCCTGTAGTAATACCAATTACATTCGGATTTGCAAGTGGATTACGCAACATCGTCTGGAAGATGTCTCCCGCAATACCGAATGCAAATCCGGCAAAAACTCCTGCCAGCATTCTCGGCAGACGTATCGTATTAACTGCAAAAGAGACACCTTGAATCCGCTCCCCTAAAAGTGCTCGGATTACATCTTTCACTGGGTGAATCGTATTTCCTAATAGAAGCATAGCACCACAAAGAATGCATGCAAGAACAACTAGAAAGCTGGTAACCAGTACCCATCGGCGGTGTCTTTGACGTCTTCCCGCCATAATAAATGCAATAGATTCATTTTTCATAACGAACTCACTTTCGATCTCATAGCTAATATAATTAATAGTGGAGCACCTATAAATGCTGTAACTACGCCGACTTCAAGTTCTCCAGGACTGCCAATAAGCCTGCCACTTACATCGGAAATCGTCAAGATGACTGCCCCTGAAATTGCTGACATCGGAATAACAAAACGCAGATCAGGACCAAGAACAAGGCGCATAACGTGAGTCGATAAAAGTCCCACAAAGCCAATTGGACCCGCCAACGCTGTAGCTGCACCGCATAAAAGAACAGCCCCAAGAGCCGCAACAAGCCTTAATATTCCAATTCGGACACCCAGTCCTGTTGCAATAGCGTCCCCTAATGCCAGTGCGTTTAGTGCCGGAGCAGATAGAATAGCTATCACTATTCCAATTAGCAAAAAGGGAATGAAAGTAGTAATACCATCCCAAGTTGCCGAGCCAACGCTGCCAACCTGCCAAAACCTAAATTGGTCCATAACATGAGATCGCGGAATCATGATTGCAACAACCAAAGAAGAAAGAGCTGCGGTCGTCGCAGCTCCTGCTAAAACAAGCTTAATGGGCGTGGCACCGCTACGCCCAAGAGAACCTATTCCAAATACGAAAACTGCAGTAATTGCAGCACCTGCTAATGCTAGCCATATATATTGATTGGCACTACTTATGTTCAAAAATGCCATTCCACAAACAACAAACAAGGATGCTCCCATGTTCACTCCCAATATGCTTGGATCGGCAATCGGGTTTCGAGTGACCGCCTGCATAAGTGCTCCAGAAACCCCGAGTGCAGCTCCGCAAAACAAACTGAAAACTGTACGTGATATCCTTTTACGGACAACATTTGCTTCGTACGTGTCTATATCTTGACGGAATAAACCATCCATCACTTCCTGTAACCCTACCATTCGAGAGCCTAATGATAAGGAGAGAAACACGCTCGCGATGAGCAAGACAAAACCAATTACTAAAACTACCATGAAATTTTTCGGTATATGTGGATTGACCTCATGCATCTTTGAAACTGTCGAACTATTTTTCATCTATCTTGTCAATAGCTCCTCCGATTAATTCCAGGTATTCATCAATCGTATACGTAATAGAAAGTGGGTTCGGAGTTCCAGCAGCTACTAAAGGTGTATCACTCTCAATAAATGCAACTGAACCTCTCTCGATTGCAGGGATCTTTCCAAGCAATGGATCTGCTTGAAGGGCTTGTAGTAATTCATCATTCCCATACCCAATAATTAGATCAGCATCGTAAAGATCCGCAGCATTCTCAGCACTTAAATTCAGTGAGTAGCTGTTAGGATCCGTAATTTGCTCCGTAATACTATCAGGATAAACCATCCCGAGCTCATGCAGGAAAGAGACACGCGAATCTATCGGTGTATAAATATGCAATTTAGACATATCGTCAGCCGAGAAGTTGACCCAAACAACTTTCTTGCCTTCAATTTGCGGGTATTCTTTTAGCTTCTCGCTAACCATTTCATTGATGTCCTTAATAAGCTGTTCGCCTTCTTCTTTCATGCCCATACCTGTTGCATTAAAACTAACTTGTTCACGCCATGTAGTTGCCCATGCAGCTGTTGGAAATGCCACGACTGGAGCAATTTGACTGAGAAGGTCATAATCCTCCTGTGTTATTCCAGAGTATGCTGCCAAAATGACGTCTGGTTCTGCATCTGAGATAGCCTCAAAGTCAAGACCGTCCGTATCTTGGAAGACATTTGGATCTTCTACACCAAGCTCATCAAGCTTTTCAGCTGTCCAAGGCAAAAGACCACTATCATCCTGAACACCGAAATTAGCAGCCGAGAAGCCTACAGGTACAACCCCTAAAGCAAGTGCAACATCATGATTACCCCATTGAACCGTAACAACACGTTCAGGCTTACTAGGTATTTCCGTTTCGCCGAAAGCATGCTCAATCACAATCGGATAATCTGAAGTTGCATCTGAGGAATCAGTTGTTTCGTTATCATCAGCCGATGCTGGATCTGTATCGGATTGCTGAGAACAGCCAACTAAAGCTATCATAAACACCATTAAAATTAGTAATGCGCTAAGTAAAGTTTTTCGATATGTATTCATTTGTCATACCCTTCCTTGTTTATGATATGTATTTTTAGCTAGCTAACATGTCGAAGTCAACTTACTAAAAATTTGTAGAGCTTTTACTTCTTTCTATCTTTTTGATAATGATTATCATTATCAAATGTATGCTAACTTTAATAGGTTGTCCAGAGTGAAATTACACTTTTCGCTATTTATGATTTTCTTTTATAACACAAAAAAGACCATTTCTACAGTAGTGGAAAGAGTCTTGAAACGTAGATATTTACACTCTAACTTTGAGGAATTGGTACCAACTTGTCCACTTTTAGATCAATGTACACAGTCTAAAAAACACATAAATTCAAATGCCTAGTACTCTTTTGTAAAATCTACATCTATCTCTAAATCTTCTCCTCACCGGGGTTCCCTCACTATCTATAGGTGATTCAATAAACAGTGTTGCTTTTTCGATTTCTTGCGCTGTAGATTTTTATAAAGTAAATGTGAATTGGCAAAGTGTAACTTTAATGTTCTGATTTGTTACCTGCACATCATTCTTGGGCATATGTAATAATTTTATGCTAAATGGCAAAAATAAAGTGATCTACTAGCATAGGATTAGGAGAATTATAATGATTACTAGTATAACATTCGAACTTATTCTAGGATTTTTCTTGCTATTTATCATCGTTAAAATTGTTGGTAGAAAAATTATTAATCAAATATCACCGTTTACTTTTATTGCCTCTATCATTTTGGGGGAATTACTTGGAAACGCTATATATGAAAAACAAATTGGAGCTTTTTATATTTTTTATTCCATGTGTTTATGGGGATTTTTACTATTTATTGTTGAACTTTTGGGTCAGAAGCTTTTACTTTTCCGTGGTCTTTTTGAGGGAAAACCTGCTGCTCTAATAAAAAATGGCATCGTCGACAGAGAGGCACTGAAAAAAAATCGAATGAATATCAATCAGTTACAAAGTTTACTTCGACAAAGCGAAACATTTTCTATTAGAGAAGTTGCCTTTTGTTACTTAGAGGCAAATGGATCAATAAGCATTTTAAAGAAAACACCATACCAGAAAACAACAGTTGGGGATTTCAATTTACCCCTTAAACCTGTTTATGCCCCTGTTACGCTCATTCGTGATGGTAAAGTGTTATGGGATGAAATTAAAGATCTCGGCTTTGATGAAGACTGGTTAAAATCACAGCTCTTATCAAAAAATGTGGCAGCTTATAAAAATGTTTTTATAGCTGAATGGTTAGAAGACGACGGAATTTTTGTACAAACTTATTAGATGGACTATCCCAAAATAACCTGGATAGTGGATTTTTCAAAGTTATATTTATTCACTTTGCTTAATACAAAAACAGGCTATCTCATCATAAATGAGATAGCCTGTATACGTTGATATATAAATGTTTTAATTCCACGTTTTGAGAAATGAAGTGCTTCGTTTGATTGACTTTAAGGAAGTTTTGGTTCTATGAGCTTCTACATATTTATATATTTTTTCAAGTCAGATTCCATTCAGTACATTCATTTTACAATCACTTTCAAGACGTTGATAAACAAGGCTTTAAAGCGATTTTAAGATTGGATTTCCAAGTACGTTTATTTGATTGTTTTTACATTTATCTTCCACTTTGATCGTTTTCAAGTTTATGGCGTTCCACAAAACTAATTTAATCGAATAAGCGATTATTAACTTACTTAGATATTTAGCTGAGGTAGATAATTTCAAAGTATTTGTCTTGTAACAGCGGATTTAGAAAGCCCTTTCAGAAGAGCCGCTTGACTTATACTCCCTTCTTCCACTACTAGACAAAAGAGTTTTAAACCTCAATGTTCATGTGATCACCCTTATACTAATAGACTAGTTTAAGTCCATTATAGCAAAAAAGAGCCAAATATATATGACTCCTTTTAAGAATAAAATCATGCGCACTAAACGCTTTGTCTAGTAAATTGATTAACTGGATAACTCAAACCAAGATTCTCCCTTAAAGTACTTCCTTCATACTCTTCTCTGAACAGCTTTCTCTCTTGCAATATTGGAATAACGTGCTGAACAAAATCCTCTAGACCATCTGGAAAATAAGGTGGCATAATATTAAACCCATCCGCCGCCTCATTTTCAAACCACTCTTGTAATTGATTCGCAATTTGTTCTGGAGTACCTTTAATTTCACGATGACCTCGTGCTCCAGAAACACGTTGATACAATTGGCGTATCGTTAGATTTTCACGTTCCGCAAGGTCTTTTATTAATTTAAATCGAGTTTTTGCACCGTTAACCTCCTCCAATGAAGGTAAATCAGGTAACGGTCCATCCACTGGATAAGAGGAAAGATCTACATTCAAGTGACTAGATAATAAAGCAACACCAGCTTCTTCTGGTATAAGTGATTCTAAAAATGCTTTATTTTCTTCTGCCTCCTCTTTTGTCCTCCCAATAACAGGAAAGACACCAGGCATAATCTTTAACTCATCAGGTGAACGACCATATTTTTCCATTCTACCTTTGATATCTTTATAAAAGGCTTGAGCTTCTTCAAGCGTCTGCCAAGCAGTGAAAATGACCTCTGCAGTTCTGGCTGCTAACTCCTTCCCAGCCTCAGATGAACCAGCTTGAACGATTACTGGATATCCCTGTGCTGGCCGAGAAATATTTAGTGGGCCTTCAATAGAGAACCATTCTCCTTTATGATTTACTGTATGAACTTTTGAAGGGTCATAAAACTGAGCTTCCTCTTTATCTAGTATTACAGCATCATCTTCCCAGCTATCCCATAATTTGGTCACGACATTAACAAATTCCTCTGCTCTATCGTAACGCTTGGAATGAAGCAAATGATGATCCTTACTAAAGTTCCTTGCCTCCACTTCACCGCTGGATGTAACAACATTCCATGCTGCACGCCCATTGCTTAAATGGTCGAGCGCTGCAAATTTCCTCGCTACGTGAAAAGGCTCATTATAGGTAGTAGATACGGTTCCTGCCAAGCCTATATGCTCCGTGACTGCGGAGAGTGCAGATAATAATATAAAAGGCTCCATACGTATTCCAACAGATTGAGCATTTGCTAGGGAATGCCCATGACCTGCTGTATATCCATCTGCAAGAAAAATCATATCAAATTTTCCTCGTTCAGCTGTTTGGGCCATTTTCTTGTAGAAATTTAAATTCAATATATTATGAGTCTCTGCTTTTGGATGTCGCCAAGCTGCTACATGGTGACCAGGTATCATAAAAAAAGCCCCTAATTTCATTTTTTTATCATTCGCCATTTTCTTTCCTCCTCAAATTATTAAACCGATTTCCATCTGGAGAATCTTCTTTCCAATGTAATCAAAAATTGATTAAGTAATAAACCGAGCAAGGAAATCGTAACGATCCCTGCGTACATTTCTGCAATCTGAAAATTAAACTGCGTGTAACTTATAAAGAATCCAAGCCCTTCCTTGGCACCTACCATCTCTGCAGCGATTAAGACAAGAATGGAAGATGTACCTGCTAAACGTATTCCAGTAAATATGGTTGGAATAGAGGCTGGAATAATTACTTTATAAAACAATTGAAAGGGAGTTAGATTCATGGATTTAGCACACTTAATAAGTAATGGATCTACATTTCGAACCGCGTTAATGGTATTTAACAATAAAGGCCACAAGCATGCGAAAAGGATAATCGCAACTTTTGATGTTTCCCCAATTCCCAAAATGAGGATAAAAACAGGGAGCAAGGCCAGTGCGGCAGTATTTCGAAACAACTCTAATATTGGACTGAATAATTCATGGACAATGGGATACCATCCAATTAAAAGCCCTAACGGAATAGCAATAGCTAGCGCTAAAATGAATCCCAAAAAGGATCGAGTAATACTTGCAGAAAAATGGGTAAATAAATCACCCGATCTTAGTAATTCTAACCATGCAACTAACACCTCTGATAAAGGCGGTAGAAAAACGGCATCCACCCAACCTAATCTTGGTGCTACCTCCCAAATCAAAGCGAATAATAGAATGATAATCGTTTTCTTAAAAACGTATTTAAACGTTTGCAAAGGAAAAACTGTTAAAGATCTAGCTGGTTTCATAGGAATCGAAATTGTTTTTTCAGTGTTCATTTTTATCACCTCTCTATTAAACAATTTATACCGTTACGTTTTCTTTATAATGCGTTTTATTAACTTCTTCGCGTAGTAGTGTCCAAACCTCATGACGTGCACCGGTAAATTCAGGAGTAGATCGCAAATCCTCTTCCCCTGTTCTTGAATCAAACGAAATATCAATCATTTCCTTTAATGTGCCTGGACGGGATGTCATTACCGCTACTCGTTGCCCTAAAAAAACTGCCTCATCTATTCCGTGTGTGATAAAAACAATCGTCTTTTTTGTCTTCTCCCATATTTGCAGCAATTCTTCTTGGAGCGACTCTCGCGTTTGGGCATCAAGTGCGGCAAATGGTTCATCCATCAATAATACTTCCGGATCGTATGCAAGACTTCGGGCTATCGCTACTCGTTGTTTCATACCTCCAGATAGTTCATGAGGATACCGATAAGCAAATTCCGACAGTCCAACTAGTGCCAAATATTCTCGTGCTTTCTCCTGTTTTTCTTTTTTTGAAACACCCTTCGCTTCTAGACCAAATTCAATATTTGCTAGAGCTGTTTTCCAGGGGAACAACGCATATTGCTGAAATACAATCCCCCGCTCTAATCCAGGTCCATGAATGGGTGTCCCATTTAATAAAATCCTCCCTGTAGTTGGTTTTATTAGTCCTCCAAGCATATCTAATAAAGTGGACTTTCCACATCCTGAAGGTCCTACTATCACTAGGAATTCTCCATCTTTTACGGTGAATTCCAAATCCTTAACAGCGGTAAATTCTCTTATTGCATTCTTCTTCTGGGGGTCTCTTACCTTAAACGTCTTACTTACCTGTTCAAATTTTATTTTTTCGGACATGCCTTCTCCTCCCCTATTTAATCTTCAACCTCATCTTTATACGGATTAAATTCATTATTAAATAAATCTTCACCCTTCACTTCACCTTCTTCTAGCTCTCCATTTTTCACTAACCAATCAATCCATAGTTGGAAATTATCTGGCTTCATATGTCCTCCAATTTCAGAAACACCAGCGCTTTTCCAATATTGGATGGCTTCTGTATCTTCCTGTCTGTCTCTTTCCTCAATAATCTTTTCAAATCTTGCAATGACTTCTTCACGCGGTGTATCCCTTGCCCATTCAATCGCTTTCGCTGTTCCCTCTACGAATTTTCTTACGGTATTCGGATTCTCTTGGATAAACCTCTCTGTCATCATCAAACTTCCCGCTGTAAATGAACCAAATAACTCATAGTCCTGGAAGATTGGACGAATTCCTCCGTTTTCTACAGCTAGATCCCGCGACATACCATTTAACGTCGCAACATCAATTTGTTTCTCTCTTAAAGATTGTTCTGTATTAACTGGTGGCACAACAACCATCGTTACTTGTTCGATTTCCTCATCTGTAAGCCCATTTTGTTTCAAGTATTCCTTTAGAATAAATTCAGCATGCCCACCTAGCGTATTCATCCCTACTGTTTTACCGATAAAATCTTTTGCTTCCTTAATTGGACTGTCTTCCAAAACATAATATCCATAAAATTCTTCCTCATCGCTACCGTAATAACCAATTACAGATGTGATAGGAGCACCATTTGCCTTTAATTGGACAATTGCCCCGTTAAAGGCCCAACCAAAGTCTGTATCACCAGTTGCCGCTGTTTGTATGCTTTGTGGTCCACTTATCGTATTATTCACCCACTCTAATTTGATTGGATCTAAATAACCTAAGTCCTCAGCTAGCTCGGGGAAAAGCACTCTTCCAGCATTCCCTTGATATCGAATCGTCAATGTTTCATACTCACCATTTGCTTGTGTGGTACTCGCATCTTGTTGACATCCAGCTAAAGTAAAGATGCTAACTAATAAACCTACAATATAGATTGACCTACATTTTGCAATGTTTACCATGTTACTTCTCCCCTTTTGAAATAATCCTAAGACCGAAAACGTTTCTTAATGATGATTTTTCCACTGAATGGAACCAATACTATCATGCGGATGACTTTCTAATATAAAAATCTTATATTCTCTTTCTAATTCCGTTAAGGAGAGGTCCTTTAGACTTTCCTCATTTTCATATACGTTCCACTTTATTAATAAATCTGTTAATTTCTTTCTTCTCTCCTTAATTCCTTTACGAAAAATTTCCCCCAATGTGAATTACCCCCTTTCAATCTTCAACTCATTTTTAAAAAACATTTAGTTTGTTGCTTGGTATACAGCTAACGAATGATTATTAACCAATTCGATAAAATAATGAAGCTGTTTCTTAGAACGGTGTAATAAATCATCGTCTATAATAGGGATTACATTATGCTTATCTATTTGATTATCCTGTAGATATAAGCCTTTTAAATTATGTGCCTTTAGTGATGCCAATACGGGCTTCAATGCATATTCTAGTGCCAAAAGATGGGAAGAGCTCCCGCCCGTCACTATTGGAAGAACTGGCGTATGCTTTAAGATATCCTGTGGCAAGACGTCAAGAAGTGCTTTCAAAACTCCTGAATAAGCTCCTTTGTACGTGGGGCCCTACAATAACCCCTCTAATGATGTCGTCACTCTCTTTACTTCTATATCCTCAAACTTTGCTCGAAGAAGTACCTCAGGAGAAATTTCTTTAACAGAAATATATTGTACGGACAAAGCTTCTTCCTTCTCTAGAGAACCCAAATAATGAAGCACTTTGTCAGATCTTGATTCATGAGATAGGCTACCAGATACAATTACAATATCAGTCATAATCTATCCATCCTTTCCACTCAATCTGATTAGATTTCTACATATAAAAAAGGGCACAGAAAGAAATCATCTTCTGTACCCTTTGGTTTTCCAATCGGACATTCATTTATTAACTTTTGCGTGATTTTGATGTTTTAGGTTATGCAAATCTTCGATGGTTGGATTAACCATCACATTTTGTTATGCCGTATTTAATTATCTTATATTTTAATCAGTCAATTCCTATATGTCAACTAGGTAATTGGTTTTTTTCTTAATTTACAAGTAATTTTTTCAAATGACAGGGACAGTGCGCGGACGATGAAACTCTGCCGATCCTTTTCAATCTGATGATAAGCAGTCCATCTTTACGGTTTATAATCAGTTAAAACATGAAATGGATTATTGTCGACTGGCTTACTTAAATGAAAAGCCGGAGCGGATTTATCAGAAAAAACCGGAGCTGCCATTAATAAATATTCACGCCTTCCAGCATAAACATGCCAGTTTGTTGTTTGCAGCTTCTATCAAAGATGTCCAATCTCAACTCGGCCACAGCAATATTCAAACCACGATGGATATTTACACTCATGTGACCGATGAAACGAAGGAGAAAACAGCAGAGATGTTCCAGAAATACATGACATTTTAACTCGGGGTAGTCAACCCCAAATTTAGACATGAAAAAGCCCTCTCTGCTTTATAAGAGCAAAGAGGGCAAAACCTTGGTATATAAGGTTTATTAACGTTTTGAGAACTGAGGTGCACGACGTGCGCCTTTAAGACCGTATTTCTTACGTTCTTTCATACGAGCGTCACGAGTTAGGTAACCTTCGCGTTTTAGAGAAGCGCGATATTCTGGGTTTGCTTCTAATAGTGCGCGAGCGATACCATGACGGATAGCACCAGCTTGACCAGTGAATCCTCCACCATGAACGTTTACTAAAACGTCATATGTTCCTTCTGTTTCTGTTGCAGCTAATGGCTGGTTAAGAATTAGAAGTTGTGTTTCATATGGGAAATAGTCTTTTGCTTCACGACCATTGATTGTAACATTACCTGTACCTGGTACTAAACGTACACGGGCAGTTGATTTTTTACGACGACCTGTTCCATAGTATTGTACTTGTGCCAATTGTTTTACCTCCCTTTTAATTACCCACGAAGCTCATAAACTTCTGGTTTTTGTGCTTGATGATTATGCTGTGCACCTTTGAATACGTGCAATTTTTTAGCCATTTTACGACCTAGTGGCCCTTTTGGTAACATCCCTTTAATAGCAAGCTCTAGCATTTGCTCAGGATATTTTGTACGCATTTCGTCTGCATTACGCTCTTTTAATCCACCTGGGTGGTTTGAGTGACGGTAGTACATTTTGTCATTGATTTTGTTTCCAGTTAATTCGATTTTTTCCGCATTAATAATGATAACATTGTCACCAGTATCTGCATGTGGTGTGTAAGTTGGTTTATGCTTTCCGCGAAGGATTGCAGCAACTTCACTTGACAGACGACCAAGACGTTGGCCTTCCGCATCCACAACGAGCCATTTGCGTTCAATATTAGATTCATTCGCCATGAAAGTTGTGCGCATGATAAGTTCCCTCCATATATTTAATCATTTTATTTGATTTAATTTTAATTCGATTTTTATATTCTTAACATAATTAGATTCCGGGGCTAATCATGGTTTAGAAATAAAATGCCATAGATTATAATATACCAAATCACACAGATTTGTCAAGTTAACTCGTGACCTTTTTTAAAAAAAGAAGTAGATCGATCAGACTATTTGTCATACGTTACATTCCACAAATACAGCCCTTGTGGGGAGATTGTTTTACCTGCTAGCTGGCGGTCTTTTTTCTCTAGTAAGTCAATAATATCGCTAGGATCTCGCTTTCCCTGTCCGATATCTAATAGCACACTAACCATAATGCGTACCATGTTATACAGAAAACCGCTCCCTTTGAAAATAAACTCGATCTCATCACCGTTTTTTTGACATGTAACCTGGTAAAGTGTACGTATTTTACTACCCTTTGTCGTTGATTTCGCTGACGAAAATGTTGTAAAATCATGCGTGCCGACTAAGTAGGTACAGCCTTCCTGCATTTTTTCTATATCTAATGCATACGGGAAATTGTAGGAATAATTTCGTCTAAATACATTTGGTTCTTTTGCATTCCAAACGAAGTAATGGTACTCTTTCTCTTTTGCACTATACCTTGCATGGAAGTCTTCAGAAACCTCTGTTACTTCATCAACGTAAATGTCATCAGGAAGCAGCGTATTAAGCGCTCGTTTCCAGTTCTCATCTGGAATAGTATACGGTGAATCAAAGTGAATCACCTGTCCAATAGCATGTACGCCCGTATCCGTACGTCCTGAAGCTTGCAGATGGATTTCCGACCCTTTATGCATCTTTTTCAAAACGCCCTCAAGAGCGCCCTGTACGGTACGATTTTGAGGTTGTCTCTGAAACCCCGAAAACCCAGAGCCATCGTATTTAATCTTACATTTTAACCTTGGCATCGTCATCCAGCCTTTCTCTTACCCATAGATACGTGCTAGGACTAAACCTGCCACTACTAGAATAAATAAAATAAGAACAAAAACATCACGTTTCTCAATCTTTAATTCCCGAAGCTTGCTTCTTCCTTCGCCACCTTGGTAACCCCGAGCTTCCATAGCCATTGCTAACTCTTCTGCTCGCTTAAATGCACTAACAAAGAGCGGGACAAGAAGTGGAACAATCGCCTTGATGCGCTCCTTAATCGGCCCTGTGCGGAAATCAACGCCACGAGATGCCTGTGCCTTGGAAATCTTATCTGTCTCTTGCATCAACGTCGGAATAAATCGTAAGGAAATAGACATCATTAATGCTAATTCATGAACAGGAAACTTAAATCGTTTCAGCGGGTGCAGCATGTCCTCAATAGCATCGGTGATTTCAATTGGTGTCGTTGTTAGCGTCAGTAACGATGTAACAAGGATAAGCAAGAAGAACCGAATTGAAATCGCAAACCCTTGAATCACGCCACCTGAATAAAATTCAAAAACCCAGAAATCGAGAATGACTGTTCCTTCCTTCGTAACAAATAAGTGCAAGATAAACGTAAATACAATTAAAAACCAGACTGGGGTTAGTCCTTTTATAATGAACCGTATAGGCACTTTCGACGTGAACATACACGTTAGTGCAAAAACGGTTAATAAGCCGTACCCAGCAACGTTATTTGCAAAAAACACGATAAATACGAAGAAGAAAATAATCGTTATCTTTGTTCTCGGGTCGAGCTTGTGTACGATAGAATCTCCTGGCACATATTGTCCAATAATCAGTGAATTATTCATGTTGATTCAGCTCCCTTTATTTGCTGCTGAATCGCTTCTGCAAGTTCTTTTATCGATTGCTTTTTAAATGTAATCGCCGTTCCAAACTTTTCTTGGAATTCATTCAAAAATTGAACCATTTCCGGGACATCAAGCTGTACACGCTGCAGTGCTTCCTTTTGGCTGAAAACTTCTTCAGGGGAGCCTTCCATATACTTTGTCCCTTTATTTAAAATCAGAACATGGTCAGCATATTTTAGTGCATCCTCCATACTGTGCGTCACAAGTATTGTTGTTAATTCTTGCTCTTGATGCAGTTTATAAAACATATCCATAATTTCTTTTTGGCCTCTTGGGTCGAGTCCTGCTGTTGGTTCGTCAAGCACGAGAACATCCGGCTTCACGGCGAGTACTCCAGCAATCGCAACTCGACGCATCTGGCCGCCACTGAGGTCGAAAGGAGATCGTTCTAGAAGTGTTTCATCAAGCCCAACTGCTGGGGTAATTTCTTTAATTCGCGTTTTGATCTCTGCTTCTGATACACCAAAATTTTGTGGGCCAAAGGCAATATCTTTCGCAACGGTTTCTTCAAACAATTGGTGCTCGGGATATTGGAATACAACTCCAACCTTACTGCGCAATTCCTTCATATCCTTTGGCTTCTCTTCTTTTGTTAAGTGATAACCTCCAATGGATACCTTACCTTCTGTAGGAATTGCAAGCCCATTGAGGTGCTGAATTAATGTTGATTTCCCAGAACCAGTGTGACCAATGATAGCAACAAATGACCCTGATTTAATTTGAAAGGATAGGTCATTAATCGCTTTATGTGCAAAGGGTGTGTTTTGTTGATAGATATAGGTTACGTTCTCGAATGTAATGTCCATAGGTCCTCCAACAACTCTTCATGATTTAGCGGTTCGATGGAAATTGCTACTCCTGCTCGTTTCAATTCATCTGCTAGAATAGCGACGAACGGAACATCCAGTCCAATTTCTCGTAGTGATTCCTTTTGTGAAAATATTTCTCTCGGTACCTGCTCCTTCCAAATCTCACCACTATTCATTACAATAACACGATCCGCTTGAGCAACCTCCTGCAAGTCGTGTGTAATCGTTATTAATGACAATTCTTCTCGGCCTTGGATACTTGCTACAGTCTGCATGATTTCCTGGCGGCCACTCGGATCAAGCATTGCGGTTGCTTCATCGAGAATAAGAACCTTCGGCGCGATGGCTAGTACGCTTGCAATCGCTACACGCTGTTTCTGACCACCAGAGAGACGATGTGGTTCAGTTAGACGATAGTCCTGCATTCCCACAGCAGCTAATGTTTCTACGATCCTCTTTTGCATTTCTTCGCGAGGGACACCACGGTTTTCCATTCCAAAGGCAACATCATCCTGTACGGTCGCTCCAACAAATTGGTTATCCGGGTTCTGAAAAACCATTCCTACGTCCTTACGGATATTCCAAATGGACTCCTCATTCACGACCTCACCATTAATGATTATTTCCCCTTCTTGAGGAAACAGCAAACCGTTTAACAATTTAGCAATCGTCGATTTCCCTGAACCATTATGTCCAATAATTGCTACCCACTCATTGTCATAGATTTCAAATGAGCAGTTCTTTAATACCCAGGGCCCCTCATCTCCATACCTAAACGATACATTTCTAAACTCAATTATTTTTTTTCTCATCATGATGCCTCCTTATCCACTCAGCTACAGCCCGGGTTTATGTACTAGTACTAATTTATGTATTTCTTGAGTCATTTTATATAAGTTGAGACAATAGGTTTGTCCCAGTATATAAGAACAAAGACACCCTCTATCTCCGGCGCGCCTGCTTTTTCTTACTGGATCTAGCTACCGCTCCGACTTTCTTGTCTAGTATCACGTGGGCTAGCAACTACGGGGTATAAGCAATTGACACTCCGAGCGCTAAAACCGTTCGCTCTACGGTCCCTTGCTTATATCCTCCGTTGCTGGGCGAGCCCGCTTTACTTTTCTTTTGATCTAGCTCCAGCGACCAGGGGCTAATAGGCTTCCTGAGACCTTCGTACGATAAGTCAACATCGGATCACTACGTTCACCGTGTTTCCTTTATCTCCTGCGGTCCAGTCCAGCCTATACGCCCCTAAACGGTCGCCTCCGCCTTTCAATCTACAAAAAAAGGGCTTGGATTAACCTCGAGAGAGATTGAGTCCTGCCCTTGCCGCATTTTGCCTGATTAAACCAATTCAATGATTGCCATTTTAGCGCCATCACCTTGGCGTTCACCCAGTTTAAGAACACGTGTGTATCCACCTTGTCTGTCTTCATAACGAGCAGCAACATCATCAAAAAGTTTTTGAAGAACACTGTTTTCTTCATCTGCTTCTTTGTTGTATAAGAACGCTGCAGCTTGACGACGTGCGTGAAGATCACCGCGTTTTCCAAGTGTAATCATTTTATCTACTACCGATTTAAGCTCTTTCGCTTTTGCTTCTGTTGTTTCAATCCGCTCATGAATAATTAAATCAGATGCAAGGTTACGAAGTAGCGCCATACGATTGTCTGTTCTACGTCCTAACTTTCTAGCCACGGACTATCCCTCCCTTTTCTGAAACTCTAAAGGTGACTGTATAAATCAGTCATCATTGCGTAAACCTAAACCTAGGTCCGCTAATTTAACTTTTACTTCTTCTAAAGATTTACGCCCTAAGTTACGTACTTTCATCATGTCCTCTTCAGACTTGTTAGCAAGCTCCTGAACAGTATTGATACCAGCACGTTTTAGGCAATTGTAAGATCTAACAGATAGATCAAGTTCTTCGATTGTCATTTCCATGACTTTCTCTTTTTGATCTTCTTCTTTTTCCACCATAATTTCGGCATTTTGCGCTTCATCTGTTAAACCTACAAAAATATTAAGGTGTTCTGAAATAATTTTAGCGCCTAAAGAAACTGCTTCTTCAGGACGAATGCTGCCATCAGTCGAAACATCCAATGTTAATTTATCATAGTTTGCCACTTGGCCGACACGTGTGTTTTCAACTTGATACGTAACACGTGAAACTGGTGTAAAAATGGAATCAATCGGAATAACGCCGATTGGTTGCTCATCATTTTTATTATCATCAGCTTGGCGATAGCCACGTCCACGCTCAGCAGTTAGCTTCATATGAAGACTGCCTTTGCTATTTAGTGTAGCAATATGCAAATCAGGGTTCATTACTTCTACATCACTATCATAGGTTAGATCAGCAGCAGTAACTTTGCCCTCACCTTGAACATCAATTTCTAATGTTTTCATCTCATCAGAATAGATTTTTAGAGCGAGTTTTTTTAGATTCAAAATTATTGTTGTTACATCCTCAACAACACCATCAATCGTTGAAAACTCATGCAGTGCTCCATCGATTTGAACAGATGTAACAGCAGCACCTGGAAGTGAGGATAGTAAGATACGACGCAAGGAGTTTCCAAGAGTGGCACCATATCCACGTTCAAGCGGCTCTACTACAAATTTTCCAAATGTAGCATCCTCGCTAATTTCAAGCGTTTCAATCTTCGGCTTTTCAATTTCGATCATTCAATAAAACCCTCCTTTAAAACGTCGAAACCCCGGCTAGACTCTGTGTCTAACCGAAATTCCTCAATTAAGGCAGTTGGCGTTTCTGCGCTACCTGTATTTCTTTCGTACGATTCTGTCTCGGATGCTGTTAGATTATTGCTTTTTATTTAAGCTATCATAACCCATTATAGACAGGGTGACAAATTCTATACGGTATAATTAAACACGACGACGTTTTGGTGGGCGGCAACCATTGTGAGGAACAGGAGTTACATCCACGATTGCTGTAACTTCTAGACCTGCTGCTTGAAGTGAACGAATAGCTGCTTCACGTCCAGCGCCTGGTCCTTTTACTGTTACTTCCAACGTTTTCATGCCGTTATCAATCGCTGATTTAGCTGCAGTTTCAGCAGCCATTTGAGCTGCGAATGGTGTTGACTTTTTAGAACCTTTAAAGCCTAGTGCACCAGAAGAGCTCCAGCCTACAGCATTGCCTTTTGTATCTGTAATCGTAACGATCGTATTGTTAAATGTAGAACGGATATGTGCTATACCTGATTCAATATTCTTTTTCACACGACGTTTACGTGTATTAGTATTACGTGCCATTGATTAGCTTACCTCCTTACATTACTTTTTCTTGTTAGCCATTGTCTTACGTGGGCCTTTACGTGTGCGTGAGTTGTTTTTCGTTTTCTGTCCACGAACTGGTAAACCACGACGGTGACGTAAACCTCTATAAGAGCCGATTTCGATTAGACGTTTGATGTTAAGAGAAACTTCACGACGAAGGTCTCCTTCTGTTGTGTATGCATCAATCGCTTGACGGATTCTTCCTAACTCGTCTTCAGTTAAATCACGTACACGAGTGTCTTCAGAAACGCCTGCTTCTTTGAGGACTTTCTGTGCGGTAATTTTCCCAATTCCATAAATGTACGTTAATGAAATTACTACACGTTTATCACGTGGAATATCAATACCTGCAATACGTGCCATAGAACATTAGCACCTCCTGTTTTTAGCCTTGTTTTTGTTTATGCTTCGGATTTTCGCAAATCACCATTACTTTGCCTTTGCGTTTGATGATTTTGCACTTTTCGCAAATTGGTTTTACAGATGCTCTTACTTTCATCATCTTTACCTCCTTTTATATCGGAGCTCGTTTATTTATAACGGTACGTAATTCGTCCTCTGGTTAAATCATACGGAGAAAGTTCAACCGTTACCTTATCACCTGGTAAGATACGGATGAAGTGCATACGGATTTTACCAGATACATGCGCTAAGACCGTATGGCCATTCTCAAGCTCAACATTAAACATTGCATTTGGCAATGTTTCCGTTACAGTACCTTCTACTTCAATTACATCATCTTTCGCCATCGTGTAGATCTCCCTTCTTTAAATCAGTCACAACCTGAACCTTAAATGTAGTTATGGCAAATCGCAATTTCCCATTTGTGACGCGACCAGTTTCTAGAAGGCTGTTTTGGACTTCAGGGGAAATATAATCCACCATCTCAACGTGATGCAGATTCTTCTTCTTTGGTCTATTCGTTTTACGCTTCTCCCCATCAGCTAACAGGACAAACTGATCATCTATAACTCCAATGATTATTGCGTATTGGCCTGCTTCGCGTCCTTGCTTAATACGAACCATCTGACCGAGTAGCTGAACCCGAATCTCTTCGCACAACAGCGATCACCATCACTTAGGCTATAGTTTAAAAATTTCACAGAAAATAGCGTAACTATTTATCATCCTGTGCCAGTTTATATAAAGTAATACATGTATATTCCCTTTTACTTACGCCATATATTATAACTTTTCATGAAAAGAATTGCATCTAATCTGTGTCAAAAGTTACATAAATGACTTATTTTTCAAGAATTGCTTGAATATCTCGGAAGACTTCATTGATATCGCGATCTCCATCTACGTTCACAAGATATCCTTTATCTTGATAAAAATCAAGTAACGGTTTCGTTTGCTTTATATTAACGGATAAACGTTTCTTAACTGTCTCCGGTTGATCGTCTTCCCGTTGAATTAACGTAGAACCATCTTTGTCACATACGCCGTCCACTTTCGGTGGGTTGTATACAACGTGGTAAGTTGTTCCGCAAGTAGGACAAATTCTCCGTCCTGTTAAACGCTCTACCAATTTTTCTTCTGGTACATCTACATGTAATACGTAGTTAATTGTTCGGTCTAACTCTGTTAGAAGTTCTTGTAAAGCTTCTGCTTGTGCAATCGTTCTTGGAAATCCATCCAATAGAAAACCATTTTCACAATCTGCTTTACTTAAACGTTCTTTTACAATTCCAATGGTTACTTCATCTGGAACAAGTTCGCCTTGATCCATAAATCCTTTAGCTTTCAAACCAAGGTCGGTACCTTCTTTGATAGCTAAACGGAACATATCCCCAGTTGAAATATGAGGGATGTTATATTTCTCTTTTATTTTCTCTGCCTGTGTACCTTTACCGGCACCAGGTAATCCCATTAAAATTAAATTCAACATTTTCCCCTCGCTCTCATTGGCAGCAGGAAATTACTTAATAAATCCTTTGTAGTGACGCTTCACTAGCTGGCTTTCTAATTGCTTCATTGTCTGTAATGCAACCCCTACAACGATTAGTAAGCTTGTGCCACCGATTTGTACTGCGGTAGGCAGATTTGCAAGACTACCTAATAGAATAGGTAGCACAGAAACAGCTGCTAAGAAAATAGCTCCAACAAATGTTAAGCGATACAAAACACGTGTTAGATATGTCTCTGTATTTTGTCCAGGACGAATTCCTGGGATATACCCACCTTGTTTTTGTAGGTTTTCAGCCATCTGTTCAGGGTTTACTTGAACAAAGGTATAGAAATAAGTGAAAGCAATAATTAATGCTACGTATACTACCATACCAACTGGCTGCGTGTAATCAAATAGATACATAATGGTCGATGCTACTTGATTTCCTTCAAAGAAACCAGCAATCGTTGTTGGAGCCATCATAAATGCAATTGCAAAGATAACAGGAATAACTCCTGAAGCATTTACTTTAATCGGCAAATGCGTTGATTGCCCTCCAACAGGAGAACGATTAACAAGTTTTTTTGCATATTGGATCGGTATTTTTCGTAATGCTTGGTTCACAAATATAACTCCAACGGTAACTGCAACTACAACCAGAGCGATTATTAGCACAATAATGATATTGATAAACAGCTCATCGCCAGGATTAACGAAATACTGACTGAATAGTTGACCCACACCATTAGGTACTGCTGCTACAATTCCGGCAAAGATTAGGATCGAAATCCCGTTACCGACACCATTTGCAGTAATTTGTTCCCCAACCCACATTAAGAATGCTGTTCCACCTGTCAGTGTGATAGCAATGACAAAGAACTTCGTAAAGTTAGGGTCTACAATTAGTAAACCACCAGCCATCGCATTAAATCCAACTGACATCGCAATTGCTTGAATAAATGCAAGCACAATCGTTCCATAGCGAGTAACCTGTGCGATCTTTTTACGTCCCATTTCACCTTGCTTTTTCCACTCGGTGAATTTAGGCACAACATCCATTTGCAATAATTGCATGATGATGGATGCTGTAATGTATGGCATAATTCCCATTGCAAAAATGGAGAAATTTTGAAGGGCTCCACCACCAAAGGTGTTTAGAAACCCAAATACATTTTGTTGGTTCATAAAATCAATAGCTGCTCTATCCGTAAATGGAACAGGTATAAAAGTGCCTAGACGGAAGACAATCAACATTAATAATGTGAAAATTATTTTCCGTCTAATATCAGCTACGCGCATAAAATTGGAGATTGTACGAAACATTAGATCACCTCAGTTTGACCGCCCGCTGCCTCGATTGCTTCTTTAGCTGAAGCTGAGAACTTGTGAGCTTTTACTGTCAGTTTCTTTTCGATAGCGCCATTGCCTAGTATTTTAATACCTGCATTAAGCTTGCTTACGACACCTTCTTCAAGTAATAGCTCTGGTGTGATTTCAGTGCCTTCTTCAAAACGATTTAATGTATCTAAGTTTACGATTGAGTAATCTTTACGGTTGATGTTTGTGAATCCACGTTTCGGTAAACGTTGGAATAAAGGCATTTGTCCACCTTCAAATCCTGGACGTACACCGCCGCCTGAACGAGCTTTTTGACCTTTGTGTCCACGACCTGATGTTTTTCCGTTACCAGAAGCAGTTCCACGACCAACACGGTTTCTCTCTTTGCGAGTTCCTTCTGTCGCCTTCAATTCATGAAGTTTCATGCGAGCACCTCCTCTTACGCTAATGTAAAATTAAATTTCTTTAACTGCCAACAAGTGGGACACTCGATTAACCATACCACGTACGGCTGGAGTATCTTCAAGTAAAACGGTTTGACGAATTTTCTTCAATCCTAATGCTTGAACAGTATTTCTTTGTACAGCAGTTCCACCAATAACACTGCGTGTGAGGGTGATTTCTAATTTTTTAGACATAGTGATTCCCTCCTTATCCTAACAGTTCTTCTACAGACTTTCCACGTAATTTCGCTACGTCCTCAGCTGTTTTTAAGTTTGTTAAGCCATTTAATGTTGCACGAATCATATTAATTGGTGTGTTTGAACCAAGTGATTTCGTTAAGATATCACCGACACCAGCTAATTCTAAGACAGCACGAACCGGTCCACCAGAGATAACTCCAGTACCTTCTGTAGCTGGTTTCATTAGTACGTTACCAGAACCAAATCGTCCATGAATTTCATGAGGAATAGTTGTTCCAACGATTGGTACTCTAATTAAGTTTTTCTTTGCATCATCAACAGCCTTTTTGATAGCTTCAGGTACTTCTTGTGCTTTACCAGTACCAAAGCCTACATGGCCATTCTTGTCACCAACTACGACAAGTGCTGCAAAGCGGAAACGACGTCCACCTTTAACAACTTTAGCAACACGGTTGACCGTCACAACGCGTTCTTCAAGATCTAATTTGTTCGGATCAATGTTAATTCTCATTCCAATGGTCCCCTCCTTATCAATTAAAATTCAAGCCCTGCTTCTCTAGCAGCGTCAGCTAATGCTTTCACACGTCCATGATATAGGTATCCTCCACGGTCAAAAACGACTGATTTGTAACCTTTATCCTGAGCACGCTTTGCAATTGCTTCTCCGACTTTCTTAGCAGTGTCAACGTTGGATCCAGCTCCAATGTTAAGCTCTTTATCAGCTGTTGAAGCACTCGCAACTGTTACACCAGTAATATCATCTATTAATTGTGCATAAATATTTTTATTTGAACGATATACGTTTAGACGAGGACGCTCGGCAGTTCCGAAAAGGTTTTTACGAACGCGACCATGTCTTTTCTTACGTACAATATTTTTGGCAGGTTTTGTGATCATCTAGGTCACTCCTTTCTCGCCTAACTAATCTTACTAAGCTTACTTAGCAGTTTTACCCTCTTTACGGCGTACATATTCACCAACATAGCGAATACCTTTTCCTTTGTAAGGCTCCGGTGAGCGAATTGCTCTAATGTTAGCTGCAATTGCCCCAACTAATTCTTTATCGATACCTTTTACAGTTAGTTCTGTGTTCTTAGGAACATCAATTTCAATTCCTTCGATCGGATCGATTTCAATTGGATGTGAATATCCAGCGTTAATTACAAGTTTGTTACCTTGTTTTTGTGCACGATATCCGACACCAATAATTTCAAGTGATTTTTCGAAACCTTTGCTCACACCTTCAACCATGTTAGCGATTAAGCTACGAGTAGTTCCGTGTAATGCACGATGATCTTTATGGTCACTTGGACGTTCAACTGTAATTATATTCTCTTCAATATTAATTTTCATATCTTGGTGTAGATCTCTTGTTAATTCACCTTTAGGTCCTTTAACGGTAATTGTTACACCGTCAAGTTTAACTTCTACACCTTGTGGAATTTCAATCGGTTTAAGTCCTATACGAGACATTCCATGCACCTCCTCATTAAAAAATAATAATTACCAGACGTATGCTAGAACTTCGCCACCAACAGCTTGTGAACGTGCTTCTTTGTCAGATAGCACACCTTTAGATGTTGAAACGATAGCAATACCTAAACCGTTAAGTACACGTGGTACTTCTGTAGATTTAGCATATACACGCAATCCTGGTTTACTGATACGTTTGATACCTGTGATTACTCGTTCTTCATTTGCACCGTATTTCAAGAAAATACGTAGAACACCTTGCTTGTTATCTTCAACGAATTCATAATCTTTAACAAAACCTTCACGTTTCAGGATATCAGCGATCTCTTTTTTCATTTTAGAAGCAGGAAGCTCTAATTTTTCATGTTTTACCATGTTTGCATTTCTAATACGAGTAAGCATATCTGCGATTGGATCTGTCATAACCATTACTAATTACCTCCTTCCCGAATCGGGGTTTACCAGCTTGCTTTTTTGACACCAGGAATTTGACCTTTATAGGCAAGTTCACGGAAACAAATACGGCAAAGTTTAAATTTACGAATTACAGAATGCGGACGACCACAACGTTCACAGCGTGTGTACTCTTGTACTTTGAATTTTTGCGGGCGTTTTTGCTTCGCAATCATCGATTTTTTAGCCACAAATTTCCCTCCTTGTATTAGCTGTACGCTTATTTTTGGAAAG
Organism: Oceanobacillus polygoni; assembly: GCF_008304605.1. Lineage (GTDB taxonomy): Bacteria > Bacillota > Bacilli > Bacillales > Amphibacillaceae > Oceanobacillus > Oceanobacillus polygoni. The sequence continues at coordinate 40,365 of NZ_PIJY01000023.1, read as the reverse complement.
GCATGCCTAGCTGAGCTAATAGTTCACGAGCTTCTTCGTCAGTATTAGATGTCGTAACAATAACGATATCCATACCACGAACTTTGCTTACCTTATCGTAATTGATTTCAGGGAAAATCAATTGTTCTTTTACACCTAATGTGTAGTTTCCACGACCATCAAAAGCTTTTTTAGAAACACCACGGAAGTCACGTACACGTGGAAGTGATACCGCGATTAACTTTTGAAGGAATTCGTACATGCGCTCACCGCGAAGGGTTACTTTCGCCCCGATTGGCATTCCTTCACGTAGACGGAATCCAGCGATAGACTTTTTCGCACGAGTGATTAATGGTTTTTGACCTGATAATAATGAAAGTTCTTCAACAGCACTGTCTAATGCTTTTGAGTTTTGAACTGCATCACCAACACCCATATTAACCACGATTTTTTCAATTTTTGGTACTTGCATAACTGATTTATATTCAAACTTCTTCATTAAAGATGGTGAAATTTCATCTTGGTATTTTTGTTTTAATTCGTTCATAGTGGCGCCCTCCTTTCAGCACAAATTATTTATCTAATGCTTCACCGGATTTTTTCGCAATGCGGACTTTCTTACCGTCTCGCACTTCGTGTCCAACACGAGTTGGTTCACCGGATTTTGGATCAATCGGCATTACATTAGAAACATGAATAGGAGCTTCTATGTTAAGAATTCCGCCTTGCGGATTGTCTTGAGAAGGTTTCGCGTGTTTTTGAATCATGTTAACACCCTCTACAAGCACACGCTCTTTCTTCGGAAATGCTTCTAAAATAGTACCTGTTTTACCGCGGTCTTTACCGGATAATACTTTAACTTTATCACCTTTTTTTACATGCATGCTTAACGCACCTCCTTGACAAGGTAATTCTTACTTATCGATGTTGTTCAGAACTGTTGGTAAAAATGACACATCGAAATTTTGGCAATATGCTTTATTGTTCTGGAAGAAATTACGTTTCCTGTATATCACAGTTAACGAGTTACATTGTAACTGTCATCCAAAATACAGAGCTTATGTGCGTCAAACTTCGTGGTCTTTTTCCTTCACACGAACAACAATTATAGAACTTCTGGAGCTAGAGATACGATTTTCATGAATTTAGCATCACGTAATTCACGTGCAACTGGTCCAAAAATACGAGTTCCTCTTGGACTTTTATCATCACGGATAATTACGGCAGCATTTTCATCAAAACGGATATAAGATCCATCTTTACGGCGTGCACCAGATTTAGTACGTACAACTACTGCTTTAACAACCTCGCCTTTTTTGACAACGCCGCCTGGTGTTGCTTGTTTTACGGAACAAACAATTACATCACCAATGTTAGCAGTTTTACGTCCTGATCCACCCAATACTTTGATGGTTAATACTTCACGAGCACCAGAGTTATCTGCAACTTTTAAACGAGTTTCTTGTTGAATCATAACACTGTGACCTCCCTTCGGATACCTTCCGAGCGAACTTTAATTATATAATAACGGCTTCTTCTGTTACTTCAACTAGACGAAAACGTTTCGTAGCTGATAGCGGACGAGTTTCCATGATGCGAACGACGTCCCCTGTTTTTGCAAGGTTGTTTTCATCATGTGCCTTGAATTTCTTTGAATACTTAACACGTTTTCCATATAATTTATGGAACTTATATGTTTCAACTAGAACAGTGATTGTTTTATCCATTTTATCGGAAACAACACGTCCTGTGTAAACTTTACGATTATTACGCTCAGTCATTGAGGCTAACCTCCTCTCTGTAGAATCAGTTATTTACGCTTAATTCACGTTGACGTACTACAGTTTTCATACGTGCGATTGCTTTACGTACCTCACGGATACGTGCAGTGTTTTCCAACTGACCTGTAGCAAGTTGGAAACGCAAATTAAATAGTTCTTCTTTTAATGATTTAACTTTTTGTTCAATTTCGGCAGTGGTTAGATCTCTTATTTCATTAGCCTTCATTGCTTTCACCACCAATTTCTTCACGTTTTACAAATTTAGTTTTAATCGGCAGTTTGTGAGAAGCAAGTCTTAATGCTTCACGAGCAACTTCTTCTGATACACCTGCGATTTCAAACATAATTTTTCCTGGTTTAACTACTGCTACCCATCCTTCAGGAGCACCTTTACCGGAACCCATTCGAACTTCAAGCGGTTTTGCAGTATATGGTTTGTCTGGGAAAATCTTAATCCAAACTTTACCACCACGTTTCATGTAACGAGTCATTGCAATACGAGCTGCCTCGATTTGACGGCTTGTAATCCAAGAAGCCTCTGTCGCTTGTAAACCAAACTCACCAAAAGCAACTGTTGTGCCGCCTTTTGCTTGGCCTCTCATTTTACCACGATGTTGTCTACGATATTTAACACGTTTAGGCATTAACATAGTAATGAGTACCCTCCCTTATTTTACTTGTTTTTTGTTGGAAGGACTTCTCCACGATAGATCCACACTTTAACACCTAATTTACCATAAGTTGTATCAGCTTCTGCTGTACCATAATCAATATCAGCACGCAAAGTGTGTAGTGGTACTGTTCCTTCGTTATAATGTTCCGCACGAGCGATATCTGCTCCACCAAGACGGCCGGAAACTTGTGTTTTAATTCCTTTTGCTCCTCCACGCATTGCACGTTGAATTGCTTGCTTTTGAGCACGACGGAATGAAATACGGTTTTCTAATTGACGAGCAATGTTGTCTGCAACCAATTTAGCGTTAAGATCAACTTTCTTGATTTCAACGATATTGATATGAACTCTTTTACCTGTCAAGCTATTTAATGATTTACGTAGAGCTTCAACTTCTGAACCGCCTTTACCAATAACCATACCTGGTTTACCAGTATGAATTGTAATGTTTACACGGTTAGCTGCACGTTCGATTTCGATAGAAGAAACAGCAGCTGTGCTTAAGCGGTTTTCAAGATATTCTCTGATTTTAATATCTTCATGTAGTAAGTCTGCATAGTCTTTACCAGCATACCACTTTGACTCCCAGTCTTTAATGATACCTACGCGAAGACCTGTTGGATTCACTTTTTGACCCACTGACTATCCCTCCTTCTTTTCAGTTACCACAACTGTAATGTGGCTTGTGCGTTTGTTAATTTTACTTGCGCGTCCTTGTGCACGTGGACGGAAACGTTTCAATGTAGCACCTTCATTTACGAATGCTTCAGAAATCACTAGATTGTCTGTGTCCATTTCATAGTTGTGTTCTGCGTTTGCTACTGCAGACTTTAGAACCTTCTCTACTACTGGTGAAGCACCGCGTTGTGTGTGGCGTAGAATCGCAATTGCTTCGCCAACATTTTTTCCTCGAATTAGATCTATTACTAGACGAACTTTACGAGGAGCAATACGAACTGATTTCGCAACGGCTTTAACTTGCATGCCTTAGTACCTCCTCTCTTATTAACGTCTTGTTTTCTTATCGTCGGCAGCGTGTCCTCTATACGTACGAGTTGGCGCGAATTCACCTAATTTATGTCCGACCATATCTTCTGTAATATAAACTGGTACATGTTTACGTCCGTCATAAACAGCAATTGTGTGACCGATAAATGTAGGGAAAATTGTAGAACGACGTGACCAAGTTTTTACAACCTGCTTCTTGTCACCTTCGTTTAGGCTATCAATCTTCTTCAATAGATGGTCATCTGCAAAAGGTCCTTTTTTCAAGCTACGACCCATGAATAAACCTCCTTCCAGAGTTGCAGACGGGCAATAGTTCCCGTCCTTACTTTACGTTTATTTTTTACGTTTACGAACAATATACTTATCAGATGGTTTGTTACGTTTACGCGTTTTGTAACCAAGTGTCGGTTTACCCCATGGTGACATTGGTGACTTACGTCCGATTGGTGCGCGTCCTTCACCACCACCGTGTGGGTGATCGTTAGGGTTCATTACAGATCCACGAACAGTTGGGCGGATACCTTTCCAACGTGAACGACCTGCTTTACCAACACGAACTAGTTCATGTTCAATGTTTCCAACTTGACCAATAGATGCACGGCAAGTAGTAAGAATTAAACGAACTTCACCCGAAGCCAAACGTACAAGTGTGTACTTTTCTTCACGTCCTAGAATTTGAGCTTCCGCTCCAGCTGAACGAGCGATTTGTCCACCGCGTCCTGGCTTCAATTCGATGTTGTGAATAACTGTACCTACTGGAATGTTTGCAAGTGGAAGTGCATTACCAACTTTGATGTCTGCATCTACACCTGATTCAATTACTTGACCTACTTTAAGTCCTTTTGGAGCTAAAATATAACGCTTTTCTCCATCTGCGTAATGGATAAGAGCAATATTAGCTGTACGGTTTGGATCATATTCGATTGTAGCAACGCGTCCTGGTATACCATCTTTATCGCGTTTGAAATCGATAATACGGTATTGACGCTTATGACCGCCACCTTGATGACGAACAGTTAACTTACCTTGGTTATTACGACCACCACGTTTGCTTAGCGGTGCTAACAAGGATTTTTCTGGAGTATCCGTAGTAATCTCTGCAAAGTCTAGCACAGACATATTACGTCTACCATTTGAGGTTGGTCTGAATTTTTTAATCGCCATCTTTTTCCCTCCTTCACGATATTTTTAGATTAAGCTTCAAAGAAGTCCAGTTCTTTACTGTCTTCTGTAAGCTGAACGATAGCTTTCTTGCGATCTGAGCGATACCCACCGTAACGACCCATCCGCTTGAACTTACCTTTAACATTCATTGTGTTAACTTTTTCTACTTTGACACCAAAGATAACTTCAACTGCATCTTTGATTTCTGTTTTGTTTGCTTTCGGGGATACTTCAAACGTATATTTTTTCTCTGCCATCAAATCAGCGGAATTCTCTGTAATGACAGGGCGTTTAATTATATCGCGTACGTCTTTCATTATGCAAGCACCTCCCCTGCTTTTTCAGCTGCATCCTTTGTAATGATCAGCTTGTCATGCGCAAGCAAGTCGAGTACATTGATTTCATCAACAGTCAATACCTTTACAGATTGAAGGTTGTTAGCAGAACGAATTACTGTTTCGTCTGTTTCAGCAGTCACGATCAATGCTTTTGCATTCACGCTTAGCGCATCTAGCATTTTAATAACTTCTTTTGTTTTTGGAGCATCAATAGCAATGCTATCCAAAACAACTAAGTTATCTTCTTTTACTTTAGAAGACAATGCAGATTTAAGTGCTAAACGACGTACTTTCTTTGGTAATTTATAGCTATAGCTGCGTGGAGTTGGTCCGAAAACAACACCGCCGCCAACCCATTGTGGTGAACGAATGGATCCTTGACGCGCACGACCAGTTCCTTTTTGACGCCATGGTTTACGACCACCGCCGCGTACTTCAGAACGATTTTTAACCGCATGTGTACCTTGACGCATAGATGCGCGTTGCATCACTACCGCCTCGTGTAATACATGTGTGTTTGGCTCAATACCGAATACGGAATCGTTTAATTCGATTTCTCCAGCATTACTTCCATCTTGTTTTAAAAGTGCTACTTTAGGCATGACATATCCTCCCTTCGTTTGTGTGATTAGTTACCTTTTAATGCACTTGTGATTTTCACATATGATTTCTTTGCACCAGGTACGTTACCTTTAATTAATAGTAGATTACGTTCTGTATCTACACTTACTACTTCTAGGTTTTGGATTGTGATTTGCTCAGAACCCATTTGTCCTGGTAATTTTTTACCTTTGAATACACGTGCTGGATAAGCTGCCGCACCCATAGAACCTGAAGATCTGTGGAAATGCGATCCGTGACCCATTGGTCCACGACTTTGTCCGTGACGTTTGATTGAACCTTGAAATCCTTTACCTTTGGAAGTTCCAGTTACATCAATCTTGTCTCCAGCTTGGAAAACTTCAACGCTAATTTCTTGACCTACTTCGTACTCATCAAGATTTGCGTTACGGATTTCACGAACGTAGCGCTTAGGGGCTGTGCTTGCTTTTTCAGCATGACCTTTTTCCGCTTTATTCGTACGTGATTCCTTTTTATCAGCAAAACCGATTTGTAATGCTTCGTAACCATCATTTTCTAATGTTCTCTTTTGCAAAACTACGTTGGGCTCAGCCTGTATTACTGTTACTGGAACTAATTCTCCGTTTTCAGAAAAAAGCTGAGTCATGCCGATTTTACGACCTAAGATTCCTTTCGTCATCCGTTACACCTCCTATATTAAACACGTTTTTATAATTTGATTTCAATGTCCACACCAGATGGTAAGTCAAGACGCATTAATGCATCAACTGTTTTTGGTGTTGGCTCAACAATATCGATCAAGCGCTTATGTGTACGCATTTCGAATTGTTCACGAGAATCTTTATACTTGTGCACCGCACGAAGTACAGTATAGATTGATTTCTCTGTAGGTAATGGAATCGGACCAGACACTTTAGCACCTGAACGTTTCGCAGTATCTACAATTTTTTCAGCAGATTGATCTAAAATACGGTGATCATATGCTTTTAAACGAATTCTGATTTTCTCTTTTGCCATTATTTTCCCTCCTTTTTCGCCCATATTATTATAGACATTCTCCGCGAAAATTTCTTAGCACTCCGCCATGGCAAAGGGGCCGGGTGTGCCAACAACCTTTCACATCATCGCCTTGTGACCAACATTAATAGTATACTAAAAATGTCTAGTCATTGCAACAACTATTTTTTCACAGTCGTTTACGCATTTCTATATTATACATAGGTGATACTGTTATTGCAAGTGATTCATGAAAGTTTTTCGTGATAATAACCACATACCTTTTTTCGATCTAATTGATAACTAGGTTTAGAAGAAGATAGGAAGGTTTAGATTTATTACTACATTGCTATTTGAAAGAACTGCGAACTAATGATTAATTGCTTAATCTGAGCAATTATCACCGTCCGGGACCGCTTCGGGCGGATGGTTTCCGCGGTACGGCTTCAGCTTCTCTGGACTGGTTAAAGCACGGAAGAAACCCTTTCTAATTCAATAAACGATATTAGTAATAGACAGTGAGTCAACTCTAGCGTAGGAAGCTCTCAAGTCACCCACGAAAGGCAAATGTGCTTCTGGAACAGCTAAATACTCTTCAAGCATAATTCCACATTAAGCCGCAGTTTATACCCTTAGCGTTTTAGTGCAACGACAAGATGAAGACAATTTCTAGAACATATAAAAAACAGGCAACGTCGTCACGTTACCTGTTTTTATAGAAAATCCAATTATTTTTGGATAGTAGATACAACACCTGAACCTACTGTACGTCCACCTTCACGAATTGAGAAACGAGTTCCTTCTTCGATAGCGATTGGCGAAATTAGTTCAACTGTCATTTCGATGTTATCGCCAGGCATTACCATTTCAACGCCTTCTGGAAGTTGGATAACTCCAGTTACGTCAGTTGTACGGAAGTAGAACTGTGGGCGATAGTTTGAGAAGAATGGAGTATGACGTCCACCTTCTTCTTTTGATAATACATAAACTTCAGATTTGAAGTTTGTGTGTGGTGTAATTGTACCTGGTTTAGCAAGTACTTGACCACGGTTAATATCATCACGAGATACACCACGAAGTAGCGCACCAATGTTGTCACCAGCTTCAGCATAGTCAAGAAGCTTACGGAACATTTCAACACCTGTTACAGTTGTTTTACCTGGCTCTTCAGCAAGACCGATGATTTCAACTTCATCTCCAACTTTAACTTCTCCACGCTCAACACGACCAGTTGCAACTGTTCCACGACCAGTGATTGAGAATACATCCTCAACTGGCATCATGAAAGGTTTTTCTTTGTCACGTTCTGGAGTTGGGATATACTCATCAACTGCAGCCATTAATTCAAGAATTTTTTCTTCGTATTCTGCATCGCCTTCTAGAGCTTTAAGTGCAGAACCTTTAATTACTGGTACATCATCACCAGGGAAATCGTACTCAGTTAATAGATCACGAACTTCCATTTCTACTAATTCAAGAAGTTCTTCGTCATCTACCATATCTGTTTTGTTAAGGAATACTACGAAAGCAGGTACCCCAACGTTACGAGATAGAAGGATGTGCTCACGAGTTTGTGGCATTGGACCATCAGCAGCAGATACTACAAGGATAGCTCCGTCCATTTGAGCAGCACCAGTGATCATGTTTTTAACATAGTCAGCGTGACCTGGGCAGTCAACGTGTGCATAGTGACGAGTTTCAGTTTCATATTCTACGTGAGAAGTTGAAATTGTGATACCACGCTCTCTTTCTTCTGGTGCACCATCAATTTGGTCATAGCCACGTGCTTCTCCACCACCGTGTTTTGCAAGTACAGTTGTGATTGCAGCTGTTAATGTAGTTTTACCATGGTCAACGTGTCCTAAAGTCCCAACGTTAACGTGACTTTTGGAGCGATCGAATTTTTCTTTAGCCATTTATAGTTCCTCCTTTAAATAAATAAAAGTGTTTTTTTAATTATATTTTCAACTAAGAAATAACAACTTCCGTTATTCCTTAGCCTTTATATTAATTGTTATACGTTAGATTAAGGAAAAAATCAATTAATTGCCTGCGTTTTTCGCGATAATTTCCTCAGAAACGCTTTTCGGCACTTCTTCATAGTGGTCGAATGTCATTGTGTATGTTCCACGACCTTGTGTATTAGAACGTAAAGCAGTTGCGTAACCAAACATTTCTGCTAATGGTACGAAACCTTTAACAAGCTGTGCGTTACCGCGAGCTTCCATACCTTCAATACGTCCACGACGTGATGTAACATCACCCATGATGTCTCCCATGTATTCTTCTGGAATCACGATTTCAACACGCATCATTGGTTCAAGAAGTACAGGGTTACATTTGTTTTTCGCCGCTTTCAATGCCATTGATGCAGCTACTTTAAATGCCATCTCGTTCGAGTCAACATCGTGATAGCTTCCATCATATAATGTCGCTTTAATGTCGATTAATTGATAACCAGCTAACACTCCATTGGCCAAGGCTTCTGTTACACCTTGCTCAACTGCAGGAATGTATTCACGTGGTACAACCCCACCGACAACTTTGTTTACAAATTCAAATCCAGCGCCCTCTTCATTAGGCTCGAATTTAATCCAAACGTGACCAAACTGTCCGCGTCCACCAGACTGACGTACAAATTTACCTTCAACCTCAGCAGCCGAACGGAATGTTTCGCGGTATGCAACTTGTGGCGCGCCTACGTTTGCTTCTACTTTAAACTCACGTTTCATACGATCTACAATAATATCAAGGTGAAGCTCACCCATACCAGATATAATTGTTTGACCAGTTTCAACATTTGTTTCAGTTTTAAATGTTGGATCTTCTTCAGCTAATTTACCTAGAGCAGTACCCATTTTATCTTGGTCAGCTTTTGTTTTTGGTTCAATAGCAACCGAGATAACTGGTTCTGGGAACTCCATAGATTCCAAAATAACTAGATCTTTTTCGTCACATAAAGTATCCCCAGTAGAAGTATCCTTCAACCCAACTGCTGCAGCGATTTCACCAGAATATGCAATAGAAATCTCTTCACGGGAGTTAGCATGCATTTGCAGAATACGTCCCACACGCTCACGCTTATCCTTAACAGAGTTCTTTACATATGAACCGGATTTTAACGTTCCAGAGTATACGCGGAAGAAAGTTAACTTCCCAACGAATGGATCTGTCATAACTTTAAAAGCTAAAGCAGAGAATGGTGCGTCATCAGATGATGGACGAGTTACCTTTTCTTCTGTTCCAGGTACAATACCTTCGATCGCAGCCACATCTGTTGGAGCGGGAAGATAATCAAGTACACCATCAAGCATTAACTGAACACCTTTGTTTTTAAATGCTGAACCACAGAACACTGGGTAGAATTCAACGTTTAATGTTGCTTGACGAATAGCTACTTTTAATTCCTCTTTAGAGATTTCTTCTCCTTCAAGGTATTTCATCATCAGATCTTCGTCTGTTTCAGCAACAGCTTCGATTAAGTTTCCACGTAATTCTTTAGCTTGCTCTAACAATTCAGCAGGAATCTCACTTGACTCAGAAAGTGTACCTAAATCATCTTTGTAAGAGTAAGCTTCCATAGTGATTAAATCGATAATACCAGTGAATTGATCTTCAGCGCCAATTGGCATCTGAACTGGATGTGCATTAGCACCCAAGCGCTCTCTTAAAGTACCAGTAGAATACAAGAAGTCTGCACCTGTTTTATCCATTTTGTTAATGAAAACGATACGTGGTACACCGTATGTTGTAGCTTGGCGCCATACCGTTTCTGTTTGTGGTTCTACACCTGATTGTGCATCAAGAACTGTAACAGCTCCATCAAGTACACGCAATGAACGCTCAACTTCAACTGTGAAGTCTACGTGTCCTGGTGTATCAATAATGTTGATACGGTGTTCTTTCCAAGCAGCAGTTGTTGCAGCAGAAGTAATTGTGATACCACGCTCTTGCTCTTGCTCCATCCAGTCCATTTGCGAAGCACCTTCGTGTGTTTCACCAATCTTGTGAATACGTCCTGTATAGAAAAGAATACGCTCTGTAGTAGTGGTTTTACCTGCATCAATGTGCGCCATAATACCAATATTACGCGTCTTTTCCAAGGAGAACTCTCTAGCCATGTATTCTTCTCCTTCCTCTTAAAAGCTTTTGTTAGAATTGTATTACCAACGGTAGTGAGCGAATGCTTTGTTCGCTTCTGCCATTTTATGCATTTCTTCACGTCTCTTAACAGCAGCTCCTGTATTGTTAGAAGCATCCAAGATTTCATTAGCAAGACGATCTTCCATCGTTTTCTCTCCACGTAGACGTGAATAGTTAACGATGTAACGTAATCCTAATGCCTGGCGACGCTCTGGGCGAACCTCAACTGGTACTTGGTAGTTAGAACCACCAACACGGCGGGCACGAACTTCAAGTACAGGCATTACGTTTTTCATAGCTTGCTCAAAAACTTCCATTGCGTTTTGGCCGCTTCTTTCAGCAACAAGTTCAAACGCATTATAAAGGATTTTTTGTGCTTTCCCACGTTTACCATCAATCATAATTTGATTGATTAAACGAGTTACTAATTTTGAATTATAAAGCGGATCTGGCAATACATCACGTTTTGGCACTGGTCCTTTACGAGGCATATTAGTATCCTCCTTTCCTATCTATGTTAGATTAAAACTTACTTTTTCTCTTTTGGTCTTTTCGTACCGTATTTAGAACGTCCTTGCATACGTCCTTCTACTCCTGCAGTGTCAAGTGCACCACGAACGATGTGGTAACGTACCCCTGGTAAATCTTTTACACGACCACCACGGATTAGTACAACACTATGCTCTTGTAGGTTGTGTCCGATACCTGGGATATATGCAGTTACTTCCATGTTGTTTGACAAACGAACACGTGCATATTTACGAAGTGCAGAGTTCGGTTTCTTTGGAGTTAACGTACCAACACGTGTACAAACACCACGTTTTTGTGGAGAACTTTGATCAGTAAGTCTCTTCTTGAAGCTATTGTACCCTTTGTTAAGTGCTGGTGAATCAGATTTCTTTACTTTGCTAACGCGTCCTTTACGAACTAGCTGGTTAATAGTAGGCATTATTTATGTCCTCCCTTCCTTATTTAATTATTTAATTAAAATCAGCAATCAGATCTTACTGAACACCGATTGTAATACCACACATCCAGGTGGTTCATATTTGGGTAAAAAATAAGATTTTAGCTTTTTTGTTCGCTAAAATAGTTATTTCCTTAACGCCACAGCTGCTGCGCCCACTTTAATGCCACAAGCGACACCAAGCTTCTTCATGGAATCCACATGCTGATATGGTATATCTTGTTCAATTGCCAAACTGACTACTTCTTGTGTTAATTGCTTGTCAGCATCTTCAGCAATGTACACTTCACTTACTTCACCATTCTTCATGGCTTTCAGTGTCTGCTTTTTTCCAACGATTATACGTGATTGAGCTTTCGTCACTTTTTCATAAGACATTTTGCTATCCTCCAAAGTAACAAGTATAACGGGAGCACCTTGAATATAGTACCATTCTCGTTTTTTAATGTCAACATATAAATGGCTATATTTTTTGGTGTTCCCGATTTTTTTACTTGTTTAGCTTCTTCCTAACCTCTACTCACGAACGGAGTAGAATTCAAAGAATCATCACGTTCATTACAAAACAGATACCATTATTGAACTGTTTCTGTTTCTTCTTCAACTTCTTCCTGCTCTGGTCGATCCATTTCTGATTTAATGCTACGGTATTGTTGCATTCCAGTACCTGCAGGAACAAGTTTCCCGATAATAACATTTTCTTTCAGACCGAGTAGCTCATCTCGTTTTCCTTTAATTGCTGCATCGGTAAGAACTCGAGTTGTTTCTTGGAACGATGCCGCGGAAAGGAATGAATCTGTTTCAAGAGATGCTTTTGTGATACCTAGTAATACCGGTCGACCTGTTGCAGGTTCCCTGCCATCGTTAAGCACCGTATGGTTCGCTTCCTTGAACTGGTGCAGCTCTAGCAATGATCCTGGTAATACGTCTGTATCACCTGCAGAGTTCACACGAACTTTACGAAGCATTTGACGAACCATTACTTCTACGTGTTTATCCCCAATTTCTACCCCTTGCATACGGTAAACGCGTTGAACTTCGCGAAGCAAGTAATCTTGAACGCCGTCTACACCTTTTATGCGAAGTAGCTCTTTAGGGTCAACAGAACCTTCTGTCAGCTCTTGCCCGGCCACAACTGCATCTCCAATAGCAACCTTCATACGAGCATTGTACGGAACTGCATAAGAACGCTGTTCAACAGAACCTTGGATAACTACCTCTTGCTTATCTTTGACTTCTTTAAACTCTTGAACAGTACCATCAATTTCGGTAATAACTGCTTGCCCTTTTGGATTACGCGCTTCGAACAACTCCTGAATACGCGGTAAACCTTGTGTAATATCGTCTCCTGCAACACCACCAGTGTGGAATGTACGCATTGTAAGCTGTGTACCAGGCTCACCAATCGATTGAGCTGCAATAATACCTACAGCTTCTCCTACTTCTACATCAGCACCTGTTGCTAGGTTACGGCCATAACATTTCTGACATACGCCGTGTTTCGTATTACATGTAAAGGCAGTTCGAATCGTTACCTCTTCAATATTGGCTTCTACAATTGCTTTCGCTTGGTCTTCTGTAATTAATTCGTTCTTCCCAACGATAAACTCTCCAGTTTCTGGATGTTTTACATTCATGAAAGCAGTTCGGCCGATTAAACGGTCGATCAACGGTTCAATGACTTCAGATCCATCAACTAACGCGGCTACAGTTAAGCCACGATCTGTTCCACAGTCTGCTTCACGGATAATTACATCCTGCGCTACATCAACAAGACGTCTTGTTAGGTAACCAGAATCGGCAGTTTTCAGTGCCGTATCCGCAAGTCCTTTACGCGCACCGTGTGTTGAAATAAAGTACTCAAGTACTGTTAAACCTTCGCGGAAACTTGATTTAATCGGGATCTCAATGATTCGTCCACCTGGGTCGGCCATGAGTCCACGCATTCCAGCAAGCTGTGTAAAGTTAGATGCGTTACCCCTCGCTCCTGAATCACTCATCATAAAGATTGGATTTCGATTGCTTAATGAGCCCATCAATTTGTCTTGAATAACATCTTTAGCTTTAGACCAAATCGAAATCACTCGATCGTAACGCTCTTCCTCGGTAATTAAACCACGACGGAATTGCTTCAAGACTTTATCTACTTTTATTTGTGCTTCGTCCAGGATTTCCTCTTTTTCAGCTAATACAACGATATCCGAAATACCAACAGTCATACCAGCTTTTGTCGAATAGCTAAATCCAAGATCTTTCATCCGGTCAAGCATTTTTGATGTTTCCGTAATTTTATAACGTTTAAATACTTCTGCGATAATATCGCCTAGGAAGCCTTTTTTAAACGGTTTAACTTCTTCACGTTTTTTAATTTCTTCTTTAATATTAGCGCCGCGCTCTACAAAATAATGTTCCGGAGTTCTTACCTCTAGATTCATTTTGGTCGGCTCATTAATATACGGGAAAGATTCTGGCAAGATTTCATTGAATATCAACTTACCAACTGTCGTCAGCATTATTTGGTTGTTTTGCTCCTCGGTAAATGTCTTGTTGTGAAGACTGGAGGCATCTACACCAACGCGTGTATGCAAATGAACATAGCCGTTTTGATAGGCAATAAATGCTTCGTTCGCGTCTTTAAAGATACTTCCTTCACCGACTGCATCTTCACGCTCCAACGTTAGGTAGTAGTTCCCCAATACCATATCCTGTGAAGGTGTTACAACTGGTTTTCCATCTTTCGGGTTCAAGATATTCTGAGCAGCAAGCATTAAAATACGAGCTTCTGCTTGTGCCTCTGCTGATAATGGAACGTGAACAGCCATTTGGTCACCATCGAAGTCAGCGTTATAAGCTGTACATACCAATGGATGCAAACGTATTGCGCGTCCATCTACCAATGTCGGTTCAAACGCTTGAATACCTAGTCTATGCAATGTTGGTGCACGGTTAAGCAGAACCGGATGCTCTTTGATCACATCTTCTAATACATCCCATACATCCGGATGTACACGTTCAATTTTACGCTTTGCAGACTTAATATTATGCGCAAGCCCTCGTTCTACGAGTTCTTTCATAATAAATGGTTTGAAAAGCTCTAATGCCATCTCTCTAGGTAATCCACACTGATACATTTTTAAGTTCGGTCCTACAACGATTACGGAACGTCCTGAATAATCCACACGTTTTCCTAGTAAGTTTTGACGGAAGCGACCTTGCTTCCCTTTTAGCATGTGAGATAGTGATTTCAATGGACGGTTTCCTGGTCCTGTAACCGGACGACCACGACGACCATTATCGATTAATGCATCAACCGCTTCTTGAAGCATACGTTTTTCGTTTTGTACGATAATACTTGGTGCTCCAAGATCTAATAAACGTTTCAAACGATTGTTACGATTAATTACACGACGATACAGATCATTCAAGTCGGAAGTGGCAAAACGTCCACCATCCAACTGTACCATCGGGCGAATTTCTGGTGGTATAACTGGAAGAACATCTAATACCATCCAGCTCGTATCATTACCAGAATGACGGAATGCTTCCATCACTTCTAAACGTTTGATTGCTCGTGTTCTTCGTTGACCTTGTGCCGATTTTAGTTCTTCTCTCAAAGCATCTACTTCTTTTTCAAGGTCAATATCCTGAAGGAGCTTACGAATCGCTTCTGCGCCCATTTGCGCTTTAAACGTATTGCCATACTTATCGTAATAAGCACGGTATTCTTTTTCCGATAATAACTGCTTTTTCTCCAAAGGAGTACCGCCCGGATCTGTAACGATATACGCAGCGAAATAAATAACCTCTTCCAACGCACGTGGAGACATGTCTAACACAAGTCCCATTCGACTTGGGATTCCTTTAAAATACCAAATATGGGATACAGGTGCCGCAAGTTCGATATGACCCATGCGTTCACGACGAACTTTCGCCTTTGTCACTTCAACTCCACAACGATCACATACTACACCTTTATAGCGCACACGTTTGTACTTTCCGCAATGACATTCCCAGTCCTTCTGCGGTCCGAAAATACGTTCACAGAACAAGCCATCTTTTTCCGGTTTTAACGTACGGTAGTTAATCGTTTCTGGTTTTTTCACTTCACCATAAGACCAAGAACGGATTTTTTCTGGTGAAGCAAGACCTATTTTCATATACTCAAAATTATTTACATCTAACAAGGGGCAATCCTCCCTTTTTAATGTGCAATTTTACCTCTGGATTCATGTAAAAATAATTATATACAACAGAATGGTTCATTGGGATCTTGAAAAGACCCCAGAACCAATTCTGTATTGTTTTATTAATTCTCTTCTACATCGATATTAAGCTTTGTTGCTGCCTGAACTTCTTCCTCTTCCAGCTCACGCATATCGATTTCTTGTTCGTCACTGGAAAGCATTTTAACATCCATTCCAAGACTTTGTAATTCCTTGATTAGAACCTTGAAGGATTCTGGTACTCCTGGCTCTGGAACATTATCGCCTTTCACAATTGCTTCGTATGTTTTCACACGTCCTACTGTATCATCCGATTTCACAGTAAGGATTTCCTGCAGTGTATACGCCGCACCGTAAGCCTCTAATGCCCAAACCTCCATCTCACCAAAACGCTGTCCACCGAATTGTGCTTTACCACCAAGTGGTTGCTGCGTTACCAATGAGTATGGTCCAGTTGAACGCGCATGAAGCTTATCATCAACCATGTGCGCAAGTTTGATCATATACATGACCCCTACAGACACACGGTTATCAAACGCCTCTCCAGTTCGACCATCATAAAGAATTGTTTTCGCATCTCTTGGCATACCAGCTTCTTCAAGTGTTTCCCAAACGTCATCTTCTGTCGCTCCATCAAATACCGGACTTGCAACATGGATACCAAGCTGTCTAGCAGCCATTCCTAAATGCAACTCAAACACTTGTCCGATGTTCATACGTGACGGAACCCCAAGTGGGTTAAGCATAATGTCGATTGGTGTACCATCTGGTAAAAACGGCATATCTTCTTCCGGTAAAATTTTGGAGATAACCCCTTTGTTACCGTGACGACCAGCCATTTTATCCCCTTCATGAATTTTACGTTTTTGTACAATATACGCACGAACTAATTGGTTAACACCTGGTGGCAGTTCGTCTCCATCTTCACGGTTGAAGATTTTAACATCCAGTACAATACCGCCTCCACCATGTGGAACGCGTAAGGACGTGTCACGTACCTCACGAGCCTTCTCACCGAAGATAGCATGTAATAACCTTTCCTCTGCGGATAATTCCGTAACCCCTTTAGGAGTTACTTTTCCAACCAGAATATCTCCATCAGTTACTTCTGCACCAACACGAATAATTCCATACTCATCCAGGTTCTTCAGTGCGTCTTCTCCAACGTTCGGGATATCTCTTGTTATTTCTTCAGGTCCAAGCTTTGTATCACGAGCTTCTGACTCGAATTCTTCAATATGGATCGATGTATATACATCGTCTTTCACGAGTCTTTCACTCATGATGATTGCATCCTCGTAGTTGTAACCTTCCCATGTCATAAATCCAACAAGAACGTTACGACCTAAAGCAAGCTCTCCATCTTCCATTGAAGGACCATCAGCAAGTACTTCACCTGTTGTTACGCGATCTCCCTCGCTAACAATTGGACGCTGATTATAGCAAGTTCCTTGGTTTGAACGTTTATATTTTTGCAGTTTGTAACGAACAACGTCACCTTGAATTTCTTTGCCGTCTACTTCAGAAATATGACGAACAACAATTTCTTTCGCTTCTACGCGTTCAACAACACCCTCACCACGACTTATCACCGCAGCTCCTGAGTCTTTCCCATTCACATACTCCATACCAGTACCAACAATCGGGGCTTCAGGCTTCATTAAAGGAACCGCCTGACGTTGCATGTTCGCTCCCATCAGCGCACGGTTAGAGTCATCGTTTTCTAAGAAAGGAATACAAGCTGTCGCAGCAGAAACTACCTGTTTTGGCGATACATCCATGTAATCGACTTTATCACGCGAAACAATGATATTATCTTCACGGAAACGAGCAATCACTTCAGTATCGACAAATTTATTATCCTCATCAAGTTTTGCGTTTGCTTGCGCCACAATATAGTTATCTTGTTCATCTGCTGTCAGGTAGTCAATTTGCATCGTTACTTCACCTGTTTCCGGATCGACACGGCGGTATGGTGATTCAATAAAGCCAAATTTATTTACCTTTGCATAGCTTGATAACGAGTTAATTAGTCCGATGTTCGGACCCTCCGGCGTTTCAATCGGACACATACGACCATAGTGGGAGTAATGAACGTCACGCACTTCAAACCCCGCACGCTCACGAGTCAAACCACCTGGTCCTAGTGCGGATAGACGACGTTTATGCGTCAATTCCCCTAATGGGTTCGTCTGATCCATAAATTGTGAAAGCTGAGAGCTTCCGAAAAACTCTTTAATTGAAGCAATTACCGGACGAATATTGATTAACTGTTGCGGCGTTACGCTTGACGTGTCCTGAATTGACATCCGCTCGCGAACAACACGCTCCATCCGGGATAGACCGATACGGAATTGGTTTTGCAATAACTCACCAACTGAACGTAGTCGGCGGTTTCCAAGATGGTCGATATCATCTGTATCTCCAACTTTGTAAAGCAAATTAAAGAAATAGCTAATAGAAGCTAAAATATCAGCTGGAGTGATATTTTTAATTTCTTTTGTTACGCCACCATTTCCAATTACAGTTAATTCTCGCTCACCACTCGGATCAGTTGGATCCATAATTTTTACGGATTGGATATTGATTTCATCTTCCAAAATGCCTTCGTTTGGTTCAAGGATCCGCTCACCAAAACGTTCTTCTTCCCTTTCTAAATAAGGGAGAATTTTATCTAGTAGTTTACGTTCAAGCCGTTCACCTTTTTCAGCTAAAACCTCCCCTGTTTCAGGGTCAACAACTGCCTCAGCCAAAATTTGATTGAACAAACGATTTTTAATGTGAAGCTTTTTATTCATTTTATAACGACCAACGTGTGCAAGGTCATAACGCTTCGGATCAAAGAAACGGGAAACTAGTAAGCTTTTCGCGTTCTCTACTGTAGGTGGTTCACCCGGACGTAAGCGCTCATAGATTTCCAATAATGCCTTTTCTGTGGTCTCTGTATTATCTTTTTCAAGTGTATTTCGTAAGTATTCATTCTCGCCTAATAAATCGACAATTTCTTGATCTGTGCCAAAGCCCAAAGCTCGCAACAATACCGTAATTGGCAATTTACGCGTACGATCAATACGGACATATGCAATGTCTTTTGCATCTGTTTCGAATTCAAGCCATGCACCACGGTTTGGAATAACCGTAGCAGCAATACCACGCTTACCATTCTTGTCGATTTTTTCATTGAAGTAGACACTAGGTGAACGTACGAGCTGTGAAACGATAACCCGTTCAGCCCCATTAATAATAAATGTACCTGTATCCGTCATAAGTGGGAAATCTCCCATAAATACTTCCTGTTCTTTCACTTCACCGGTTTCATTATTAATTAAACGAACCTTTACGCGAAGCGGAGCATTGTACGTAACATCTCTTTCCTTTGATTCATCTACAGGATACTTCGGTTCACCTAAGCTGTAATCTACAAACTCCAGTGAAAGGTTTCCTGTAAAATCTTCAATCGGAGAAATATCCTGGAACATCTCTCTTAAGCCTTCTTCGAGGAACCATTCATATGAAGCGGTTTGAATTTCGATTAAATTCGGTAATTCTAAAACTTCACTGATACGTGCATAGCTCCTACGCTGGCGGTGCCGTCCATACTGAACTAGTTGACCTGTCAACTGCTTCACCCCTTAAATCGTGTCTTTTTGCCCTTTATGACAAAAAGAGAATCATATTTAGAAAAAACAATACGAGAAAAATTGATTCCCAGTTTTGTTTTTCGAACCTAACATTATAAAACTCAAGTATTCACTAATCCTTTAGATGAATACCTTCGTTACACTTATGCAAATAGGTAAGCTTAACACTTTCCTATCTACCAAGTTGAATTTTTCGCCCAACAATATGTTGAACGATTTTCAAAGCATTCAAGTTCATGGAACATACTTACCGTCGCACCTTTGGTGTGTTTCGTTATCATACGCTCGGGCAGCTTTTGAAAGCAATACAACAAATACTAGTTGTACACATGGCATTTATTTTGGTAAACTAGAAAAAAGGCTTTATTATAAAACCTTACATTTTTTCCGATTCTACCAGTGTTGCCGTTCAGCAATCAAATATACGTCCCATATTTCATAAAGATCCCCTTGACAAAAGAATCCCCATGTTACCATCTTCCAATCTTATCACATTAATTTTTCGCGGTCAATCATTTAACGCTCGCAATATATAGTATCCTTTACTTTTGGCAACAACATCTACATTTCCAAACAAGGCCTCGATTTTATCCATTGCCGAAGGCGCTCCCTGCTTCTTCTGAATAACTACCCACAATTGACCACTGGAAAGTAAAGCAGCTTTTGCTTCCTCAAACATTTGATGAACCACTTGCTTCCCTGCTCGAATCGGCGGGTTCGTTAGTATTGCTGCGAATTTTCGTCCAGGCAAACCAGACAAACGGTCACTTTGAACGACTTCTGTATTTGTTTGATTATTAACGGTTGCGTTTTTCTCAGCAAGCGCAAGCGCTCGCTCATTTACATCGACCATCACAATTTGACGATTGGCAAAATCACCCGCAAGCGCAATTCCGATTGGTCCATATCCACAACCAAGATCTAGTAGATCACCAGGTACAGCAGGCTCTTGAAATTGTTCAATTAAAAGCCTCGAACCGAAATCGACTTCATTCTTTGAAAACACGCCAACATCACTAGTAAACGTATATTCTTTTCCTCTTAATTGATATGTCCATGTTTTTGGTAAAGTTTTAGATTGAGGTTTATTTGAAAAGTAATGCTCAGACAATTGGGCACCTACTTCTTAGTCATATTTTAAATTTAGAAGATGTCCGAAAGCAAGTTGCCTTCAGAATTTATAAAACTTTATTCAATCGGAGATACTCCCTTGTATCTTAATCATTGATATATACAGAAGGAGAAATGCCGAAAGCAGTCATTTAACCTGCAATTGGATTAAATACTTCTTTTTTATACAATCAGCATGAATCGCTCATTTGATTTCACAACTACATATTCGTTCAACAACAATTCGCGATAAAGAGCCCGCCGAAATTCGACGAGCTCTATCATTTTCTATCAACTTAATTATTTAACTTCTACGTCAGCGCCAGCTTCTTCAAGTTTAGCTTTTACTTCTTCAGCTTCTTCTTTAGCTACGCCTTCTTTAATTGCTTTTGGTGCGTTATCAACCAAGTCTTTTGCATCTTTAAGTCCAAGACCAGTGATTTCACGAACAGCTTTAACAACTTTGATTTTTGATGCTCCAGCACCTGTAAGTACTACATCAAATTCAGTTTGCTCTTCAACAGCAGCTCCACCAGCAGCACCAGCTACAGCTACAGGTGCAGCAGCAGTTACTCCAAATTCTTCTTCAATAGCTTTAACAAGATCGTTTAATTCTAAAACAGACATTTCTTTGATTGCGCCAATCATTTCTTCTTTAGTCATGATATATTTTCCTCCTAATATTTTAGTTTAATTTAGTAATAACGTCAGGCGATTATTATGCGCCTTGTTCTTCTTTTTGTTCTGCAACTGCTTTTGTAACGTAAGCAAAGTTACGAATAGGTGCTTGAAGCACGCTAAGCAGCATAGATACCATACCTTCGTAGTTCGGAAGTTCAGCAAGCTCTTGAATTTGTTCAAGTGTAGCTACTTTCCCTTCGATTACGCCACCTTTGATTTCTAACGCCTCATGTTCTTTCATGAAGTTATTTAGAATTCTTGCAGGGGCTACTACATCATCGTTACTGAAAGCGATAGCTGTTGGCCCTACCAACACCTCGCTCAAGTCTGTAAGTTCAGCCGCCTCGACAGCACGACGAGTCATTGTGTTTTTGTAAACTTTGAAATCAATTCCCGCATCGCGTAGCTCTTTACGTAATGCTGTTACTTCCGCTACGTCAAGACCGCGGTAGTCAACCACTACTGAAGTTTGGCTAGCACGGAATTTTTCAGTGATTTCTTCAACTAGTTGTTTCTTTTGTTCAATTACTGCAGACATTGTTCCACCTCCTATTATCATTTCTATATCATTACACCGCAGGGCATATAAGAAAAGCTCCCACATAGACATGGGAGCTTAATATAACAAATGGATTAACGCATCTGTTTATAAACAACCTCGGCAGGATATTAAGCGAAAGAATCGCACCTACTGTCTACGGTATAACCTATTCATTTATTATGACGCAATTTAGTATAACGGAACGCCCGGATAAAGTCAATACCTAATTAACGGAAATCAGATACGTCAACTTTAATTCCAGGTCCCATTGTAGAAGCGATTGAAACATTCTTCATGTACGTACCTTTAGCAGCTTGTGGTTTCACTTTCACAAGTTGTTCTGTAAGTGCTACGAAGTTTTCAACCAATTTCTCATCTTCAAATGAGATTTTTCCAATTGGAACATGGATGTTAGCAGATTTATCTACACGGTATTCTACTTTACCAGCTTTAATATCTTTAACAGCTTTTTCTACTTCGAATGTAACTGTTCCAGTTTTAGGGTTTGGCATTAAACCTTTTGGTCCTAACACACGTCCAAGCTTACCTACTTCAGCCATCATGTCAGGAGTCGCTACGATAACATCAAATTCAAACCAACCTTTGTTGATTTTCTCGATGAATTCTGCCTCTCCTACATAATCTGCTCCTGCAGCTTCTGCTTCTTTTGCTTTTTCACCTTTAGCGAACACAAGCACGCGTTGTGTTTTACCAGTTCCGTGTGGCAATACCATTGCTCCACGGATTTGTTGATCTGCTTTCTTCGGATCTACTCCAAGACGGAATGCAGCTTCAACTGTTTCGTCAAAGTTTGCTTTAGCAGTTTGTTTCGCTAATGCAACAGCTTCTTTAATTTCATACAAATTCGAACGATCTACAAGCTTTGCAGCTTCTTGATATTTCTTACCTGTTTTTGCCATTTTATTTCCTCCTCTATTGTGGTTATAACGGTAATACCTCCCACTTATAAAAGCGCACAGCTTTTATAAAGCATGCAACGTTCCTAAAAAGGCCCATCACATTCACGAAAAAGGTTGCGAATGGTTAGCCAACCGCAACCTATACCGTATAAAATTAATCTTCGATAACAATTCCCATGCTTCGTGCAGTACCTTCAACCATACGCATAGCCGCTTCAACATCAGCTGCGTTTAAATCAGGCATTTTAGATTCCGCAATTTCTTTTACTTGATCGCGTTTCAATGTAGCGACCTTATTCTTGTTAGGCTCACCAGAACCAGAATCAAGACCTGCTGCCTTTTTCAAAAGAACAGCTGCTGGTGGAGTCTTTGTAATAAATGTAAATGAACGGTCTTCAAATACCGTAATTTCAACAGGAATAATTAAACCCGCTTGATCTTGTGTACGAGCATTGAACTCTTTACAGAATCCCATGATGTTAACACCTGCTTGACCTAGTGCCGGTCCTACTGGCGGTGCTGGGTTTGCTTTACCAGCTGGGATTTGCAATTTCACTAACTTGATTACTTTTTTAGCCACGAGACACACCTCCTTAAAGTCCGTGATGTGGTAATAGGGTCCTATGATTGTATTGGAATACCCTCCCACTCCATTTATCAATGCCCTATCCAGGGCATGAATAACAAAAAAATTTTAGCAT
The DNA here is from genome assembly GCF_008304605.1 of Oceanobacillus polygoni. Classification (GTDB taxonomy): domain Bacteria; phylum Bacillota; class Bacilli; order Bacillales; family Amphibacillaceae; genus Oceanobacillus; species Oceanobacillus polygoni. Next base: position 16,917 of record NZ_PIJY01000023.1, on the reverse strand, counting down.
GAAATGCTAAATAATGCAAGGTTTTGTTGTCTATTTTTATTAAGACAGCTTTTCAACCTGCGAAAAATCTAATTCAACAGGGGTTTCTCTACCAAACATATTCACATGAACTTTCACTTTTTGCTTATCCATATCAATGTGTTCAATTGATCCTGTGAAATCAGTGAATGGACCATCGGCAACTCGTACATTTTCTTTGATTTCAAAATCAACCTGTACAGTCGGTTCTGATACACCCATGCGCTTTAGAACAACATCAATTTCATCTGGTAGTAATGGTGTTGGTTTCGCACCGTGACCACTAGACCCAACAAAACCGGTCACTCCAGGCGTGTTTCTTACAACATACCAGGAATCATCTGTCATAATCATTTCAGTTAATACATAACCAGGGAATGATTTCTTTTTCATGACTTTCTTTTTACCGTTTTTAATTTCCGTTTCTTCATCCTCTGGAACGATTACACGGAATATTTTATCTTCCATTCCCATTGTTTCTACACGTTTCTCCAGATTCATTTTTACTTTATTCTCATATCCGGAATACGTATGAACTACATACCAATTCTTTTCCATTTAAACAGGACTCCCTCCCTTTATAGCAGCTTGATTTATTATCCAAATCACGAATCGTCTACCATTTTATCCAATTTAAAAAACCCGATTTGACCGGGCTTTTAAAAGGGAATATTATTTTTCATTATAGCATAATTAAATATATTTATTCAAAATAAGTTTAAAACTTGAGAAATGCCTAAATCAACAATAAAAAAGAATAGTGCTACAAATACGACCGTCGAAATAACGATAATGGTATAATTGGTTAGCTCTTTACCTTTAGGCCAACTAACTTTTTTCATTTCTCTAGATACATCTTTAAAGAATTTGAACATGCTTGTACCCCCCAAAAACTCCGCCTAAAATGCGCACTCACTTCGTTTCACGATGCAATGTATGTTGCCCACATGTTTTGCAATATTTGCGTACTTCTAACCTCGTAGTCTTTGTGGATACATTTTTATTCGTTGAATAATTTCTGCTTGAACAAATTGCACACGCTAACGTGATTTTACTACTCATCTATTTCACCCCACAATTAGGGTATTTTCCTTTTCCTCTAATTTAGCACGTTTTGCCATAACGTGTCAACGTTTCGACAATCTACTGGCTAACTAGATAAAACGGTTTTAATCAAAGAATTACTTGGATGACTGCAATTATTCAACTCGCCGTGTCTAAACCGTAGTTCATTCCATCGTATTGTTAAGTTGTTTCAGACGCATCCATCAGCTGTTCGAGCTTCCGCTTTACGCGTTGCAAAGCATTATCAATCGATTTCACATGTCGCTTCAATTCAATCGATATTTCTTGATAGGATCTTCCATCCAAATACAAATGAAGCACTTGTTTTTCCAACTCGCTTAATAATTCCGATAATTTCGTTTCCATATCTCCGAAGTTTTCTTGGTTAATTAGCAGCTCTTGGGGGTCAATTTCCTTAGACCCTGCAATTACATCCAATAATGTACGATCCGATTCTTCATCATAGATTGGCTTATCGAGGGAAACATAGGAGTTAAGTGGAATGTGCTTCTGTCTTGTCGCTGTTTTAATGGCAGTGATAATCTGACGCGTCACGCAGAGTTCAGCAAACGCTTTGAATGAAGATAGCTTGTCCCCATTATAATCGCGAATCGCTTTATATAATCCAATCATTCCTTCTTGAATGATATCCTCTTTATCTGCGCCAATTAAGAAATACGTTCGTGCTTTTGCTCGGACAAAATTAATGTACCTGTGTATTAATAAGTCCAGTGCCCGACTGTCGCCTTGACGAACAAGTTGAAGCAAATCGTCATCTTCAAGCTTACTAATACTTCGTTTGTCTTTTACTAATTGCTCGACACTCATTAAGATTGCCCCCTGACTATCTTGTTGTCACTTTAGCACATAGTATACAGTACTCGTTTCAAAACCGTCAACATGTACTAGAAGCGGTTACATGCGAAATATGTCGAAATAGCACAAAAGTCAAACTTTTGTGCTATATTTCTCCCCTTCTCATCTTTTCAAACTTCTGAAGGGTTTCCTTGTCCAAATTAATCTTTGACTGTGGTTGTATTTTTTTATGCAGTTCAATACTAACCTCAATTTCCCGTTCGATGTCCTGCATTTCAATAAATAGCTCACGAGCCGACTTTCTGAGTGCCCCTTGTCCGAAAATCGTACGTTGTTCTGCATAATCAGATGTTGCTACATATACTTGTGTCTGTACGTTCTTTACTGCCTTCACAAGCTTTTCGATACATTCATCCGCTGTTTCTTTTTCCTTTGTATAAATAACCTCTACTTTGTATTGCTCTAGCTTACTTGAAATACCTTTAACAAAATACGCATCGAATACGATGATGACACGATATCCAGAATATGCCTGGTATTCGGCCATCCGCTCGATCAGCCGGTCACGGGCTTGTCCGATCTCTTTCTCTTTTAGCTGCTGTAGCTCTTCCCATGCTCCAATAATGTTATAGCCATCTACAATTAGAACGACCATTTATTCATCACCTAATGAATGCCTTTTACGATATACCTCATAAAGAAGTAAACTGCAAGCAACGGAAGCATTCAAGGAAGATACTTCCCCCTTCATTGGTAAGCTTACGGTCCAGTCACACTTTTTACGAACAAGTCGGCTAATGCCCTTCCCTTCATTACCAATTACGAGTGCGATTGGTAACGCCCCGTCCAATTTACGATAATCCTCTGTTGCTTCTGCCTCTGTACCGACTACCCATACCTGTCTTTCTTTTAATTCATCAATCGTATTTGCGATATTCGTCACTCGAGCAACAGGAATATGTTCCATCGCTCCTGCAGCTGTTTTCGCCACGGTTGCAGTTAGACCTACCGAGCGCCGCTTCGGAATAATGACGCCATGCGCTCCCGTCGCATCTGCTGTCCGCAAAATGGATCCTAAATTATGCGGATCCTCCAATTCATCCAAAATGATGAAGAACGGATCTTCGTTTCGTTCTTCTGCTCGCTGGAATAAATCCTCAATTGATGCATATTGATAGGACGCAACATACGCAATCACACCTTGATGATTTCCGGAATCGAGCTGATCAAGCTTTGATTTCGGCACTTTTTGTACAATCGTCCCAGCCTCTCTCGCCATCTGTTGTAATTTCTTTTGCACATTCGGATTCAGTTGCTCCGAAATAACCACTTTATTGACAGAACGACCGGATTTCAACGCTTCCATCACTGGGTTTTTACCAATAATTAATTCCTGATCCATGTTATCCACTCCCCTCTTCTACAAAATCTATTGCCGTTTCTAACAGTTCCTTAAGACGTGCTTCATTTCCAGATAAATAGTGATAGCCGATTAATGCCTCAAATGCCGTACTATAACGATAGGTTTGTACACTTGTGTTTTTCGGGATAGAACCAGACTTAGCATTTCGCCCTCGCCCTACAACCGCTCGTTCTTCCTCGTTTAAAAAACCCTCTTTGGCTGTCCAGTTAAGAATGACAGCCGCTTGGGATTTTCCAGAAACAAAAGTAATCGCTTCTTGATGTAGCTGGTTCGGCTTTACGGTTCCTTTTTGAAGCAAATGCTCTCGAACATGGGTTTCATATATAGCATCCCCCATATACGCGAGTGCTAAGCTTTTCAATTGTTTCGGATCCAACTTCATGATTAGCCTCTTTTCCAGCGAACCCCTTGAGGTGTGTCTTCCAGTATGATATTTTTGTCTTTTAACAGATCTCTTATCTCATCTGCTCGAGCGAAATCACGGTTTTTTCTTGCGTCATTCCGTTCCTCAATTAACGCTTCAATCGCTTCATCTAACAATTCATCAGCTGTGTCAAGGGTAATTCCAAGTACATTTAGTAACGTCTTGAGCACTTCCTGGAATGCATCAATTACCTCTGTTGATGTTTGGTTGGATTGAAGATAAACATTTGCTTCTTTTGCTAAATCAAACAGGACAGAAATCGCATTCGCTGTATTGAAATCATCATCCATTTCCAATTCAAAGCGATGTTTCATTTCCGCTATTTTCGTTAACCATTCCTCTGTATTATCAACAAGGTTCATACTCGTCGGTTTGCGATGCTCTAAGTTTTCGTACGCCGTTTTAATTCGCTCATAGCTATTTTTAGCACTTTCCAGAAGTTCCTCTGTAAAATTAATCGGATTACGATAATGCACACTTAGCATGAAGAAACGTAGTACTTCAGGATTATGTTTCGCAATTAAATCTCTTGTTAAAACAAAATTTCCGAGTGATTTCGACATTTTTTCATTGTCAATATTTATATACCCATTATGCATCCAATAATTCGCGAATGTATGACCTGTCATTGCCTCAGACTGAGCAATTTCATTTTCATGATGTGGGAATGTTAAATCTTGCCCTCCAGCATGAATGTCAATTGTGTCCCCAAGATATTTTTTAGCCATTGCCGAGCACTCAATATGCCAGCCTGGTCGGCCTTTACCCCATGGTGAATCCCAAGCAATTTCTCCAGACTTTGCCTCTTTCCATAATGCAAAATCAAGCGGATCATTCTTTTTCTCTCCAACTTGGATTCGGGCACCAGAGCGAAGCTCATCAATTGACTGGTGGGATAATTTCCCATATCCTTCAAACGCTCTCGGTTTAAAATAGACGTCTCCTTCTGCTGCATAGGCATATCCCTTCTGAACGAGCACATCGATAAAATTAATGATATCCTCCATCGTTTCCATAACACGTGGATTATGTGTTGCCTCTTTCACACCTAATGCTCCAACATCCTCTAAATATGCTTCGATAAATTTATTTGCTATCTCAGGAACTTCTTCTCCTAATTCATTTGCTGTTTTAATTATTTTATCATCGACATCGGTAAAATTTAATACATAGTCAACCTGATAGCCTTTGTATTCAAAGTATCTTCGTACTGTATCAAAAACAATTGCCGGACGTGCATTACCGATATGAATATAGTTATATACAGTCGGTCCGCATACATACATACGGACCTTCCCTTCTTCTAATGGTGTGAAATCTTCCTTCTTGCGCGATAATGTATTATATAACTTAATCGACATGCTGCTTTACACTCCCCTGTTTCAATTTTGCAATCTCAGCCTTCAGTTCATCGATCTGTACCTGCATATGTTCACAACGATCAGCCACAGGATCAGGAATCTTATGATGATCAAGGTCCCTTCTTACTCTTTCCCCATTCTGTATAACAACTCTGCCAGGAACCCCAACAACCGTTGAATGATCAGGGACATCCTTTAAAACAACTGATCCGCCTCCAACCTTCGAACTTTCACCAATAGTTATTGCGCCTAGCACTTTTGCGCCTGTAGAAATGAGTGCATTATCTTTCACTGTTGGATGGCGTTTCCCTCTTTCTTTACCAGTACCGCCAAGTGTCACGCCTTGAAAAATCGTAACATTATCCCCAATCTCACATGTCTCCCCAATTACTACACCCATCCCATGGTCGATGAAGAGACGTCGACCAATCTTTGCCCCTGGGTGAATTTCAATGCCAGTAAAGAAGCGGCTAGTCTGAGAAATAACACGTGCAATAAAGAAAAGCCTTCTTTTGAAAAAGCCATGTGCAATCCGGTGTGCCCATACCGCATGAAGACCGGAATACGTTAGCATCACTTCGATATACGTACGTGCAGCAGGATCCTGTTCAAAAACCACATCCATATCTTCCTTCATTGTTTTGAGAATTCCCATATGCGTCCCCCCTTTATAGCAAAATAAAAAGCGCCCCTGTGTAGTTCATACACAGAGACGCAAAACATGCGCGGTTCCACTCTGTTTGAAGGATTATCCCCTTCCAACTTGTGCTCTCTTAACGGGAGAGTTCCGCTGTCATGTACTATAACTTTCCATAACAGACTCCAAGGGGCACTTCAGAAACGATGCTCAAAATCACTCACAGCCTTAGGTGATTCTCTCTGAATAAGCAGTTCGCCTCTTACTTTCCCTTATCAACGTTCACGTATTTAGTAATACTATATTATACAAATGGCGAAATGTGAACCATTAAGCTCCTAATTCCTTCAACACTTTATCGAGCCTTGCAATAATAACCGATTTCCCTAAAAGCTCAATTGCAAATGGTAGCTCTGGTCCGTGCATTTGTCCAGTTGTCGCAATCCGGATCGGCATAAATAATTTCTTTCCACGGTGACCGGTTTCTTTCTGCGTTGCTTTAAACTGAGCTTTTATCGTATCCTTTGTAAATTCGTCCAAATGAATCAGCTTATCTGTAAATACTTGAAGGACCTCTGGTACTTGCTCACCTTTTAAGACTTCCATTGCCTCATCCTCATACGAAATATCATCGTTAAAGAATAGCTCGGTCAGTTCAACAATCTCCGCCCCATAGCGTAATTGCTCGCGATACAAGCTAATTACATTTTCTGCCCATGTTCTTTTTTCTGCATCCATATCCTCTGGTAATTTCCCAGATTCAATTAAATGTGGCATCGCTAAATCGATCACTGTTTCTAATTCAGCCGCTTTAATATATTCATTGTTCATCCACTTTAATTTTTGTTGGTCAAAAATTGCCGCAGATGTAGAAAGACGTTCTGGATCAAAAATTTCAATTAACTTTTCTTGGGAGAATATTTCTTCCTCTCCAACTGGAGACCAGCCTAATAAGCTAATAAAGTTAAACATAGCTTCAGGTAAATATCCAAGATTTCGATACTGTTCAATAAACTGAAGGATATGCTCATCACGCTTACTTAGTTTTTTACGATCCTCATTTAAAATAAGAGTCATATGGCCATATTGTGGTGCTTCCCAGCCAAATGCTTCATAAATCATCATTTGCTTCGGCGTGTTGGAAATATGCTCTTCACCACGTAAAACATGGGTGATATCCATCAAATGATCATCAATTGCAACGGCAAAATTATAGGTTGGGATACCATTTTTCTTCACAATAACCCAGTCACCAAAATCACTCGATTCAAACGTTATTTCGTCGCGAACAATATCATGGAATGTGTACGTTTTATTCTCCGGAACACGAACACGGATACTCGGCTTACGCCCTTCAGCCTCGAAAGCTGCAATCTGTTCTTCTGTTAAATCACGATGGGCTCCTGAATACTTAGGAACTTGTCCATTCGCACGTTGCTCCTCACGCTCTGTCTCAAGCTCTTCCTCTGACATATAGCATTTATAGGCAAGGTTTCTTTCTAGTAATTCATTGACATATTTATCATAAATGTCTAAACGTTCTGTTTGACGATATGGACCGTAGTCACCGCCAATATCAGCACCTTCGTCCCATTCTAAACCGAGCCATTTCAAGAACTTCAGCTGACTTTCTTCTCCGCCTTCTACATTTCGCTTTTCATCCGTATCTTCTGTACGAATAATAAACTTCCCATCAAAATGTTTTGCATATAAATAGTTAAATAAAGCTGTACGTGCATTTCCAATATGCAGATGGCCTGTCGGACTTGGCGCATAACGCACACGAACTTCCTTACTCATGGTGTTGCCCCTCTCGTTAATTATTAATACCGATATAGTTTTAAATTACTTCTATATGAAAAAGTGATAACATATCATTCATGTTATCACTTTACTTCACCTTAATCAGTTATACCCTTTTTACAATGCTTTTTCAAGTAATTTTGGTTTTGCAAAAATCATCCGACCAGCAGATGTTTGCAGGACACTTGTAATAATTACTTCAATCGTTTTTCCGATATAGTCTCGGCCTTCTTCTACAACAATCATTGTACCATCATCAAGATAAGCTACCCCTTGATTATGCTCTTTACCGTCTTTAATTACTTGCACAATTAGCTCTTCACCCGGGAGTACAACCGGCTTCACAGCATTGGCAAGGTCGTTAATATTTAGTACGTTAACACCTTGTAAATCACAGACTTTATTTAAGTTAAAGTCATTCGTTACAACAATACCATTAATTACCTTAGCAAGCTTTATTAGCTTACTATCAACCTCTGGAATTTCTTCAAAGTCACCTTCATAAATCTCGACTTTCACTGGTAATTCCTTTTGGATGCGATTCAATACATCTAGTCCACGGCGACCTCTATTTCGTTTAAGTGTATCCGAGGAATCGGCAATATGCTGCAGCTCCCCAAGAACAAATTGTGGAATTATAACCGTTCCTTCTAAAAAGTTCGTTTGACAAATATCTGCAATTCTACCATCAATAATAACACTTGTATCCAGTATTTTTGCTTTTGGTAGGATAACATCTACTTCGTCACCTTCAACAGGACGGCGTTTGTCTTTTTTATTTGTTTTCATCAGATTAACAAATTCATCTCTCCGTCTGAATCCCACCTGGAAACCAAGGTAACCAAGAACGATCATAATAAAGAGTGGCAACACCTGTGAAACGACCTCAATGTTAATATCTTGTAAGGGCATGTTAACAAAGTAAGCAATAACCAATCCGACAATTAAACCAATACTACCAAAGAATAAATCAACTGCTGGGAGCTTAATAAGTGCGTCTTCCACCCACCTCAAAAAGTCAACAATATAATCTGCCAGCCAATAAGAAAGAATAAAGAATATAATTGCACCGATGATCATGCCTAAATATGGGGATCTTGCCCAATCCAAATCTGTAATGTTCAACAACCGAATAATTTCTGGTACATAAAGATAACCAGTGGTACCGCCTAGAACAATAAAAAATAAATGCACTATTTTTTTTAGCAACATCGTCACCTCCTAATGTTAAGTATTACCGATAAATTTATAATTTAACCCTCACAAAGAATGAAAAAAACATAGTATTTTTGCAAATGATAACATAACCGAAAAAATTATATGAAAGGGGCTTAACAATTTACTGGGCCATCGCTATATCTAATGCTTCTTGAACGGTACGAACACCATGGACTTTAATTCCCTTTGGGTACGTCCAGCCATCCAAATTATTTTGCGGACAAATCACTCGCTTAAAGCCAAGCTTAGCCGCTTCTTGAACACGTTGCTCAATACGTGAAACACGTCTGATTTCACCAGTAAGTCCAACTTCGCCAATAAATATATCATCTGGATTCGTCGGCTTATCTCGAAAGCTTGAGGCAATACTTACAGCAAGCGCTAGGTCGATTGCAGGTTCGTCAAGCTTCACACCACCAGCTACCTTAATATAGGCATCTTGGTTTTGCAGCATAAGGCCAACCCTTTTTTCGAGAACTGCCATTAATAACGGCACACGATTATGATCAATCCCTGTGGCCATGCGGCGTGGGTTACCAAAGCTAGTTGGAGAAATCAATGCTTGAATCTCAACGAGTACAGGTCTTGTCCCTTCCATCGATGCAACAACAGTAGAGCCCGCTGATCCTTGGGAACGCTCTTCCAGGAAAATCTCCGAAGGGTTCATCACTTCTCGAAGTCCTTCTTCTTTCATTTCAAAAATACCCATTTCATTTGTACTTCCAAAACGATTCTTCACACCTCGTAAAATTCGATACGTATGATGTCTTTCCCCTTCAAAATACAAGACAGCGTCAACCATATGTTCAAGTAGCCTTGGACCAGCTATCGCCCCTTCTTTCGTCACATGGCCAACTATAAATATCGGAATGCCATTTGATTTTGCGACCTTCATTAAATCAACGGTACATTCTCGTACTTGTGAAACACTACCAGGAGCGCTCGTTACGTCTTCCTTAAAAATGGTTTGGATGGAGTCAATTACGACAAACGAAGGGCGTATTTCTTCAATTTGCTTTTCAATATCAAACAAATTAGTTTCAGAAAGAACGTAGAGCAGATCTTCTTTTACCCCTAATCGATCAGCACGTAGCTTTGTTTGGCGAATCGATTCCTCACCAGAAACGTAGAGGACTGGCAATTGCTTTCCTGCAAGCTGCGAGGAGATTTGTAATAACAGGGTAGATTTACCAATCCCTGGGTCACCACCAATTAAGACAAGTGATCCGAGAACAATACCTCCACCGAGCACACGATTGAATTCCTTCATCTTCGTGGTAATACGCGGTTCTTTCTGCGATTCAATCGAAGTAATCCTTTCTGGCTTACTGACGACTTGTGTTCCACTTACTTGTCTTCCTCTAACTGTTTTCGCTTCAACTTCTTCCACCATCGTATTCCAATTATTACAGCCTGGACATTTGCCCATCCATTTAGCAGATTCATATCCGCAATCCTGACAAACATACTTTGTTTTTCGCTTAGCCAAATCACTATCCCCTTCTCTTACTATTGTAAAACATTTTTTGAGCAAATAGGTTACAGCTTCCTATCAATTTATGAAACATATTTCCTTATTTATGCCACAACTGGGTCGTTTAGTACGATTTCTCAATAAAAGTGGGTATTCAAAGGATAGTAATGAGGTTTTTTTGAACAATCTCTCAAATGGAAGGAAAAGCTAGAAGATACTGCTCTTCTAGCTTTTTACATTCCTACTATTTACGAGAGAACGATGAAGTCTCCTTTATTATTCAAACCGATTTTTACTTGTTGCCCTTTAGCAATTGTTTCTTTCAGCAACTCTTCGGATAGAAGGTCCTCAATATTCTTCTGAATGGACCTACGCAATGGACGGGCACCATATTCCGGATCGAACCCTTCATTGGCAATTTTATCTACTGCCTTATCGGTCAACGATAAATGAATATCTTGATCCTTCAAACGACGTTGCAATTGTTCAAGCATAAGTGTCACAATATCCTTCATATGCTTTCTTTCTAACGAATGGAAGACTATCGTTTCATCAATTCGGTTTAAAAATTCCGGACGAAATGCCTTTTTCAGTTCTTCCATCACTTTTGACTTCATATCGCTATATTCTTTTCCTTCATCACCGATATTAAAGCCAACGTATTTATTTCGTTTGAGCTCACTTGCACCAACGTTGGAGGTCATAATAATTACCGTATTACGGAAGTCAACAAGTCTTCCTTTGGAATCCGTTAGACGCCCATCCTCAAGCACCTGTAACAGAATATTAAATACTTCTGGATGTGCTTTTTCAACCTCATCTAAAAGCACGACAGAATATGGTTTACGACGAACCTTCTCTGTCAGCTGACCGCCTTCCTCATAGCCAACATATCCTGGAGGAGAGCCAACTAGACGAGATGTCGCATGTCTTTCCATGTATTCGGACATATCAATCCGAATCATCGCATCTTCATCAGCAAACATTACTTCCGCTAAAGCTCGAGCAAGCTCTGTTTTACCAACACCTGTAGGCCCTAGGAAAATAAAGGAGCCGATTGGCCGCTTCGGATCTTTTAAGCCAGCACGTGCTCTTCGAATTGCCTTAGAGATCGCATTTACTGCCTCACCTTGGCCAATCACACGATTATGCAAGATGTCCTCCATGTTTAATAGACGCTCACTCTCATCCTTTGTTAGCTTCGATACAGGTACCCCTGTCCAGATAGATACAACACTTGCAATATCTTCAACAGTAACCTCTGAGTCAGTCTGTCCTTGCTTTTCTTTCCATTCATTTTTCGTTTTTTCTAGTTCTTCACGATAACGTTGTTCGGAATCACGTAAAGATGCAGCCTTTTCAAATTCCTGGCTTTGTACAGCAGCGTCTTTTTCTTTTCGTACATCTTCAAGCTTCTGCTCAAGCTCCTTCAAGTTCGGTGGAACCGTGTAAGAGCTTAGGCGTACTTTAGAGCCTGCTTCGTCAATTAAATCAATCGCCTTATCTGGAAGGAAGCGATCGGTAATATAACGATCAGAAAGCGTTGCAGCTGCTTCAATCGCTTCGTCCGTTATCGTTACACGATGATGCGCTTCATAACGATCGCGTAGACCATGTAAAATCTGAATCGTTTCTTCCAATGTCGGTTCATCGACTTGAATTGGCTGGAATCTACGCTCCAACGCAGCGTCTTTTTCAATGTATTTACGATATTCATCAAGTGTTGTTGCACCAATACACTGTAATTCACCACGAGCAAGGGAAGGTTTTAAAATATTCGATGCATCAATTGCACCCTCTGCTCCACCAGCGCCAATTAATGTATGAAGTTCATCGATAAATAGAATAATATTTCCTGCCTGACGGATCTCTTCCATCACCTTTTTCAAGCGATCCTCAAATTCACCACGATATTTGGTACCTGCAACAACTGTACCCATATCTAATGTCATCACTCGCTTATCACGAAGTGTTTCAGGTACTTCATTATCTATAATTTGCTGTGCTAAACCTTCTGCTACAGCTGTTTTACCAACACCTGGTTCACCAATTAATACCGGATTATTTTTCGTACGGCGGCTCAACACCTGAATAACCCGTTCAATTTCCTTCGCGCGCCCAATTACAGGGTCGATTTTACCCTCTTTTGCACTAACCGTTAAGTCGCGTGCTAACGAGTCTAACGTCGGCGTACTTGCACTTGATTGTTGCCCAGATCGTCCCTGCCTACCTGCTTGTGATTCATTACTTCCTAGTAGTTGTAGTACCTGTTGTCTCGCTTTATTTAAGCTGACACCAAGATTATTCAATACACGTGCAGCAACACCTTCACCTTCACGGATAAGACCAAGTAAAATATGCTCTGTACCTACGTAGGAGTGCCCTAATTTTCTCGCCTCATCTTGCGATAACTCTACGACCTTCTTTGCACGTGGTGTATAATGAATCGATTGCATTGGCTGCTTATCAACACCAATAAGTTTTTCTACTTCTTCTTGGATTTTTGGTACTTCTAAACCTAGCGACTGCAATGCTTTTGCCGCAATTCCTTCTCCTTCGCGGACAAGACCTAATAAAATATGTTCTGTACCAATATTCTTATGGCCAAGTCGTACCGCTTCTTCTTGTGATAATGCTAATACTTTCTGAGCTCTTTCTGTAAATCGTCCAAACATCATCTGGATTTCCCTCCTAGTTTTCCAATTTTAATCGTTCGCGTATGAGTGATGCACGCAATACATCGCGTTCGCTTGCATTCAAAGTTCTATTCGCATATTGTTGAAGAAAACCCGGCTGTGTAAGAACCATTAATTCATTTAAGATATTTCCTGATGTATTTTCTATAATACCTAAGTCTATGCCCAATCGCACGTCAGAAATACATTTTGCTGCTTCTTTTGATTCAATAATTCTACTATACTGCAGCACACCATAGGAACGGAAGATACGATCCTCAAGCTCTATGCCTGATCGTTTCATGATAAACCCGCGTGCGACTCGTTCATGATCGATTAACTGATTCACAACACTTTCTAAGTCCGCTACAATATCTTTTTCGGACTTTCCAAGCGTAATTTGATTGGATATTTGAAAAATGTTTCCAAGCGCTTCACTGCCCTCTCCATAGATCCCTCTAACAACAAGTCCTAGCTGACTGATGGCAGGAATCATCCGATTAATTTGCTTCGTCATCGATAAGGCTGGAAGATGCATCATAACAGACGCTCGCATTCCTGTTCCTACATTTGTCGGACAGCTTGTTAAATATCCTTTCGTTTCATCGTACGCATAATTTACCTTCTCTTCAATCCAATCATCAAAATGGAACGCTTCCTCCAGCGCCTTTTTTAACTGTAACCCTGGAAAATAGAGCTGAATTCGAATGTGATCCTCTTCGTTTATCATAACTGAAACCTGTTCATTTTGTGAAATCATAACAGCAGCATGTTCATCACGCTTTACCAAATGAGGACTAACTAAATGCTTTTCGACAAGCACACTCTTTTCTACAGGCGTCAAATCTTTAATTGAGACAAATTCTAAATCTTTGTAGCTTTGAAACGTTTGATGTTCATATTCTTTCTTAAAAAAACTACGAATATCATCTAATTTCTCGTGTTCTGCAAGGATCGGATACGTAACAGTTGCAAAGTTTCGTGCTAACCGAATTCTGCTACTCATCACAATATCGTTATCTGGCCCCTGTTCGTACATCCACGGACTGAGTGCATCTTTAATAAAATGCTCTAAGCTCAAGACTCATCACCTGCTTCTGGCTCCTTATCTCCTTTTTCCAATGCCCTTATTTTATCTCGGACCTTTGCAGCCTCTTCAAATGCTTCTGTTTCGATTAATTGTTGTAACTCTTCTCGGTAGTTTTTCAGTTGTTTCTTTAATTGTAAGCCACTACCAGCACGTTTTGGGATTTTACCAAAATGCTTCGTATTACCAGAATGTACCCTACGGAAAATTGGCTCTAACTTAGAAGCAAAAGATTCATAGCAATGGGCACAGCCAAACTTACCAACTTGCTTAAACTTCGAAAACGTCATTCCACATTTCGAGCATTGCAGCTCTTTTACTTGGTTTAACTGATTTTCGCTCATGTTCGTCATATTGAAATTATCAAAATTAAATAAACCAGTTAGTAAATCATGAAGGGAATAACCTTCCTCTGGATATGTGATATATCCCTTTTTCTTCGCACATGTCTCACATATGCTTACTTTTGTTTCTTGGTCATTAATTACTTGCTTTACATGGAGCGTAGCTGGTCGTTCATGACATTCCTGGCATTCCAATGTCTATTCCCCCTTTACAAAAAACATTTGTAAAATACTACTTTACTTACTTGAATATTTTAACGTTAAAAGCATTTTTGAAAGTATACGAGCACGTAATTCATCTCGTAATGGAAGTTTAAAAGCTAACGTCGTACGATCAATTGCACTAAGCATAATCTTTGCCTCACGCTTCGTGATAATATCTTCTTCCAATAATCGTTCCAAAACATTAATGGATGAACGCTGGGAAACAGCACCATCAATCATTTGGATAATTTCATCAATAAGTTCAGACTTATCCTGATACTTTATCCGCATGATACGAATATAGCCCCCACCACCACGCTTACTTTCTACTATATACCCTTTTTCTACAGTAAAACGCGTATTAATCACATAATTTATTTGCGAGGGAACACACTGAAACTGATCCGCAATTTCACTTCGCTTAATTTCAATCGCATTCTGACCCTTCGCCTGTAGAACCTTTTTCAGATACTGTTCAATTACATCCGAAATATTGCTCATCTGCCCTACACCTTTCTGTATGAATTATCCCAGCATGTTATTCTTTTGACTTTGACTATCTTTGACTATAATCTTATTATACGCCAAAATAAAGGAGATGCAAACAACTTATATTTATATCTTAGACAAATTTAACAAAAACGAAACCAAAAACCTTACACAAATTATCTGTGTAAGGTTTTTGAAAAAATGTTATTTATTTAATTCTGAGATATTTTTTACACCCTGGAGCTGTGAAATTTCTTCAAAAATCGTAATTAAACTCAGCTTATCTTTTCGACTCGTTTTTATATAGACTTTCCTTAAACTACTTTCTTGTCTTATAATTTCAACATTTCTAATAGGAAAATGGTGATTTTCGATAATCTCGACCACTTGGTTAATTTGAATCTTTTCATCAACAACTAACTCAATAAACGTAGTAGTCCTTGACCTTGGAAAAATTCTTTCGATATGATTCAAGAAAATCAAACTGATTAATATGATAAGCGTTGTGAAAATAGCGACACTATACATTCCTGAGCCAACCACAAGACCAATTCCTGCCACAGCCCAGATAGAAGCTGCTGTTGTCAGTCCACGAACCGTTCCTCCATAAACAATAATTGTCCCTGCTCCAAGGAATCCAATCCCACTGATGACATAAGAGGGTATACGTGCAGGATCAAATCGGATATTATCGTTTACTTCGTTAAATGTACTGAACCCAAACAGGGATAAAATCATCATTAAACAAGCACCTACACCTACAAGAATATGCGTGCGGAATCCAGCGGAATGATTATTGACTTCCCGTTCAAAACCAATTAAACCAGATAATACTAATGCAACAAGCAACCTTGTAATAATTAATAAAAAGTCTTCCCCTAACAGTTGATCTGCCCATGAATACAATGAATATCCCCCTTTAGTGAATTATTATCTATTTCTATTCTACTTCCATATAAAAATGAATCCTATCAAGATCGCATTCCTATGTTAGTACCACCAGTTATCAAGCAAAATTAATATGCCCTTTTGAAGTTATTCCTTACCACATAGATTCTAAATCTCTGCTAACTATATGAAAACAATTAATAATAATGAAAGAAATTTTTCTGGTTTATGTAACTACAGAAAAAGCGACTTTTTGATAGAGCATACCAAAATTTTATCGAATTTTAATTTGTACAGAAATAATTGAGCTGTTTTATGTCGAAAATGGAATGGTTGATAGAAGGTTTTATAACGTATCTTTATACATTTCTAAAATTTATTGGAGCTTGCGACTACTATAGATTTCTACACGGGAAACGCCTGTATTATCAGTGGCCGCCCCGTCTTCAATTTGAATATGATTATTGTTTATTTTTCTAATAACAAATTAATTCGCCTCATACTCACCGTAACGAAAATTATCTAATGTGATAAAACCATGGATTATTTTGTAGATTTCTAAATTCATTATTTCTGATTCAAGAAACTGCTTTACAATATCCATCAAAATAGCAAGTCAAGTATCGAAAGAAAGATAATCATTCGTTGGAGTGGGTAGTAGTCTAAAATAAATTATGGAGTATACAAAAAGAGTTAAAATACAAATACTGTATTTTAACTCTTTTTAAGTGCGCCTGGCGGCGTCCTACTCTTGCAGGGACAAAGTCCCAACTACCATCGGCGCTGAAGAGCTTAACTTCTGTGTTCGGGATGGGAACAGGTGTGACCTCTTCGCTATTGCTACCAGACAATCCTTAAAAAAACAAGGACAAGTTTTATTATATGCATTTCCAATTAAAAATGCAAGGTTTTTTTTAATTTATACCTTAAAAACTAAATAAGAGTAAACAAGACATCGAATAAAGAAGTTAGTTAAGTCCTCGATCGATTA
>NZ_PIJY01000022.1 GCF_008304605.1 Oceanobacillus polygoni | reverse complement strand
TGAGATAGCTAGAGCTCCCCCTTGTCCGAAGGCGATTCATCTCCACCCTACTACGTTGAGGATGAAGTCTTCTCGCCTAAAACAGATAAAAAACGCCCCACCAACTATTCATTGTAAATGTTTTGGCGGGGTATTTTTATGTGACTTCCTTTGTATTTCAGCAAAAATAGTCTCTTGCTGTTCGGGCGGTAGTTGTTCCCTATTTAATTGCATCAATTGTTCATTGTACTGTGTTTGTTGATTCAGCTCTCTTTTTAAGTCCTCCATTAAAGCTGTTAATTGCTTAAATTCTTTCTTTGTCACTGGCTGGGCTTCTTCTTTCAACAATAATCCAACCTGCCCATTCGGTTCTAATGTCGCCCACTGAACATCTTCCATTCGTTGAACGTTTTGTACCCGTAATTCCATTTCAAGCTGGTCCACCGTCATCCTTAACTTTTTCAAATTCTTTTCCTGCAAGCTACCATTGATAATTAATACTTTCGATTTACCTGTGATAATATTTTCGAATAGATCTCCTTTTATCTGTAGAAACTCCATTACTACCAATGTCAAAACAAGGATCAACCCGACGAATAACGTACTCCATATATCTTCACCTGCTATTGGTTGAATAAGCAATGACCCTATTCCAATCATAATTACAGTTTGTGTGAGCGTCATTTGGGAGATCGATTTTCTACCTGCAATTCGTAACAAAAATGTTCCACCGATAATCATGATTACTGACTTCCATATTAAATGCCAATCCAATCTGAGGCTCTCCTTCCTTTTCTTTTTAGTTTTATTTGGATAGTCCTTTTTATACTGTTAAATCTCCTATTTTGGGAAAATCTAATGTAGAAAATCATTGTAAAGCAATTAAATGATAAAATTATCATTTAATTTTCTATTGACATTACAATGAAAACGTTTTATTATATATATGTAACGGGTTACATACGCGTTTTTATTTTTTTATGATATGTAACCCGTTACATAGGTTGATAAAAGGTGGTCTGCTTATGACAACAATTAGGGATGTTGCTAAATTAGCAAATGTTTCAGTAGCTACAGTATCTCGAGTGATAAATAATAATGGTTATGTTAATGAAAGCACAATGCAACGAGTTCGACAGGCAATTGAGCAATTGAACTATCGTCCAAATGATGTTGCACGTAGTCTTTTCAAAGGTAAATCAAAAATGATTGCTTTGTTTGTTCCTGACATTATGAACCCCTTCTTCCCTGAATTAGCTCGAGCAGTGGAAGACATTTCTAATAAACATGGCTACACATTCATTTTATGTAATACAGATAATCAGAATGATAAAGAAATAACCTATCTAAATGCTCTTTTACAAAAATCGATTGATGGCATCATTCTAGTTTCAAGTACGATGACAACAAGTCAAGTTAAAGATATGAAAGTCCCACTAATAGCACTTGACCGAAAGATCAATCCCAATTTAATTTCTGTTACCGTAAATAACTATGAAGGGGCTAGACAGGCTGTTCAATATTTAAAAAAACAAGGCTGTAAACGAATCGCTCACATTTCTGGCCCTGAGAATATAAGTAATGCTAGGGAAAGATTTAGAGGTTATTTAGATGAGGTTAGGGATGAAGAATGGTTCAATAGTGACTTCATATGTGTAGGAAACTATGCTGTGAATGACGCATTTGAAGCAACAAAGA
Source organism: Oceanobacillus polygoni (assembly GCF_008304605.1). Lineage (GTDB taxonomy): Bacteria > Bacillota > Bacilli > Bacillales > Amphibacillaceae > Oceanobacillus > Oceanobacillus polygoni. The sequence goes on along the minus strand of NZ_PIJY01000022.1, from coordinate 27,515 downwards.
AGTTATTACAGAGTAACCCTGAAATAGACGGCATTTTCGTAGCAAATGATTTAATGGGGGTTGGTGTGTTAAAGGCTGCTGAATCGTTAAAGATTAAGATACCAAATGAGTTATCCGTTATTGGCTTTGACGGGATAGAGCTAGGAAACATTACATCTCCTTCTCTAACTACTATGGCACAGCCCATTTATAATATTGGGAAAAGAGCAGCTGAGATACTTATTCAAAAGATTGAACACCCTAATACAGTTATTAAATCAGAAGAACACAAGGTTAAATTAATTACTAGAGAATCAACATGAAAAGGAGCTAAGATGATGAACAGTCATCCCCGCGTTTGCGTTATTGGAAGCATTAATATGGATCTAGTGACTACAACTAAAAAATTACCTAAGAAAGGTGAAACTATATTAGGAGAGAGATTTGAAACCTATCCCGGTGGAAAAGGAGCTAATCAAGCAGTAACATCTGCTAGGCTAGGAGCAGATGTATCGATGATTGGCGCTATTGGAAACGATACCTTTGGAAAAACTCTTTTACAACATTTCAAATCAGAATGTATAAGCGAAAAGGGAATTAAAATTATCCCTGATATTTCAACAGGTGTTGCAGCAATAACAGTATTGGATAATGACAACCGAATTATTGTTTCTCCAGGAGCTAATTCTAAATTGACCCCCAAATTAATTGATGAAGCTCAAGATATTATTTTAGCTAACGATATTATTCTTTTACAACTTGAGATACCAATAGAAACTGTACAATATACTGTTGATTTTGCTTATAAACATAAAATACCTGTTATTCTCAATCCTGCACCGTTTCAAATTATACCAGAAGACATATTGAAAAAAGTAACCTACCTAACACCAAATGAGATTGAATTTCTATCAATATCTGAAATGTCTTTAGCAGAATCTATTAAAGAAAAAATGATTATAACCAAAGGGGAACATGGAGTTAAATTCATATCAAAGTCAGGGGAAGCGATATCCATTCCTGGCTATAAGGTAAATGTTAAAGATACAACTGGAGCTGGGGATACTTTTAACGGTGCTTTAGCAACAGAGTTAGCTAGAACAGGAGAGTTGGAACAGGCAATTGTCTTCGCAAATGCAGCAGCAGCTTTATCTGTAGAAAAATTTGGTGCGCAAGGTGGAATACCTGATAGGAAAGAAATTATAGCTTTTATTAGGAAAAACGAGGAGGAACTAAGATGAATAAAAAACCTATAATAATTGATACGGATCCAGGAATTGATGATGCGGTTGCATTGGCAATAGCTCTATTTAATGAGGAACTGGATGTTCGTTTAATTACAACTGTTAACGGAAATGTGAGCCTTGAAAAAGTAACTTATAATACTTTACGACTTCTAAAGTTTTTTAATAAAGAAATCCCCGTTGCCAAAGGTGCCTCCACACCATTAATTGTGGATCCAGTTGATGCAAGTGATATTCACGGTGAAACAGGGATGGACGGCTACAACTTTGAAGAACCTGATGAAAGTTTATTATTGGACGAGCATGCCGTAAATGCTATGCATAAAGAAATTATGAGTAGCGAGGAGAAAATCACTCTCCTTCCAATCGGCCCTTTAACAAATATTGCTCTACTTTTTAAACTTTATCCTGAAGTTAAAGAAAATATAGCTGAAATTATCTTAATGGGTGGATCGACAGGGCGTGGGAACGTTTCTGTTATGGCAGAGTTTAACATCTATGCTGACCCCGAAGCAGCAAAGATCGTATTTTCAAGCGGCTTACCAATCGTGATGGCTGGACTCGATGTCGGTATGAAAGCCTTAGTTTATCCAGAAGATAGTGAAGTACTCAGAGAAATGAATGATACTGGTAATATGATTTATCATTTATTCAAAAAATACAGAGGCGGTAGCTTTAATAGCGGTCTAAAAATGTATGATAGTTGTGCAGTAGCCTATCTATTAAAACCAGATTTATTCACAACTGTGGATACCTATGTAGACATTGAATTGAACGGGGACTTAACAAAAGGAGTTACAATAGTAGATTTAAAAGGTTATATGAAACAAGAAAGCAACGTAAAAGTTTGTGTAGATATTAATGCAACTGAGTTTAAAAAATGGTTAATGGAAAATCTAAGAAAATGTAAGTAAGCATTTATCCATTTTTCAGGGAGGAATCATCTATGTTGGACAACCTTATCATGTATAGCTCAGCATTGTTAGCGGTTGCAGTAATTGTTTATATGCTTATTAAGAAAATGGATATTAAAATCCCCCTATTTCTTATGGGTATCGTTTTATTGTTAATTAGTATCGTCATGGGTAACGAGATTGTATTTAATGACTTTACCCCGACTGGGTCTGCACTTTTAGACCCTCTGCAAGTTGTTGTGCAGCAATTCAAGTCAACATTGTCCTCAGCCGGATTAATTATTTTAATATTAGGTGGATATACAGCCTATATGTCATCAATCGGAGCTAACGATTTAACCGTTCAAATGTTAACAAAGCCAGTTAGCAAGATAAAATCTGTATATCTACTAGTTCCTATTATATTTTTATTAGGTAACGTTTTATCCTTAGTTATACCAAGTGCTTCAACACTAGCTATTTTATTATTAGCCACACTTTATCCTGTAATGAAAAATGCAGGTATGACTACTCTTAGTATAGCAGCAGTTATAGCTACTTCTGCAACAATTATTCCAACTCCACTTGGAAGTGACAATGTGGCTGTTGCAGAGGAATTAGCGAAGTATGCAGCATTTAGTGATTTAACAGTTACACAATATGTTTTTAGCTACCATGCCATGATTTCAGTGCCAACCATACTATTCATGGCGATCGTTCACTATTTCTGGCAAAAGAGAATGGATAAAAAGGCTGGAAATACCGAATCTATTAAAGATGTTAAAATAGAAGTATTCAAGGAAATAGAAGGCGGTATGTTATTTAAAACAGTCTATGCTATCTTGCCGGTGTTTCCAATAATTATTTTGTTAGTTTCTTTTATATTAGAATTTACAACTCAAGTATCTGTTTCAATTAGTGTAGAAATTGCAGTATTAATCTCGTTTATTTTAGCTATAATTTGTGAGTTAATTCGCAATAAAAATAGTAAAGATGTGTTATCCAATACTGAAAAATTCTTTTCGGGTATGGGTAATATGATTTCAGTGGTGGTTCTGTTAGTAGCTGCTTCTGTATTTGTGGCAGGTCTACAATCTATTGGGCTGATTGAAACCCTGCAAGTATCAATGGAAAACATACAAGGACAAGGACTTGATTATGTTTTACCACTGGTTCTGGTTGGATTTACAGCATTAATTGTAATACTAAGTGGAAGCGGTATTGCTTTATTCTTCGCAATGATACCACTGATGGTTCCTTTAGCCGAAGCTGCTGGAATTAATCCAATCGCAGTTAGTATTCCTATGGGGCTAGCTGGAAACTTATTTAGATCAGTTTCTCCAGTTGCTGCAGTAGTATTGATTATTGCCGGAACGCTGAAAGTAGATCCAATTAACATAATTAAGAGGACCTCTGTTCCAATGATATCCGGTGTCATATTTATGTTTATATTGTCTATGATATTATTTTTATAACCTCACGAATTAAAAACATAAAACCCATGCATAAGATGCATGGGTTTTATAATCTATACTCTAACTAGAGTAATTTATAGTCATCATTTTCTATTTCGCTAAATCAACCTTCTTATTAACCAAATAAATAATAATACCACCAATCGTCATCGATAAAAGCTCACCAATTCCAACCGTTACATACGTCACCCAAAACGGCAAATCAAAAACAATGTACAGCTGCCCAGCAACAGTAAACATAGACAATGCAAAAATAATCGCTGTCACTGCCATTTTCACTTTTAAATTTTTGATGTTTTTTGTTACTGCTCTTGAAAGAATAAGAACAAGGAAGGTTGCTATCCCACCGACTGGGACATCGAGAAACCACATTGGTGATAGGAAGTTAACGATAACTACCCCTAATGTAACCGCAACAATATAGCGCTTATGAAAGATTGCCAGATAGTTAAACATTTCGGATAGTCTTAGCTGGATTGCTCCAAAGCTAATAACGGATAAGATGAGGGTCACTGCAACATAGAGCGCAGCAACGAGACCTATTTTGGTTAGGTCAATAGTAGAAGTGCGTGACGTTTCACGATACGCCTGAGTATTCATTTCTATTTCTCCTTTGTAAAATAGCATATGGCTATTTTAGTAATAACTATGACCAAAGGATGAGAGCATGGTTGCCCTAGCTAAGTGCCATAGTGCAAGCAAAAAAGCTTACTTCGGTAGTATAACAAAAGGTGAAGGAAATGAATAGGACTATTTCATCGTCCATCCACCGTCAATCGGCATAACAGCCCCATGGATATAATCCGCTGCTTCGCTTGCAATAAACAGCGTGAGGTTCGCAACCTCTTCGGGCTTTGCCCATCTCCCTGCAGGCGTTTCCTCTGCCACCCATTTCGCCACCTCTCCATCTCCCGCAAAATCTGCTTGGTTCATCGGTGTTTGAATTGCACCAGGAGCTAGCGCGTTCGCACGGATTCCATCACGAGCGTAATCATAATCAAGCTGCTTTGTATAGCCGATTATCGCATGCTTGGAGGCGGTATATGCCGCTCCACCGCCACCTGCGACAAAACCCGCAATTGACGCCATGTTCACGATAACACCTTTTTTCCTTTCCAACATATGGGATAACACCACATTCGTAACATGATACGTCCCTTTTACATTCGTATCCATCACCCGGTCCCATAATACCTCATCCGTTTCCAGTGTTTTCGCATAGCCATCCAGAACACCAGCTGTATTCAGAAGGATGTCAATTCGCCCAAATTGCTCTATTGCTCCTTGAACCGCTGCTTCTATGTCACTTTTTTCACGTACACTTCCACGTACATAATCAAATGTATCGCCATATGTGTTTTTTAATTGGACAAGCCTATTTTCCTCTATATCTATCGCAAAAACAGTTGCTCCTTGCTTTAAAAAAGCTTCCGCCTGTGCATATCCGATCCCAGAATTAGCACCTGTTACAAACACAACTTTTTCGCTAAACTCACTAAATTGCATCGTTTCACCGCCCATTAGAAAAGCCCATGCATCACATGAGCTATCACCTATTATTCAACTATTTTCCAATCAGCTGCTAGTAAATCACAAACTGTTGGTGTAAACATTGTGTAGCCTTCACCCTCTACATTTATCAGGAAGTATGGATTCAGTCGCTCGCCATCTACTTCACTTTCACCAACTATTTTCACATACAACTCTGCGCCTGGCCAACCTTCGCGAATAATCTTCTCTCCAGCTTTCAAGCGCGGTAAAATTTCTTCAAATGTCACGTTGATCATCCTTTATTTGTTGATATGGAAAGTATAAGGGAATGATTGGGGAATTACAATAATAGGTGATTACAGCCAATAAAATGTCCATCTTTGAAGTAGTTTTTTTATAAATCTGTTAGACACATAAAACGAAAATAAATTGCAAAAGCTACCATAAAGCACATATGAAAATCCGAGCTAAAAATGTGGGCTATCTATGGAGGCGGATTAATGCATGACATTTAAAGATGGAATAAAGCAAATTGAAAAAGCCAATGAACAGTTAGTTGATGTAGAAAACGGGGTGTCCGAAACAATCATTAACGTTTTTATGTTTACTTGGCAATGGTGGTTGGGAATCGGACTATTTATTATTCCTTGGATCGTATGGTTTTTACTTAGAAACAAGCAAAGTACTGGTCGCCTTCTAATCGGGGGTTTTATCACCATCATTTTATCCTTAATGATTGACCTTGTCGCTTTGTCGAGTGGACTCTGGTCTTATCCAATGGTGTTCTCACCTATAGGTCCATTGTTATTTCTCCCTTACCATTTTTCTTTGGCCCCTGTTGCCATTATGTTTACACTGCAAATTAAGCCAAAAGCTAATCCCCTTTTAAAAGGGGCAATATTTGCTGCCATTGGAGCTTTCATAGGCATGAACTTTTTTGAACTGATTGATTTTTACAACCCAAAAGGATGGTCAACTATTTATGACTTTTTTATTTATCTATTCCTTTTCCTGATAGCGTATTGGTTCAGCAATATAGATAGTTTTAAAAGAATATCAGATGGCTATTGAAATCTTTTGCTTTGTTCAAGAAAGAGCACAAATCCAGAATAAGGACATTGTGCTCTTTCTTGCTTATTAGTCCAGTCCTTGACACACACAATGAAAGCATCTCCCATTATTAATCCATCAGCCCTTTCTGAAACGCATAGCTTGTCAGCTGCACGCGGTTATCTAAATGGAGTTTGCTCAAGATGTTTTTCAGATGACTTTTCACTGTATGTTCGGAAATAAAAAGAGTATCTGAAATTTCCCGATTGGACAATCCTTTCGCTACCAATTGCAGCACTTCTAATTCCCTTGCAGATAAAGGCGTGTTCTCTTTCGTTACAGCCTTACTTTGCGGAAATTCCTTTAAAATTTGAAAGGCAATTTCTTTGGACATTGGAACTTCATCTACGGCAAAGGCTCTTAAATGGTCAACCCATGCTTCCGATTGGATATTTTTTAATAAATAGCCCTGTGCTCCTTGCTTTAATGCATCAAACAAATCAGTGATATCATCCGAAACTGTAATCATGACAATCTTGACATAAGGAAATTGAAGCTTGATTCGTTTCGTCGCCTCTAGGCCATCCATTACCGGCATTTGAATGTCCATTAGTATAATGTCAGGCATTAATTCTTCCGTAAGCTTAATCGCTTCCTCGCCATTCTTCCCTTCTCCTACAATAAGAAAGTCTTCATGCTCCTCTAAAATTTCCCGAATTGCTTCTCTTGCATGCACGTGATCGTCCACAATTACGATTCGAAAAGGTTGCATCTAGGTTTCCTCCCTTTTTATTTCCAGGATCGTTTCATTCTCAATTTTCTTTATCGAAAATTCCCATTCCATATCTCTTGCTCTATCTTGAATAATCTGGAGTCCGTATCCTGTGCTAGATTGAATGTTTTCATTGGTGAATCCTATTCCCCGATCCTTAATTTGGCATATCCACCCATGATCTATTTCCTTTGCAATAATCCATACTTGATTTGTTTTTGCATGTTTAATGACATTCATGACAGCTTCTTTTACGCAGGCAAACAGCTCTACTTTCTCTTTCGATGACAATGCATCTTCTGGAATTTCCCATTCTAACTGAACATCCATGTAATGCTGTTGCTTCAGCTCCGTTACATACTGGTAGATCGTTTCCGTCCAGCTAAACGTATCCTCGTTGGGTACGTATTTCAAGTTTGTAATCGCTTGACGTGTATCCTCGTGCACATGCTGTAAGGTTTGCTTTATTTTTTGAAAATCAGCATCATGCTCCAGATCATTCTTTCTGCCAAACTTATTCATTTTCACAGACAATAGAAATAGCGATTGAGCAATGCCATCATGGAGCTCCCTTGCCAGCTTTTCTCTCTCGATAAGTGTAGCTTTCTTAGCCCTTGCTACTCTCAGCTCTTCTTGCATTTTTTCTAAAATGGAAAACAAATGCCGTAAAAAGACAAGCGTAACAATAAATACTAAGATAGGAGATAAAAAATTCCCCATGTCCATGGAAATGTACGAAAGGAGAAATTCATGCCGAATATACTCCCAAAGGGCAATTGTAATCGTTGGTATAAATAATATCAGCCATTTGATTTGATTATATTTCAAGTCTTCACCACACTTCTAACTATAAAATGTGTCTTTATTTTATCATTTAATCACCCATTTATAGCAAATTCACGTTTAAATCACTCTTTCGAGGTATTATGCACGATTCAGCATTCGATTTATAATATACACAGGCAACTCGCATTTTTTCAAAGAAGTTGCCGATACATGAAAGGGAGGAATTATGTTGAAACGTATATTTAGCGCGGCAATAGCAGCGTTGCTCGTGACGTGTTTTTCTACTAGCGCGTTTGCACACTCACATATTCAAGAATCGAATCCAGCAGATGGGGATGTTGTAACAGAACCATTGGAAGAAATTGTGCTTGAATTTGATGGTGGAATTGAACAAGGCAGTTTTATTGAGGTAACGACGACAGCGGGAGAAGCTGTGGAAGTGCAAGATATCGAGATTGGTGATGGAACATTAACAGGTACGGTTGCTGAGCCCCTTGCAAATGATGAATATCACGTAAATTGGAGTATTATTAGTGCAGATGGTCACCCACTAGAAGGAGAATTCACATTTACAGTTGATGCTGAAGTTCCGGAAGCTGTGGAAGAGGAAGAATCAACTGAATCAGAAGCAGTTGAGGATGAAGAATCCGGAGAACAGGCTGAAACAGAAACGGTCGAGAATGATGCAGCAACAGATTCCGCTGAACAAATAAATGAAGGGGAAGAATCATCTTCTACCATGATCATGGTCATTATTGGTTTAGCTATCCTTGCAATCGTTGGCTACATCTTACTTATGAAAAGAAAGAGATAATAAATGGACATGCTCGTAATGATTAGTCAGGCGCTTTTATATGTATGCTTTGCGATTTTAGCAGGCGGATTTCTGCTTCTGCTTATTCCAAGCATCTATCGTCCGGATGTAAAAATTTCAACGGATTACTTACTGATTAGTGCCCTCCTAGTACCGATCTTGGCCTTTATGCCAGTACTTGATATTACCTTATTTATTGCGCCACGCCTGGGCTTTTCTGAAGCCTTACAAACAGTTTTACTAAGCTATACTGTCGGTAATGCATGGAACTTTACCCTGATGGTTTCTGCATTGTTAGTACTCGTAATTGCCTTAATGCGGTCTAAGGAAAAACGCATTTCCGCTTTTATAGCTTTATTATTAACATTCGGGCTCATGTTAACCATTGCTTGGTCAAGCCATGCGGGAGCTATGGATCCAATCAAAGGAATTACCGGACACTTTATCCATTTAGCCGCTATCAGCATTTGGGTTGGCGTTGTCCTTGTGGTTGGCTGGTGTGCGACCAATCAAGATAATTGGCTGAAATTTTTAAGCTGGTTTTCCAAGGTCGCTATCGGCTGTTTAGTTGCTACAGCGCTCAGTGGATTCCTATTGATGGGTGTCATGGTCGATGGCTATACAGATTCGTGGATGGTTTCGTATGGACAAGGGTTATTAATCAAACACTTATTCTTGATTCCACTCGTTTTCTATGCCTTGTTAAACGGATTCGTGGTGAAATATTTTCTATCAAAAGATGCGGCCTTTAATCCAATTCCTTGGATTCGGTTAGAGGGCATTGTTTTATTTGTGATTTTTGCGCTGACCGCTTTTTTCACCCAGCAATCGCCTCCTCACGGCAATTACTTAACGGATGATGCAGTCTCACCTTTATTCCAGCTATTTCACGGTGGCATCATCGACTCCAGCAGCACCATAGGCTTGACGATTAACTTAGATATCGTTTATTTCTTTTTCCTAGCCTTAATATTAGTAGGATTAGTGCTATTATCGATTTACAAAAAAGCATCGATAGTAGTAACTTTTCTGATAAGCTGCTTGTTAGTGGTGAATGTATACATCATGCTGATGATATCTGTTGTGGTTCGCTAACGAAAAAGTAAGATATGAAAAAGTCAAGTCCACGGAGGTCTATCCCCGTGGACTTGTTAAATGTTTGGCCTACACCAATACATTACGGCTTGAAAATCACTTTAATAGAGCCATCCTCTTTCTTATCAAAAATATCATAAGCTATTGCAGCATCATCCAAATTAACGCGGTGTGTAATGATATCTGTTGGATCAAACTCTTTATTCTCAATCATATCATACAGTTTTGGCATAATGTTAATCACAGGAGCTTGTCCCATTTTCAATGAAACATTTCGAGTGAAAAAGCCGCCGAGTGGGAAGCCATTTGCCTCTGTACCATAAACACCCGTTATTTGGACCGTTCCGAACTTCCGTACAGCTTGTGATGCAGTGATAATTGGACTAATGGTTCCAAATTGGTTATCGCTTTCTGATCCAAATTCAGTGTTTGGTGGGACTGTACCATCCATCCCAACACAGTCAATTACGACGTCTGCTCCACCTTTTGTTTCTTCGTGTAAGAGCTCTCCGATTTTTTCGTTTTCTTTAATGTTATACGTTTCCACATTATTCGTTTTCTTCGCATGGTCTAGTCGGTGCTCTACTTGGTCGACGGTAATAACACGCTTTGCGCCTTTCAGCCAAGCGAATTTTTGAGCCATAAGACCAATTGGGCCGCTTCCTAAAATTATTACCGTATCCCCTTCTTTGACGCCACCATGCTCAACACTCCAATACGCGGTTGGAATGACATCCGATAAGAATAATACCTGCTCATCATCTAATTCACTATTTTTTGGAACTTTAAAGGATGTAAAATCGGCATACGGAACACGTAAATATTCTGCTTGACCACCAGGGTGATTCCCAAAATCATCAGCAAATCCGAATAAACCACCAGGCTCACCATGTGGATTGGAATTATCACACTGACTTTCCATCTGGTTGTTACAGAAGAAGCAATCTCCACACCCAATATTAAATGGAATCACGACACGGTCACCTTTTTTGAGATTTTTTACATCTGAACCAACTTCCTCGACAATACCCATTGGCTCATGTCCAACGACGTAATCCTCTTTCGGGACAATTCCGCCATGATATAAGTGAAGATCTGATCCGCAGATGCCACTAGCGGTAATTCGTACGATCATATCACTGCCTTCCTGAATTTTCGGGTCATCAACATTTTTTGTTTCCATCGCTTTTTCACCTTGAAATGTTACGGCCTTCATTCGGTTCACATCCTTATATAAGCATTTATAAGGTGTGTCCCCGGAATTTCAGGTGGATAAACTAAGATATTATTCATGGGTTGCGTCCCGATTTTGGCCATCCTTTAACAGCGTGTAACTGTCAAGAAACATAAAACTATTTTCAGTTTCCTTTAAAAGTTATAACTTCTCTATTCAATAGAAGCAGGGAATCTTTATATCCTAAATTCCATTGCATTTCCAATTTCTCATTGTTATGTTAATAGGAGATAAATAGATTAATAGCAAGGGAGGCACAAAGGGATGAATGGGAAAGTATTATCACTTCAAAATCTAACCATGAGTTATCCTGGTAAGGATGTTTTAAACGGAATTAATCTAGATGTCTACCAGGGTCAAATCATAGGATATATTGGCCCAAATGGAGCTGGGAAAAGCACCACATTAAAAATCATGCTCGGCTTAGTAGATGGCTATGGCGGGACTGTAGAAATTTTTGGACAGAATATTACATCAAATGATTATACATACAAACAAAAAATCGGTTATGTTCCGGAAAATGCAGAGACTTACGATAATCTGACAGCAGCTGAATATCTCACATTTATCGGTGAATTATATGGTTTGGAACGAACCACAGCCGAGGCGAAGGCATTAAGTCTTTTAGAAGAATTTGATATGGGAGACGTTTTTCATTCGAGAATCTCTTCTTTTTCTAAAGGCATGAGACAAAAGGTTCTAATCACCTCCAGCCTGCTTCATAATCCAGATTTGATTTTCCTTGATGAGCCATTAAGTGGACTTGATGCGAATAGTGTTATGGTTATGAAAGATATGCTAGAGGCCTTGGCTAACCAGGGGAAAACTATCTTTTATTCGTCTCACATTATGGATGTGGTCGAAAAGATAAGTAACCGAATTGTTCTATTAGTCAATGGTGAAATTGCTGCGGACGGTTCTTTTGATGAACTAAAAGAACAAAGTAAGGCAGGGTCACTGGAGGCTATATTTAATCAATTAACAGGGTTTGACGAGCATCAAGAAACAGCGAAAAAGATTGTCTCCATTGTAACAGGGGATAGCCAAGATGAGTGAAATCCGTATTTTAAAAGTGCTTGATACGTTTCAATGGGTGTTCCGCAAATTAAATATTGATTATACTGTGATGCGAAAAATCCTTGAATTAAAACTTACGATGGACCAGCGGCGTGTTCCAACCATTCTTAGTCAAAACGCGAAGAAAAAAGAAGGGAATCAATTTCTTAAATCATTATGGATTTATGCTTTATACGGTCTTATGCTCGTCCCATTTGTATTTCTTGGGGATAATTATTTATTCCAGATGAGTATTATAACTGGGATTGCTATGTTCATCCTAAGCACATCAATGATTTCAGATTTTTCATCCGTACTTCTAGATGTTCGGGATAAAGTTATTTTGAATACAAAACCAGTGAACAGTCGAACCATTAATGCAGCCAAGTTTTTTCATGTTGCGATCTACTTAACTCTGCTTACTGGTGCATTTATAGCCATACCAGCAATTGTATTTCTTTTTACACAAGGATTTATTTACTTTCTCTTATTCCTTATTGAAATTATTTTAATAGACCTGTTAATACTAGCTTTTACTGCACTCATCTATATGGTTGTATTACGATTTTTCGATGGCGAAAAGCTGAAAGATATTATTAATTATGTGCAGATATTACTAGCTGTAGCAGTTGTAGTCGGCTATCAAATCATTATACGATTATTTGATTTTGTAGATTTTGAATATGTTTATGACTTTAGCTGGTGGCATGTATTGCTTCCACCAGTATGGTTTGGTGCACCATTTGAACTGGTGTTAAACCAAAATTATTCCAGCGAGATTATTGTCCTCTCCCTATTTGCAGTGTTAGGGCCAATCATCTCGATTTTCCTATATTATGTATTAATGCCATCGTTCGAACGGAATTTACAAAAGCTAATGGAAGAATCAAGCACGAAAGGCAAGAAGAAATGGACCCTAAATGATCTGATAGAAAAATTAATTTGCTTCAGCAGAGAGGAAAGAATATTTTACCGCTTTTCTTCCATTATGATTAGTCAGGAGAGGGATTTTAAATTAAAAGTCTATCCTTCAGTGGGAATGGCACTTGTTTTCCCATTAATTTTTCTTTTTAACAATTTGAGCTTTCAGACACTAGATGAATTGGGACAAGGCAGATCTTTTTTAACCATCTATTTTTCTAACATTATTATTGGAACAGTTGTTTATATGCTGCAGTTTTCTGCGAAATATAAAGGAGCATGGATTTTTCAAACAACACCGATTCAAAAACATGCCATTGTCTACAGTGCAACGTTAAAGGCAGTTTTTGTAAAGCTATACTTACCGGTTATTTTTGCGCTGTCCGTATTATACATCTGGATATTTTCCTTCCGTATCTTGCCTGATTTAGCGATTGTTGTGGTCTCAGCATTATTACAGATGCTTATATCCTATAAGATATTTAATAACGGAAAATATCCTTTTACCGAGCCGATTGAAACTGCTCAACAAGGCGGAGGTGCTACCGGGAAATTTTTCCTATTAATGCTTTTTGTTGGGGGATTTACGATTTTACATTTATTAATCTCCTTCATACCTTTCGCAATTTATGGTTATTTGGTAGTTCTTATCGTGCTTACGATCTTATGGTGGAAGATGGTTTTTAAATAGAACTTAACTTAATGAAGGATAGTCCTCCACCACTTTAAACCAGTGAACGGGACTGTCCTTTTGGTTTTCTATTTTCGTTATAAAAACAGGTCAATTATCTTGTAATAAGATATAAATCAAAAGTAACTGGATAGTACGAAACGATAACTATATAATAGTTGTAAATAGTAAAAAGGGGCTGAATTTCTTGAACATTGAACCGTGGATGATAGGCACAGCTGTTGCCGTTCTTGTTCTCTTATGGGCACTAGTCACCTATAACCGTTTTATTTCTTTAAAAAACAGTATAGAAGAATCCTTTAAACATATTGATATTACGTTAGCACAGCGATTTGATTCCCTCACAAGAATAGCAGAGACGATTGCCGCTTATACGAAGCATGAAAAGGAAGTCCATACAGAAGTAACGAAGCTTCGCAGTCAATTTGACAACCCAAATGAGAATGAAAAGGTAAAAACTTCAAATGAACTATCAAGACTTGTTAGTGGTTTACAGGTTCAAGTCGAAAATTATCCGGAGATAAAGGCAAATGAAAATTACCTTCACTTACAGAAAAGCATTAATGAACTGGAAGAAAGGCTCGCCGCATCCAGAAGAACCTTTAACGCACGGGTCACGAAATTCAATACGATGCTGCAGCAGTTTCCTACAAATCTATTTAAATTCTTCATGAATCTAGAGAAAAGAGAGCTATTGCACATTGATACTAGCAAAAAGCAAGATGTAGATATAGCCAAAATTCTAAGGGGTTAACCACATGTTTTCTAGCTATGATGAAATCTATCATCTCATTAAAGATGATCTAAACGAAATGAATAAAATCAGATCTAAAACGATAATCAAGTACATACTTGGCTGGATTTCCCTTTTTGCTAGTATTATCATTCCTGCAATTTTTGGCCTTTCTATTCCTAACGCAGGCATCCAGTGGCTAGCTGCTTTTGTTTTTTTCTTTGGAACGGTGGCAAGTATTGTCAGTATCTTTAAAACACTAGGATCGTTTCGTATGGCCTTTAAACGCAAAGTAGTAAAGAGACTATTAAAGGCGTTATTTGAAAGTGCGAATCTGCCAGAAGATGACCCAAATTATGAGATGAAGTGGGGATACGCTACTAATGGTAAAATTGATAATTTCTTAATTGGTGAATCTGGTCTATTCTATTTAAATCGGATTGATCGTGTAGCCGGCAAAGATTTAATTATCGGTAAAATTGGTTCTACTGCTTTCTATTTCTCTGAACTAAGGCTCTACAAACAAGTAAAGAGCTCTGGCAATGAAAGAAAAAACAGAAAGCTAATACCAAGATATCAAGGTGTCCTGTATCTTGCAGATTTCCATAAGCATTTTAAAGGTCATACCGTCCTGCGAGATAAACAAATCTTTAGTTTTCAACATGTAAAGCGTTTTTTCAGGCACCATTACCACCGCATGCTAAGTGGAAAGAAATTAACTACGATTAAAATGGAAAATGATGAATTCAATAAGTACTTTAAAGTGCGGACGACAAATGAATTCGAAGCACGTTACATTCTTTCCCCCAATTTAATGGAAGATTTAGTGGCATTTCGAAAAAGAAACCGCAATCCAATCGATATAGCTTTTAGGAAACGGTTCATTAGTTTATTTCTATACAATAAAAAAGACTATTTCGAACCAAGTATTTATAACTCCATGAAAAAGCAGTCTAAAATTGCTTATGATGATTTAATATTATTCTTCCGTATCATTAATGACTTGAATCTTAATACACGAATATGGAGCAAGGAATAAAAGACTGTAGGCAAGGATGGTTTAATTGGACAGCGTTATATTCTGCCGTTCCCTGCCTGTTCTAACATAAAAAAGTTGACGAGGCTAAATTAGCCAAGTCAGCTTTATTTCAACTTTTAGATAAAGAAGTTTTCACCTTCACTAAATTGAAAACCAAACAGTTCATCTAATAGTGCACTTGTAAATCTTTAACGCCGAACTCTAATGCTTCATCTAAATCTTCCATATATACATCCAACCGACCTTCTGTAATGGCACTTCCTCTATCTTCACAAGTAAATGTTTTATCAAAATAAGGAATATACAATTTTGCCCCGAATGATAATGAATCCGGACAGGCAATTGTCTCACCCTCCTGCACTTCCGTACCAGATGCTGTAATACCATATGCTGGATCTCCAGGTTCTTTTCCAGTAGATTCATAGCCTGCTGTATAAGCAGTTACTGTAAACGTTTCTCCCTCTGAATCTGGTATGGTTATCGTCTGACCGGCATAAATGATATCAGGGTCTGTAAGAAACGTATTAAATTCAAGCAATGAATCTACACTTACATTATGATTCCTTGAAATCTCGGATAAAACATCTCCTGATTGCACCGTATACTGACTGCTTGCATGTACTTCGTCCGTAAATAAGATTAATCCTAAAGTTACTAGTGTGATTAGTGTTAAGTATTTGATAGTAATGACCTCCTATGTGTATTTAATATAGAATACGCATAGCAAGGTATTTCTTCTGTAGGCTTTAATAGAATTGAAATATATATGTAAAGTTAGGAGCTGATTTTGAGAGTGGTGTCTTAGCGGCTGGGGATAGTGCGTTAATTTTGGGAATGGTGTCTTAGTGGCGGGGGATAGTGCGTTAATTTTGAGAATGGTGTTTTAGCGCCGGGGATGGTGCGTTAATTTTGGGAATGGTGTCTTAGCGCCGGGAGATAGTGCGTTAATTTTGGGATTTGTGTCTTAGCAACGGAAGGTAGTGCGTATTGTTCTGTTGAAAAAGAAATTTGATAGATACATAGTTGAAATACAAATAACTCATTCTCCCCTTTTGAACTGTTAACCAATAATCTTAACAAGTCTAATTCTATTGTGTTGATTTAAAGCCAGATTCTAAACTATTGTAGATTTAGAATCTGACTCTATGATCATTTACTCAGAAAATGCTTTCGGATAATGAACGACACCTTGAACCGTTTCAAGAGAATCTTCTGTTAGTTCTAAAGCCATAAATGCCTCATCAGGTACTTCAAATGGCGCTTTTATATTCCATAATTGTGCTTGTTTAAATCCAAACTTTGGATAGTAGTCTTTATGCCCTAACACAATAACTGAATGATAACCAAGCGCTTTTGCTTTCTTTAACGCTTCGTGAATTAATTGGCTTCCGACACCTTTTTTCTGATACTGAGGTACCACAGACACGGGAGCAAGTGCTAAAGATTCCACCGATTTTTCATCATCTACAATGGAAATTTTAGATAACAGAATATGACCAATCATCCCCTTGTCTTGATCCGTTGCGATTAGTGAAAGTTCAGGAATAAATGCCTTTGATTTTCTAATTCGATTTACAAGTTGATGTTCTTTCCTGTCACTATATTTTTCATTCAAAAATGCTTGTTTTACAACTTCTTCTGTCGTGCTATAATCTTTTGGTAGTTCTTGTCTAATCATACTATTCATGTAAAGTTACTCCCTGTTCTTTCGTATTTCTTTTTGGATTTTGCGAAGTGCCTTTTTCGAACCACGCTCTATATCATGCTGCATTTTTCGCGTATTGTAATCGATAAACAATGTTTCTAAATCATATCCTTCTGGATATAATTCCTGCGCCTGTACCTCTAAGGAGAGTCGCTTCACATTTACTTTCATAAATTCCTCTTTATAGAACACGACAACATTATAGAAATTGTCCATCCCTTTATATACAATTCCAATGTCATTATGGTCCAATAAATTCACACGATCCCCTTTTTTATATTCATACTTCTCTGTGGTTTTCTCTTTGTCGATCTTCGGCTTCCTTTTCTTACTTTCCACCACCGTTTCTAAATGATAGTATTTATTTTCCATATAGTCTTTTGCTCTTTGCAAGACACTTTCTCGTATATTCATTTTTTCAGAAATCCAAAGGGCATTACTTT
Organism: Oceanobacillus polygoni; assembly: GCF_008304605.1. Lineage (GTDB taxonomy): Bacteria > Bacillota > Bacilli > Bacillales > Amphibacillaceae > Oceanobacillus > Oceanobacillus polygoni. The sequence continues at coordinate 10,094 of NZ_PIJY01000022.1, read as the reverse complement.
CCCCTGATTTACCTATCATTAACTTATACTTTGGTTCCAATGTTTCACTATTAAATTGCATTGCTGCATTCATAAAGTCATGATGCATTTCCGAAAAGCGTTTAATTTCCCCATAGTGTGTTGTCGCAACCGTAATACAACCCATATGATAAAACTCTTCTAAAATAGAAATTGCAAGTGCCGCTCCTTCATTCGGTTCTGTACCACTTCCGATTTCATCAAATAGTAAAAGTGTATGATTATTGGATCCCACCATTATTTCCGATAGATTTTTCATGTGAGATGAAAATGTACTTAGTGCATTTTCTATACTTTGGTTGTCACCAATATCTACGAAGATGTTTTCAAAAACCGAAATTTCCGTTTGCTTATCTGCAATAATGTGAAAGCCTGACATCGTCGCTAAAGTTAATAATCCAATTGTTTTTAGGACAATGGTTTTCCCACCAGCATTTGGTCCGGTAACAATTAAGCTACGATAATTTTCTCCGATTTCAAAATTAAGCGGTACAACTTCTCCTGACAAAAGTGGGTGTTTGCAGTGAACTAATTTTATATACCCATAATCATTTAATTTGGGCTCCACTCCACCAATATGTTTGCTGAACTTTGCTTTTGCAAATACCATATCATATTGGCTGATAAGTTCGAGATTAATCTTGATCTCATACATGTTCTCTAAGATCATTCCTGATAAAGCAGCTAATATTTGGTATTCCTCGATTGCTTCTTCTGCTTGCAGGCTTGCGAGTTCTCCGTTTAATTTTGTAACTGTATCCGGTTCTATAAAGACCGTTGACCCTTTAGAAGAAACTTCAATAATTGTTCCTGGAACTTGATTTTTATAGGAAGCTTTAATTGGTATTGTATATCGATCGCCTTTCTTACTAATAAAGGTTTCTTGAATATACTTTTTATTGGTACTGCTATTTAAAAACTTATTTAAGCGCTCTTTAATTTTCTCTTCGACTGATTCAATACTTCTTCGTATTCGTCTTAATTCTTTACTTGCAGCGGAATCTACACGATTTCCTTTGATTGAATAATCAACCTCTTCTTCCACATTTTTGAACTCAGACATTGAATTCGCATACGACGCGATTATTGGTGCAAAAAACGCTTTATCCAGCATAAACTTTTTAATTTTCCTGCAGCCTCTTAAGAAATCCGATACACTAACTAATTCGCTCGGATCAAGAATCATGCCCTTTTCGAGATTTTGAAGGATAAGCTCAATATTCGAAACCCCTAAAAATGGCACATGGTCTACTGCATCTAATATTGCGCGTGCCTCAGTCGTTTCATTTAAACGACTTTTAACTACTTTCATATCTGAACTTGGTCTCAACTTATCTAACATTTTCTTCCCTAATCCACTTACACAATACGATTTAACTATTCCTTTTAACTCGTTATATTGCAACTTTTCAAACGTCATCTTATTCACTTTCCATGCTCCTCACTATGACTTATTTTTATCATACATGAAGATACCTACCCATTAGATTTCAATGAAGCTTTACATAATAAAAATAAACACAAAAAAGCTGCGGAGATACCGCAGCTTTCTTTACATTTACAAGGCATGTGTAATATGCAAATACATGGAAATAAGCTATCTAAAAAAGTATAGCTAACTCCTAATATTACACGCTTTATAAAGTATGGTAGGTATCTTCATAGGTATTGAAATAAATCCATGACTAAACGAAGGGTGTGATTTCTAAAAAAATCCCCTTTAGTCCACAAATTTATTTCATTTAGTTTTTCCTATTTAGAACCTACCGCACTCACAAAAAGCACCTCGAATTAATTTATAGTTTTAATCATTGAAATCTAATTAACAGTTATCATTATACAATACTCTAATAAAAATGTGAAGGTGACGTATTTCCAGGATTTAATGATGATAAATTCACATGGGAAACACGTCATAACAAGCTTGGCAGCCGAATCGAATAATCGCAACCTTAAGCACATCACTTCCTATTCAAAATAATTATAGCTCCACCATACCCCAGCACACACCAAATCAATAAGTTAATATAATTCCCGGCAGTTGCCTCAAAGGTAGACGCAGCGAGCGACGCCCGCATTACTTCTGCCATCGAATAAATCGGAAGTGCCTGATGAAGGGCTTGAAGCCATTCTGGCAGCCGCTCCAATGGGAAATTTACCGGTGAAAACATGAGTGCTCCAAAAACAATGACTTGTGAAAGAGCAAGGGAAGCTGTTGGTGACAAGAGATAGGAAAATCCGTAGCCAACACCAATAGATGTTAATGCAATCATGAGTAAGGCTGGAATTACTGTCCAAGAGATGTCGTAACCTGGACTAAACATGAGATGTGCGATAATAGATGAAATAATAATACCTGGCAGCGTGATGATTAGCCAAATAGTTGTATCTGCTCCAAGAATGACACCGCGATTAACTGGCCATGTACGCATAAATTCCATATAGCCATCTGATTTGGCAGTACCAACCTGCTGCGGTAAAATCACTAAGCCCGTAAAAATTAGAATGATTGTTGGTGCTCCTGTTGCTAGAAAAAGAATCGAATTTGTATCTGGGGCTGGGAGAAGATAGGTAAAGCCGATCACAATGCCGATGGATATCAAGATTTGAATAAGAATCATAAACACTAAAAATCCTGCGTTTCTAAGAAATTGCATCTGAAAGACGTACTTGTAATGGCTTAGTACATTCATTATAATCCTACCGCCTTTTTAGAAGTCAACTCAATATAAGCATCCTCAATCGTCGCTGGAGACAAGGAATAGTCCATAATAAGCCCTTTATCAACTTGCCGCTTTGCCCATTCTATCGTTGCTGTTACTTCTTGAGGATCTATAGCAAAAAATAGTCGAGAGCCATTCTTATAAGAGGAAAGCGCCCAGCTAGGAATCTCGATATCTAACTCACTAGCTAAACTTAGTTCGATACGCATTTGGTTACTTACTGAACTTTTCACTTCCAATGGTGTTCCCTGCGTGAGAATTCTCCCTTTATTGATGATTGCCACACGATCAACCGCTTTTTCAGCTTCCAGCACATTATGCGTGACTAAAATTACCGAGGTGCCATCATTGGTTAGATTGCGTATCACCTGCCAAAGGTAACGCCTGCGAACTGGGTCTACATCGTTTGTTGGTTCATCCAGAATCACTAATTTACCAGGGGCAATGACTGCCATACAAAAGGCGGTTAGTCTTTTTGCACCACCCGATAATTTCTCTCCTTCCTTATTTGCCCACTCCCCCATATCCAATGCCTCAAAAAGCATTTCCACCCGCTTTGGATCAAATTTTTTGCCTGCACGCATTTTTCCAATCAATGTAACTGCCTGCTTGGGGGTAAGAAAACCGAGTGGTACTTGAGACTGTGGCTGTACGGAACAAATGGATCGAGCCCTTTCTGGTGACTGAAGTACCGATTTCCCCAACAGCTGAATATCACCTGAATCAGGAGTGATTAACCCTAATATTTGGTTTACCAATGTTGTTTTCCCAGCTCCGTTCTGGCCGAGAAGCCCATATATTTCACCTTCATCAATATGAAGGGAGATATTATCATTAGCGATCATCTTGTTTTCCCGACGACCTGTAAATCCTTTTGTTACAGCCTCTACATTAAGAATCATTCGTTGACTCCCTCTTTACAATAGCGACACGTTTAATAAAATTAATCACATCTTTGTCCATTGGATAAAATGCGATACCCTCCTGTAGGTTTTGCAGCGCTTCCCACATGCTTCCAAGCAATTCTTCATCCTCCCCAAACATTTTATCTGCTTGGTTTGCCCAGCATAGGACGAGCTGCTCCGCCTCTTCTGAGTTTGGATCAAGATGAAGGTTATTTCGGATATCACCAATAACCTTTAACCATTCCTTGATGTCTTCCTCACTCATGTTTGCAGCATTCATGTCGATAATTTTCTTCATTTCATCTTCGTTTAGGTATTCTTTATATTGCTCTAAGACATCTCCGGGATCGTGTTGATACAACTGGATAATGCTGAAAATGACTGGCCAATTGATTTCCCCTTCAAATTCAATGGAATACGATACGCCAAGAAGTGCTTGTTCTAACATTTTTAAACGTTCCTGTTCTCGTTTAACCAGTTCTAATTGGTGTTGGATTGACTCTTGCCAGTTCGACGTGGAATTTTCCAATATATCTTTAATCTGTTCCAGCGAGAATCCCATATATTTCAATGCTAAAACACGTTCTAACTTCATCACATCATCTTCACTGTATAAACGATGCCCTCCACTCGTTTTTGATGATGGTTTGATCAAGCCAATTTCATCATAGTAATCCAGTGTTCTGACGGTTACCCCTGTGTTCTTGGATAGTTTCCCAATCGTGTATATTTTCCTCACCCCTTTTTATTTATCTTAAGTATAAAACAACACGTTACGTGTGGTTCAAGGGGTAAATGCGGGAAATTTTGATTTTTTAAAAAATAATTTTTACAAAACAAGAGTAAACCGTATTCTATATACAATACGATTTACTCTTGTTTAATCTGCAGCTATTTAAACTCGTGGAGGGGAACTGAACCGGTCAGCCCCTCTCACTCACCTCATCCATTATACTGTAAACCATGTCCTAGTTTATACACATTTCCGTCTCTGTCTTTATAGGCATAGCTCATTCCTTCTGGCATATATTTATCTTTGTCATAGCCAGGTACATCATTTCTTGATTTACAATTACCATCTTCATCGACTGCAATGACTTCTTCACTTGCTGGTAATGTCAACGGCAGGACACCTGTTGGCTGATGGTTTCCAGCCATAACTTCAAGCTGTGCTTTGAAGAATGTATCGTACCCGGCAACCAGGGCATCTGCCAATGGTTCTACATTTCCAAGAATCCATGGCAAGATCACATTTACACTGATAATGACTTTTCCGCCGCGGCTGCGGATGTTCTCTGCCACTTTATTTAAATGCTCGATTTCGCTTAAAGTAGTTTCTTCATATGGAGCACCGTCCAACGCTTTTAAGGATTTATTTTCACATAAACCGAGTTCCAGCAATCCTGGTGTTGCATTAAAATAAGTGCCCGATTTTGGCTGCAAGAACAAGATTGCGATATCCGCTTCTTCATACGCATCGGTTAACTCAAATTGACCTAATTCCTTCGCATCCGCCAATGCCTGCTCCGTATACGTCGCTGCATGTTCTGTGTCCTTATGATAAGCTTTCATATATACTTTTTTACCTTCGAGCTTGTCCGCAGTTAATGGCAGTGTTTCTTCTGAGTTTTTCAGAATGGTAACAGATTTTTTATGTGCTTCATACGCTGCAGACCAGTGCGCAGGTGTACTTACTACCTCGTCGGCATTTTCTGGTGCATTGTACGTACGGTCATCGAACAGACCTAATGCAAACATTTCTGTAAGCAATCTTTCATTTGCTTCATTGATCCGCTTTTCACTGATCCAGCCGCGATTAACTGCTTCTTTCAGGTTTTCAATATCATTTGTATCTGCAATGATATCTGTTCCTGCATTCACAGCTTTCGCAAAACGCTCTGCAATACTTAAGTCCTCAACGCCCCAGCTCATATTGTTAACAATACCGCTGTCACTGTTAATATAGCCTTTGAAGCCCAGCTTTTTGCGCAGCATGTATTCAATGAAATATTGATTAAATGCAAATCCAACCTCTTCGAAAGGAATATCTTCGCCTTCAAATTCCTGAACCACACTCTTCTTGATGCTTGGAATCGAGTAGTAAGGCATGATAGATGACGTTCCATGCTCGACAGCTGCTCTAAACGGTGGCAGATGATATTTTTCTAAACTTCCCGGAGTCGGATAAAGATTCCATTTTCCTTCTTTATAATGCGGATCAAACCCATTTTCCCTTGGCCCTCCACCAGGGAAATGCTTTGTTGTCATGGCAATGCTGTTTTTACCTAACGTTTTTCCTTGAAATGCGTCAATAATACGGCCAATTGCGTCTGCAATAAATTCTGGATCCTCTCCAAATGTACCGTATGTTCGCTGCCATCTCGGATCTGTGACAACATCCGCCATATACATATACCCTTTTCTTAAACCGGTTGCATTCCATTCCGCTTGGGCAATTTCGGCAAATTCACTGATGACGGAAGCATCCTCGCCCTTTTTAATATCGCCCATCGCCGCAGCTGCAAGACCCAATGTGCCTGGCCATGTGGAAAAAATACCAATTGCATCATTCATTCCAAAGATAGATTCACCGTTTTCATTTCTTGAATTGGATGTAACGATGACTGGAATACCCAATCGTGTTGCCTCTGCTATTTCATTCATCGTATTAATCCATTCCGCTGTTTCCCCCGGACTATAATTATCTCGTAAAATGAAGTGGCGTAAATGTCTATCTTCAATTGTATGCGTCGTTCCATATACCTTGCTGGTGGCAAAGATACTTTCTCCCTTTTCCACAATCGCTTCATCTAACACACCATGATGGCTTGTTTTGCTCTTATCTTCCTGATAAAGACCCATCCGGCGCGTGTTAATCAGCATCATCCCAATTTTTTCATCGATATCCATTAAGGAAACTAGATTTTTCGCTCGTTCTTCTGGGCTTAATCGCCAGTCTTCATAAGGGTCAAGCTTTCCATTGTTATTTAAATCCTTGAATGTGAAACCATCTTCTTCAATAAGCTGCTTGTTTCTTACTTCCAGTTTTGGTTGTTTTTGTGTCATGTGAATTTCCTCCTCTATTTTTTAATTCTGATTTGAATACGATTCAGTTAAAATAAACAGTTTCATCATCATCTATTCATAGAAGCCCCATACAAAAGCATATTATAGCTCCAGTTTCATTAAATCGTTTTTCGATGATACCGAAGCTTCTTTTGTAACATTAATATTGGCATATTCCTCTGTATTTGTAATGACAACTGGTGTAGTAGTGTCAAACCCAGCTTTTTCAATGTTCTTTCTATCAAATTCTAATAATAGATTACCCTGTTTCACCTGATCCCCTTGCTTGACATGGACGTTGAAATATTTCCCATTCAGCTTCACGGTATCTATACCGACGTAAATTAAAATTTCTGCGCCGTTGTCCGAAGTGATTCCAATCGCATGCTGTGTAGGGAATAAGGTCGTAACTTCACCATCCACAGGGGAGTAGACTTTCCCTTCTGCAGGTTGGATTGCAGCTCCTTTTCCGACTGTATTTGTAGCAAATAGCTGCTCATTCACGTCAGCTAAAGGGATGACATTCCCCTTTAATGGGCTCGTAATTGTTTCTGGCTTGATCACTTTTAAATTAGAAGTAACATCATTTTTTCCTTGATAGCCCAATACGAATGGGAAGATTAATCCTAACACAAAGGCTGCTCCGATTCCGACTAAGTGCTGGCTGATAGGCGAGAATGCAGGTATGGACAGGACACTCGGCAGAACAAAGTCATTCATCACGACACCAAATGCTCCATTGATCGCTCCTCCAACTGCACCGGCAATAACGACATAAACAATCGTTTTCCTAAAGCGCAAGAGAATTCCGTAGTAAATTGCTTCTGTCGTACCAGCTAGTGAACCTGGCAGAATTCCGCTTGCGGCAAGTGACTTCAGTTTATTGTCTTTCGTTTTGATAAAGATGGCTATTGCAACCGCGATTTGGGCAAATACAGCTGGTGCTGCCATACCGATGATTGGATCTGGACCATTCGCCAGGTTGGCAATCGCAAGTGGAATAATTGTCCAGTGTAATCCTGCTATAGTAAGGAATGTCCATGCACCGCCAAGAAGCGCTCCTGCCAACAGTCCACTTTTATCACTGAGGAAAGTTATAATAGCAGCAAGACCTTCTCCAACTAAGTTACCAAAGGGACCAAAGAAAAGCATTGTTAACGGTACCAGGATAACTAAAGAGATAAGCGGGTTGATAAACATTTGGATATCTTTATATATAATTCTTTTCAAAAATTTCTCTAATCCTGCATAAACAAACATTGCAATAAAAATCGGAAATACGGTTGAAGAATAGTTTGCTAAATTGACTGATAGACCTAAAAAGCTGACCGATTCAACACCGGCGTCGACAAGATTAACTATTTCAGGAGTTAAAAGAGCTGCTCCAACTGCTCCGCCGACATAGCCATTTCCGCCTAGTTTTATTGCAATCGTAATCCCAAGGAAGACTGGAAGGAAATAAAATATAGAATTCCCAGCAGCAGATAAAACGATATAGGTACCGCTTTCACTTGAAAGCCAACCAAGCTGACTGAAGACGGCTAATGCTGCTTTTAACAGACCAGCACCAGCAAGTACACCAATGATTGGCGCAAAGCTTCCGGAAATTACTTCGAGAAATTTCGAGAACTTCGACTCCTTTTTTTCGACATCATTCTGACTCATTGTAATGCCCCTTTCTTGCTTACTTAAATAGAGACGCAAGGACTTCTGCTATGCTATTTTCTCAACTCAAGTAATGCGCTTACAAATTAAGAAGTAGTACTTCCTATTAAATACAACTATTATCGATTAAAATTGTATTATAAATCTATCTCTATTTTAAATTGATTCCTTGTTTGCTCATAGGACAAAAATAACGTTAATCTGATAAAAATAACATATATGACAAATTTCGCATTATGGGAGGAAATGATAATCGTGTATTCAAGCATTATTTCTACCGCAATAAAAATCTCACATCTTACGCAATTAAATACATATGTAGTAGGTGAGGATGGAGATGTCGACTATCACGATGAAAAAGTCTCCATACCCGCTTACATGCCAGGCGCTGAACAAAAGGATGTCCTGGGGTTTTTTTATAAAATGAAAAAAACAGATCAACTATACACCTATATTAATCCTTGGGGACTATCCTATTTAGGCTATTCTTTTTTGGAACAGCGAAAATTCTACGCTATCATCATTGGCCCCTATTTTGAAGAAATTCCGAATATATACGGGTTAGCATTGCAATACAATCTCACCAATCAAGAAAGCGCTGATTTGAGAAGTGTACTCGAAAAGGTAAACGTTGTAACTGCTGAACAAATCAGTAGCTATGAGGCAGTACTTCAGCAATTTGGCGCTATGAAGGAAGCGGAAACAACCCCTTTGGTGATTTACTCCAGTGAAGATAAAGGAAATAAAGATAGGAATGCTAATGTGGATGACGAGGCTCATCTGGTGGAATCAAGGTACAGTATTGAAAAGGATTTTATGCATGCAGTTGAAAAGGGGAATAAAGAAGAGGCATTAAGGCTGATAAGTTCCGATAATACGCTATTCTCTTTTTCCGAGCGATTTCCCAATCAGCCCCTCCGCCGACAAAAAAATTTAACCATCGTTTTGAATACATTATTGCGCATTGCCGCCAGAAACAGTAATGTTCCAGCGATATTAATCCATCATATCTCTGAAAGATTTTCCTTCGATATTGAAAATGGCGAAAACATCGCCGTGTTACGCAGCATTCAGGATGATATGATTCGAGAATACTGTGACTTAGTAAAGTCAAATTCTCTGCAAAATTATTCTCAAATGATACAAAAGGTAATCGAGCATTTAATGAGCTATTATGATCAGGAAATTGATAAAACAGAATTAGCTGCATTGTTACACACGCACCCTGGAAATTTATCAAGGAGATTTAAAAAAGAAACGGGGATGACGATTACGGAATATCAACAAGACCTTCGAATTAATCAGGCGAAGCATTTATTGAGAACTGAAAATCTGCCGATTGATGAGATTGCTTGGATTGTTGGGTATAAGGACCCTTCTTATTTTGGGAGAGTGTTTAAGAAAGTGACGGGGTATTCTCCTTCTGGGTATAGGGAGGGTGGTTTTTGATAGTATGTGGATTTCGGGTCAGACCCCGAATGAATCCTGGGTAGAAAAGAGAGGAGCATTCCGGGTTTGGGATGCTCCTTTACTATAGGGGTTTTGCTGATTGGCTTTGATGACTTTTGGAGTCTAGGTAAGCTATTTTCCGGATGTTGTTGATAAAGATGAATTATATTGAAAATGATTGACCAGTTGTAACTGATAAAGTAAAATATACAGTTTCCGATAAATAAAAAGGAACACTTATTAAGCTGATAATGATCTTTGGTAGTTT
>NZ_PIJY01000021.1 GCF_008304605.1 Oceanobacillus polygoni | reverse complement strand
CGTTCGTCCTGAGCCAAGATCAAACTCTCCATAAAAGTGTTTGTAATACTTAGCTGTTGTAGAAGCTGACTTCTACTTGTTTCAAAAAGAAAACTTAGTTTCCTTTTTCTTGACATACTGGTTGTTTTGTTCAGTTTTCAAAGAGCAAATTTGTTTGTCGTTTTTTAAAAGCGACTTTATTAATCTATCACATTTCATATTGTGATGTCAATAACTTTTTTTAGTTATTTTTTGTTGATCGCTTTGAACTTTTTTAGCGACAAGAAATAATTTACCACACTATCAAACTAAAAGTCAATCATTTTTTTAGAATTTATTTTAGTTCTTGTGGCGGATACTTAATATAGCATGGTTAGAAAAAGAATGCAATACTATTTTTATATCCAAAAAGTTATCTATACTTCTTTCTATTCTATTTATAAAGTATAGATAACTTTTAATTACTTACATTAGGGGACATCTACACTGGCAAGTATCCTGTTATTTTCTTTATAAGAACTCCTAACAGAAACACGACATTGTTCATATACATGTTAAAAAGGGAAAACTCCTCTACACCGAGACGCGAAGCTGCTACTGCTTGGTTTGCTCCTTTCCTCCTGGATTCGTTTGATAGTTTACCCCCTATTACGGTTTCCCCTTTTCGGGAAACGTATCAGTGTCGTAACCATGTTTATACTTCCAATGACAGTTACGATTGGTTTCATTTAGTAGTAATTGGCTTGGTAAAATAGATTCTAACTTACTTTTATTTAGAACCTAAATGGAAAAAGAAAAACAGCACCCTCTTTTAGCGAGTGTACTGCTCATTACTTCAGAACCGTTATTTTCGTTATGAATGGTAAATGTCCTCATGCCTCCGAATTGAGTAACTCTTAATTTGTAAATTTGATATTAGGGGATGCGAGAAAATGATCAACTCTTTTATTTAGACTAACTACTGGGAATGTATTCTCATTATCTGTCCCACTAAGGTATCAATGAAATCTCTTATTAATGTAGTAGTTTAATTTCGCCTTTTCATTCCTCAATTCTTCACCGGGTGCCGATAAACATATTCAGGAAAGTCCGTAATAATACCATCAACTCCACGTTCAAATAGGTTATCTGCTTGTTCCTGGGTACGTACTGTGTAAGCGTATATTTCCATGCCAGCAAAATGAACACGGTTAACCAGATCATCTGTCACGATATTCATATTCGGATTGAAAAAATCAGCATAGGTTGCAAATTGTGCGAGCTGTTCATCCGTAACATCTGCCCATGTCACGCCAGCAAGGACGCCATGTGGGATATTTGGTAGAAGTTCCTTTGATTGTTGTACAGATTCATGATTAAATGACTGGATAATAATTTTACCGTTATTAGGTTTATGCATATTACGCTGGGTCAGAGCTTCAGTAACTTTTTCTTCCATACCTGGATACAGTTCAGGGGATTTTAATTCTATTAAAATTCCTATCTTTCCGCGATATTCATCGATTATTTCCTCAAAAGTAGGAATTTGTTCTCCTGCAAACTCCTCTCCAAACCAGCTTCCAGCATCCAATTGTTGAATTTCATCAAGTGTATAATCTCCAACAAATCCATTACCATTTGTTGTACGATTTACGGTTGTATCATGGATAGCTACTAGTCTTCCATCCCGTGTCATTTGTACATCAATTTCGATATAATCTGCTTTCATTTCAAATGCCTTTTCAAATGCAGCCATTGTGTTTTCTGGAGCATGTCCTGAAGCACCACGATGTGCAACATTAACCATTTCGCTTTGACCATTCGATGCCAATGCAGGAACTGTAAACATAGACATAATGAAAATTGCCGATAATGCTAAAACCGTTAGTTTTCTTATCATGATTTGAACCTCTCCCTTTATCGTATTTATCTTTAATTATAGGGGAAATCTATTAAATGACTGTAAATTGCAAGATAAAGAAATGTGTGGAAATAAGAGAGATTCGTAGTGCTTCTAAAGACCTTGCATAAATTCCTTTATGGCAAGTGATAGACATAGAAAAAAGGGAAAACGATTTGTCCTCCCTTTTCTTAATTAACTTTCCTGAACAGCCTCAGCCGGAGCTAAATAATTCTGTGCCATACGTGCAGCACTCTCCGCTTCAATATATCCCCATACATCATCAAGTGTTGGGTGAGATGTCGATTTTAAAATGCTTTTTATATCATTGGGACTTAGATTCGGATTGGCTTCCAGCATTAGAGCAATGATACCCGCACAAATTGGGGTTGCCATAGATGTACCAGAAAGTTGAATATAACTTTCATCGACAACCATCTCTGGTAGTTCAGATTCAAGAGCAGAACCCGGAGCTAGCAAGGAAATAATATTTGTACCCGGCGCATAAATGTCCGGTTTAACAAACGTATCAATTGTGGGCCCTCTACTAGAATAATCTGCTATAACATCATCTGTGCGCTCTAATGTGTTCTGATCATCCGTTGACCCAACTGTAATAATAAATGGGTCGATTGCAGGAGTGCTGATAGTTGCTGCAGCAGGTCCACTATTTCCAGCAGCAGCACATACAACAATGCCTTCATGCCACGCAGTTTGAGCAGCTAATGATAATGGATCATCCCTAAAAGATTCATAGGCAGGAGCTCCAAGCGAAAGTGAGATTATACGAATATTGTGCTCTTCTTTATGATCGATGCACCATTCCAAGCCTTCAATAATGGTGGATAATCTCCCGCTCCCTTGCTCATCTAAAACCTTTAATCCAATAAGAGAAGCTTCCGGGGCTGTCCCCACATACTTTCCATTAGAGAGGCTTCCATTTCCAGCTGCATCACCAGCACAATGGGTGCCATGACCATTATCATCATAGGCTTCACTTTCTCCGTTTATGAAGTCTTGAAAAGCTATAATTCGATTTTCAGGATTCGTTAAATCTTCATGTGGATGGATACCTGTATCTATTACCGCAATCGTAACGCCTTTACCAGTCAAACCAAGCTCTTCTTTTACTTTCACAGCTCCTGTTTGCTCACTGGCAATATCCATAAAGGAAGTTACAATCCGATCATAAAAAATCCGATCTACTGCTTCATGGTCTTTAATTTCCTTTATTCGATCTGGTGTTAGATGTCCTTGCATCGCATTTATACTTCGGAGTTCTCTACCTAGCTTGTTGTTGGAGTCAGCATTGCATACTTTTAAGAGGTCGTCTTTTTTTCCTTGGTCACAATTCCTTTTCAAATAAACGATAATGGGGATTTCCTTGTTGTTGGATTCCTGATTGGTTACTTTTCGAGAATGTCGTAATTGTTCCACTAAGCCAGGGTCAAGTTTACGTTCGGCATTTTCAAACCATACTCTTTTCCTGTCTGTCATTTTACTCCTCCTCGTAAAATTATTGTAACTTCAATTATAGAGTATCAATGGAAAAGAATTAAAACAATCGGACAGGTTTACTATTTTTTTGAAATTTTTAAAATATATCTAGTAGTTTTGTTGGTAGTTTAACCCAATTCGATGTCAATTTATTCCAAGCGGGCGGTTACTATATGTCTATTATCTTTTTTTTGCAGGAAAGCTAAACTTACCAAGTTACCGAAAAAGTTTTCGTTCATCAAAATAATGAGCGGAAACTTTTTCAATTATAGTTGGTAGTTATGTAACTTATCCTTAAGGCCGCTAAAGGAAAGGATAGGAAATTTCCAAAGTCTACATTCACTTCATTCCAATCTACCTATGCAACAGCTGCTTTAGATTCTTCTATTCTCACTTCTTAACATTAAAAAAATGAAACTTATTTACTTTCACAAAACTAGAATCAGGAGGAGAAGGATTTTTTCTTAATGCAATAGCAAGTCTATTAATTATTTGCGTTAAATCAGCCTGAGCATTATCATGGAATAAAAATTCAATTCCATACTGGTAAATCCCATAGCTTATTTCATTCATCCAGGCAACTGCACCTTGCAATTTAACTGTGTTCCCTAAGATCTCCACTTCAAATTCTAAAACGATGTCTTGATGGACAGTTAACCTTATATCGGATAAAAAGCGAAGACCGCCTAATCCTATGTCTTCAATAAGTACTTCTGCTTTTCCAAGTTCAACATTTCTTCCTAGAATACGCGTAAGTGTCATCGATGCTTTTAATGGAACATCAAGATCGATTCTGAAATATTTTCTTCTGTTTTCAGTTACCTTCACTTCTTCTTTGGGTGCTGTTTCTACTTTGATTTTACTATTTTGTAAGAGTGCAGCAAACTCCTCTGCCGGAACTGGCTTTGAAAATATATAGCCCTGAATCGCGTTACAGTTCAGTTCCTTTAACACCTCCAGCTGCTCGTTGGTTTCCACCCCTTCAGCAACAACATCCATATGAAGATGTTGCGCTAAATCAATAATCATTTTCGTAATAAAATTGGTTGAGTCAGAATCCTTGCGACTTAACCCATTAATAAATGTACGATCAATTTTTAATGTATCGATTCGCCCTTTAAATTTCTGCAAGTAAGAAAGTGATGAGTAGCCTGTACCAAAATCATCTAATGAAACCCGAATGCCCATCTTCTTAAATTCATCCAAAATAGCTAGTATCATCGTTTCATTATCCAGAAGAGAAGATTCAAGTATTTCAATCTCTAGGTACTTCGGGTCAAGTTGCGTCTTTTGTAAAATATTTGAGATATCAGCAAGAATCTCTTTCTCCATAAAACGATGTGCGGAAAGATTGATAGAGATAGGAATAGCTGGCAGCCCATTATCTTGCCATGCCTTATTTTGGGTACACACTGTTTCTTTAATCCATTTGCCTATCTCAACAATAAGTCCCGTTTCTTCTGCAAAAGGGATAAATTCATTGGGATTTACCATTCCCCATTCTGGATGATTCCAGCGAATTAAAGCTTCTGCACCGATAATCTGATTCGTGTTTGTACATATTTTAGGCTGGTAGTACAATTCCAGCTGATTCAGCTTCAATGCCTTTCTAAGATCTGTCTCAAGTGTAAAGCTTTTATACGTTTCTGCATCCAATGAGGAGGTATAAATTTGATAGTTGTTATTTCCTTTGCTTTTAGCCCTGTACAAGGCGGAATTGGCATGTTTTACAATTGTCTCGTAATCCTCTCCATCAATTGGGAAAAAGCTAATTCCAATACTAGTAGAAACGAAGAGTTCGTAATTGTCGATGTGAAATGGCTGTTCGATTGATTGAATCAACGTTTTTGCATAATCTATGACCTGATCTGTATTAGTGATATCTGGTAATAAAATAACAAATTCGTCTCCGTCTACCCTCGTAAGAACTGCCTCTTCCCCAAGCTGATTTTTTAATCTGTGCGAGAATTTTTTAAGCAGCTCATCACCAATCGAATGACCTAACGTATCATTCACATACTTAAAACGGTCTAAATTTAAAATCATGAGCGCAAATCGCTTTTGCAGCGTTTGACTGATAATTATTTCCTGTTCGATTTTCTCATTCAGAAATCTACGGTTTGGGAGCTCCGTCAATGCATCATGATAGACCAAAAAGTTATTCAACTCCTCCGCTTTTTTACGTTCCGTGATATCAATAATTGTACCGATAATCGTTGAATAATTGTGGTATAAAACTTTCTTCACACGGAATTCTACATCTATCCGATTCCCGTCTTCTTGAATCATTTTGATGGATTGCTCAATGCTTTCCTCCCCATCCATTAAATTATCAATTATGGATTGAAATATAGCCTGATCTTCTGGATCGATATAATGGTAAATATTAAAATCCCGGCTAGTATTTGATACCCGTAATCCAACAATTTCAGATAATCTCGGGTTTCCGTAAACTAATTTTCCATTTTGTATAATAAAAACGCCAAAGCTAGATTCTTCAACGAGACTTCTAAACTTTAATTCAGATTCAGTCAGTTCGTACTTTGCGTTATTCAATTCTGTACGATCTTTAAATACCCCGAATATACCAATCGTCCTTCCTTCAGCTATTGCTGGGATAATATGTATTTCCACTTCTAGTGGTGCACCATTTTTCTGGACGATAACAGTATTATCATGTTCAATTTTTCCTGATAGAGCACTATTAAATATTATCCTAAACTTAGCTACTTCACTTTCTAAGAGCAGTTCTTCCAATGGATATAATGCAATTTCATCTTTTGAATAACCAAGTGTAGCCGTAAATCCCTCATTCACTGATGCAATAACCCCTTCTTTATCTGCAAAAAAAACGATATCAGGATTATACGTAAACAAAGAACGAAAAAATAAATCGGAATTTATTGCTTCACCATGATTCGATTGACCTTCCATTAAATTGTTGTCCATTCCCTCACCCTTTTGTTTTATATAATAGTAAAAACTTTTCTCCCCCTGCTATACTCCCTAATCTATTGCCTATTAGTCCTAGAAGTACCATACAATAATAGTGAGACAATTGTGTGGTACAAAAATCATTTAATATGTAGAATTATAGCATTTTTTATAGTTCTTATGTTCTGTTCACCCGAAATTTACATTAGGTAAATATACTTACTAGGATTTCGTCATTTATGTGGTCAAAATCTAGCTTAATTTGCAGAGGTTAAGTTAGTATCAAACCGTTTATAATATTTATTTTTGTAGCTGACCCATTTAAGGCAAAATAAAAAGGACTAGAATATATATTCTAAGCCCCTTTTATTCAGGTCCATTATAAAATTATAATGTTAAGTATAGTTTCTATAGTATTAAGCCTTAGCCTTCAAACGATTAATTATCTCCGCTGTAACTTCCTGCGTTGTATATTTTCCTCCAATGTCTGGAGTAATAATTCCATCATTTGTAACACTTTCCACCACATCTAAAAGAACCGTTCCAATCTCTTCTTCTCCCATATGGTCAAGCATCATTTTAGCTGTCCAGATCTGGCCAATCGGGTTAGCGATTCCCTTTCCAATAATATCTGGAGCTGATCCATGAACAGGTTCAAACATGGATGGGTATTTTCCATTTACATTAATATTGGCAGCCGGAGCAATTCCAACACTTCCCATGATGGCAGCACCAATATCAGTTAGAATATCACCAAATAAGTTACTACCTACAATAACATCAAACTTTTCTGGACGCGTAACAAAGAAAGCTGCAAGGGCATCGATATGCTGGGAATCTGTTTGGATGTCTGGATATTCTTTAGCAACGTCCTCAAAAACTTCATCCCAAAATGGCATCGTGTGGACAATTCCGTTTGACTTTGTTGCACTTGTTACATGTTTCTTCCGTTTAGATGCCAAGTCAAATGCATAGCGCATCGCACGTTCCGTCCCTTTTCGGGAAAAAATATTATTCTGGATCGAAATTTCGTCTTCTCCGCGAAAAATCCTTCCACCAACCTCACTATACTCACCTTCACTATTTTCTCGAACAACAATTAAATCAAAGTCCTTTGGGTTAACTAATGGAGACTTTATACCACGAATAATTTTGGCAGGCCGAATATTAATTACTTGTTCAAACTCACGGCGAAGCTTAATTAAAAGTCCCCATAGTGAAACATGGTCTGGCACGAGTTTAATATTACCAACGGCCCCCAAGAAGATGGAATCAAAATCTTTTAATCGCTCCACCCCATCGTCAGGCATCATGACACCATGTTCCAAATAGTATTCACAGCTATACGGAAAGTCCGTGAATTCAAAGGATAATCCTCCATGCAAATCTGATACCGCTTCCAAAATATCGATAGCAGCAGGAACAACTTCTTTACCAATCCCATCTCCAGGAATGGCTGCGATCTGAAATTTCTTCATTTGATATGCCTCCTAAACGAAATTTAATCAAAAGTCGTCGGTCGACTGTTTGTATTAAAACAAACTATATAATAAATTCTGTCTCTTTGCAATAGTATTTTAAAATTTCTTGGAATGAAAAAACTGCATCCCTAAAGAATACAGTTTTAGCTCTTTCCATTATTTTTGATCTAATAGATTTGCAATTTCTGTGGAACCTGAGAAAATTTCCAAAAGATGCTCCACATCCATTTCCAAATGCTGAATCATTTCTTCAGCAGCTTTCGATTCATTTCTATCTTTTATATAACGAAATACTTGTCGATGCTGTTTTAATATCTCTTCCGCTCGTTGATCACCTTTAAAATTCAAAATCCGATAGTAATTAATCAGTCCTTTTAAATCATTAACTTGTTTTAGTAAGCGAGGATTTTGAGAGTAATTAAGAATGTAGTGATGAAATTGTTCATTCAGAGCGATAATTGTATTCGCATCCTCATTGGCGTTAATAGCAGCTTCCGTTTCATCAAGGATTGCTTCTATTTGCTGAAGTTCTTGATCACTCGCTATGCTGGTTGTTCGTTTGACTGCAAAGGATTCTAATGCCATTCGGCAATAGTAAATATCCTCAACATCTTTTAATGTAGGCTTATAAACAATCACTTTAGATCGATCAACTACTAACAGACCTTCCTTTTCAAGGATTCTTATCGCTTCTCTTATCGGACTCTTGCTTACATTGTATTCTTTTGCGAATTGTGTTTCATTAATGCGCTCACCAGGTTTAATTTTCCCCTCAAAAATCATTTGCTTTATCATTTGATAGAACTGTACATAGTAAGGATTCTTTCTCTCTAAGCTCAAGTAAGATCATTCCTGTCATTTGAATTATATCTATTACTATAGTAGCAATTTACAGATTTTTGTAAAGTGTCCATTTCCTTTTGGCGAGTATATCTGTGATAGAAATATCAATTAAAAGTGTCAGAGCTTAGGGGATAGAGTAAGAGTAACATTAGGGGCAATGTCCCTTTCCCCCATAAATGAGGGTACCGTAGATGGTCCTTGAATCAGGATTTACAGGCAGTTCCCCCCTATTGGTCCATGTTTACATTTAGTATATTTTTATTTCTTACCCTCTTACAGTTTGTCTATCGTCATTTTATCAAAATTTATATATAATTAACGTAAATATTTTCAATTTAAATCCACATAATGTAAGCGCTTAAACGTTAAAAAGATGGATTATTGTAAATTTCAAGGAGGAAATTAAATGAGTAATCAGCAAGGCGAGCTAAAATCAGATTTAAAAATCCGACACATTAGTATGATCTCTATTGCTGGGGTAATTGGGGCAGGATTATTTATAGGTAGTGGTGCTGTTATTAATTCCTCTGGTCCTGGAGCAATCATTTCATATGCACTTGCAGGATTAATTGTTGTACTCGTTATGAGGATGCTTGGTGAAATGGCAGCGGCCTACCCAACAAGTGGCTCATTTTCTACTTATGCAAGCGAAGCCATTGGGCCATGGGCTGGTTTTACAATTGGATGGTTATATTGGTTCTTTTGGGTTGTTGTTATTGCAATTGAAGCAATTGCTGGCGCAGCTATTATGAACTACTGGATTCCTGACTTTCCACTTTGGTTAATGGCACTAATATTAACCGTTCTACTT
The DNA here is from genome assembly GCF_008304605.1 of Oceanobacillus polygoni. Taxonomy (GTDB): domain Bacteria; phylum Bacillota; class Bacilli; order Bacillales; family Amphibacillaceae; genus Oceanobacillus; species Oceanobacillus polygoni. The sequence continues at coordinate 104,638 of NZ_PIJY01000021.1, read as the reverse complement.
ACTATTACAAATCTATTTTCCGTTAAGTCATTTGGAGAATTTGAGTACTGGTTTGCACTTATTAAAGTTGTAAGTATTGGATTATTCCTTGTACTTGGGCTCTCTGTTATATTTGGCTGGTATCCTGGAGTCAGCGCCCCGGGAACGTCAAATCTATTCAGTAATGGCGGATTTTTACCAACTGGTTTTAGCGCGGTTTTAATGGGAATAGTCGTCGTAATTTTTTCTTTCATGGGAACTGAAATTGTTGCGATTGCAGCAGGAGAATCGGAGCACCCAGCGAAATCTGTACGTATCGCCACAAATAGTGTCATTTGGAGAATCCTCATTTTCTATATTGGTTCTATTGCACTCGTAGTTACGTTATTACCATGGAACTCGGCTAATATACTAGTCAGTCCATTTGTCGCAGTTCTCGATTATGTAGGTATACCAGCTGCTGCCCAAATCATGAACTTTGTTGTATTAACTGCCGTACTCTCTTGCTTAAACTCAGCATTATATGCCAACTCTCGTATGTTATATGGAATGGCAAAGAAAGGTGAAGCGCCGAAAGCATTCTTAAAATTGAGCAAAAATGGCGTACCTGCAAGAGCGATTCTATTCAGTACACTTTTTTCATATATTGCAGTTATCTTTAGTTACATTTCACCTGACAAACTCTTTTTATTTCTTGTAAACTCTTCAGGTGCTGTTGCCCTTTTCGTTTATCTAGTGATTGCCTTCTCACATTTACGAATGCGGAAAAAACTCGAACTTGAAAATCCGGATGCACTACAAATTAAAATGTGGCTGTTTCCTTATCTCACCTATGCGACAATTATTTGCATCGCAGGAATCTATATCGCAATGTTCTTCATGGAATCCTTGCGATTACAGGCGATACTTACTTTATTAATTGTAGGTATAACGATTGCGTCCTATTTCTTGTTTGCAAGAAAGAAGGAAAATGCAGCAGATTTGTCTGATAGCATAGCACCAACCACATCACGAACTGTTCGGTAGTATGGATTAAGTGTCTTTTATAGGAGCTATTCCCAATGAGTCTGATTTGAGTTGTTGGGAATAGCTATTTGTACTTTTACTTCCATCTCTTATTAAAAACAAATAAACTTAAGACCTACAGAAGATATTTATCAAAAAAACCTATGTTAAAAGGTAGAGAATAGTAATACATAAATATTTTAAACCTCAATCAGCGGAATTCAAAACGAAACATTCCACCAATTGAGGTTTTCTCTTTTCTCCAGGTGCTACATTAATCTAACTATTTCCTTCATTACTTATCCGCACGAATCATTTTCAATAACCCAGGAATCTGATGCGGTGCTTTCGTATCATTAGCAAACTCTTCTTCTATAATATCCCACCAACCATACATTTCTAGATATACTAAGTCGAATAACATTATGCCATGCGTGTTATCTTCTAAAGTTCGGATTGCTTTTCGGAATTGTTCCGGATCTCCTTCATATTGTTGAAGATAGAGGGAACCATATACTGGTGCAGCATAATCTACTACTTCCATTACTAGCTGTGCAGACCCTTCGACACTATACCAATACGGTAAGCCGGAAGCATCCGATTCTTCAATACTTACATCATAATAGTAATTACCGGTCATGAGAAAGTCGAGATATTCAGCATAACCCGTTTTATGGTAGTCCTCGCTAGCCCAATCATACTCTGGCTTGTAATCTTTACTCGCCCAGTTTACACCTTCATTATAGTAGAGTGGATACCAAGAACCAACATAGGTGGTAAACAATAAATCATCGTCATAGGAAAGAATGAGATCTTCTGCATCTTTGAAGAAAGATTGGATATTATGTGCACGGAATTCGATCCATTCTTTATACAACGGTCCTTCAACGATTGTCTGCTCTGTTCCATCTAACTGGATTTCATAGATATCTTCTGGCCAATTAGACACTTCCGCACCAATATATTCTTCAAATTTATCACGACTTAAATCACTAAAGTCAGCATGTTCATTTGAATATCTTGCTCTATCAAGCACAATACCGTCTAAATCATAGTTTGTGATTAGCTCTTCTATAATACTCAATTCATAGTTACGGACATCTTCACGGACTGGATTCACAAAAACGGAAAAAGATGGATATTCTGAAGCTGGAATAATCCTCGTTTCAGACTCTTCATATGCAACAGTATCACCAACCTGCAGATTTTCCAATACCCAATTTCTTGCTTCTCCATGTGCAGATAACACGACACCATTTTCCGGGATTTCTAAAGCCTCTCCATTCGTCGCAACTCTATCTTCGATTTGAGTGATTACGCCATCAACAACTTGAACTTCAACTCCCCAGCGATTGGAAGGAGAAACATCATATTCATCAGGTGTAAATAAAATGATTTGGTTCTCTCCTCTTTCTGTATTCACCCCATCCAATGGCAATGTCACTCCATTTTTTGCTTCTACGATTTGTACGGCCGTATAGAAATGGGATTGCCATTCTGGATTATCGAAAGCTGGACCATCTTTATACGTGTTGTTTCCTTCTGAGAAAACATTGATATTCGCTAAAACTTCCAAACCGTACTTATCTGCTTCATCAAGAACTGTTTCCAGTAAATCATAACCAGCTGGAAAATCGCCATAATCGGGAATCTCAGCTGTACTCATATGTGGCGCAATGTCACTATCATAGCCAACAAAACCAGTATAATTCTTCACATCTAAAACAATGGTGTCGATATTCGCATTCGCTGTTTTTTCCACAATATTTGCTACCTTTTCAGGTGTATCTAGGTTGTGAATGTTTGCGGATAAATCATACCAAAGCACACGCCCTTTAATATTTTCATTTTTCACAAGATTAGAAAGGACCTTCTCAAGGCCTTTCCCAGGTGCTGCTTGAATTGGGGTTGCTAACGTCAAAAACAAAACAATAGTCAGTAACATACTAAACCATCTTCTCATTTTCTTTGCCTCCAAAAATTTATTAGCAACCTATTACTTTGATGGAATTTTTCTATTTATTTATTTATCTCTAATCAAACGTACAAAACAAGCGAATACATCACCTCCTTAAAGATGTAAATAGTTTGAAGTTCGAGCTAAGCGTGAAATCATACCAGACCAAACTTCAATAAACTAACTAAGAAGTAAAAAGGAAAAACTCTAACGCGTCTACTAAATCCAACTTCCAAAAACTCCATTCATGTTTCTCTTCCTGCTCGGAATATACAATTCGTGCACCTTTTTTTACTAACATTTCGTGTAATTCCCGGTTTCGAGTTAAAATATATAAGTTTTCATTTGTAATTAACGAAACATATTCGTCTTCGTATTTTCCAACGGTTTGATAAACGCGCCATTGCACTTGTTTCAATTGTTCTACCATTACAATATCCTTTGGGGAAACAGCTGCCGATTGTAACAAGAGGTGTGTCCATGTCTCTGGATTCATTCTTGCAATATGTAACGATATATTTGCCGCTAATGAATCCCCTAGAAGACCGCGACGGACTATTTTCCTACCGATCACTAATTCCACTTCTGGCAAAAATTCTTCTGTCATAAAGGTGATGTACGCGTTAAAATCTTTCCCCTCATGATGGTAGGCGTTCCATCTGTCCATTGAATTCCCTGGGTGCACAAGTACAAAAACTAACTTCCTAGCTATCTCTGGTTGTTTTTCCATTAAAATTTGGAATGCATTCCCTATTTCTCCAAGTTCTAAATAATCTTTCCCGTCCTGAACATATAGTAGATAAGCTTCCTCTGTTACCTCGTCTGCTGTTAAAACGTAGTATTCATAGTCCTGTTTCAAAATACTGCTATGAAAGGTTTTCTTCGTTCGATTCAACAACGTATTAATATCCTTTCTTTTTTAGAATTCCATCTCATCTGGCCAATGTAGATCGATACCTTTTTCTACTAACAACTGCTGATAAGCTTGTAAATGCTTCGAGTTTTGTCTAACTTCCTTTGGTTCAACCTCATTTGCAATGGCGTATGCGGCTAAATATCCGACTGCTTCTCCAATATTCCATTCAGTAGGGTGGAGCCTGTAACATCCATTGGTGATTTGGGTGGTTCCAATATTTTTACATGCCGGTAATAGATTTGTTACGCGCAACGGAATCAATGCACCAATCGGGATTTCGTATGGGTGGCTAGGAATATAAAACGTGCGATTTGAGACAGTCGTATGGTGTAAATCAAGGTGATAGCTTCCTACGCCAACACTATCCGGATAGGTGCGAATGCCTTCTCTTAACTCTTTACTTACGTCATTCTCTGTTATCGTATATTGCGCCTTTATTCTACGCGACTCACGAATATAAGGATATTTAGCAAGTCCATCTTCTGTCCCTACAACATCCTTACGTAATCGTAAACCTGGATAACCCTTCCCGCCATCCAATCTTGGTGCCTCGGTTTGCAACCAATATAATAGAGACAGGCTTAGCTGCTTTGCGCCTTTTAGATGCGTTTCTCGCTCTTCTTCCGTAACATCAATAATTGAACCTAAAAAATAATCATTTTGCGGCCAATTTATCAGTGACACATCACCGTCATATATTGAATCTATTAGGTGCGTAACGTCTAGCACCCTTCGATACGTAAAAAGAGCTGGAATATCCTGTTCGTTAGGAAACAACGTGAACTTCTTCATCGTACTTGTATCCAAAGAATTAACGGCATACCAACTAAGCAATGGCCATTTCGAATAACTTGGGATATACTGCTTCCAAAAGTCATATTGTTCAGGTTTTTCAATGATAAAATTTCTGTTTTTAATATAGTCGACTGCAAACACATGTGTAATAGCCTGTACATCTTTCGAATCTGCTTGTAAAGGTGCATGTGGCTCTCCCGTTTCCTTCTGGGACTCAGCACCAATCACATATTCTACCTCTGCAAGCGGGAGGACGTCGCCGCACTCCGTAGCATCTAAAAAGTAGCTTCCAGTAAGTTCTATTAACTCTCCCTTTACATGATTTCGAATAACTATAGATTCAATTTTGTCTCTACTTGTTTGAGCATCGATAGGTTTATGATTTAACAGGATACGTATTTTCCCACTGTTTACATAAGGAGCTAGCATATCCTGAAGTACCTGTAAGGCAACTTTTGGTTCATGTGAAAGGCGACTAACCCATGCATTACCGGGATTCAATCGTTCTTCCTTCATCGCCTTTTCGGTTAAGGCATAGTTCTGTTTATAATAAGCTCGTACACGATTTCTAAAAGCACGATAAGTAGCGGTACAACCGAACTCCTCAATCCAAGGATGCTCATCAGGAGGAACCGCTTGACTTGTCAATTGTCCGCCGACCCAATCGGTTTCCTCCGTTAAAATAACGGATAACCCCATTTTTGCTACCGACAATGCAGCGATGCATCCACCAAGACTTCCTCCGACAACAATGACTTCTGCCGCTTCCTTTTTCATCATGTCAACTCCTTTCTATAACTAAACGATTGACTCGGAAATTAAGTAGTTTTCGTTTCCAGTTCTATACCACATTCAAACATCCGGTTCCACGGTGCATACGTTTTTAGCATTTCAATTTTCAATCCCTTAAAGCTATTCATCAATAAATCGTTATAACGTCTCCACAAACGCTTATTTCGTTCCTCATTTACAAGGTTTGCTTTATCTTTTAAATCAAAATACGATAAATGATGTGCGGCAAGAAAATCCGCTAGCATTTCCATACGAATTTCGGCTTGATAAAAATAATCATCTAACAAATGATAAATTAAGTTTTGTTGGATTACAGTTTGGTCGCCCCCCATCCCAATGACTCCTTGGGCAATCGTTGTACCAAGCGTATTACAATTTGTATTCCATCCTTTATAAGAAAGTAATTTATCTAAAATTCCAGATTCATCTAACAGTGTAATAAGCTGAGAATCACCACCATTTGCATATGCAGAATCTGCTACAACCACTTTTTTGCCTTCCTTTACATAAGAAGCAATCTGATCCACGAAATGTAATAAATTTCGAAAGCTAGAATACGTTATATCCTTCTTACCTTGGTCCCAAGCTTCTTGCATCACGCGACCTGGTGTATTATAAGCGAGAATTATATCGGCTTCTTCAGCTTGATCAACCAGCTGACAACCACTGGCTAAAACATGTGCCTTAAGACTCTCAGCAAAAGGGCGATCCTCATACATTGGAATAATCTGAGGACCTAATATGCTACTCCAAATTGGATAAATCCTTGGCCGTTTCTGATGATAGGTATTATAAATTCGTGTGAGTAGAGTTGCACCGACCTCATCTGCACCGGGATAAATATGAACGTTATGATAAAGCCTAAGCTGTTCACGTTTTGCTACGACAATAGCTTGATCCCTTGCCGTGTAACCATATTCCGCACTATCATCCTGTGGAATAGCTAGAAAGCTAATAACGCCATCTTTAACTAAGTCCAACATAGATTGGTTAATTTGTAGGTTAAAGCTTCGGCGATTTTCATAATCCTCCACATATTGCTTTGGGAGTTTTTGCTGTATTGCTATAAGTTCAGCCGTTTCGTCATCCGTTAATCCACTAACATTTTGTTTGTCTTCCAAATAAGCATGTAGGAAAATTTCTCTTCCCCACTCCTCATAATAGGTCGGTTCTTCATCACTAGAGCTATACTTAGGAGTGCGCATAATCATATTAGACGCATAGATAGGTAATGCTGGATACTGTTGATGGAAATTTCGTAACCTTTCTACCCATTTCTCAACGGCTCCCTCCGACAAATAATGAATACGAGACGGGAGTAAACCACCATAGACAAGCATATCGATACTAAGAATAATCGCATCTATCTCGGGAGCTACACGCTGTATCCATTGCCACATCCCATCTGTATCGGCAGGTTGTTTTTTAAATCCAAACAGTGTCTTCGGGGGTAACAATAAATCAATATCCTTCGCTGTGGCTGCGATTCGTTCTACAACATGCGTATTACAAGGTCGTTCGTCAATTGGAGTATAGATGATTCTCATTTACACACCTCTTCCTTACATCACTTGCGTCTTTTTCAATGGTTGTATTTCTTTTAAAAAAGTATCAAGTAAATAGAATAAGGATACTTCACGAATCGAATGACTAACTTTTCCCACATCATTGCCAGAAGGGATAAAAAACGTAATATCCGTTCTTTCTGTTATCGGTGAATCCTGCTGACTAGTTATTCCAATCGTGGTTGCATTGCACTTCCTAGCAGCTTCAAGCATTTTTAGTACATTTGAGTTAAATCCTGAAATACTTAATCCTACTACTAAGCAGTGCTGATCCAGTAAGTGAACAGAGCGATCCATTTGATAGCGATTCGAAAAAACGTCAACAGGTATGTGAAGTTCCATCATTTTATACTTGAGTTGATTCATCACATATTCCTTTTCCTCAGATCCGTATAAAATAATGCGTTTCGCGAGTCTAAGTTGCGACCCAATTTCTGCAAAATCAACTGATTGGTTTAACGTATCGATTTTATTCAGGATGTTAATATAGTCTTCTTTAATTTCTACTAGACTAGAATTCTCTGTTTTATCGTGAAGCCTTGTTCCAATCGTTGCTTCTTTTGCCATCATACGCAGCTGATTGTAGGAACCAATTTCAAGCTTCTTGCAAAATCTCGTAATCATCGATTCGGAAACATTGATTTTGTCGGCCATGTGAGAAATGGTATGATTAGGTACGTCGCTTAAATTCATCGTTACATATTTTGCGATAGTCGCTTCGCCTTTGGTTAATTTATGTTTATTTGATTCAATCATCGTCGTAATCCGATTGAAAGGTTGCAAAGATTCTTGAAGTAGGAAATGCCGTAATGCACCAACCATTCCTGCATCATTTAAATTCCCTGCAATTTCAATTTTCGTTTTATCTAGTAGTGCAGGGATAAGATCCTTCTCTAATTGCTTCATAATAAGCGGATAAAGATATTCCTTTTGATTGGTGATTCCACCACCAATCACAATCATTTCTGGATTCATCATATAGGCAATCGTTGCAATTCCCTTTGATAAGTAATACACAAGCTGATTAATTTCTCTTATGCAAACCTCATCTCCATTCAATGCTAATTCAAATATATCCTTTCCATTAAGCTTATCCTCAGGAAAGCCTTTTTGCTTTGCCACATTTTTTACGAGGGTTCTTGTTGAAGCAAGTTCTTCAAATTGACTTCCTTCAATTGGAATATAACCAATCTCCCCACCACTAAAGCTATGGCCACTGTGCAGCTTATTGTCGATAATATAACTCCCGCCAATCCCTGTTCCAATTGTGAGGCAGAACAAGCTTTTAACATCTTTTCCTTTTCCAATCCAAGATTCTGCTAATCCCACACAGTTCACATCATTCTCCACTTCTACCTGTAATTGAAAATAGGTTTCCAATTCTTTTTTGATTTGCATACCGGTATACGTTGGAATGAGGGAAGAGGCATATAGTATTTCCCCTTTTTTAGAATCCACCTGGCCAGCCGTGCTAATGCAGATTCCAGTAATAGGATAAGATTGAAGCAGTTCATCTCCAATCTTTTTCACTTTATCGATCACTGCTGATCCCCCTAAATCTGCTTCTGTAGGGACTTCATTTTTATAAATAATACTGCCATTCTCTTTGAGAACACTGTATTTGATTAACGTACCACCTATGTCAAATGCGATAAAATCTCTCATTGTACCTCTCCTTACAAACTCGGATCACGTTATAGTGACCTGGCCAAATTTTATTGTGCGCTTACCCCTTAACTGCTCCATCTGTTTGTCCGGAAATAAAGTATTTCTGCAACCAAATAAAGATGAGTAGACTAGGTATCGTAGTTAAGATGGAAGCAGCACTTATTAGTTTTAAATTTCCCCCATCAAAGTTTTGTGACATTTGCGCTAACGCAATTGATAATGTATACATGCTGCTTTCTGTTGTGTTGATGAGTGGCCATAAATAATCTCCCCATGTAAAGGTAAACGTATAGATGGCTAATGAAATTAGGGTTGGTTTCACAAGTGGCATAGCAACTTTCCACCATACTTGAAATCGATTAGCACCGTCCAGATAAGCAGACTCCTCCAATTCTTTAGGAACAGTCAAGAATGCTTGACGCATAAAATAAATACCAAATGCAGTTGAAATCTGTAGCACAGCTAAACCTACATAACTGTTTCGCAACCCAAGCTCACCTGCGATCTGAAATAGAGGTGCCATATATAATTGGAAGGGAACGGTCATCGTAGAGATGATAAGCGTAAGGACAATACTTCTTCCTTTAAAATTCATTCGTGCAAGTGCATACCCAGCCATACTACTGAATAATAAGTTAAACGGTACTGCAATCCCAGTTACAATGACAGTGTTTAAAAGGTAGCGTAAGAAATCCGTCTTATAAAAGGCATCGACAAAATTTGCAAACGTTGGATTAGCAGGTAATAATCCATCATAAATTCCTTGTGTTGCGGGTTTTAACGCAATAAATAATGTATATAAAAACGGACCAACCGTTACGACACAAATTGCAAGCATGACAATATATAGGATAATTTTCTTTGTTTGTGCCTTTGCTTTCACTTTCTTTCAGCTCCTTTTTAAGCCTTTAAATCATCTTCACGACCACTTGTTAGCTTCATTTGAATGAGCGATCCGATAATGGCTAACAGCAATAATACTAGCCCAGCAGCAGAAGCAATCGAAACATCCAAATTCATAAACTTATCATAAATATACATAACAAGCGTAGTAGTAGCCCCAGCTGGCCCTCCATTTGTTGTCAGAGCTATTTCTTCAAAGACTTTCAATCCGTTAATAATAGTTAGAACAGAAACCAATGTCATGGAAGGAACCATCATCGGTACCGTAATCTTAAAGAATTGTTGTATGCCATTCGCACCATCAATACTAGCTGATTCGTACACTTGTTTTGGAATAGATTGTAGATTTGCTAGATACATAATCATGTAGTAACCAAGCCCTTTCCAAACGGTAATAAATGCGACCGCGATAAGTGCAGTTGTTGTATTCGTTAAAAAATTCATTGGAGAATCGATAATCCCTAGTGTTACCAAAAAGTTAGATACCGTACCATCCTGGGAATAAAGCATTTTCCACATTAATGCGGCTACAACAATCGGCGTTACAACAGGTAAATAATAAAGCACCCGAAAAGCCCCAACAGCGCGTATTTTTTGATTAACTAGAACAGCTAAAATCATAGGAAGAAATATGTTTAATGGAAGAACAATGGCAACATATAAGATTGTGTTCACAAATGCCATCCAAAACATTTCGTCTGAGAATATCTCTTTAAAATTAGCAAAACCTACAAATTCACTTGTATCTGCAATAATCTTATAATCTAGAAAACTCCATTGAAACGCCTCTATAATTGGTATTGCTAAAAACGTTACTAGAATCACAATTGATGGAAGTAAGAATAACCAAGGTGTAATAGCTGCTGTTAGACTCTTTTTGGAGAAAGGATGTCTACTCATTCGTATCCCTCCTGAATTTAGAGACTAGCAAAAGGTTGCTAGTCTCTTCAATTTTGTAATGTATTAGAATGTTGGTGTTAAACCAGCTTTTTCAAAGGATGCATCCCATTTTTCTGAGATTTCCTGTAAGGCTTCTTCAGGAGTTATATCACCCTGGATATTTTTCACAAATGCCATTTTAACAATTTCATAAAGCTCAGAAGAATTTTCTACCGGTGGAACTAACACCTTCGAACGTTCAAGAGAAGTCGAGGCTTCTAACATCCCCAACGCTTTGGGAGAATCTCCTGGGTTCGTAAAATATTCATCTTCCAATGATTCTGTTGTCGAAGGAAGTACCGTTCCAGCAACTTTTGAAAACTCTAATTGATTTTCTGCATTCGTAACAAATTCCGCCAATGCAACTGCCGCATCTGGGTTATCTGTTTTCGATGGAATAGAGAAATTCATAACAGCTACGTTCATTGGTGCATCTAAGTCATTTAATGGTTGACCAGCTTTTGATGCGTCATATACATCTGGTGCACCGGATTCAATTGGTCCCAAGAAGGTTACGCCACTTTCAAGGAGGGATAAATTATTAGCCATAAATAGTTCTTGTGCCGTAGAGAAAGATCCTTCCGCATTTTCCTGTGGCATAATGCCTTCCTCATACATTTTTTGTGTTAGCGTAAAGAACTTAAGAATCTCTTCATTTTCAGTTAATAACGTTTTTCCTTCTTCTACAATCGGTTCGCCATTCGCTATGGAAATCATCTTTTCGATTACCGTGTCACCTTGGTTGATGATTTGATAGTAAGAAGGCTTGCCTGTTGCATCTGTAATAGCCTTCGCTGTATCATAAATCTCCTGTGTGGTTTGAGGTGTTTCGGTAATTCCAGCTTGTTCAAAATGGTCATTATTGTACCAGCTAACCGTAGTTGTTAAATACCAAGGTAAGGCATATAAGTCTTCTTCAAAATAACCTGCCTCAAAAGGTCCTTCTAAATAAGCATTTTGGACTTCTTCACTTACTAAGTCATTCAACTCTAGAAGCCCACCTTGAGCAGCAATATTAATCATATAACGTGGCGCTAGGTTCACAACGTCCGGAACATCATTACCAGTTAGTGAAGTAAGTACTTTTTGTTCAATTTCATTTTGTGGAATATCTTCTATGATGACATCAACTCCTGGATGCATTTCTTCAAATGCTGCTTCTAAATCAGCAAAATAACTATCAAATGGCTCCCCCGCCAAAGAAGCAGTCCACATGGTCACTTCTCCTGAAAGTTCTCCTGATGATCCAGCATCTGATGTAGCATTTCCTTCATCCTCACTACTACAAGCCATTAAACCAACTAAAAGTAAAGCAGTAACTAATGTAAATGAAAGTTTCTTTTTCATTCTTTTTTCCTCCCTTTTAATTATGAAAACGGAAATTACCTCTCTATGAAACCGCTTCCTTAAATTCATTTTAATTGTTTGATAATTATATAGCAAGTCTTTTTAGAAATAAATTTCATTTATTATTATTATTTAGAAATTATTTTTAAAGATAGAATCAATCTCACTTAATGCATCAAGAGAGGATATCCATAAACAACTTACCAACCCGACAAAATAAATCTAATCTAAAGGTTTTCGTCATCTTGAGAAATGAAGTGTACCCAAATTTCTATATACATAACTCAACACTTTCAGGGAATAACACTACTAACTAAGGAGGGATATTTATGAAGAAAAAACCAACGAAAACAGAAGAAGCAAATATAAAGTTAAACAAAGCTTTTTATGGAGAAGAACAAAAGGAGCAAAATTTCGATACGCTGATAAACAATAATAATATTGCTTTAGTTCTTAACGACAGTACAAATGACGATAAAGATAATGAGGATATGTGAATTACATCATTAGCATAATGTTAGTAATCGGCTGGATTACATTTTAAAATAAAAACTAAAATTAGCGCAATTTCACTGAAACAAAACCACCTCAAACTACGATCTTTCCCGTAGTTTGAGGTGGTTCAAATTTTGCAGTTTCCCGAAAATGTACTACTAAACTTCATGTTTTATTTTGTTGGCAAGTCTTCAATACTGTCAATTTCCATATATTCTGGTACTACAAATCCTTGTTGAGCGCCTTCCAGACTTGGCCCTAAGTCAACAATTTCATCTTGATATTGCTCCGCATAGGAAGCCGCACCTACAGGAAGCCAGGCGATTAACATTCCATCTACTTCCCCTACAGAAAGACTTTCAAATGCGATTCCCATATCAAGTGGGGTTAGTTCCACCGTATAGCCCAATTCCTCAAGCACGAGGGCAACCACATTTGTTGAGGATAGTTCTGTATCCCAGTTAACATAGGCCAGCTCAATTGTTTCATTTTCAACTGGCTCAATGCCTTCTGTCCAAGCATCAACTTTGTCACGGTTATCTTGAATCCACTCTTCAGCTGCTTCTCGTGGTTCAACGTCCTCATTCTGCCCAAATTTCGCCATCACTTCATTCATGTCGGGAACTTCCCAATAAAAGTTGTCCAAAAGCTTGTATGCTGATGGATGCTCGTCTTCAAGACCTTGGCGGACCATTGTATGAATATTTTCCGATTCACCCAGTGTTCCTTGTGGGTCCTCTAAGAACTTCAAATCATATTCACTAAACATCCAGTGTGGTTGCCAAAGGGTAACAACAATTGGTTCTTCATTTTCAATCGCACGCTGCAATTCCGTAATCATCGCCGGTTCTGTACTTGGTAATAGATCCAGGTCCAAGTTGTATGCTTCAACTGTTTCCTCTGCGATGTTCATGGTGCCTGATCCTGGTTCAATCCCGACAATTTCTGAAATGTCAGCTGCTGCATTATCTTCTTCTGAATTATTATTGTCAGTGTCTCCCTGACAAGCTGCTAATATCAATAGAATACTTATGCTTATGAAAGCAATGCCTTTCTTTACTATCGAGCTCATAATTTTATGAGAACTCCTTTCCAAACATTTATTTAATTTTTTTCGAACGACATTAAGTAATCATAAAATAGAACAATTTTTATAGCAAAGCTCTTAAATTGCGATTCTCAGCCAATTTAAGGGATCAGGTTAGCTTACAAGGATTATGGTCGTAAATGGTTAAATTTCTGACCGTGTTTGAATATTTTAAAATTGATGTGTTATTTATTTACCTACTAAAAAATTTAGTGAAATTTCAATCTGTATATTCAAAAGCAAAGGCTGATGAATAAAACTCCTCAATAGAAAGTAAGGGAAATAGCGTATTTTATGTTTCTACATGTAAGTAGATATATGGATGATATTGGATATACTAGCTAAAAAGATGAGGTGAATTCTTTGGCTAGAAGAAGAGTTACAAAGAGTAACATGCTGTTTTATTTCGTATTCTTTTTAAGTTTATTTCTATTTGCCGTGATATATCAGTTTATAATATGGTTGTCTAGTTTATCGCTAATTAGTTGGTTGTTAGTCGGAATTATAATTATTGGTGTAATTTTTATTAGAAGGAAACAAAAACAAAAAAAGGAAATTAGAGAAAAAGAAGAACGTTGTAGAGATTTACGTAGACAAGGGGGTTTAAAGGAGTTAAGAAAGATGCCTCACAGACAATTTGAGTATTATGTTTGTAATTTATTTCGACTAATTGGATATGATGCACATGTTACTCCTCCAACTGGAGATGGTGGAAAGGACATAATGATTTATGAGGATAACTGTTTTGCTATTGCTGAATGTATACGTTATAGTATTACAAATAAAGTAACCCGGCCAGATATTCAAAAGTTTCATAGTGCAATTATTGATTGTAAGGCTGAAAAAGGGTATTTTATTACAACTGGAGAATTTACTCTGCAAGCAAAAAACTATGTTTTAGATAAACCGATTATTTTAGTTAATGGTGAAAAGTTGATAGAAATGATAGAAGATTCTACAACTAATATAAATCGTTTGATGTAGTTGAGCACCTAGGAGCGAATCAATACGTTTAACTATGGGCTCTGATTCCAATCAGATTTTAAACTGTCAACAAAAGTAAAACTAGTTTTTCCAAGTCGTAAAAGTATATGAATTTAAACCTAACAACCTTCTGGTTGTTAGGTAGCATTGCATCTAGTTCAGTAGTTAAGAGGAAAAGCTAGTAAAGCTATCACCACCCTCGGTAAGACTTTTACCCTTAAAAATGTATCTTCTTCTCTGATTCCAACTGCTTTTCTTCAATTTCCTTCTTCCCTTTTAAATTACTCTCTTTCACTTTCTCTTCCCAAAAATCAGCACCTTTAATACCTAGTTTAATAGGGTCAAAGACTGGGTCAATACCTGCTTTTTTCTGTTTCTCATAGTCTTTAAAGACTTTTAAAGCTGTTTTCGTTAAGAGTAAAATTGCCACTAAGTTAAGCCAAGCCATACTTCCGAAACCAAAGTCACCAAGTGCCCATAATAGAGATGCGTTTTCTACACTTCCAAAGTAGATCATTCCTAAGAAAAGAATCATTAAGCCTACTTTTAAGCCTTTTAAATTTCTCTTTCTACCGAGGTAAACGAGTGTTGTTTCAGATATATAGTAGTATGCCATCAGAGTCGTAAAGGCGAAGAAAAAGATAGCAATCGCAACAAACAAACCACCAAATCCAGGGATAACACTTTCAACAGCAGCCTGTGTCCACATTGGTCCAGCTTCAACACCTGATATGTTTTCAACAATCGGCTGCTGCCCTTCTGGTGTAACGCTGTACATGCCTGTGATTAGAATCATAAGTGCTGTTGCTGTACAAACAATGATGGTATCAATATAGACGGAAAATCCTTGAACTAGACCTTGTTTGGCTGGATGGGAGACATGTGCTGCGGCTGAACTATAGGTTCCTTCTCCGACACCAGCAACATTAGAGAATATGGCTCGCTTAACGCCCCATGCAATTGCTGCACCAATAATTCCGCCAAACATTTCATTGGCACCAAATGCACTTGAAATAATCAGCCAAAGCATTGCTGGAATTTCTGTTGCATTTGCAAATAGAAGAACGAACGTGATAACCACATACCCTAAAGCCATAAAAGGGACAACTTTTTCTGAAACAGTAGCAATGCGCTTAACGCCGCCAAAAATAACAACACCAAGTAATGCAACAAGAACAATGCCAGTGATGCTTTTATTAAGACCAATTGTGTTTTCGAATCCAACAGCAATTGTGTTGGCCTGAATACCTGGAACTAAAATTCCGTAACAAAGGGTAACAACAATAGCAACAAGCACCCCGAACCATTTCATATTTAGGCCTTTTTCAATAAAATAAGGCGTTCCTCCTCGGTACTGATTACCTTCTTTTACTTTATAAACCTGAGCAAGAGTGGATTCAATAAAAGCACTTGCACCTCCTAATAAAGCCATAACCCACATCCAGAAAACTGCTCCCGGACCACCAAATGCAATCGCAGTGGCAACCCCAGCAATATTTCCAATACCGACCCGGCCGGCTAACGCCATAGAAAACGCCTGAAAAGAGGTCACACCCGATTCGGGATTACCTTTTTCAAAAAGAAGCTTAATCATTTCCTTAAAATATCTAACTTGTACAAAACGCGTCAAAATGGAAAAGAACAATCCTGCTCCAAGTGCAAACGCTACCAATCCAAGACTCCAAACCATACCCGACGCTTTATTCACCAATTCCTCCATCTTACCCCTCCTCTTTAGGCTTCAACTAAATATTTCAACTCTATATTTCTTCCATAATATTTATAATTTCTGTATATAAAGAGGGGGTGGAACGAGACGTATGACTGACCCACTGCACCGCCTCCATCCGATTATTCACAAGGACTATCCTAGTTCCTTACAGTAAGTTATCCTGCTTGATGTTAACAAATACACTTTTCACTTCCGTATAGTTTTGTAACCCGTACTCTCCACCCATTTCTCGGCCGATTCCTGATTGTTTGTAGCCGCCAAAAGACATTGTTTCCCATTCAAGACCAAAATCATTAATCCAAACTGTACCTGATTGAAGCTTCCCAGAAATATAGTGAGCTTTTTTGATATTTTCTGTCCAAACACTTGCAGCTAAGCCGTAATCACTATCATTTGCACGCTTAATAACTTCTTCAATCGTATCAAAAACGAAAACGGACATGACTGGACCAAATATTTCTTCACGGGCAATTACCATATGATCTTCTACATCAGCAAATATGGTTGGCTGTACAAAGTATCCTTTTTTAAAAGCTTTCTCGCCACCTGCCACAAGAAGTGCCCCTTCTTTTTTGCCTTGTTCAATATAGTTAAGAACCGTTTGATGCTGTTTAGCTGAAACGAGTGGGCCCATTTCCGTTTCAGGGTTCATTCCATCACCTAGCTTCAGTCTTTTTGCCCGCTCTGCCAATTCTTCTACAACACGGTCATAAATGTTTCGCTGTACAAATACACGCGTACAAGCACTGCAGTTTTGCCCATGATTGTACATTGTTCCGTTAAAAGCCCCTTCAATTGCTTCCTCAAGATTGGCATCATCTAAAATAATCGCTGGCGACTTTCCACCAAGTTCGAGCGTAATACCTTTAATTTGGTCTGCAGCTTTTTTCATGATTTCTTTTCCGACAGCTGTTGAACCAGTGAATGCTACTTTATTAACAGCTTTATGTGTGATGATGGCTTCCCCAGCAATTCTTCCTGTTCCAGGAACAATATTCACAACACCATCTGGAAATCCAGCTTCTTTAAACAGTTCTCCAACATAGAGAAGAGATAAGGGTGTTTCAGTTGCTGGTTTAATAACAACCGTACAGCCAACAGCAAGTGCAGAGCCGAGCTTCCACGCTGCCATGGCAAGCGGGAAGTTCCAGGGAATAATTTGCCCTACAACACCAACAGGCTCGTGTACAGTATAGGTTACATAATCCTTTGAAATCTGGGTTGTCTTACCAAATAATTTCGTCGCCCATCCGGCATAATATCTAAAATGCTGGATACTTCCATCTATATCATCTGACAAGGCAACTTTATATGGCTTCCCATTATCCAACGATTCTAGCTGGGCAAGTTCTTCACGGTTTTCTTCTAAGAGATCCGCAAATTTGTAGATTAGATGGGAGCGTTCAGCTGCATCCATTTTTGTCCACTCACCTTCATCAAATGCCCTTCTTGCAGCAGAGATTGCAACGTTAATGTCTTCCTCTTGCGCTTCACTAACTTCTGCGATGATCTCCTCATTTGCAGGATTAACAACATCAAACGTTTTTCCATTAATTGCTGGCACATACTCCCCATTGATATATAATCCTTTTATTCCTTTCAAAAATTCTTGTACTTTCGGTTTCAAATTATAGTTTGTCGCTTGCATGGTCTCGCTCCTTCACTAATTTTTAGTTATTTACTGTTTCTAAATTTGCCAGTAATTCCTTTAGCTTCTCATCTTCCTCAGGAGATAGACCTAAACGAGGAAAACGTGCAGGACCCCCAGCATTACCGGTTAATTCCATCGCTCTCTTCACGATTTGCACATACTTTCCTGATCCTTCAAGGAACGTACAAAGCGGTAAAATTCGATCATTGATTGCCCATGCTTCTTCAAACTCACCGTTTTGGAAATGGTTATACATGTCTGTAACAAGCTTTGGCACGATATTTCCTGCAACAGAAATCCACCCGGTTGCTCCAACGAAGTAAGACTCCATTACAAGTTCTTCAGCGCCACAAAATACTTCAAAATCCCCCTTGCCTTTTCGCGCAAGATCTCTTACCTTGCCAATTTCACCGCTTGATTCCTTAATTAGACGAACATTTTCACATTCTTTACCAATCCGAAGCATTAGATCTGTGCTCATATTTACACCAGAAGTAAATGGATTGTTATAGAGCATAATTGGTAGATTCGTAACACTCGATACTTCTTTAAAATGATGGTAGATTTCATTTTCTTTTGGTTTCATATAGTAAGGGGGAATGATTAGCGCACCAGCAGCTTCATGGGCTTCAGCCTGCTTTGTATATTCAATTGTTTCCTTTGTTGTTTCAGCAGCAGTACCAACAATAACAGGAATACGACCACTTACTTCCTCCATAACTGTTGCTACCATTTGGAATTTCTCTTCTTTTGATAGACTGACAAATTCACCCGTACTCCCGTTGATTACGATACCTGCTACACCCTGATCCACGAAGTAATTCACATTATTCTTTACTCCATCCCAATCGATTTTTTGTTCCTGCGTCATTGGCGTAATTAATACTGGATAAGCTCCTCTGATTGTAGTCATTCTATTTTCCTCCTGTTTAATTCATTTTTTATTGTAATAAAAATCCTTCAGATAATGGATCTGTCGGATCTAAAACATATGTCTGTATACCCGTAATAAATCCGCGGGCTGAAAAACTAAAACTGTAATCGCATTCATTTTTTGCAATAAGCTCTCCTGAAAGTTTGGCATTATATATGCTTTCATTTTCAATTTGTCTACCTGAAAACATATCGCCATTTTCTAATAAGTAAGTACTGCTGGCAGCTAGAGTACCAAATCCTGGAGAGCGTACAATATAACAATCCGGACGGAATGTTACTGTTTTGATTCTTCCTCTACTTTTTTGAGAATGATCTAGTAAAATGATTCGGCTAAAAGCATGGCTTTCCTCTCCTAAGGCTTCCAATGCCTTTTTCCCCCATTGGTTAATTTCAGGAAGGTTCTCTATCTCCATATCAAAAGGTAGCTCCGCTTTATCAAAAATCGCATAGAGATGGTCGGCTTGAACAAAAGTAACCTCTGTCTGTAAATCTAAATAAGAGATTGGAACCTGTTTTTTTACAACCTTGCATAGACCGCTTTTTAATGCAACAGCTTTCACTTCTTCGTCTTTTAAAATAGCCCTAGCCGTAACAACACCGCTCACGGTTTCAATGTTATATTCAGCTGAAGGTTTTGCTTTTAACTGACCAGACTCCAGCAAGGCAGTTAAGACAGCAACAATTCCACCATATTGCATTGGAACAGTTCCGGTATGATCAAAAAAGACAACAGCTACATCTATACCACTTTTAAAAGGCGGAACGACCAAACAACCATTCAATCCAGCAAATCCACGAGGCTCATTTAAAAGTAGTTTCATTTCTTGCTCATAGATATTTGGAAACTGCTCATTCAGCTCCTGCAAACTTTGATAATAATCAAATGGTGCATCTTTCATAATTCGGTAAGCTTCGCCTGCTACATGTACATCGGTTGTTGTATACGACGTTTTAATCTTCATGTTATATCCTCCATTTCATGTTCCATTGGGGGAATGAGCAAAAATCCTTCTTTCAGTGGGTCTTCCTCATTATAAAAGAACCGATGCATACCCATTAACCAAGCTGAACCCGTTACCTCTGGAATAACAGCTCCTACATTCTTTACAGTAGTTGTATTTAAAATTCTCGCTTTAAATAAAGAACCAACAATACTCTCATGCACAAACAATTCATTTTCTTCTATTTCATTTTTACTATACATAACTGCTAGTTTTGCAGAAGTACCTGTTCCGCATGGGGATCGATCAATCCCACCAGGAGGAACAACTACAGTGTTCTTCACATCTGCTTCTGAATGAACTGGATCTGTGTAAAATTCAATATGTGTTAATCCTTGAATAAATGGAAATTCAGGATGAACAATCTCCTCAGCAGCATTAATGGTATTGCGTATAGTGATTGCTTTTTCAATAATCGTGGATGCATTTTCTTTCGTCAGTTCAATCCCTATTTTTCTAGCATCGATAATGCCATAGAAATTGCCCCCGTAAGCAATATCACATTCCACTTCTCCAATTCCTTCTACATCCATTTTGATGGTCTTTAATAGAAAGGAAGGAACATTGGAAAAAGTTACTTCCTCTGCTTTGCCATTAGTCACTTTAATGGTGACTTTAATTAAGCCAGCTGGAGTATCTAATTTAAGATAGGTATATGGCTCAGAAACCTCAACCAAACCTGCCTCAATTAATGCAGTACAGCAGCCAATCGTATCATGACCACACATTGGAAGATATCCGCCCGTTTCGATATAAATGACCCCAAAGTCCGCCTCAGGATGGCACGGTTCTACAAGCAGAGCACCTGACATTACCTCATGCCCTCTAGGCTCATTCATTAAAAACTTTCGAATCCAATCGTAATGTTTATCCATATAAAGCATTTTTTCTGACATCGTATTTCCCTTAATCGGTGGAAGTCCACTAATAACGGTCCGTGTTGGATTTCCACCAGTATGTGTATCAATTGTTGAAAATAGGCGCTGAAACTTCATCTATTGAACCACCCTTTCTTTAAATCGATCATGGCGTAGCGGTTGAACTGGTATACAGGTTTGTTTCTCTGATAACATTTCTTCGATAAGTTTTCCTGTCACAGCCGCCAAGCTAATTCCATCTCCTTCATGCCCAGCTGCAATATAAAAGCCAGGAACTTGTTCTACATGTGAAATTATCGGAAGATGGTCCTCTGTCCACGGTCGTAAACCAGCATAAGTCCGAATAACTGTCATATCCGCTATCTTCGGATAAAAGCGAACAGCTCTTCTCGCAATATACTTCGTTACTTCATGATTCACCGTCGTATTAAATCCTGAAAATTCCCGGCTACTTCCAATGAGAAAATTTTGGCTTTCAGTTGGTTCAAACACTAGTGCAACTCCATACTTTTCCGTTATGGAATCCACTTCTCTCGTTCCACCAAACTTCGAGATAAGATAGCCAAATTCCATTACCTTTCGCAATCCAACTGGTTGCTGTCTGGAGGCTACAATAAGCTGTCCTTTTCTTGGTTTAATGGGAATAGTCACTTCTAACATTTCTCCAATAAAAGGTGCCCATACCCCACACGCATTCACCACTTTGTTCGCTGTAAATGTGCCATTCGTTGTTTCAATAGAAAATTGGCCAGATGGATCTTTGGCTACATTAGTTACCTCTGTCTTCGTATGTACCCTTGCTCCAGATTTTTGAGCACGATGAAACATAGAAAAGGTAAGCATATATGGATTTACTGTCGAATCAGTCTTACATTCCAATCCACCAAATAAATCATCCGCAAAATACTTTGATTCATTTTTTAAATCAGACCGATCAAGCATCCGAAAATCCAATCCAGCATCCTTTTGTTGTTTTACCCATTTACTTGCTGCTTCCATTTCTTCATCATTCTCACAAACCAAAATACTCCCTGGGTTACGATACTCAAATGGTACCTCTAACTCCTTACTTAACTCATGTACCAATTGCTGGCTTTTTAAAGACATCTGACTATCAAAGCCTGGGTCCTTGTCTATAGCCAAAATGTTTCCATCACACCTTGAAGATGTTCCACTAGCTAGCTCATTCTTTTCTAACACCGTTATCTCCAATCCTGCTTTTGCTCCATAATAGGCTATAGCTGCCCCGATAATTCCCCCACCAATAACTACAATGTCACGATGCTTTGGATTTCCCATCTTTAATACCTCCTTTCTAGACTCTGCTACAAAATATTATGCAAAAAACATGCCAACAATATTTATTCTATTTTCGTAACATATATTGTTTTCTGAATATGTTAATGTAAAATTATTTATAAGACTGTAAAACTTTTTATACACAAGGAGGTTGCTTAAATGAATTTTGAAAAAAATTTTAAATTAGCTATGAAACGGGATTTTTTAATCATTACGGATATAAAAGAAGATGAGAAAGAGCTTAGAAGTTTACTTCAAACCAATAAACCAAAAAAACTCCTTTTTAAAAATCAAGAAAAAGTGTACTTAATTGAATTGGTTCCCGATACAGACCACCTAAACTACTATCCGTGCAAAGAGGTTTCAGCAGATATCCATGTAAACGAAGCAATCAAATTGTTAGAAAAACATCAATTCATTGTCCTGAAAGAGAAGAAAAACTACATAGGATATCTCAGTACATTTGATTTATTTACATTGCTTAGAAACGAGTACAAACAATTAAATGCTTATTACCAAGCTATTTTAGAAACAATGGATGGTTCATGTACCGTTATTGATGCGAATCAGAATGTACTCGTTTGGACAAAAGGGGCAGAGAAGCTATTTTCTGTAAAACAAAAAGATATCATTGGAAAACCAATTACAAACTTCTTCAATCCTGAACGGCTCGAACTGCTAAACACCTTAAAAAGCGGTGATTCCCTCCAGCACAAACAGCATAAAGCAAGAGAAGATCTTGTCGTGTTAATCAACTCCAATCCTGTTTATTTAGAAGACCAAATAATTGGTGCGGTCGTCTCTGAGATAGATATAACAAGCCAAATACGATTAAATAATGAATTAAACAATGCATCAGAAAAACTATTTGAACTTGAAAGAGAAGCTAATCGATTCGTACCTGAAGATCCATTTAAACTTATTCGCGGTAACAGTAGAACACTTAAGAAAACAACTTCCATGGCTGAGAAGGCAGCAAGTACGTCTACAAACATATTAATTCATGGAGAAAGCGGAGTAGGAAAGGAACTTTTTGCCAAAGCAATTCATACTATTCGCGAAGGCAATAAAGCTCCTTTTATTGCCATCAACTGTGGCGCCATTCCTTCCTCTCTATTTGAAAGTGAAATGTTTGGCTATGAAAAAGGTGCTTTCTCTGGAGCGGACAATAAAGGGAAAAAAGGGAAAGTCGAACTAGCACAAGGTGGAACCTTATTTCTAGATGAAATTGGAGAAATGCCTTTAGAAATGCAAGTAAAACTTTTACGATTACTTCAAGAAAAGAAATTCTATGCGGTTGGTGGAACGAAAGAGAAAACAGTCGATTTTAGAGTGATTGCTGCAACAAATCGTATCTTAAAGGATTTAGTTGAGGAAGGAAAATTTCGCGAAGACCTTTATTATCGATTAAATGTGGTAAGTCTTGAAATTCCACCGTTACGCAAGCGACCAGAAGATATTATTGAATTAACACATTACTTTCTATATGAAATATCCATTAAATATAACAGGCCGATTTATGGTATTTCACAGGAAGTGATGCAGGCCCTGTTAAACCATGAATGGCAAGGTAATATCAGGGAGCTAAAAAATGTCATCGAGCGCTTAATTGTTTTCTCAGAAGATGGTCAGGTTAAATTAGAGCATTTACCTTTTGAAATAGATGGATTGGCAGTTAAAAACAATTCGATGACATCTATTTACGAAAATGACTCTCGTCCATTAGCTGACAGACTTCAAGAAGTGGAACGGAAAATACTTCTACATGAACTCGATAATGAAAGCGGAAACAAGAATGCCGTTGCTAGAAAGTTGCAAATCACCAGAGCTACACTTTATAACCGTTTAAATAAACTTGGAATAAAAAATTGAATCCCCTCTCTTTTAAAAGTTGGCACGATTATTGCAGGGTTATCATTAAGAAAAAGATGAGGTGATTCAATTGGCAGAATGTGAAATGATTATTTGCAGATGTGAAGAAGTAACATATCAAGAATTATTAGATACAGCAATAACCTATAACTGTTCGGCAAGAGAATTAAAGCTTAGGACACGTGCAGGAATGGGGTATTGCGGCGGAAGGACGTGTCGAAGCATGGTGGACCAAGTTGCAAAGCAAGTCGGAAGTGAGCAAAGTAAGAAAAGTATATCCTTAAAATATCAAGCCCCAATTAGGCCTGTTAATTTTGTGGATTTAGGTGGTGAAGGAAAATGAAATTGCGCGTCACCAACCACCCAATACTTGGAAATCCAGAAAAGAAAAAAGCAGTTACCTTCACCTTTAATGATAAACAATACACAGGCTATGAAGACGAATCTTTAGCTGCTGCACTGTTAGCAAATGAAATTCGCACTCTTCGCCATCATGAGGAAAGTGGTTCTCCGCGGGGAATCTATTGTAACATCGGTCATTGCTTTGAATGCAGAGTAAGTATAAACGGCAAGCAAGGAGTTCGTGCCTGCCTTACCCCATTAAAAGAGAATATGATCGTGGAAAGCCATGGCAAACTCCCAACACCAGTAAGGGATTGGAGGTCATCTGATGAATAATGTCATTATTATTGGTTCTGGTCCTGCCGGATTAACAGCCGCTATTACATGTGCTCAAAAGGGATTAGAAGTATATGTTATCGATGAGTACATGAAACCAGGTGGTCGTTTGCTAGGTCAATTATATGAACAGCCAGATGGTACTTGGTGGAACGGGATCAATGAATCCAACAAATTATTTCAACAGGCTGTAGATCTGGGTATTCAATTCTACTTAGAAACAGCGGTCTTTAATATTGAAAAGAAAGATAATCGATGGAAGGTTTACACAGACAAAGAAACCTTTCAAACAACTAATCTATTACTAGCAACAGGAGCTGCTGAGGCTCCAGTACCAATCCCCGGCTGGACATTACCTGGAGTTATGTCTGTTGGAGCAGCACAGGTAATGACGAATGTACACCGTGTGAAACCTGGAAACCGCGGAATTATTATTGGTATTAATGTTCTATCATCGGCTATTGCCATGGAATTAAAACTCGCAGGGGTAGATATTGCTTGTCTTGCCTTACCGAAAAACAATCAAATTACTCATGAATCTGCACATCCCAAGAAGGTATTAGATTCATTACTTCACGTTGCTCATATGGCCCCTTCCTCTTTTGTAAAATTAGGAAGCAAATTAATGAAAAATAATTTCATGAAAGAGTTAGGTGTTACATTTTTTCCTAGAAATGGTGTGAAAATGTGGGACATTCCCATTCAACTAAAAAAAGCTGTTATTGAAATTTACGGAGAGCAGGAAGTAGCAGGAGTAACAATCGCTTCGATTAGCAGTAAAGGCGAGGTTATAGAAGGAAGTGAAGAAAACATTGCTGTTGACTTTGTCTGTATTGCTGGCGGTCTTTATCCATTAGGAGAACTAGCAGCACTAACTGGATGTCCTTTTCATTATATCGAGGAACTCGGTG
Source organism: Oceanobacillus polygoni (assembly GCF_008304605.1). GTDB lineage: Bacteria > Bacillota > Bacilli > Bacillales > Amphibacillaceae > Oceanobacillus > Oceanobacillus polygoni. Next base: position 79,248 of record NZ_PIJY01000021.1, on the reverse strand, counting down.
GATATGTACCATTACATAATGAGCAAATGGAGACACCAGTGGAAGGTTTATTTGTCGCTGGTAATATTACAGGGATAGAAGGAGCGAAAGTTGCCGCTGCACAAGGTCGAGTTGCTGGGTTATCCATCGCTGAGCGCACTGGTCAGCATCAATTAGAGGAAGAGTTAAAAGATGCTATTAAACAAGTAGCAGATACGAGAAAGAATGCTTATATTCAGTTTCATCCAGAGGTTGAAAGCGGGAGAAGGACGGTCCAGATGGAGTGGGAGGAATATTGGTCTAAAAGAGAACAAATAATTTAAAGGTATGGAATGAAATTAATTACAACGAAGGAAAATGTAATCACTCATTTTCACTATACAAAGGGGCGGGATCTATATAGAAAGAACCATCCAGTTCATAAATGAAGTATGTTGATGATAAGTTTCAGCATTTCTATATATTCTCCACTTGTTTTTCACAAAAAACAACATAGTAATCTATTTCATAATACTGTTTAGTCAACAAAGCACCGATATTAAAGAAACTTAACAGACTTATAGGCTAAAAAATGAGACTGGGACATAACTAAAGTGTTTAATGTTAAAGACGAACGACGCACAAAATTAGCGTAGGAAATATACGTAGACTCCAGCAGGAGGAAAGGCATAGGTGAGACACCGTAGTGCGATAGCAGAAGGGGGCTCACCAGCCGCCTTTGGATGCGCGAAGTATATTTCCGGAGCGAGTTGTTTGCAACAATCATGTTCGGTTTTTATCTCATAAAAAAACTTTTGTCCCAGCCTCATTTTTCCACTTCTATATCTTAGTATCAGTTGAATCTTTATCCTTAAGCCGATCTAAAACTTTTTCCAATGAAGGCATGCCACTTTGTGCACCCTGTTTTTCGACCGAAATAGAAGCACTTGCGTTGGCAAATCTCACTGCCTCCTGGATACCCATTCCTTCCGCCAATGCAAAAGCAAAACTTCCGTTAAACGTATCGCCAGCACCCGTCGTATCCAAGGGAGTGGTTTGAAAGCCTTTAATGAATATATGCTTTTCACCATCATAATAGCGAGCACCTTGATCTCCCAAAGTAACAATTAACTTATTTGGATAAAGTTCTAATGATTGTTCCATATTTCCACCAAAAATACTGATACATTCCGATTCATTCGGGGTAAGATAAGTTGCTAATTCAATGAATTCCTCTTTAAAGTTATCAACTGGCGCGGGATTGAGTACAACAGGAACGTCATGTTGTTTACATATTTCCAACACTGCATGAACTGTTTCAGATGGTATCTCAAGCTGTATGACGACAATTTCACTTTGAACAATCTCCTGTTTAACACGTTCAATTTCATTACATGTCAATAAATTGTTTGCCCCTGGAACGACAATGATTCGATTATCAGCCTCAGAAACAATGATTGTAGCAATCCCTGTTGTTTCATTCGGAAATAAGAACACATTTTCTGTTTTTACGTTTTCCTGTTTTAATAATGCAAGTGCCTTTTCTCCATATCCATCCGTACCACATGCACCAATCATCTGGGCTTCCTTGCCTAATCGTGCAATAGATACGACTTGATTTGCTCCCTTACCACCAAAATAGGTGGAAAAAGAGGTTCCTAACTTTGTTTCTCCAATTTCCGGTACATGATTTGTTTGTACAACCAAATCCATATTAATACTTCCGACGACGGTAATCATATTATCACCACTAACCTAATACTTTTTGAGTGCTTCAATCATAAGCTGCCAAAAGCCTTCCGTGTCAAGTTTTAAGCCAAACTTTGCATTAACACTTCTACCTGAAACCCCATGCAGATCAATTAAGGTCGTTCCTGCTGTGAACTCACCTTTCGTTTCCACCGTTATGTTTACATCCTTCATTGTAAACAATTTTGGAAACTTCGTTATCTATTGTGTTCACTTGATCAATCACTTTTTTTGTTGCCAGCGCTTGATGTGTTATGTCAAGATGACAGTGTATGACATTGCACCTTCTCTTGCTCGCAAATAGCTACCAATTCCTGGCTAGACCAATTATAAAAATCCTGAATCTTTTGATTAGAACTAATAATATCTATAGACTTCCCCTTATATTTCCATCGGGTGATGCAAATAAACTTGAATTCCTTGAGCTTTCAAAGCACGTACGACTTCTACGATTTCTTCCCGATGATACAAACCTTCTTCTACTAAATGTAATTCCATAATTTCCGGCCCATATTGTAATCGATTTTCAATTTGCAAAGGATCTAACGAAGCCTTCAACCGAATATTTTGCATGGTATGACTCCCTTATACGGTTTATCTCCTTATCATTATATCAAGTCAATGGCCGGAGAAATTCTAAATTGATAATTCTTTAGGAAAATTTAATGTCTTCACCCTATGCTTGATTTTCTTTCTGCTGATTGCTTAACTCACAAATCAATCTCATTATAGAAAAGTCCTCTAGAAAGATTCTAGTGGACAAATGGTAGCCAACCAAAGACTTATTGATTACTCAAAATGCTAATATGTGACGAATCTTCTTAATCATCTCATCTTTTGTTGTATAGCCATAGGCGATTGTGCTTCCATCTATAAAAGGAGTATATTTGAAGTAAATAGGAGAATTAATTCTATTATTTTATAACTTGTAATGTAGTGTAATTCTGCCCCATTGACCTTGCATACGGGTAATAATGTCCATTAATTACAAATAAAAAAGCTCCTCTTGCAGAAGAGGAAACATACTTGTTTCCAAAACTTCCACAAAGGAGCCACACAAAGAAATAACTTTATAAAACTCAATAATGGAAAAATTGGGAATGAAATCAATCAAAACCCTAATAAATCTACGTGTTTTCCAATATGCTTCCCTAATGCTGTACGATACTCCTTTTCTTGTTCATCCAGCGCTTGAAAGAATTCATCTTTAAATAGGTAAGAATCTTGTTCATCCTTTGCTGTTAATAATAGACCGTATGTAACGTGGAACACTTGCCTTGCCGCATCGTTATTCATATATTCCCGTAGTTGTTCATCTGTCACATTTTCAAGTGGGCGAATGCTTTCTAGATCTGGTGTTACATGATAATAATTTAATGCCTCTTCAAAGTTTTCAAGTGCAAACACATGCATTCTTCTGTATAAATCTGGCTTTGTATTAGCAATTACTCGAACTGCTTCAAGCCAATTAGTGCCGGCTGTTTTAACATGCAAGATCCCTTTAGTATGCTTTGCAATAATTGGAAATACCGCAAATTTATCGCTGCCTGAATGAATACTAAGCTTGTAGCCAAAGTAAGTTGCAATTAAAGCGTGTTCACGGAGTTCCTTTTCAAACTGCTCGATATCACCAATATAGTCGATTCCTTTTTGAAATTCTCCACAAAATCTTGGTGCAAGACTTGTAACATCCACCTGATTTAACATTAATTCATTTGCAACGAAGAAATGTTCTGCTGGTGACGTAATTGTTTCAGTTTCATCGATAGAAATTTCAAAATCAATATCGCGTTCTTCTTTGCTAATATACGTATTATAAACATGAACCATGTAACCAATAGCCTTTCCATAAACGAGCACATTTTTCATCAATTCAAGTTCGTCAAATGTGAGTGAAATGCCAGTTAGATCAAATGTTTTATTTAAATAATTTTTCTCATAATAATCCTTTGTTTCTGCTGGCAGTTCCATATAAGCATTTCGAATTTCCTCTGGAGTTGCGCTTGAAACGCGGTTGTCAATATAATCTGAGCAATCTAGTGTCAACATTGACATACCGATTGAAAGTGCATGTTCGATATCGGATTCTTCTTTCAAGTGATCTCCATCGGCACCAAATCCGTCTTTATAACCCTCTTGGAAAACTGCAAAACTAGCAGCATCAACGATATCCGTCATCGTTCGATTCGTGAGATTTAATTCCCGAATACTTTGTTGAGCAAGGATTGGCTTAATTTCCCGGTTTCTTAGTGTTTCAATATGACCGGTGGAAGCCAAACCTAAGCGATCACCTAATCCCATTGTTGCGATATCCTTACCAAATGCTTTTGGTACCGTATACTCAAAGTATTGATTGAGAACTAAACGATTTTCATGTATAAGTGGACATACCTTTCCTTTTCCTTCAACCTGTTCTCCGTATAACTCATCGATCAAATCTCCCTCACCAACAGCTAATAGCTTCTTCTCACCTGAATCTTTGATCATTACAAGACTTACATTCTTATATTTCGTAAATGATTGCTTGTATACTTTAACATCCGATAAGTTCAAGTCTAAATCCTCTGCTTCTAACCCTTTCAACACTGTAACTAATTGTTCCATTGATAAACAGCCCCTATCCCATTATATTTATATTCAAATTCACTCACCTATAGCAATTAATGTTTTATTCGTTGTGAAACTTCCCGCTTCAAAAAATGACGGTACCTGATCAAATTCAATACGATTGGTGACATAGGAATCCTTGACTAGCCCTTTGGATAAACAGTCAATAACATAATTGAAATCTTCTTTTGTTGCGTTTCTACTAGCCATTAATGTCAATTCCTTCGCATGAAAATCAGGGTCAAAGAAACTAATCGTATCTTTCACAAGTCCAACATAGATCAGTTTCCCACTATGAGATACATACTCAAAAGAACTCATCATTGAATGCTTATTTCCGGTTGCATCTATGACAATCGTCGGTAATTCTCCTTGATTCACATCAAGAAGTTCCTGATAGGCAGCCTCCCCTGCTACCACAGCATGATCGCAATCTGCCCATTCCTTGCAAGTATGTAATCGTTCTTCACTGAGATCCATAATGACAGTTGTTGCTCCCGCCAATTTCGCAAAACGAGCAGCCCCCATTCCAATCGGCCCGGCACCGACAATTAGTACAGTTTCTCCCTCTTTTATTTCAGCTCTTCTTACCGCATGTGCACCAATACTTAACGGTTCAACAATTGCCGCTTCTTCTAAGGACAAATCACTTACTACAAAGATATGTTCCGCTGGAACTGCTAGATATTCTGTCATTCCCCCGTCACGATGAACCCCAATTACCTCCATATTTGTGCAGCAATTTTCCCTTCCATTCCTGCAGGCGACGCATTTTCCACAATTTACGTATGGAATAACGGTAACAGTATCTCCCTGTTTGACAGACCCCACATTCGCTCCGGCCGTTTCTACGATTCCTGAAAGCTCATGACCTAATACACGTGGGTATTCAAAAAACGGCTGATTTCCACCATATGCATGAATATCTGTCCCACAGATTCCAATGCGTTTAATGGCTATAAGCACTTCATTTTCCTTAATTGAATGTTGTTTATCCTTTATTATGATTTCCATTTCATTTGGTCTAGTACATACTATTGTTTTCATTACTTTGCCCCACTCTCTTTTTTTCTAAAGCTGACTGCATACCTAGCTGATCGATAAGCATAAAATCAGTTGCAATTGCTTCGTAAAGCTCATTCAATTCTTCTTCCTTTTCTAAAAAGTCTTCTTCTATTACTCTTTTAATAAAAACTACCAATTGTTCCTTTAAGTGATCATTGGAATGATAAAACCTCTTAAACATCTCGATCGTCTGTTCATCATCGGTAATGCTATAACCAACCTTCTCATTTACTCCTTTGTAAAAATAAAGAAGGGAGGCAAATGAAAATATCAATCGTTTCGGAAGTAACTCATATTCTTTCAGGTATGCATATAGGCTTGGCCACACCCGGCTTTTAAACTTTGAATATCCATTTAGGCTAATGTCAATCAATTTGTGGTGTAGATACGGATTTGTAAATCGCTCATATAGTTGCTCAATATAATTTACGCTTGCATTCTTTGCCAGTGGATCCATCGTAATGGCTACTTCTTCGTGCAATGCATGATCAATAAATTGGAACAAATTCTGATTCTGCATACCTTCACGTACAGTTTCGAGACCGCTTAAAATCCCTATTGGCGCGAGCATCGTATGTGCACCATTTAATAGTTTTACTTTTAACTCTCGATAAGACTTTATGCTGTCGAAATGAACATTCAGTCCTGCCTGTTTCAAAGGCAATTCCGTTTCTAACTTAGAAGGGCCTTCGATAACGAATAAATGGTACGGTTCCGCTACTGCCAATAATTCATCCCTATATTGAAGCTCTTTGTAAATTTGCTCTGCCTCATTTGCTGGAAATCCAGGGACAATCCGATCAACGAGTGTATTACAAAATGTACAAGCACTATCTATCCAATCAATAAATTCAGTCGGTAGTCTCCAATCCATAGCTTTCCGAATACAAATATGCCGTAATACCTCTCCATTGTTATCAATAAGTTCACAGGGAATGATTGTCCACCCCTTTTCCCTGTCTCCCTTAAACGTCTGGTACCGGTGATACAGTAAAGCCGTCACTTTTCCTGGATACGAGACTGGACTTTGATCCGGATTAAATTCCTCTGGATGATAAACGATACCTGCCTCCGTCGTATTTGAGAACAGGAATGAAACCTGTTCTTCTTCGACTAACTTCAATAGACTCTCCCATTCCGTATAAGGATTGAAACCCTTCGTGATAGAATCGATAATATGTCTTTCTTCAATGGATTGACCATTTCTAATTCCTTTTAAAAATAAGGTAAAAAGTCCCTCTTGTTTATTTATCTTTTGTGTTGTCTGATCTCCAGGGAGCGCTTGTACCGTCGCAATACTTCCATTGAAATCTGTTTTTTGATTCATGGCAGAGATCATCCAATCAATGAAAGAGCGAATAAAGTTCCCATCTCCAATTTGTAGTGCCTTTATAGGATGATCTCCTGCAGACTGTGAACCTGGTAAGCTTTTTAACACGTCCCTTTTTAGCGCTTTCATTTCAGTCATATGATTACCTCCTTTCATCTAATAACCTTCCACCTATTCAAAAATTGTTGGTAAAAACATAGAAATCTGTGGAATAAAGGCTATTAATAGACTTGCAATGATTAATAAGATAATGAATGGAATACTTGCCTTAATGAAATCCTCAATCTTCGTTCCTGTAATTGAGCTCGTAACGAACATAATCGTTCCTACAGGAGGGGTGATTGTACCTATACTCAATGTAAGGATAAAGAATATACCGAAGTGTACAGGATCGATTCCATATTCTCCCAACATCGGAAGAAATAATGGCGTTAATATAATAATTGCCACATTTCCTTCGACAAACATCCCAATGATCAATAAGAACAACAGAATCATGATGAAGAATAATGCTGGTGTAGAGATAAGCCCTGTAATCGACTCCGCCATCATTTGTGGTACCTGCTCCAATGTGAGCACCCAGCCAAATGCCGTTCCTGCAGCAATTATTAATAGAATTCCTGCCCCTGTATGTACCGTTTCAACAATCGACTTTATTAAATCTTTTAAACTCATCTCTCGGTAAACAATTAATCCGATCACCAAGGCATACAAAACGGCAATCGCTCCGGCCTCCGTTGCACTGAATATTCCAAACCGAATTCCTCCGATAATAATGATTGGGAAAAATAATGCTAAAATAGCATCCTTCAATCCTGAGAAAAATTCCTTTGCCGTAGCCTTTGCCTTTTTTTCCGTTTCAAGATTATGTTTCTTTGCATAGAAATAAACGTAAATCATCAATAATATAGCCAAGGTGATTCCTGGCAGAATACCTGCCATAAATAGATCTCCGATGGATACATTTCCGACATATCCAAACATAATTAAAGCAATACCTGGTGGAATAATTGGTGTAATAATCGATGATGTTGCTGTTAATGCAGTTGAGAATGCCCGATCATATCCTTTTTTCTCCATTGAAGGAACAAGCATTTTAGATTGCATCGAAGCATCTGCTATGTTAGACCCTGAGAGACCACTCATTAATACACTTAGCGTTACGTTTACTTGGCCCAAAGCCCCCGGCAATGGACGCGTAATAATTTCAGCAAAGTTAAGCAACCGTTTCGTTATACCGGTGTAATTCATCAATATACCGGAAGCCATAAAGAATATTATCGCCATTAATGGGACAGATTCTAAGCCACTAATCATCCTTTGAATTAACACCATACCTTCAAAGTCATTAGCAAATATAAAGTAAATGGCGACACTCGCGATAATCGAGAATGCGACCGGTACATTAATAAAAATAAGTACCAATAAAGATATCATCATAATAGTTAAAGCCATTTAGATATCCCCTTTCTGCGGCAATTCATTTTGAAAGGATTTAATTATGTTTCTAGTAAAATGGTAAGCAATAAGTATACCGCCGATTGGTACCGCAACATCAATCCATATATAGCTTACTCGTAAGGACGGGGTCACCTTATCTCCTGCTTGCATAGCAAGTTCTGAACCTAAGTACATAAATACATAGCCGAACACAAAATAAATTACTACCATTCGGATAAATTTCATTACTTTTTGTATACTTAATGGCAGCCGTTTCACAAAGTAATCAATCCCAATATGCCCATTCCTTTTCATTGTGGAGCTTGCTCCTATAAAGACGAGCCACACATATAGAGCAAGCGATACTTCTTCAGCCCAAAGAATTGGCATATTAAATATATAGCGAAAAATTACATTGATGATGGTTATGCTTATCACTCCAATAAGCGCTATTGAAGCGATGAAGTCGTCTATATTATTAACCCCTTTTTTCCACATACATACACCCCACCCCTATTTACTTAACCTAGTAGGTCTTCCAATTGGATTACTGTTCCTCAACTAAGGATTGAACAGTTTTATATAGGCCATCTGTCCATTCAGGAAATGATGTATAGACGGATTCTGCCCTTTCCTTAAATGGTTCTAAATCTACTTCATGTATCTCTATCCCTTGTGCAACAAATTCTTCCAATACTTTTTCATTCTCTTCCATCATCACTTCTCTTCCATATTCCGCCGCTTCAATACCTGTTCGTTTTATAATCTCTACTATGTCTTCAGGAAGTGTATCCATGAATTCTGTCCCTGTAATCCACGGACTCATTATCTTTGTGTGTTCAGTCAGTGTTAAATGTTTCGCAACTTCATTTGTTTTTGAACCAGCTAATACTGGCAAAGGGTTCTCCGCTCCATCGATTAGCCCTTGCTGCATTCCTGTATATGTATCAGACAAAGGCATTGGTGTTGGTGACGCACCAAAAGCTTCAAACGTTTTTATATACATACTATTATTAGGAACTCGAATCTTTCTCCCCTCCAAATCCTCTGGGGACTCCACTCGATCGACTGTCATGAGGTGTCTCTCCCCATAAATCGTTGTTGTGTTAACGATTTCAATACCTTCCGCATTTAATTGACCTTCCAGATCACCGAACCAATCCGTAGTGGTCAGTTCTAATAATTGATCGAAGTCATCTGTTAAATATGGTGCAGTTAAAATCCCCGCATCGGGAACATAGTCCATTAAAAAATCATATCCCGTAAAAATAATAACGTTATTTCCCATTATCGCTTGCTCGACAACATCTTTTTCAGACCCCAGTTGTGAGCTTGGATAAATGTTTAGCTTTAGTCTTCCATTACTCTCTTCTTCCGCTAACTCCTTCCACTTCTCAGCAAGTTGTCCAATAGGCTCACTCGGCTGATTCCCATGTGCAATATTCACAACAATCAACCCTTCATCTAACCCCTTTCCCGATGAGCGTTGTACCTCGCCACAGGATGCAAGTAAAAGAATACAGGTTCCAAGGATACTAATAATTAACCAACGTTTACTACCTTTCATAACCATTCCCCTCTCCATTTATGAAGCTCCTTCCTGCCCCGTCTTCCTATTATTTGATAAGCAGCACACCTATTTATACACCCTTTTATAATTGAGTAAGTAACTTAATCCACGGTTTATATACAATTCCTCTCTACGTTACCCTCTCATTAATCACCACCTTTAACTGCAACACAATTAATAACAACGTTGTTATTTTTATCAAAAAGATTAATCAAGCTGGAGAATGAGGCAATTTCCAACAAATTACTTGATTACCTTTTCTATGAAATTTCTTCTTTCTGTACATAATTTAATTAACTAGCCTACCACAACATTTATAGAACTCGTTTTTATTTATTAGATAAGTATTATCAGCGCTTACAAAAGTGAAAGAATCTAAATGGGAGTTGAATACAACGCTTTCATTTAGAATTGGACGCAATTTCTTTGATTCTAACTAACATAAAGATTTTTAATTTATAGATGCTAGATTAACTTGCTTAAAATAATGAACTCAATGTTTTTAAAGTTCATTATTAACAACGTTGTTATTTATGATATACTAACTATTATAAAATTGCAATAGATTAATAATAATATAATTCAGGAAAATTAGGTGATAGACAATGAACGTTACAATTAAAGATATAGCTAATGTTGCAGGAGTTAGTTACTCTACCGTATCCAAGGCTTTAAATAATAGTCCCTTAGTAAAGGAAAACACGAAAAGGAAAATTATTAAAATTTCACAGGAAATGGGATATAAGCCTAATTTCGCTGCACGAAGCCTTGTATCAAACCAAACCAAAATTATTGGTCTTATTTGGCCTACCATAGAAAGGATTGTTTTATCAACTTTAGTAACAGAAATAAGTAACCAAATAAATAAAACTTCCTATTCAATGATTCTTTCCGTTGATCCGGTGCAAACTTCATTAGAAACCTTCAGGCGTTTTCAAGTAGATGGAATTATACTGTTTGAAGAAAATAACGATGAATTCGATGCTTCCCAGTCTTCTGCATTACTATCTTATGGGGTAACGAGAAAGGATGACCGCAACTATCCGAAGATCGACCCAAATCATGAACAAGCAATGCATATGGCTGTCGAATATTTAGCTATGTTGGGACACACACAAATAGCTTATATTGGTGACTTATCTTCTATAGACCCGATGCAGATTCAGAAATATAAAGGTTTTAAAAAGGCAATCAAACAGCATGGTCTTTTCTTGAATGAGGATTACTTAATAGATACAGAAGGACTTGACTGGTATAACGGATATACTGCTACAGGTAAATTATTCAAAATGACTAATCGACCGACAGCGATTGTAGGTGGGAGCTACGATATTAGTGGTGGAATCATTCGTGCGATGAAGGAAAGAAAGCTACATATCCCTAATGACTTCTCTATTATTAGCTATGATAATGTTCCGCAGATGGCTAATATGGAATTCCCCTTAACATCGATTGGGGTACCAGTTGGCGAATTAGCTGCCGAAATTGTAAAGTCCATTATTAAACTTGTGGAATCTGAAGAAATGAATAGTATTGATGTCTATAGTAATAAAATGATGCCGAAATTAAATTTAAGAAGCTCCTGCGCCCGGCCTAGACTGTAGGGGCTGATTTGGGGCAACTCAAAATTTATATTTTAATTTTGAGTTGCAGAAATGGCTGGTTTTCTTATTGTACTTTGAGATATAACAGCAATGTTATAAAATTTGTATAAGAAGATGTTAGAGGTGGATAGTATCATCTTCATCCCCCTCTTCTACCTTTAATTCTACAGCCTCTAAATCCCTCGATAAGATTCGCTATCTTGTCATTGATGAAGCAGACGAAATGTTGAATATGGGATTTATTGAACAAGTAAAAGCAATTATTAATAAGTTACCAAAAGAAAGGGTTACCCTGTTATTCTCGGCTACCATACCAGAAGCAGTGAAAAGCCTAGCACAGAAGTATATGAAAGACCCGATTGATATTGCAATAAAAGCGTCTGGACTGACAACGGATAAAATCGAACATCTTCTTTATAACTTTCCTGAACAGGGTAAACTCTCCTTGCTTAAAGACATAACGATTGTTGAAAATCCAGACAGCTGCATCATTTTTTGTCGTACAAAAGAAAAAGCAGATACGCTGTGTGATGAATTAACCGATTCAGGCTATAGCGCCGATAAAATCCATGGCGGTATGGAACAAGACGATCGTTTAGCAGTAATGCATGATTTTAAAAAGGGAGAATTCCGTTATTTAATTGCGACGGATGTGGCTGCAAGAGGAATTGATATTGAGAATATTACCCAGTCATTAATTATGATATCCCATTAGAAAAAGAAAGCTATGTCCACCGAACTGGCAGAACGGCACGAGCAGGCTTGAGCGACAAAGCGATTACCTTGGTAACGCCATTTGAAGATCGCTTTTTGAATGAAATAGAGGAATATATTGGTTTTACAATTCCAGCGAAGCATGCACGGCAATGGAAGACGTTACACGTAATAAACCTGCTTTTAAGGAAAAAATGAACAAGCGACCAACCTTAAAAAAATCTAAAAGTGAACAACTAAATAAACAAATTATGAAGTTATATTTTAATGGCGGAAAGAAAAAGAAGCTTCGAGCAGTTGATTTCGTTGGCACAATTGCAAAAATAGATGGTCTAGCAGTAGAGGATATTGGTATTATTACAATCCAAGATACGGCATCTTTCGTGGAAATATTAAATGGAAAAGGGCCACTTGTGTTGGAAACGATGAAGCATACGAAAGTAAAAGGTAAATTGTTGAAAGTGTATGAAGCGAATAAGAAATAAGAAGCAGACCGTTCTCTTATAGACAAAAACACTCACTTGCTACTTTTGTGAGTGTTTTTATTTCTGGAATGATTCCTTATGCAAATATCGGTGCCATCCCTACCTTACCTGGATTAACCAGGGAAGCAGGAAGCTCAAAAAGTTAATATCGCCAAGCTGAAAAATCACTAGATTTTAGGCAATTATAGCAAACCCTAAATTTCAATATTTTTAACAATCAAGTAAACCATTAAACTACCTAAACACTTTCAACATAGTTAAATGCTTGCTCAAAATCTGCAATTAAATCATCAATATCCTCAATACCGCAAGACACCCGGATTAAGCCTTCAGGAATACCCATTGCAGCACGTTCTTCTGGTGTACATTCAATATGGCTTGTCGTACGAGCAGGTCCCACTGTTGTTTCAACTGCCCCGAGATTTGCTGCACGGTTAGCAAGTTGGAGTTTTGGAAGGAGATCTCTTACTGTATCGATTCCACCTTTTACCGCAAAACTAAGCATACCACCAAAATCCTTCATTTGTTTTTTCGCAATCTCATGATTTGGATGTGTTTCAAGACCAGGATAATAAACGGCTTCTACTAAATCCTTTGTTTGTAAATATTTTGCTAGTTCCATTGCATTTGCACACTGCTGTCTAACACGTAAATGGAGCGTTTTCATTCCGCGCAACGTTAAATAAGCGGCCATTGGGTCCATCGTCGCACCGTTAATTTCACGATAATGATAAATTTTTTCAACAAGCTCTTGTGAACCACACACAACCCCACCTAGTGCATCTGCGTGACCGCCCAGAAATTTCGTTGCACTATGGAGAACTAAATCGACACCAAGTGAAAGTGGATTTTGATTAATCGGAGTTCCAAATGTGTTATCAACAATCACGAGTGCCCCAGCTTCATGTCCCGCTTTTGCCATACGTTCAATATCCGTAATTTTAACGGTTGGGTTGGTAGGTGTTTCTAAATATAAGATTTTACAGCCCTTTGCTACTTCTGATTCGATTTGTTCATGATTTCCTGTTTCACAAAGAACGACGTCGATTTGTTGACGCGGTAAAAATTCCGTAAAGATTTTATTGGTTCCACCGTAGGTATCTTTAATAGAAACAATACGGTCTCCTGGTACTAAAAATGTAGAGAAAATATTACTGATCGCAGCCATGCCAGTTGAAAAACTTGTTGCTGCTTCTGATCCTTCAAGTGCCTTCATTTTGTCTTCAAAAGATTGTACAGTTGGATTGGTATTTCGACCATAAATATGCCCTTTTTTCTTTCCTGTTGCTACATCATACCACTCATCCATATCATCGTAGTTGTATGCTACACTAAGAACAACTGGTACCTGTGTTGCACCATGTACTAAATATTCCTTTTCTCCTGCCCATACTGCTTTTGTACCCATTTTCATGTTTTGGTTTGTCATATGGCCCACTCCCCATTCATTTAATCGTACTGCTCATTCATTCGAAAACTTCCCACCCTAAATTCCTTTCAGGTTTTTTGCTCTTATTCCACTGACCTTGGGAATCTAGAGCACTTCTATACCTCCTCTAATCCTATATGCGTCTCACTTTTTGATAAAACGCCGTCCTTGATAAACAACTCTCTTGGCAGTTTTGCAAATGTTTCACAGCCAGTTTCCGTAATGCGAATTGATTCACTTGCTTCAAAACCATATTGATCTAACCATATCCCCGGGATAAGATGGAAGGTCATATTCGGCTGGAGAATTGTTTTGTCTCCTTTACGAATACTTGCTGTATGTTCTCCCCAGTCAGGAGGATAATTCAATCCCATCGAATAACCTAGACGCGAATCTTTAATAATGCCACTTTTCTCGATTGCTTTTCTCCACGTCTCTTCAATTTCCTCACAGTAAATCCCTGGCTTTATCATGTCAAGACAAGCGTTTAAACCTTCTACAACCAGGTTTGAAAGTGTTATAAATTTATCGTTTGGTTGGCCGATATTTACTGTTCGTGCTAGGGGTGAATGGTAACGTTTGTAACAACCGGCTAATTCTAAGATTACCGCATCACCACGCTTATAACGTTTATCCGTCCACGTTAAGTGTGGTGTTGAATTTTTATCTCCTGATGGAAGTAAAGGCATAATTGCTGGATAATCTCCTCCGAATGCATCGGTTCCAGTGATTTGCGTATGGAAAATTTTCGCAGCAACATCACATTCCCGAACACCTTCCTTAATTAAGCCAATTCCATCCATCATTGCTTTTTCCACAATGACTGCTGCTCGTTTCATATATTCAATCTCTGCATTCGATTTAACAATGCGAACCCAATTTACGAGAAGTGTTGCATCTTTCAATATTGCATTTGGTAATCCTTTTTGCAATTGTTGGTAACATTTTGCTGTAAAATAATAGCTTTCCATTTCAACTCCAATGGCACGGTTACCTTGGCCAATTTGTGTTAAAATACATGCCACAAAGTCCATCGGGTGTTTCGTATCGGATTGGACATAATCATCTGGGTAAGGAATAATGTTTTCATCATAAAGCCATGTTGTTACTTTTGCTGCGTTTCTATCCATTCCCCTGCCAATCCATAATGGTTGCTCATCATCATTAATAATGACTAGCATTTGATGAACATAAAAGGACCAAGCATCATACCCAGACAAGTAATTCATATTTGCCGGGTCTGTAATGAGCAACACGTCAATCCCTTCTGTTGCCATCCTCTCCTTTGTTTTTCGAATTCGCCTTTTATACTCAGCTGTTCCAAATGACATAGGGACATTCCTCCCTCGTTCAGCAAAATTTAATGATTCATTTTTTGTATCCGTGCTGTAACTACAGTATAGTAAGGTTGAAAAAATTAATCATCTGCCAAATTGTATGAACATTAAACTGATTTTATAGACAACATTTAAAATCGATGAAGTTCACAATGGAACAAGATGCTGCGTTGTCTTTATTTAATCGAGAAATGATTTTGAAAAATAAATAGACCGTTATAAAAATCGGCTATCTGCCAGATCTATATAACCGTCCAATTTTAGTTAGATAATCAATAAGCTCCTGCATTTATGTTTTCTCTCCCGGTTCATATACACCTATCCGCCAAGTCTTGATGCTTAAATCTAATAAAAATAAATCATCTGGATCAACGAGCGAAAGCCCTGTGAGCGATTCAATTTTTCGAAGTCGATACAACAAGGATTGTCGATGCAAATTCAAGACACGAGCTGTTTGACTTACATTCCCACGGAATTTGTTAAATGTACGAAATGTACCAATTAAATCCATATTCCGCTGCCCATCATATTGAACAAGCGGTTCAATCGTCGTCATCATGATTTCTTTCATTTCCTGAATTTGTACGAGATTTAACAGGACACGATCCACTCGAGTGTGTTCATGCAACATCCGGTGCCCGATTCCTTTTTTACGCCTCCCGATCGTTAAAGCAACCCTTGCATGCTGATAACTCTCTGAAAATCCTTGATACCCTTCCCCATAGCTTCCAATCCCCCATGATAATACAACCCCAGGTAGTAAATTCACTAACCTTCTCTCTACTAAATCCAAAAAATTTGTAGCATTTTCATTTTCATTTTTACAAGGGATTTCTAAGAATAGTAGCAGTTGTTCTTCTTGATAGGTCATCATTACTTCTCGATTCAATGATTGTGCTGCATAATAAATTTCTTCCCTGATATAAAGAATCATGTTCTCCAGCCAATTTTCATAGGAAAAATGATCTTGTTTTTGTTTACGAAAAAGTTCCCTAAGATTCTCAGGGATCCCTACCATACATACGTATGGAACATTAATACGATACCCTAATAATGTTGCGCGTGCATGCGCTTGTTCATAAGTCGAAAATTCCCCTTTTGCAAGCTCCTGTACAAAATCACTGTGAAGTCGCATTTTTGTTTCTTCAATCGCGTTTTTTCTTGAAAACCAAAGTGCTATTGTTGTAGCAGCGTGTTCCAATACGTTTACTCGATACTGTGTTAAAAATGCTTCGGTATTGGTATCAGCAGGTATGATTACAAAAAGATAGCCTTGCGGATTCCCTAAAATATGAAGTACTGGGAGCTGCAGTACAGTTTGACGCTCTAATTCAATCATGTGGAATTTCTGAAACATTGGATCACGAGTTAATAGAGCAGAATCTTTTTTCGCTGGAAAGACGCCTTGTAAAACGTAATCCTCCCATTTCTGAATGAATTCCTGTGTATGTATTCCTTTTTCTTGAATATCTCCTGTTCGATTCGTAATAACAATCGAACAGCCAACCTTTCTTTGGATAAATTTCGCGATCGGTTGCAGTGCTGTATCCTTTAAAATCAGCTTAAAAAACGCTTGCTGAACTTTCTCTGATTTTTCCCGCTCCTTATAGTTAATATCGTTAATCTCTTTCATAACTTCTTCCACAATACTTGCAAAACGGATTTCCCATGGAAGTTCAATTATCATAAAATTTTGTTTCTCCGCTAATTCAATAACCTCACTAGGAATATCAAATATATATCTACCCGTAGCAATTAATAAAGCTGATGCCTCTGCGTCTATAATAGCTTGCACAAAACTTTTTAAAACGGTTACATCATCACTGCATCCAATAGCAGTTGTTAATACGACTTCATTTTTACGAACAAAATTTTCGACGGGCATCTCCATGACGGATATCCATTGAACATATCGTTCGCTTGCAACATTTTGTCCTGTTATAATTTTCGCATTTTCCAGCATCTCTCTATTCAGTACATCTTCCATTGTTAACCTCATGTTGTCCTCCCCCCAATACTTAATGATTAAAGCGATTACCAAAAACGGTTAACCGCAACTTTTCAGTTCAGTTAAAATCGGAATTGCAGTTCTTGGATAACCGTTCTTCAACGATTGGTTAATTATCTTGTTGAATGACAACATCCTTTAACCATACTATGCCTAAGAATGGATAATAACGACTACTTATGAGAATCATGGACTTAACGAGGAAACAGTGCAATGGATGGGATTTGTAAGTACAAACAAAAATCTCAAAATAAATATGATGGCACAACTATAAAACGTATACAAAGTTTAAGGCACGCAATAAAAATGACTTCGATTTCGAAAATAGATCCATTCGGATTCATTTACTATTTATCACTTCCCGCTTTGACATAAAAGAATGCGCTGTTTGTAAAGGAAGCGTTCATATTCCAATGTATTATTTTTTCTATTTTACAAATGGTAGTAGTGCAAGTTTTATATGTGAGGAGGAGTTCCCATGAAATTTTCTATGCGTGGAGATGCACATAAACTCTATCTTCGACTAAAAGAGATGCCAATTGAAGACATAAAAAAGAGCCGATATTTAAAGGAAACGGCTACCTTAAAAGAATTTTATCTATTGCTTGACAGTGAAACGTTACAATTAATTTATTACCAAATCGTGAAAGAAAAGAGCGGAATTGGAATCATTCCAATATTTGCTACAGCCATACCGTGGCTGCTCTTTCTCTTTGCGAATCCATTGGAAAACTTCCTCTTCCACGATGGGAGTTCAAATTGGATGATTTTCTCTGTTATTTACTTAATTTTACTCTCGATTAGCTTGATTCTACATTTTAAAGAAAAAGCATGGGCCGGTGTGCACACAGAGATCATTCGAGATATTTTAGACAAACGAAACTAATCGCATACTTTGAAAGAACAATCTGATTCTTTGTGAGCGTTCTTTTCTAAAAATGGCTAAAGTCTTAGATGAGGATTTAGAAAATGGACGATTACTAATCATAAATAGACCTGGAAAATAGTTAAACCGGAAATGGTTGTCCCTTTTTCTAAGAGCACTTGAATTACTTATCGCTGTCTTTTCTGGCGACCGAAGTCTCCTTTCGGGTCATCTTTCTCATACGTATATATAAGATTCCAGCTTTACAAGAAAGAGCATTTATATCAGCTAATTAACTGCTTATAATAAAGCTCTAACTTGAGGTACACTCTCTTTCTAGTAAAAAACATTCGAGCTAAGATTTCTTTACAACTATGTGAAACTTTATGCACTTCGATTTATGCTTCAAATAATTTGCTATATTGTATTAAAATAATTATCTAGTAAGTATAGAGGATGCAAAGAAGAAAGTCTTTGTCTATTCACTAAACGGACAAACCCAACTATTCCTTCGTCCTTAAGGAGTTGATTTCCAGCAATATTTTATAAAACTCAAGAAATATCAAGTAACCAATCCGTTTCTCTGCATCTTTGATATACTCAATTATTAGTGCTGACTACAAGTAATACAACCGGATAATCTGTATCATTATACCAAATATGTTCTTCTGCAGAATCAATATGTAATGATTCATGAGCATATAAAGTCTCTTCATGGCTATTTAAGACAACTTTTAATTGACCCTCTAACACATAGACAAACTCCTGACCATGGTGTCTATACGTAGTTGTATGGGATTCTCCAGCTTTCAATTCAATACGTGCTGGATAAAATTGTGGAGATTTCATATTGCCAACAAGACTTGTGTATGTAAAATTGGGTTGCATTGCATTTTTTTTAAACGGCAGTTTCTTTATTGACTGAGTTTCTTCTTCAGTTTCAAAAAACAGACTAATATTCACCCCCAACCCTTCAGAAATCTTTCGTAATGATGTAAATGTTACAGAACTAATTCCTCTTTCCACCTGTGAGAGGAAACTTTTTGAAAGACCACTCCGTTCACTTACTTCTCTCAGAGTTAATTTTTTATTTTTACGTATCTGTTTAATTTCAATTCCTAATTTATTGTTATCCATTAACAAATCAACCCATTCTTCTTGTCTTTTTTGTTTTTTATGTACAGTTCAATCAGTTCTTAATATTATACTATAGTTAAAAACTCTTGGAGAGCAATTAAAGCTTCCAAGAGTTTTTAATAATGGCTACTGTTTGATATTTACAAATACACTCTTTACCTCAGTATAGTTCGCAAGTCCATACTCTCCACCCATTTCACGACCGATACCAGATTTTTTATATCCACCAAATGGCATGGTTTCCCATTCTAAACCAAAGTCGTTTATCCATACTGAACCTGCTTTAAGTTTATTTGCGATATAGTGACCTGTTTTGATGTTTTCTGTCCAAACACTTGCAGCAAGACCGTAATCGCTATCGTTTGCCCGTCTGATGACTTCTTCTACTGTATCAAAGACAAATACTGCCATTACGGGTCCAAAAATTTCTTCACGTGCAATTACCATATCATCTTGGACATCTACAAAAATAGTAGGTTCTACAAAATACCCTTTAGTTGATCCTTTTCCACCAGTAACGAGGCGAGCACCTTCTTTTTTCCCTTGTTCAATGAAGCGAAGCACTCTTTGTTGCTGTTTTGCTGAAACAAGTGGCCCCATATCTGTTTCTGGATCCATTCCAGGTCCTAATTTTAATTGGTTCACTCGCTCTACTAAAGCCTCGACTACAGTATCATAATGTTTGCGGTGAACGTAGATGCGAGTAGTAGCACTACAATTTTGCCCGTGATTATACATCGTTCCATTGAATGCGCCTTCAATTGCATCTTCTAAATTCGCGTCTTCTAAAATAATGCTAGGAGATTTACCTCCAAGTTCAAGTGTAATATCTTTAACTTGGTCGGCTGCTTTATGCATCACTTCTTTTCCTGTTGCGGTTGATCCAGTAAAGGCAATTTTATCGATACCTTCATGTGTTGTAAGTGCATTTCCTGCAACCGGCCCGTCACCAGGAACTATATTAATCACTCCATCTGGGAATCCAGCCTCTTCAAATAGCTTTGCAGCATATAGAAGTGAAAGTGGCGTTTCCTGAGCAGGCTTTATGACAACGGTACATCCAGCAGCAAGTGCAGAGCCGAGTTTCCATGCAGCCATTAAGAGTGGGAAATTCCACGGTATGATTTGACCTACCACTCCAACGGGTTCATGGACAGTGTATGTGACATAATCAGGTGAAGCAGGTGTCGTTTTTCCTAATAACTTCGTAGCCCATCCAGCATAATATCGGAATTGCTCAATCGTCCCATCAATATCATCTGTTAAAGCAACCTCATAAGGCTTTCCATTATCTAATGAATCAAGTTGAGCCAGTTCGTCACGGTTTTCTTCAAGAAGGTCAGCAAACTTATAAATAAGACGTGAACGTTCTGCAGCTGACATTTTAGTCCATGCACCTTCATCAAAGGCTTTCCTTGCTGCTTGAACCGCTTTATCAATATCCTCAGCTTGTGCTTCACTTACCTTCGCAATGACATCTTCTGTTGCAGGATCAACGACATCAAATGTTTTCCCACTAATTGCCGGTACATGCTCCCCGTTGATATATAGTTCCTTTACACCTTTCAAAAACTCCTGCACTTTTGGTTTCAAGTTATATTTCGTTAATTGCATGTTTATTCTCCTTTCCTTTTTAATTTTTTATGACTTCCAAGCTTCCCATAAGTTCTTTTAACTGTGCTTCCTCTTCTTCATTTAACCCTAATTTTGGCTTACGGCACGGTCCACCTGCTAGACCTTGCAGTTCCATTGCCCTTTTTGAAAGTTGAACATACTTCCCAGACTCTTCAAGGAAATTACAAAGTGGTAATAGTCTGTCATAAAGCTCCCAGGCACTTTCAATTTCATTATTTTGAACATAATTATATAAATCTGTAACCAGTCCTGGAACAATATTACCAGCTGGGGAAATCCAGCCCACAGCTCCAACTAAAAATGATTCAAGCGCAAGATTCTCAGAACCACAGAACACTTCGATAGAGCCTTTACCTTGCCTTACAATGTCTCTTGCTTTGGTAATATCTCCGCTTGATTCTTTGATATGAGTTATATTATCAACATCACGGCCAACCTTTAAAATCGTTTCAGCACTAATGTCCACACCTGAGGTAAATGGATTATTATAAATCATAATTGGGAACTGAACAGATTCAGCAACTGCTTTAAAGTGCTCATAAATTTCATTTTCTTTTGGATGCGCATAATAGGAGTTAATTAACAAGGCAGCTGTTGCTCCTGCTCGTTCTGCTTGTTGCGTGTATTCAATTGCATCTCTAGTCGTTTCAGCAGCAGTTCCAACGATTAGTGGAATCCGCCCATCCACTTGTTCGACTGCAATTTCTACCGCTTTAAATCGCTCTTCTTTCGTCAGACTTACAAATTCACCTGTACTACCATTAATTGCAATCCCTGCAACACCTTCATTGATAAATTGTTCAATATTTTTTTTGAAACCTTCCCAATCAATATCTTGTTCATTTAACATTGGTGTAATTAGAACTGGAAAAACACCTTCTATTTTTGTCATTTACTTTTCCTCCCTATTAATTATTTAGTAGATTTGGCAACCATACAGCAAGTATGGGAAAGATAATTAAAGTAATTGCTACAAGTAACTGTATTGCTATAAATGGTAAAGTTGCTCGATAAATCTTGTTGATTGCAACTTTATCTCCGACTGCGCTCTTCAAATAGAAAATTGCAAAGCCAAACGGCGGTGTCAAAAATGCCATTTGAAGAACGACCATAAATAATACGGCCCACCACAACGGATCGAAACCAGCTTCCACTATAATTGGGGTTATAATTGGAGCCGCAAGCATAATCAACGCCATCGTTTCTAGAAACATGCCAAGCAGAATAATAAACAAAAGTGAAAATACTAAAACTCCCCATCTTCCACCCGGAGCTGCTTGAGCCAAATCAGAAACGAGCTGGTTCCCGCCAACCCCGGAGAATACTGCACTAAATGTTGCAGCCCCAATCAATATCCAGCCAACCATTCCAGTCATTTTGGTCGATTCTTTAATAGCCTCTTGCGTTTTATTCCAGTTTAAGCGCTTTGTTCCAAACCCTATCAATACCGTACCCAAAACCCCCACAGCTGCTCCCTCTGTTGGAGTGGCCACACCAGTGAATATGGAGCCAATGACAATAATAATCAATATGATGGGAAGTGTGATGGATTTAAGAGAGGTCACCTTTTCTTTAAATGAAGCACGATCTTCTTTAGCGAGTGCAGGTGCTGCATCCTTCTTACGGTAGGCTTGTATCAAAATATACACAATGAAAAAGAAAATAAGAAGGAATCCTGCACTTAACCCCCCAGCAAATAAACTGGATACAGATACCCCCGTGATTGCTCCATAGACCACCATATTAAGATTAGGAGGGATGATTTGCCCAAGAGTACCTCCACCCATAATTGAACCCAGACTAAGATTTTCGTTATACTTGTATTTCATCATCTGAGGTAAAGCGATTAATCCCAACCCGATGACACCGGCTGCAACAACACCAGAAATTGAACCGATAATTGCTCCCACAATAATAGCAGCAATTGCAAGTCCTCCACGAAAACCGCCGGACCATTTATATACAGAATCGAATACTTCCGATATAATGTTCGTTTTTTCCAGCAAAACAGACATCAATATAAATAAAGGTATTGCAATGAGTGTGAAGTTATTCATTACACCCCAAACAGCACTTGGGAGGAGAGCTGTACTGTCAATTCCCCACATTATTAAAGCAAAAAATACTCCCACTGCTCCAAGAGAGAACGCTATTGGAATTCCTAAAAACAACAAAACCAACAATAAAACAAACATAGCAATTGGTGCATATTCAAAAAACCACATCATTCTTGCTCACCCTCCCGCCAGACTTTATAGATTTCAGCCCATGCCTGAAGCCATAAGAGCAGTCCTCCGATGGGAATAAACCATTTAAACCACCAAATTTGCGGATTGAATGAACTCTGATGGGATGAATGCTCAAGTATTCGAGTCGACTCAACAGCCACTTCCATTCCTTTGAATAATAGAAATGAACACACAACTATTATGATAAGTAAAGAAAAAGTGTACATTATGCGGCCCCAACGTTCTGAGAGATGGGCATAGATAATATCTACTGCAACATGCCCTTTTAATCTTAATACATCTGCACCGGCAAGCAGGATTGAAATACCAAAAATGAAAATTGACACTTCAAAACCCCAATCGGGAGAATTTGAAAAGATCCTACGCATAATAATGGTATATATCATAACTAATGTTAATGGGATTATAAGATAGCCTGAAATTTTACCAGCGATGGAAGATAATGAGTCAATTCCTTTGATAATTGGTTTCATTCTTCCATCACCTCAATCCTCATATCCGAGTATTTTTGCTTCTTCTAGATACCCTAAATCAGCTAGAACCTTTGCATATTCTTCTACATACTCTTTACTTGCCTCACTCTTGGTTTTATAATTATTCAAAAGTTCAAAGGCTTCTTCCCGCATTTTTTCAACGTCTTCTTCAGGGAGTTGAATGAACTCTATGTCAGGGTTTTCCATCCATTCTTGTTTCGCTTTTTGATTTTCAACTCCATAGGCAATTGCGGACTCATAGCGAATCTTATCACGAGCCACGTAAAGAGCAGCTTTAAGGTCTTCCGGAAGCTCTTCCCACGCGTTTGGATTGACAATCAATTCCTTATCTGTGCTTGGTCCAACATGAAGGGCGGGCTCAATAACGTATTTAGTTACCTCATCCAATCCCATTTCTCCATTTACAAGATAGTCATTAAATTCTGCAGCTTCAACAGTCCCTAATTGAAGTCCTGTATAAATTTCTGGAGCAGATAAGGAGATTGCTGATGCACCGAGCTTACTGTAATACAAACTTGCAACTCCTGCAGCTCTAATATTTTTACCTCTGAAGTCTTCTATTGAACGAATGGGTACTCTTGAGATCAACACTTCTTCAGGCGCATAATCAAACGCCCCGAGATTTTGAATTCCGTGCTTTTCATATGCCTCATCAATAATTGGTTTTAATTGATCAGAACGATAGAAATGCTCTTCAAATCCGTTAATCGGATCCCCAGGTATGGTTCCACCACCAAGTGCAAATACTGGATCTTTCCCTGTCCAGAAACCTGTATATACAGCGGCTATTTCTACTACCCCATTTTTCACCATATCGAATGATTCATTTGTTGGGAAAAGGATATCTGCGCCAAATGGTTCAATAATAAGTCGTCCATTAGAAATTTCTTCCACTGCTTTTGCAAATTCCCGAATTGTACCTTCATAGCGAGCTGTCCCCGGAATTTGATGTGTTACCATTCGCCATTCATAGACCCGTTGTTCTCCTTCAGCAATTGTTTGATATGGTTGACAAGCACTTAATACAACTAATAAAGACAAAAGTAACAATAGTACAGTGCTTTTTACTCTCATTTCATCCCTCCTACTTTAGTAATCGTTTACATTTAGAATTATCGCTCTATTTAAAAAGTATTATAATTAAGCTGGAGTGAAAAGTCAATAGAAAATTCACTCTCACTGTAAAATATTTAAGTATTGAAAATTGAGATGCAGAAGTTCTTGTGTATTTTATACACATAATTTATAGAGTGCCTATTACTAAAAGTAAGATAAATAACCAAAACAGAAATTGTACTATTAGAAAAATTTATCCATAAGAAATATACACTAATTGTACGTGCAATCACTCTCAAAACATCTCTTATATACTCCGTCATCAGTTAGTAAATAAGCACCTTTTAATTTCTAACAGACCTAACTTTGATTCATATTGATAATAAGATCCCCTTATTTTTCTTTCCTTTATCAATTTGCCCCCTCCCCCAACACACCAAATTAAACTTTAATTAAAGTGGGTATTCTAAATATTTCCGATTAAATTAATCATTATCGTAAATAAATTAATCAAAGATCGTTGTAACTAGTTCCAAACAATCGTCTTAAGAAGATAAATTCTCCCCTAAAAAATCATAACAAAATAAAAGGCATTTACCACCTAACGTGGCAAATGCCTTTCACTCTTAAAGAATTAAAAAAATAAGTCGATAAACGAAATAGAAACCAGCAACGAACAATACTGCTGTCTTTAAGTTATTTTTTGCAACAAAGAAGTAAGAAATCAAAAATATAGATAAATACAAGAATGTATATGCTAATGAACTAAACCATGAATAGATGGTGATATCTACAAGCTCTAACGGAATGGACACTAATAATAATATGCTTGGAAACACAAGCAGTGCACCTAGTTTTTCAAAGAAAAAGTTCAGGTCATATGTTTTTCCATTTTTATTAGCGACATTTTTTAAAACAAACAGCAATAAAGCTAGTGCTACCGCGTAAGCAATAGTACGTTCAAAGTAATTGAAGTAATCACTGAATCCAAGGTAACGCAATGCATCTAAATATGTAAAAATACCAATAACATTACTTAGTAATATAAGACCAAGAAAAGCTATTAACGTAATAAGACCGAATTGCTGCTTGCCTTGCGTTTCATCTGAAAGAAGATGATCTGGCTCCTTTATGACTTGCATCACATATTGAAAGTAATTACCTAGCTTTCCTTCTTTCCCTTTATTATCTTCCTGTTTTTCAACTACTTCATTTTGGTTTTGGTTTTTCATTTTTCCTTTCATCCCTCCAATGTATTTACTACTTATGATATATAAGTTTTAGGAAAATTTATATACAAAATCGGAAGAATGAATCGTTAGTACCCCTTTTTCCATTTCATGGGTATAAAGTATGTAATCACCTTAAAATGGGATTTTTAGCCTTGTTTTAATCATCCATCACTTTCCTTTTAATTAATGGGTTAGGCGTGTTCTCCATACTTCACAGCTTTAATGGAAATTATAATGCAGTAACTTTACACAACATCATTCAAGAAGTAACTACGAACACCTTCAAGTTAATCCTAAGAATAGAACCTTCTCTCCTTAAATGATAGACTCGTACTAGACATCCAATATAATAAATTGAAATGAGGTAGAAACGATGAAACTAGTCGGAATATCAGGAGCACTCGCTGGTGAAAAGACATCTATCGTTGTAAATGATGTTCTAGTCGCTGCTCAACATCTTGACTCAACCGTACAGACTGAATTAATTGACTTGAGGGACTATGAAATTGATTTATTTAATGGTTCCCCATTAGTAGCATATAGCGAAGATACTTGGAATGTTGTGCAAAAGATTTTATCTGCTGATTTCCTCGTATTCGGTACCCCCATTTACCAAGCATCTATTTCAGGAGCTTTGAAAAACCTGTTAGACCACTTACCAGAATATGCATTTAAACATAAAGTAACAGGTATGATTGCGACTGGATGGTCAAACAGACATTTTCTTGTAATGGAATACCATTTGAGATCTATCCTATCTTACTTTAAAGGATTAGTTCCAACAGGTAATGTCTTTGTCCACAATCATTCTTTTAATGAAGATAGTGATGAAATTATAGATGAACGCGTTTCGGAAAGGATTCAAGCGCTGGCGGAAGAAATCGTCTATTTACAACGTGGAATAAACAATAGGTAATCACAACCTGTCTGAGCGAGGACATCGTACCATTTATTAATGTAATTCTACTAAAGGGATTCCTGTTGCATGGTGTCTTCTCTCTAGACGAGACAACAAATAAGATAACAAACTAATACGTGCTTAAAAGTATGCTTAAGCGACCATAGAAAGAAGGACATAGCGTGCTGTATAAGAAAATTGCAATCATCCTATGCGGATTCCTATTCGGTAGTATATTTAATTTTTTTAATATACCAGCAGGTTGGCTCTTAGGAGCACTATTTGCAGGTATTCTTTTTTCTATCACATTTGGAAGCGTAGAAAAAACACCTATCATTTTTAAAATTGGCTTCGCCATTATTGGTACGGGAATAGGCATAAATGTCGATACAAGTTTTTTCGTCTCCATTAAAAACTATATATTACCTTTATTCATTAGTATTCCTTTAACGATTTTATTTTCTGTTCTACTAGCAGAAGTTTTATTTAAAAAATCCAACTTGGATTATAAAACTTCTTTATTTAGCTGTATTCCAGGTGGAGCTTCTGAAGTAATCGCTATGAGTAAAGAAGTTGGTGCAAATGAACAAATCGTTGCAGCATTCCATACCGCAAGAATATTATTATTCGTTTTAACCATTCCAATAATTGTCGGAACAACAAGAGATTACCATTCAGCATCCGTAAATGCGATAGCAACAGATTTATTGCCTTTAAACGCTTATGAAATATTTTCCATACTAATCATTATCTTTATTTCAATTTATCTTTCGAAGCTGATCAAAGCTCCGATTGGTACGCTTATTTATGCAATGCTGCTTGGTTTCCTAGTCAATCAATTTATGAACCTAGAAGACTTCTCCACCTTTCTTCCGATAATCGGACAGGTAATTATTGGCTCAATTATTGGTCAAAAATTTGATATAGCTACTGCTAAGCAATTAAAACAACTTGGCTTTGCTGTGGTCAAAACAATCGTATTATTATTTGGATTTAGCTTAGTGATTGCACTTATATTCTCACTGATTTCCCATTTATCCTATGCTAGCAGCTTATTGGGAACCGTTCCCGCAGGTGCTGCAGAAATGTCATCTACTGCGTTTGCATTAAACCTGGATCCATCTATTATAGTAGCATTACAAACGATACGTTTATTAACTATTTTTCTATTGCTGCCTTTCCTTATTTCATATGCAGAAAATAGGGAAATAAAGCTTAGGGGGAGATGAAACCCTATATTTCGAACAAGATTGGTAAACACATAGAATATTAGATTGTTGTAATAAACCAACTACTAACTCTAAATGATATTAGGATAATAGTAAGCATACATGTAAACGACCACTTATTAAAACAAGTGGTCGTTTACCGTTTTAATGAACCGAGATTACAACAATAAAGGATTGCCCTTCTTTTCAAAAAAAGCAATCCCCTTTTAAATGTTCCCACTAACCTATCAGAAGTATAAACCTAAATTAATAAATTCCTTCTATCCTAAACCTCTCCCTCAATCATCCCTCTCACCTTCTCAATCTCCTCACCCGATACAATCAAATAATAAACGCCATCAATCGTCGTTCCGTCCCCTTGCAGCTGATAGCTTTCAATATTCTTTCTTGTATTTTTATATCCGGATAATAGTTTCTTCATATCATCAAAATCCAGATTTGTTGCCATGTTATTACCTAAAACATCGATTGTGCTGTTGATTTTTGTAACGGAACCAACAGAAGCTCCTTTGTTAATAATGCCTTCAATCACTTGTCTTTGTCTAGATGTTCGGCCAAAATCACCGTTTGGGTCTTGCTTGCGCATTCGAACGTAAGCCATTGTTTGATCGCCATCGAGTTCAACTGGGCCAACATTAAAGTCATATGTATGATCATTCCAAGCAATCTCATTATCTACTGTAATCGTTCCGAGTTCATCTACCAGCTCTGAAAGACCATCCATGTTCATTCGAACATAATAATCTAGCTCAATATCCAAGAAATTTTCAATGGTTTCTATAGACATTTCTGTACCGCCAAATGCGTGAGCGTGATTTATCTTATCTTCAATTCCTTTACCGGCGATAGTTGTTCTCGTATCTCTTGGGATACTAATTAGCTTCATCGAGTCGTCTGTTGGATTAAGTGATAGAACCATCATTGCATCAGATCGGCCGCTTGTCCCTTGCTCGGAATCAATTCCTAACAATAATATATTCAACTGTTCCGTTTCTTTCATTTTCTTTTTCGTTGTTTCCCGATCAATGGACTCTACGGGCTCATGCATTTTTTCGTTTACTGTTTTAGCAGCGTTATTATAAATGGTAAACGCATATGCCCCGACTCCGAGGATAAGCACCCCGATAAGAATCAAGGGGATTTTCAACCATAGCTTGCTAGATTTTCTGCGGTTTGATTTTCTACTCATGATCTGTTTACCTCTTTCAGAATCTAATTTATTTCTTTTACGCTAACTCTTGCAACCATCCTACCAAACTATAATCCTGCCTGCAATCATGTCCTGCGGGCAGGATTTATCAATCGACTTAACACCAGATATCCAACTATCCCAACGCCCGCGCCTGCACTATCAATAAGCACATCCTTCACTTGAGCGCCTCTGCCTGGAATAAAAAGCTGGTGAATTTCATCTGAAATTGCATATAGCACACAGAAGAGTAACGCCAACCCGATTGTTTGGTATCTTGTGTCTTTGCTCGTTCTTAATGCATGAAGTACGAGCATTCCGAGGAAAAAATAAATGAAGAAGTGAGCGTTCTTTCGGATGAGATGGTGAATGCTGCTAACATCTAAATCCTCATTTGGAACAACTTTTTCTATTATCCTTAACACTATTTCTGTAACTCCTGAACTAAGTTCACTAGACGCTGCAGCAGGTTGATGTGATAAGTAAAAAATTAACCCCATCCAGAGGATAACGGCTGCCCAGGAAAGGGTTTTATACATCGAAATCTTCCTTTTCTATTTATATTATGTTGGTCCCATTTCCGCAAATTTGCGGATTATACGTTTGGGTACGATTTATTGTATTAAATCAATTTCTCTACTTGATTTATTCATAGCTTATAAAAATGTAACATCCTATATATTATCAAATATAAGAACAATTATGAAGAAAACTATTATATAGAGATATTGGCATCTAAAAGCTTTCTTTTCGAATCGTACCTACTAATACCGGAACTACTGGTGATTGATTGAATTTCATCAATATAATGAGGGATTAATCTAGGGGCTTCTGATATGGGTGACGGATTAAAAACACTTCAATGTTCTGAGAGGTTATTCTGTAGAAAACTTTATAAGGGGCAGATTTCCCAATTGATATAAACACCATTCGCAGATCAACTGGCAATTTATGAATGATAACTTGTTGACCAGGAATATGAAAAGTGAAATCTTGTTCTTGGAAATATGCGTGGATTGTATGTTTAAGGTGTGTTGCTAGTGGTGGGAGTTCAAAAGTTTCCCTCCGTCGATCTAATTCTAATAAGGATTCAATAGCTGATTTCCGCAAAGTACATCCATTGCTATCTCCTTAACGATTTATTCATTTCTTCTTCAGATAAAATCGGATTATATTTATTTAATGCTTCTAATAACTTTGTTTCCTCTTCTTTATCTGATACTACATAAAAATCGTTTTTGTTTACTTCTTCAACCTCCACTAATAAAAATTTTTTGTTACCGACTTGAATGTAAGTTTTTCCACTTTTAATTGCTTCTTTAAGCCCTTCTTGTTCAATCTTAATTGGTTTCATTTTTTCAACTCTCCCTTTAAAAGCATTGAGGTAATTATAAATGATTTTAGTGCAAAACGAAAGAGGGAAACGGGCTCTGTTGGATTGTTCATCCTCTTCTTTAAAGTATTTCCATGCTTCATATGGTTTAGATTTTCCTTTAACACCGTCCAGATATTCACCTTTAAAATTTGAAATTGTAACAAACGTTTTTATAACTATCCTCTTTTCTCACCCTACTTTTACTTGTTCTATAATTAATTCATTTGTTGTCTACGCACCATTTTAACTTTTTTGCACTTTCTCATGGTAGTCGGATTATCAGAATCTCCTGTCTAAATAGACATCGTAAGCGTTAATCAAATCCAACACCTTTACAAACCTCCCTATTTCTTATAAACTTATTACTCATAAACCCTATTATTTTAATAGGAATAAGGAGGTTTTCAACTTGGAACAGCAGGTAGCTGAATCACCAAAGACATGGATGAAACATCCAACAACCGCTATTAAAGAACTGCAGCCTGTCCAAAAACCATTTTTAACACTCGGAATTATCGCTGCAGTTATCTTATTGATTACGATTGTTAGCACTACCAATATCGTTCAAGGAGTGCTTTATATAATAGGAATTGCATTGGGTGTAACTTTATTGCAGGCCCGCTTTGGATTTACATCCGCATTCAGACGACTTATGTCCGTTGGAAATACACAGGGGCTCCAGGCACATATGATTATGCTCATGGTTGCAACCACATTATTTGCCATCATTCTGAGTACTGGATTTTCATTTACTGGAGCCGATCCCGCAGGATATGTTTCGCCAGTAGGGATGAGTGTTATATTTGGTTCGTTTATATTTGGTATTGGCATGCAGCTAGGAAACGGCTGTGCCTCTGGAACACTATATAATCTCGGTGGTGGTTCCACTTCGATGATTCTTACATTGACAGCCTTTATCATCGGATCAACAGTTGGCGCACTTCATTTTCCATTTTGGATGAGCACACCGTCGCTTGAGCCATTCTCCCTGGCTACATCTACAAGCCTAGGATATGGTGGAGCTTGGATTGTACAAATAATTATGTTCGTAGTGATTTACTTTATTCTCGTTCAATTTGCGAAGCGAAAGAATCCTCCGATGATGAAGCCGCTCGCGACAACAAGCGGATGGAAGAAAATCTTTCGAGGTGCATGGCCACTAATTGCAGCTGGAATTATTCTAGCAATCTTAAATGCTCTGACACTAGCTGTCCGTGGACAGCCATGGGGAATCACATCTGCCTTTGCTTTATGGGGTGGAAAAGCACTGGATTTCGTTGGTGTCGACGTTGCTTCATGGGGATATTTCCAAGGGGCAAATGGCATGGCACTGAGCCAAAGTGTTTTAGCTGACTCTACAAGTGTAATGAACTTTGGAATTATCTTAGGTGCCTTCATTGCCGCAACTGCACAAGGTAACTTCAAACCTAAAAAACTAAAAGTTGGTCCTGCCAGTGCCGCTATTGTCGGTGGGTTATTAATGGGATATGGCTCACGTCTTGCCTTTGGTTGTAATATTGGTGCATACTTCGGTGGTATTGCATCGTTTAGCTTGCACGGTTGGGTATGGATGGTTATGGCAATGCTTGGCACAGGGGTTGCCTTATTTATTAGACCGTTATTTGGATTAAACAATCCGAAGAAGAATGATTTATTTTGTTAGGAAAAACCTCGTCCGTTAGTGGGCGAGGTTTTTTTGATAATCATAAACAGGTATTGGAGGAGCACGGGAACAGGCTGTTAATAGTAACTGGATATGACTCTCTATTATTAATATCAATCAGGTACATTCATCCTAGGAATATGATTTTCCATCAATGACTAAATTCGGTTTTTCCCAAGAAGGTTCACTGCTTTCTCCCCTACCTATCAACAAATCTCTGCTCATCGTTTAATAGTGCTGATCACTTGGAAATCTTCTCTTTTAATAGGTAATTACAAGCTCCTTAAATCAAAGGTTGTGTAAGCAATTATTAGGCAATCATGCAATTACACAGTATGAGTGCTATACTTACTGAACAATTGGATACAAAAGGAGTTAAGGTAGCAGATGAAATATTATACATCTCACATGAAAAAACTAGTTAAAAATAATGAAGAATTACAAGAAAAGCTAAAAAGTATAATGAAAGAACATGATCTTGAAAAGACCTTTGCGCTTAAGGCTTTGTACCATAATGAGGTTGCTTCAGGCGGAAAATATCAGGATGCATATCGGGAACTTGACTTACCTAATAGGTAGGTCATTTTTTATTTGTATACATTAAAAGCAGTAGCGTCTTAGAGCAGAATCTGTGAAAACAGAAAAAAGTACCGTTTATATAGAAACGGTACTCTCTAAATCAGTTATTAACTTCCCATTTTACGGCGGGTGACACTCGGTTTCTTCGCGAGTTGGCTTTGCATATGCTTTGCTGAGCCTTTGCCATTTTGGGTGTTTCTATTGTTTGCTTGCGCTTGTTTTTTTCGTTCCAGTTGCTGCTGTACAATCTCTCTGGTACTAAGCTTTTTTTCGTTGGACATGTATTGTCTCCTCTTCGTGCGTGATACTCTTATTATAATATGTTTTTGTTACATTTAGCTATCTATATTTTTAATTGTTTTTGCTGCTACCAATCAATAACTTAATATTCAACCTGATCCGAGCCGGGAAGTGACAGGCACCCGATGTTAATGTTTCATGATATACTGGTCTTTAAGTCATACTAAGAACGGAAATATAAGAAAAAATAACATAAAAGAGGTTAACAAATGACAGAGATACGTTTCACCGATTATAAACTAAGCGAAGACATAATGAATGCACTAAAAAGTTTAGGTTACGAAAAGCCAACAGAGGTGCAAAGCAAGGTTATTCCACTTGTGTTAGAGAAGAAAGATCTCGTTGCGAAATCGCAAACTGGAAGTGGGAAGACAGCTTCTTACGGGATTCCAATCTGTGAACTAGTCGATTGGCTCGAAAATAAACCACAGGCACTTGTCTTAACCCCAACAAGAGAACTCGCTGTCCAAGTGACGGATGACTTGACCAATATAGGAAGGTTTAAACGGATTAAGGCAACAGCCATTTACGGCAAACAGCCGATTGCCATTCAAAAGACCGAATTGAAACAAAAAAACCATGTAGTAGTTGGTACCCCAGGACGTGTATTTGATCATATTGAAAGAGGTACACTTTCCCTCGATAAGATTCGCTATCTTGTTATTGATGAAGCAGACGAAATGTTGAATATGGGATTTATTGAACAAGTAAAAGCGATTATTAATAAGTTACCTAAAGAAAGAGTAACTCTGTTATTCTCGGCTACCCTACCAGAAGCAGTAAAAAGCTTAGCACAGAAGTATATGAAAGACCCGATTGATATTGAAATAAAAGCTTCTGGAATGACGACGGATAAAATCGAACATTTTCTTTATAACGTTCGTGAACAAGACAAACTCTCCTTGCTTAAAGACATAACGATTGTAGAAAATCCAGATAGCTGCATCATTTTTTGTCGAACAAAAGATAGAGTCGATATGCTGTGTGATGAATTAACCGATTCAGGCTACAGCAGCGATAAAATCCATGGCGGCATGGAACAAGACGATCGTTTAGCAGTCATGAATGATTTTAAAAAGGGAGAATTCCGTTATTTAATTGCGACCGATGTGGCTGCAAGAGGAATTGATATTGAGAATATTACCCATGTCATTAATTATGATATCCCATTAGAAAAAGAAAGCTATGTCCACCGAACTGGAAGAACGGCACGAGCAGGCTTGAGCGGAAAAGCGATTACCTTGGTAACGCCATTTGAAGACCGCTTTTTGAATGAAATAGAAGAATATATTGGTTTTACAATTCCAGCGAAGCATGTACCGGCAATGGAAGACGTTACACGTAATAAATCTGCTTTTAAGGAAAAAATGAACAAGCGACCAATCTTAAAAAAGTCTAAAAGTGAACAACTAAATAAACAAATCATGAAGTTATATTTTAATGGCGGAAAGAAAAAAAAGCTTCGAGCAGTTGATTTCGTTGGCACAATTGCAAAAATAGATGGTGTTGCAGTAGAGGATATTGGTATTATTACAATCCAAGATACGGTATCCTTCGTGGAAATACTAAATGGAAAAGGGCCACTTGTGTTGGAAACGATGAAGCATACGAAAGTAAAAGGGAAATTGTTGAAAGTGTATGAAGCGAATAAGAAATAATCAGGTGAGATTAATAATAAACCCTGATGCTTTTGAAAAATCATTTATTAGGCGAAAGCAAACCATAGGTAAAGAGATGGAAACAATCATGGTTCAAGAAGTTACTCCGGCCGAACGTTGCTGACCAACGAGGTTTAAAGTTATTAGGAGATGGTCGCAAGTGTTTTTTCATTTATGTATGACCTTATGGGGGCCATACATTGTGGGCAGGGTTTTTGGATTGGATTTTCATAAATAGGTATCGGAGGACTTTGGAAACAAGAACTGTAATTAAGGTTAATCATTGATTTTCTCAATACTTTAGAGCTACTTCTACAAAATCACATACAACTTTTGATGTTTATTATGTAGAGACTATTTATGTTACTTTTAGATGGAGTATGGGCAATCTCCGAATCACTTAAATCTAGAAGCCTGGAATAAATTCATGTCTAATGGATACAGATATAGAGAGAAGTGCGCTAACACTTCTCTCTGCAACCTCTACCGTTAGGGTG
This sequence comes from Oceanobacillus polygoni, assembly GCF_008304605.1. GTDB lineage: Bacteria > Bacillota > Bacilli > Bacillales > Amphibacillaceae > Oceanobacillus > Oceanobacillus polygoni. The sequence continues at coordinate 43,896 of NZ_PIJY01000021.1, read as the reverse complement.
ATGGTTGTCAAAAAAATTATTTGTTTTGAGAACCAACCTTTTGCTGTGACGGCGCGGGGTGGTTTTCTTTCGTTCAAGAAAAGTTTCTCTCTAGCTGTAAACTTCACAACATCTGAGACTATTCATCCTATATGCTTCTTTTAATATCAAAAAATGCCACTAAAAACAATGAACTACATGAACTTCATTTGTTCTAGCAACTCACTATTCTAATAAAAACAAACTAGATATTTAACATAGTTTAGAAAGTTACAATTCAGACATACTTATCAATTTACTTAGGGGTTATAGCTGTCAGAATTGAATATCGATGCTCTGTTTTATTCATTTCTACATGACTTTTCTCGATCAATCTGCATGTAGAGCGTGATAATTTTTTTAGCTGTGAGCTACCCCCGATAATCAAATCTGCTGCGTTCCATTCATGAAACGCTGAAAAACAGAGCAAGCACTTATTTACTTGGAAACTTTTAGATGTCGTTAGTTTCTTTTATACCGCTATTTTTGATAATAAATCTACCAAATCCAGTATTTCTAACTACGACATATCTCATATTTTTTGTTACAGCAATTTTATACTCCGGTAAACCTAACTTTATAACCGTGTTATATAATACAGGTGAACCAACCAAAAGGAGGAGAATCAATTGCAAAGTAATCAAAAGAGAATACTGATAGTAGCTGTTTTATTGCTTGCGTCTGTACTGTTGTTTATCAAACCGGTAACAAATACTTTCGTGAATGCATCCTCAGGTAATGGGTCAGACTCGTCTCCATACACAGTCACACGGGCGGTGGCCAATCAAGACAATTCGACTAAAACGGTTGAGGGATATATTGTTGGTCAACCAGTCTCCACAACTTCAGTCATCACGACTAATTTTCCAAATAATTATGCTTTTGCCTTAGCTGACAGTCCTGCTGCAACGAACATAGAAGAAATGATTTATGTTCAAATATCATCTTCATTCCGCACTTCATTTGGGCTAAAATCTAATCCTTCCTTATTAGGAGAGAAAGTAAAAGTAACTGGTACACTAACAAACTACTTTGCACATGCTGGAATAAAAAATGGCACTGCTTTTGAACTACAGGATGACGGCGCAGAGCCACCAGAAACAGATCCAGAGCCTGAAGCTCCAGACACTGACGGCTATTATGATGATGCAAACGGTAAATCAGGCGAAGAATTAAAGTCTGCTCTACATAACATCATTGATGATCATACAGAAATCTCCTATGACAATGTTTGGGAAGCACTGCGTGAAACAGACGAAGATCCAAACAACTCAAATAATGTACTCCTGCTTTATACTGGACGTTCACAAGGGAAAAACGAAAATGGCGGAAATGCGGATGACTGGAATCGCGAACATGTTTGGGCAAAATCGCATGGAGACTTTGGTACATCGATGGGCCCTGGCACAGACCTCCATCACCTCCGACCAACAGATGCTTCCGTAAACAGTTCCAGAAGTAATCTCGACTTTGATGAAGGCGGCACAGAGCATGAAGAGGCAGCTGGAAACTACTATGACTCCGATTCCTGGGAACCAAGGGATAGTGTAAAAGGCGATGTGGCAAGAATGCTTTTTTATATGGACGTACGTTATGAAGGAGATAGCGATGAACTAGATTTGGAATTAAATAATGAGGTCAATAATGGATCTGCACCATACCACGGCAAGCTGTCCGTATTGCTGGAGTGGCATGAGGAAGACCCGGTTGATGACTTTGAAAGAAGAAGAAACGACATCATCTATAACGATTACCAGCATAACCGTAATCCATTTATTGATCATCCGGAATGGGTAGCGGAAATTTGGGAATAAAATTGTTGGTAGATAATCTGATGTGAGTGTTGATTTTTCGGCTAAGTAAGGTGCCTTTATATGGGGAGATTTATCTAAAATCGAAGTATCTTTCATTTTTTCTTAGAAACATTGTAAGGCTTAAATGCTTGATTGGAACAGACAATGGATACAGTATCAATAAACAGAAATACGACATCCATTGCCTGTTCTTTTTTAAAACATAGAAGATATCCAGTTCCGATTCAAAATTAACTCCTCTATACTCAAAAACCTCTGATATTGTTCATAATTATGAAATTAGCATGGAAATTACCCCACCGTTGATTCATTACTCCACGTCAACTGTCATATCAAAAACTTCTATTCTAATCTGAAATCCTTCGTTACTCATCAACTTCTTTTCTACAATTATTCAACAACCTAAGACAAAATACGAGAAGTAACAGGCACCTTTAACGGTCGCGATCGCTCGATACGGATCCCTTCTAAATCATAGTTTTTATAAACCTCTTGTATATCACTCCTAATCCATTCTATCGCTCCAAGATTAAACAGTTTTTGTGCTTCTTTACAGCTATCTAAAGCATCACCATAAACTGTTTCATCAGCCGCTTCTGATATTAGATCCGCACTTACCCATTCTGGAAAACGAGAAATTGCACTTGTACTTGTTGAATCTGTTTTTGTTTCCCATTTATAAAAAATAAGCTCTTCCGTCAGTTCAATTGGAAATAGTTCTGGCATAAATTGATTTCCATACTTTTTATACCTTTCCATCCAATAGTTATTCATATCCTGTAATTTGGATGCTTTAACCTTTTGTTGAATCCCGTGCGTAATCTTGTTCAATACAACTGAATGTTCAGGGTACGTTTTTTGATTTAACATACGGGAAATACCATAAATCATAGCATTTGGAATCCAATACGACATATGAAATCTTGGTGGAATATGATATCCAGCAAACGGTTGTGTCCATTCATGACTTGGGATGCCATGATTATCAATAACGATATCAGGAGCCCAGCGATTCATAATCTTTGGTACAACATTCCCCTCGCCGAAAATAGTATCTTGATATCTAACATCTGAATATTCTAACCCAACAGCATTATATCTTGCTGCATGGTGCTTCCATTCCGGATTATCAAGAATCATCTGCTTATGTAATTCAGTCCCATCAGGATTGGCACGGGGGATGATTACCAGGTTCATATTTTCAGTAATGTAAGGGTGTTTTTCAATGATTTCGTCAATTAATTCAGCAACTGCTGGCATACTGGAAACTTCATTTGCATGATGCCCTGTTTCAATAAGTATCGTTGGTTTACTGGCAGATAATTTGATAGCCGAATAATAGGTTTCTTCTGTATTGGCAACTATTTCATATACAAATATTGGTTTATTACGATACGAATAATCAGCTATCCATGTATGGAATTGAGCTTTCGTTGGACGTGGAAGATCATCTGGCAGTTTTTCAACTTGTACATGACTGTTAATGCTTTCATTCATTAACTTTTGTCCTTTTCCAAATCGGTATTTTACCTCAATAGGTGTTCTCTGTTCATGATTAAAAAGCAGTTGCTCTGTTAAAATGGATTCTTTTGTTCTATCTATCCATTTGTATGCTGTTATGTCAGCTTTTGGTTTGATGCCTTCCCTGACACTTATAAAAGGATAGATACCTCCAGGAGAAGTATATCCGTTTCCAACGGTTTGTTCTCCTTTTACAAGAAAATAATCTAATGTGTTAAAATAAAGATCCTCATGCAATGCCTCCAGCGATGAAATCCTTTCCTCTCCTACCGGTAGTTTTAACTCTTCTTCACTCATTTCAACATTTATTTCAATCCGATCAAATAACGGTCTTGTAAACCCTCCATTTGCAGAAGTACGATCTGTCTTAGCCCATAGCTCAGATAAAATACTTTCTGCATAAAATGTATAAAATCGTTCCCGATCTGTCTGGAAGGTGTGCTGAACTATTTGCTTCTTACCTTCGCAAATTGATAAATGAGCCGTTGTGGGATAACTATATTTCCCTTCCTCCACATAAGGGACTTTCGATACTGGGATTACGATTTGGTTTTCATAGAGCTGATTACCGTCAAGGTCTTTTGCGATTACTTCGTATGTAGCATCTAAAGATTCACATAAATTAAAGTCAACAAAGCAAGAATCAATCTGTAATTCCTTAGCCATTACTTCATCAACTGGATAAATTTCCTGTATCCATCGAATCGGCAATTCAAGTCCATCTGCCCTTTCCTCTTTTAAACAATTGATGACAACTGACCCAATTTGTTGTTTGAGTTTCAATAAATTCGGCAAAACTTCTTCGGTCAGCCAAAAATAACCTGGTTTAAATGCGGAACGAACCAAAACGTTTGCCATTGGAAATTTACTTTCAATAGTCTTTTTGATATCATCTCGTATTACATTCGGTTCTGAAATAAAAATATTTATGTCAAGGTCTTTTTTATCCTCTATGTATCTGTTCCATTCTTCAACCTTATCAAAGAGTTCCTGCTTTTCACCTTCGTCTTCCCACGTAACCTGAAAAAGTACCTCATCTTTATTATCCAGCTTTTTAAATTTTTGTTCCCAGCTACCAAAGTGTCCACCAAACGTCCAGTGTCTTTCCCTAAAAAAGTAGGAAATAGCATTTGTTAATGATTTACTTGCTCCTGTAAATTGAATAACATTTCCATCCAATTGTATGCTTGCATTCTCTGCTTCACGAGACTGAAATTGAAACGTCAATGCATTTGTTGAATTCTTACCAGTAATCGGAAAGCTCAACGCAGTGGATTCCATTCCTATCCGGGAAGCCCCATAATAAATTTCAATCCAGGAATGATGTTCCAGAGTATCCTCCGTTAAAAATAAAACATGATGGTTGTTTATTGGACTCGCTTTTTCATTATGCATGAAGCCAATTTCATTCCAGACCTTTGTTAAACTATCTACTTTATATATCTTTTCAGAGATAGTAGTATTCTGACTTTCAACTGGACTAACTGTAATGTTACCGTCTTCCACTTCAATCCAAATTTCACTATCATTCAATTTAATCCTTTTAACAGGAACATCACCGACAAAATTCCGATGCCACTTTCCAGCTAGGAATCGTAATAATATCGAAACTGCTTCTTCATTTTGATAGTAAATTAGGAGGTGGTTCAAATTCCACTCCACATAAGTTTCCTCTTCGTCTTTTACAAAAGATAACCGATTTGAATAACGATTATTTTCCTGAAGAAAATCAAATGATAAGCTGGTAGTTTCAAAACCAAGTCTGGCGCAAAAGTCGATTAAGCCCTCTGGATGAAGTTCATCATTTAAGTCAAACCATATGTTCACTTGATCAGCAACCCTATCTTGATTCTGATCTTGGACTAGACCACCGATTTCCCACATATCCCTTAAGTCTCTCATTATATCAACATACCTTCCTATTAAAATGATTCTATTTTATTGCATTTCACAAAACATCCCACTATATTTAGTGGGATATCCTTACAGTCACCAATTATTCAATATAAACATCTTTCAATTGAAGATATTGTGTAGGTAGCTGCGATAAACCTTTTACTTCGTCACGGACAGCCATCAAATATTCCTGATAGTTAATATTGATGGTTGGAGCAATATCAACTAACTTTTCTTGTAACTGACTGTAAAGATCTAACCGTTTTTCTTCATCTGTCATTTGACGTGCTTCCTCGATCAGTTCATCCAACTCATCATCCTTTGTAAAGGTTCGATTACCAGGAGAACCCAAACTATCCGAATGGAACAGCGGATATACAGAATAATCAGGATCCCCAGTACCAGTCACCCAACCTAGTACAAACATATCATGCTCACCATTTGCTGTTTGCTCAAGATATGCTCCCCATTCTAGAACTTCTACTTCTGCTTTAATACCAATTTCAGCCAATTGTGCTTGAACGCTAGTTGCTGTATCTATTCTTTGACGATCCTCATTTGTCCATATCATTGTGGAAAAGCCATTTTCATATCCCGCTTCTGCTAATAATTCTTTTGCCTTTTCTACATCATAATTGAGATCCTTAACGTTTTCATCATGGCCTTTCAAATCTGGAGGAATCGGACCATTCGCTAACGCACCATAACCATCATAAATCCCATCAATAATTTGCTCTTTATCCACTGCCATAGAAACGGCTTGACGTACGCGTTGGTCATCAAACGGTTCTTTTTCCATATTAAATCCGATATACTCCCATCTTACACTGCTTTGTTGGTGTAAGGATACACCATCCGTTGATTCTATCTGTGCAACATCGGAAGGGCTAAGCGGATTTGAGATGTGGCTATCTCCCGTATTCAATTCCGCAATACGTGTCAAATCTTCAGGAACGACTTTAAATGTTACAGAATCAAGTAGTGCTGTTCCATCCCAATATTCTTCATTTTTTACTAAACGAACGTATTCACCAGTCTTCCATTCATCAAATAAAAAATATCCTGTTCCTATTGGTTTTGAATTTATGACAGTTCCTGGATCTTCACCATTTTCCATTGCCGCATAATCTTCTTCAATTACATCTAAAGAAACCATTCCACTTACTGGATGAGCCAAATGAGCAGGAAGTGGAGCAAACGGATATTCCGTTTCAATATGTATGGTATATTCATCCACTACTTCGATATTTGTAATCATCTCAAACATGGAACTTTGGGACGATCCAACATCAGGATTTTGAATTCGTTCTATGTTAGCTTTAGCCACTTCTGCATTAAATGGAGATCCATCATGGAAGGTTACTCCTTCCTGTAATTTAAACTCCCACACATTATCTTCAATATTTTCCCATTCGCTTGCAAGACCTGGGATTAGTTCCATTTCTTCATTCTGCTTTACCAATGTTTCAAAAATATTTCTCTGAACGTCGTAAGAAGCAATATCATTGGAACCGTTAGGGTCTAAGGATACTACATCGGAGACTTTGGCAATAATTAAATCTCCTCCTTGTCCTTCATTACTTGCATCATTGCCCTCTGCATTACTTTCATCATTATTTCCCGGTTCATTTGCACAAGCTGCAAAAACTATTCCTATTAATACTATTAATGTAATTAAAAAAACCCTTTTGGGTGCTATCATCTCGTAACCCCTTTTCGACAAATTTTATATATTTTAGTTTAAGTTAAAATAATTAAAATAGCAATTTAATTTAGATTATTTACTTTAGACATGGTCTTTATATTATTCGAATCGAGTGTTTAAAGAAATCTCTTACTATATGAACATAAAATAAACACAAAAATTATCTGTTCAACTAAAATAAAATGTTTATTCTGTTTATTCAAACCCTTGAAATATTACTGACAATATGCTAAGTTGTATTTATCTAATTGGAATACTATTCCGAATAATGGAACATTATTAGTTATAACTTATTTGTAAGCGGATACAAAATGTGAGAGGAGCAAATAAAATGGTTTTTTGGAAAAACGAGAAAGATGTTGAGGTCTATTCACCTCCAGGTCACGAAGGCACTTTCAATAGACGTCTAGTAGGGATTGCTGAAGGTATTGAAAATGTGGAGGTAATCATCGGAGAAATGGAGCCAGGTGGTCTAGCAGATCCCCACTTGCATAAAAACATAGAACAAATCATGTATATATTATCGGGAGAGATGTATGCAATCATTGAAGGACAAGAAGCTAAATTATCAGCAGGAGATATTGTTTGGATTCCGAAAGAAGCAACCCACGATATCAGAAATACAGGTAATGAAAATTTACGATTTGTACTAATTTATTCTCCACAGAAAGAAAGATAAAACTAAGCAAAAGGAGGAGTAAAAATGAGAAAAATGACCATTCTCACCCTCTTATTATGGAGTAGCTTACTAATAGTATCTAGTTGTAGCCAAGTCGACGGGAAGAACAATGAGGATAAAATAATACTCAAAATCGCCGATTCCCTACCAACAACAAACTATTTGTCCTCAGAAGGAACCGTGTTTTTCATGAAACGTGTGAAGGAATTAACTGATGGTCAAGTCGAGTTCGAACATTATCCCGCAGAGCAGATTGGGAAAGCCAGTAGCTATCTTGATCTCACATTGTCCAAAACAATAGATATCGGATACACATCCTATTCAACTGAAAGACTTCCATTGACCGAAGTTGTTACTTTACCAGGTGCTTACAATACGGCACAAGAAGGTTCTGAAGTTTTTTGGAAACTCATGCAAGAATATCTAACGGAAGAAGAGTATATGAAACATAATGTGCGTCCAATATTTGCAGTTGCTCTCCCTCAATATCAATATGTAACAGCTAATAAGCCAATTCGTAGTCTGGACGATATTAATGGAACAAAAGCTCGTGTGACGGGGACAATGGAATTTGGTTTCGATTTACTCGGAGCTTCTCCGGTATTCATGCCTGCATCTGAAGCGTATACAGCTTTGGAACGCGGAACGGTAGATGGGGTCACCTTCCCTTACACTAGTTTCGAAGCTTATCAGATTGAAACAATTACGAACTATACAACCAAGGATGCCAACTTTGGAAGTTTTGTCGTTGTATATGCCATTAATGAAGAAATATATGAATCTCTTCCAGAAAGTATTAAAAAGGCCATTAAAAAGGCGGGAGATGAGACCGTTGAGCATTTGTCAAAATTTCTAGACGATAAGAATGAAGAATTAGCACAAAAGTATAAAACGGAAATGGAAGTCTACGAATTGACGGAGGAAGAGTCTGCTGAATGGGATAAAGCTTTTGAACCAGCTTGGGATCGATGGGCAGAAGATTTGGAGAATCGCGGATTTAATGCATATGAAACAATTAAAAGGTATAGAGACATTCAAGAAGAACTGGGTTATGCACAGTAATCAAACTGATGAACTACTAAATCCAGAAGAGGTGAGAATATGGGGTTATTCTTAAGATGGTTTGATCGATTGGAAGTGTTATCTTTACGACTTTCACAGGTCGCTTTAGTAATAATGATGTTATTGACAACTAGTGACGCGGTTAGCAGATATATTTTCAATCAATCCATTGTTGGAGCCTATGAAATAACAGAGATGTATGTGATGGTTGCTCTCGTATTTTTAAGTATGAGTTTCGTAAAGAAAGTTGATGGACATATTCGTCTGGATATATTATTTGAAAAATTCCCGATAAAAGTTCAACACTTTTTAGATGCCTTTTACAGCCTATTAGCAGCAGCAATGTTTTTCTTTATCGGGCTGAGAGGGTTGAATATGACATTAGAAGCAATCCAATACCAATATGTTGCTGCGGGACTGATTAACCTTCCCTTATGGCTTTCTTACATCTGGCTTCCTATCGGTTCATTCCTGTTTGTTATCCGTCTATTGATCTCTTCTATTCGATTGATTTTATTCAGAAATAAAACAACATTGAAGGGTGAGATATTATGACGGTAGCTATCCCATTACTTTTGATGCTTCTATTTTTAGCTTTCGGTATGCCCATTGCTTTTGCTCTAGGGGTATCCGGGAGTATCGGTCTCTTAATAAACAGTGGCTGGGATTCTTTTTTAGGTATCATGCAGACAGCGCCTTACGACAGTGTAAAAAGTTTTATTATGAGTGCAATTCCAATGTTTATTTTGATGGCATCGTTAATGACAGTAAGCGGAATTATGAAAGATTTATTTGAAGCAGCGTATAAATGGTTAGGCAAATTACCTGGTGGACTTGGAATTGCCACAGTATTTGCAGGCGCTATGATGGCTGCCGTTTCTGGTTCAAGTCAAGCTGCAGCTGCAGCGATGTCGAAAGCGGCAACACCTGAAATGAAAAAGTATAATTACAGCACCCCCTTCACTATGGGAGTAATTAGTATGGCGGGAACACTAGCTGTTATGATCCCACCTAGTATCATCCTTATCCTTTATGGAATCTTAACCGAAACCGGGGTAGGATCTCTTTTAATTGCTGGGATTATACCTGGTGTCATCACTGCACTCGGTTATATAGTAGTCATTTTTATTTGGGTAAAATTAAAACCTGATATCGCTCCAAAGATTGAAATCAATCCCACACTAAAAGAAAAGGTTCATGCGCTTAAAAGTGTTTGGCCAGTCCTGACTATCATCCTTTTTGTAATGGGAGGTATTTACAGTGGATTGATTACGGCTACAGAAGCAGGAGCTGTGGGTGCTTTTGTCACTTTTTTAATTATTCTTTTTATGGGTAGGCTAAATAAAAAAAAATTCGGTGTTGCACTCAGTGACACAATAAAGTCTACAACAATGATTATGACAATCATTATCGGTGCCCACATTTTCAGTTATTTCTTGACATTAACCCAATCAACCCAAAGGGTTGTTGGATTGATTGATAGTTTAGATGTTTCTCGATACTTGATTCTAATAACCATTGTTATCATATATTTAATTTTAGGTTTTTTCATGGACCAAATTGCAATTCTCATTTTAACGTTGCCATTAACTTTCCCAATTATTATTTCTCTCGGTTTTAACCCAGTATGGTTTGGAATCATCATCACGAAAACTGTAGAAATCGGACTGGTTACACCACCGGTAGGAATGAATGTTTATGTAGCAACTGGAGCCGCGGGAGTCAAACCGACTGAAGGCTTTAAAGGGGTTATATGGTTTGTTATCGCGGATTTGATTATCTTAGCGGTTCTCATTTCCTTACCTGCATTAGTACTTTGGCTTCCAGAAATGATGGTCAAGTAAAAGTGATTTAGAAAGGACTGTTTAATTTGGGTTCAAATGTCATCTCTAAAACGTTTAAAATACTGAGAGCCTTTACAGATGAAAAAAACGAATGGGGAGTTAATGAGCTTTCCAGACACTTGGAGATGCCAGTCAGCAGTCTCCATAGAATGATTACAACATTAAAGCAGGAATATATATTAGAGTATTCTGAACAAACAAATAAATACAGAATCGGAATTGATTTTATTCGGATGGCATCCATCATATCCTCGAATGTGAATATTAATAAGATCGTTCGACCTTATTTGGAGAGTTTGTCAACAGAATTACATCACTCCATTTATTTTGCGATGTATTATTCGCAGTACAAAAAGCTTTCATTTATAGATAGTGTTAAAAGTTCCTCCGCCCTTCAATATGTTCTTGACCTTGGAGTATTAGAACCCATCCATATTGCAGCAAGCGGGAAAACTATCTTGGCCTATCTCAGTAATCTCGAGGTAGCAGCTGTATTAGAATCAGAAAAAGTATCAGTGAGTGAGAAAAATGAAATATTGGAGGAACTTGCGCGAATAAGGTCACAGGGTTATGCGATTACAGCGAATGAACGGAAAAAGGGAGCAATGAGCATAGGTTCGCCAATCTTTAATTCAAGCGGAGAAGTGATTGGAAGTGTCATTTGTGTCATTCCAATCAGCGACTATAAAAAAGAGCTCGAAAATCAATATATCAAAAAAGTTAAAGATGCCGCTGAAGATATTTCCTACTCATTAGGATACTTGGGTAAACCGATGGAACGTTTGCCTAATTAATATGGTTTATTAAGATATCAGTTTCAAAATATATTTTTAGGAGGAGATAATGATGAATGGCCCACTAGATGGAGTTCGTATTCTTGATTTGACTTCTGTGGTTATGGGCCCGTATTGCACCTCATTATTAGCAGATATGGGAGCAGATGTCATTAAAATTGAAAACCTAACGGGAGATTCGACGCGTTACCTAGGCCCTTCAAAACACCAAGGAATGGGAAGCCTTTTTCTTCATTTAAATCGTAACAAAAGAAGTGTTACTTTGAACTTGAAAAAAGAAGAAGAAAAAGCGGCACTGCTTGAGCTCGTGAAAGAAGCAGATGTTTTTGTTCACACGATGAGGCCAAAGGCTATTGAAAAGCTTGGTTTATCATATGAACATTTGAATTCCTTAAATAGTCGGCTGATATACTGTGGTATGTACGGATTCAGTAAAAAGGGGCTTTATAAAGATAAGCCAGCATACGATGATATTATCCAGGCTGCCTCTGGTATAGCGGCTGCCCAAGGTAAAATTACGGGAGACCCTCAGTACCTTGCAACTGTCTTAGCCGATAAAACTGCAGGTTTGTTTGGACTGAGTGCAATCTTGTCTGCTTTATACCATCGTGAACAAAACGGATACGGCCAGGAAATTGAGGTGCCAATGTTCGAAACAATTGTTTCTTATACGATGTTAGAACATATGTATGGAAAGACTTATTCACCTGCTTTAGGGCCTGCTTATTATTCCAGGGTCACTTCACCGAACAGAAAGCCTTACAAAACCAAAGATGGTTTCATAAGTGTTCTGATATACAATGACAAGCACTGGAAAACATTTTTTGAGGTGGCTGATCGAAAGGAATTAATCAACGATAAGCGATTCAGTGATATGACATCAAGGACAGAACATATTGATTTTGTATACGGTACAGTAGAAGAAACCTTGCTGACAAAAACAACGGAAGAATGGCTTTCTTTATTGAATGCAGCAGATATTCCATGTACAAAAGTCAATACACCTGATGATTTATTTGAAGATCCGCATCTGAATTCCATTAATTTTTTCGAAAGTGTCCAACATCCGACGGAAGGGGAAATCTGGAATATGAAGTTTCCAGTGACCTTTTCAAAAAACCCTCTTGAAGTCAATCGTTATGCCCCGAACTTAGGGGAGCATAACAATGAAGTATTGAATGAATTAGGTTGGCACTTAAAGCAAAAAAATTATTGATTTTAATGCTTTATAATTATTAAAAGGCGAGTAAAACTATACGACGTTCAGACTCGTTTTTCGATCCATGGTTTAAGTTGTAATACGCTAAATTTGTCTCGGTTCCCCCTAGTAATAGATAATGAAGCATTTTCGGCGTACCATCATTGGTACTGGTACTGTCCAATATAAAGCTGAGTAATTAAAACAGATGATGTCAAATTCATAATGTAGATTCTTGAGCCCTCGCTAACCCAATGAGAGTTGCTGAGGGCTCTATTAAACTCCAACTATACAAACAGCAACCATAATTTCCATAATATTGGACATGATATCATATAATTCTGCCCCTCTATTAAAATACATTTGAATAAAATCTGTTAAGACAGCTTAGGATGCCGAAATTAAGATTAGCGTTCGTAAGCCAAACATTTATACCTTCAAGTAAGAAGGTTAAGCATATTACTATAGATTAGTTATGAAAGTAGATATTTAAAACAACAAAACTGTACAAACACATTAACCCTCCCTATTCCCTTGACATAAATTTCTAAAGATTATAACATAAGGATATAACTTAATTATATGCACTAGGGGTGTTATTTAACTGAGATGAGTATTACTCAAACCCTTTGAACCTGAACTAGTTGAAACTAGCGTAGGAAAGTGTAAACTCTAAATACATACTTAAAGAACGATTACACCTTATTCTTAATATGTAGTTATTTGTTTTTACGCAACTTTCCTATGGGAAGGTTGCGTATTTTTTATTTTATTATGTAAGTTTCGCTCTAAATTAAAATTATAGGAGTTGTTAGGATGACTAGAACAGTATTAGTAACAGGTAGTAGCAGAGGGTTAGGAGCAACTATTGCAAAGACATTGGCAGAACAAGGATTTCAAGTGGTTATCAACTACTATCAAAGCAAAGATGCTGCTGAGAAGCTCGTTTCTGAGATTGGTGAAGAGAATGCTATTGCCATTCGGGCTGATGTAACAAATCGTAATGAAGTAGATGAATTAATAAAAAAGGGAACGGAATATTTTGGTCAAATAGATGTTGTAGTCAATAATGCATTAGTAGACTTCAAATTTGATCCGAACAAACAAAAACCTTTCACAGAACTTACTTGGGATGATTATCAAAAACAACTGGATGGTACGTTAAAAGCAGCATTTAATATAGTTCAAAGTGTGATCCCACAATTTATTGAACGGCAAAATGGAAGTATTATAAGCATCGGTACAAATTTATATCAAAACCCTGTTGTACCCTATCACGAATATACTACAGCTAAAGCTGGATTAATCGGTTTTACACGGAATATCGCTTCCGAATTAGGAGTATATGGCATAAAAGCGAATGTAGTTTCAGGTGGATTATTAAAAACAACTAACGCCAGTGCTGTTACAACACCAGAAGTATTCAATTTAATTGCTCAATCAACGCCGTTGAAGAAGGTGACCACACCTCAAGATGTAGCCAATATGGTCGCTTATTTATCTTCGGAAAATGCAGACGGTATTACAGGTCAAAATTTCACAGTAGACGGCGGTTTGACAATGAACTAATAGCATAAAATATACTAGATAATTCTTCAAAAACGGAATACACAAGTCAGTTAATCATGATGTGTTTTGAGGTGTAAATAAATGACAAAAACGAAAGAAAAACAACTACATTTAGGTGTTTTGCTGTATGGTTGTGGACATCATCAAGCTGCTTGGTTAATGCCTAACTCAAGCGTTGAACATATTGGGGAGATTTCTTATTATCAATCTTTAGCACAGGTAGCAGAAAAAGGTTACTTTGATGCAGTATTTTTTGCAGATAATCAATCCTTTCCAGCTAAAAATGCCAGTGATATGCCAGCATTTTGGTTTGATCCAGTAGTTAATTTAACAGCTATTTCTCAAGTGACAAATCATGTTGGATTAGTTGCAACAATTTCAAGTACTTTCTCTAATCCTTTCACAGCTTCACGACAACTCTTAAGTTTAGACCATATTACAAAAGGGCGCGTTGGTTGGAATCTCGTTACCTCCATGACTGATTTTGAGGCGTTGAATCATAGTATGGAAGAACTGCCTCCTCGTGACAAACGTTATGAAAAGGCAGATGAATTCGCTGCTTTAATGAATAAATTATTTCTTTCATGGCACAGTAATGCGTTTCTGCATCAGCGGGAAGAAAGAAAATTGATAAACCCATCAAACATTCAGCCATTTCATCACGATGGTACGTATTTTAAAGTGCATGGCCCATCCACCACGCCAAAAAGCCCGCAAGGCAAACCAGTATCCATGCAAGCGGGTGCATCAAAACAAGGCATTGCATTAGCCGCAAAATATGCGGATGCAGTCTATTCCGTGTCGTGGAACTTAAAACAAGCAAAAAATTTCCGTAAAAAATTAGATGAACAAGTTAAACAAAGCGAAGACAGCAGCAGACATATTAAAGTATTTCCAGGCCTAGTAACGTATGTAGGACATACACGTGAAGAAGCTTTAGCCAAAAAAGCAGCATTAGATGAGCAATTACCTATTGAAACTGCTTTAAAACAGTTGAGTTTCTTTATTCAACAAGACTGTTCAAATTGGGAAATTGATCAAGAAGTACCTCCATTACCTCCTGTAGAAGAATTTACTGGTCCAGTTGGACGTTACGAAACGATACTGGAAATTATTCATGATACACAACCTACAGTAAGAGAATTATTAGGATACCTTAGTGCAGGCGGTGGACATCACACACTGATAGGTACACCCGAAGAAATTGTGGATCAGATGGAAGTCTGGTTTGAAGCTGGTGTGGCTGACGGATTTAATCTTATGCCTCCTACATTACCCGGCAGTTTAGAAGACTTTGTGGAACTGATTGTTCCTGAAATGCAAAAAAGAGGTATTTTCAGAAAGAGTTATGAAGGTCATACCTTTCGTGAACATTTAGGATTAACAAAATAATTAGATTGGACTTACGTTATTATACTTTGCATCTTCACCATTATGTTTGTATAGTTTATTAACAAAGGGAATTTCATAGGCAGACCAACCTTTCTCAATGATCTTTTCAATTGCACGATTGAGATTTCAGATGAGAGTGGAAATAACAGTGTTCATTACCAAGGGAAAGAACGATTGCGCAACAATAAACCGTTGCAACTGGTACATTTATGAAAAAAGAGCGCTAACAAGACAATTCCTTTTGGAGGTAATAAGAATTGAAACGACAAACAAAAATTCATATTATCGGATGGATACTAGCTCTCATTCTAGGGTTCCTTAAATGGCAGTATCCAGCAGAAACTTCTCTTATAACTTCTGGACTCGGAGGACTGATCACTTTTCTATTGGTTGGAGCGTTAATATTTTATCCTTTAAAAAGTAAATCTAAAAGTGATAATAAACCGACTTGAATTATTCAAGATTAAAGGGAAAACAACCTTAATAGGTTGATAGTCTGTTGCTTTGCCGTAGAGTAACTACTACATTAATTGAAAAACGGCCCACACCTTTTTTATGATGTGGGCCCACTTCTACAGTTTAATTAAACCTTCCCTGCCGAGATTGAAAGTTATTCATACCTCGATTTATTTTTTATAATATGTCCCATAAAATTCAACTTTGTTATTGCCAGCAACTCGGGATGTTGCTTCACTTGGATCATATTATGGGGCAACTAATTCCCTAATTCCACCAAGTAAACATTTATCTGTTTTCGAACGAGCTTCTGCTAGAGATGGAGATACCCAACGATCATGCCAATTTAATACATTTACAGGATATTTCTCAATTAGATCAAACATAATCCTATCCCCATGCATATGAGCGATATTTAAAAAAGTTGCTTGATTATAGCTTTCTATTACCTTTAAGTCATAAGATACTCCAAACTCTTTACATTCTTCCTCTGTTAATAATTCGGTAGTTGCGCATTGAGTTGCAAAGAAGAACCCGTCTACATCAGCGTTAACATTTGCTTCAACAAAATTAACCGTAGTCTCCGTTATTACATCAAGTGCTTGTTTAAATAGAGCCGGATTTTCCTTCATATCCATTAAAATTCTATCCCAAGCTAATTTACGCGCTACTGTTAAAGGACTGAAAATAGTTTGAACAAACGGGATATCCTCTTATACCATCTTACTTACATGTTGAGCTAATTGAAGTTGCTTTCCGTACGTACCATATATTGCTGGTAAAACTTTTAATTTACTCCAATTCTTAACCGACTCTATTCCATTTTTTTTAACCACTGGAGGTTTATTAGCTTTACTATAGTACTGAACAACCGCTCCCCCAATCTTCAAAACAGTATAATCCAAATGGCATTAATTTAATAAAATCAATAGCATACTTCTTTGCAAATTCAACTTGATGTTCCGCAAGACTTCTAGGGTTAATATCTTCTGCCGAAATATGCATCCACATACTCACCGGCACACGGTCAACTTCCTTTATATTTATAGCTGCTTCCAAACGCTCAAATTTATTCAGCTATAAAATATGAATAAAGCCAATGTTTTCTATTTAAGAAAACATTGGCTTTATTATTTCAATGTATATTAATTAATTCATCATTCCTGGATCAGCTGGTGCATGTTTCGTGTAGATTGCCTCTCCATCACTTTCACCATCAAATACAACTGGTACATTTGGTGAGAATAAGATTATATCTCCTGTTTCTGCAACGTGACGGTTGCCTTCTTCGTCACGGAGGACAAATTTCCCTTTTGTTACAACTTTGAATTCTAGTGTTTCATATAAGAAATCAAATGATTCTCCTGGCTTCATTGAGAACAAGCCGATTGTAAGTGGATTTAACGATTCCGTTACTGGGATATCTACAATTTCGCTGTTTACTCCTCGTTTGTCAATCATTTTACCTAAATCTAGTAATGGATACTTTTTTTCTAAATCTGCTACTTTAAAGATTTCAAATCCTGGTTTGCTAGCTAATGGTTTAGTCATGATTATCCTCCTATAATTTAATTATTGGTAAGCATTATTAAGCTATACTTAATAGTTACTAGTATATATCTATTTTTTACATTGTACAGTATGGTTTTTTTATTCATATAGTGTGATTATGTATACTATAATGTTAAAAAAAACGTACTACTTTTAATGGTATATATTATATATATGCGTATAGTACATTTTTAAAAAAATCTATATGATTTTAAAATTCCTACTTTTCATTAAACTATTAATGTTTATAATATAAAGTATATTAAGTATAGCTTAACTAAGTTATACTTAATAGGAGGAAATATAAGCTATTCAATTTTTAAAAAATAATAAGAGGAGGGTATTAAAAATGACAAGTACTAATTATGATGTAATCATTGTTGGAGCTGGATTTTCTGGAGTAACAGCATCAAGAGAGCTAAGTAATAGAGGGTTCAAAACGTTGGTCTTAGAGGGAAGAAATCGTATCGGTGGTCGAACTTGGACAGATAATCGATTGGGTAAGAACATTGAAATAGGTGGAACCTATGTTCATTGGAACCAGCCTCATATGTGGGCGGAACTTACACGCTATAACTTACAAGTAAGAGAAAGTCCAACAATGGAGAAAGCGTACTGGATTAAAGACGGTAAAGTGAAGTCCGGAACATATGAGGAATTGCAAGAAAAACACATGATTGGTATGGAAGAATTCTTAAAGGGTGGCCGAGATTACTTTCCTCGTCCATATAATCCTTTCTTTGACAATACTTTAGAGGAAGTCGATCATCTTTCTGTGGCAGATAGATTAAAAGCAATAAAACCATTGGTAAGTAAAGATGTCTATAGTATACTAGAATCTACTTGGAGTGAATATACTAGTACGGATGACTTGGATCAACCTGGCTTGGCGCAAGCTTATCGATGGGCTGCCCTCACAGGTCATGATATGAATCAGTTTCAAGACACGTTTGAATTATTTAGTATTGAAACTGGTACTAAATCACTAATCGAATCTATCGCCAATGATAGTAAAGCAGACTTGCAACTATCTACTCCTGTATCAGTAATTGAAAAGACAGATAAGGGTTATAAAGTGACTACCAGAAATGGAAGCGATTTCACAGCCAAATCTGTGATTGTTGCAGTACCAGTAAATGTAATTAATAATATTGAATTTAAGCCAGCTTTACCGGCTGAGCTACGCCAATTTTCATCTGAAAAACAATCAAGTAGAGGGATTAAAGTATGGGCAAAAGTACGTGGACTTACTACTTCAGTTAAATTGAAAGCAGGACCAGAATATCCAGTAAACAGTGCTCATGCAGAATATATAGACGGAGATGAAGCTATCCTAATGGGCTTCGGTAACGATTCTACTCTGAATATGGAAGATCCTAAAGAAGTTGAGAAAGCATTTCGTCACTGGCTACCTAATATTGAAGTAATTGAAAGTGCTGGACATAATTGGGTAAAGGATGAGTTTTCTCAAGGAACATGGGGAGTATTAAAGAAAAATCAGTTATCAAAATATGTTAAAGAAGTTCCTAACACGGAAAATGGGTTATTCTTGGCTGGCTCAGATTTCGCCAAAGGCTGGGTTGGTTATATGGATGGAGCTATTGAGAGTGGAATAACTACTAGTAAACGTGTAGAAAAATATCTGCAAGAACAGGAACTAGCTTTGGCAAAAAATTAAATTAGATTGTCATGTAATATTAACTAAGGGAGCAAAGAAATGAAAACGATTTTATTATTACCTACAATCAGAATAATTTGTCTCCCTATAACATTTAAAGATCCAAAAGGTCTACTAAACTCTAAGGTTTAGTAGACCTTTTAATATTGCAGTATAAGGAAAAGAACTCATGTCTTTTTTTATCCGTCTATTAATAGTGTAATCATGGTGATGTTATGTGATGACTATAAAAGTTTTTGATATTCATTAATTAATTCATCTAGTTCCATGCTGGATTCAATGACCACTGTAGAATTCAAATCATTATAATCACTCAATGAAATCATTATCTCTCTATATTCTTCAATTTTTTCTAATAAAGCATCTTTAACCACGATAATTTTCCCCCAATTTTATTCACTCACGACCTATTAAGTATGAGTTAACTAAGTTATAATTAATATAACATATATATTAATTCAAAAAAACATTTTTTGTTAATCCCCAACTCATAGCATAACCGATACTATGAGTTCAGTTAGCTACCATTTAATTATGGCGTTTGGAGATATGAAATTTGTTATTATATATGCAGTCAATGTGTTTTACATTAAGGGGGGGTAAAAAATTGGAAGAATATTCTCAAGTAGAGATTGGAAAAAAAATTAGAGATATGCGATTGAATAAAAATATTTCTATTAACAAGGTAAGTAAAATAACTGGATTAACTCCTAGTTTTATTAGTCAATTTGAAAGAGGTCTTACAAGTGCTTCTATCGATTCTATCATTAAACTAGCTGATGCAATTGATGTTAAATTGACTATGCTTTTTAGTGACAATGTTAATCAGGAGAGCCAAAGTAAAAACCCAGTCATTATTCGAAAAAGCGAAAGACCTTCTTTATCCTCTGGATCAACAAATAATATGCTAGAATATTTACTGACACACCCTGATAGCAAATTAGAGGTATACCTTTCTAAGCTAAACCCTGGTGCATCAACTTCTAGTAAGTTTTCTAACAATGGAGTGGATGAATTTTTATTAATTCTAGAAGGGAAATTGGAAATTGAAGTGGAGAATGTAAATTATGTTCTAAGTGAAGGAGATACCATGACAATGGATGGTTCGCTATCAAAATCTTGGGAAAATAGTAGTGATTCTGTAACAACAATTCTATGGATATATAACAGAGCATAATCCGCATTTCTCTGACGATACCCCAAAAAACAATATGCAAAAAATAGCTGATAAAGACGGATTCGGTAAGTCCTTTAAAGAAAAGACAGAACAATTTGATAAGCATATTCAACAAAAAAAGGAAAAACAGAATAGTAAAGAACAGAAGGTAGAAAAGAGAGCAAAAAAAGATAGAGGTCTTTCATTATAAGTATTTCTTCGAGAAATTTTACAACCACCGGTTCGGTGGTTTTTTCTTTATAAGGCATTCTTTAGTGATTCAAAGCATTGATATCGTGCACGAGAAACAACTTAGAAGAAACCAGAGTTTCTTAAATAAGAGATAAATTCCGCTCCCCCCAACTTTTCAACACTGATATTCTCTATCTCGGCTATTTCCTTTATAACAGGCGCCATTCTATATCTCTTATTATTTGTTAACCCGCAAAGAAATGTATGTAGATATAGGCGAAGACTACTTTGATAAACAGAAATGGCAATCCATAGGTCGGCATTCCTTACGTCACCTTGAAGAACGCGAGATAAATTGCATGAGCCAAAATTGGTATTGGCAAAGCGCATTAGCGAGAGAAGCAATGTCATTAGTTGAAAATAGAATTGCTTCTCCAGCAGATGTCGATACAATCTAGAAATGGAGTATTGGAATGCGTTTGCCATTTACAGGTCCAGTTGAACAGCGAGATATCAGTGGTTCGGTGTTTCGAAAATAACCTTAATAGATTGCTAGTCTATTGTCTTGAAGTTGATTATGTACTACTCAATAATTAAAAAGTGGTCCACACCTATTTTTAGATGTGAACCTACTTTAAGATTTAATGAAAACTCCCCTGCACGTGTTTGAAAATTACTCATACCTCGGTTTATTTTTTATAATATGTCCCATAAAATTCAACATTGTCATTGCGGCAACTCGAGATGTTGCTCCGGTTGGATCATACTGAGGGGCGACTTCCACTAGGTCAAAACAGATAACATTTCCTTTCTCAGCAATCCCCACTAGGATATCGTTTAAAAAGTCAAAGGAAAAACCACCAGGAGATGGAGATCCTGTACCAGTTGCAAGAGAAATATCAAAACAATCGATATCAATTGTCACGTAGTACTTGTCCGCCTTAGGAATGCGGTCAATAATCCCTTCCACACCTAATTTAGAAGCTTCCCTGGCTGAGATAAGTTGACTATTATAAGCTTTAGCCGCATCAAAGTCTTCTTTCCGACTGCTTCCTAGTCCACGCAGACCAATTTGCACCATGTCTTTAATATGTCCCATTTCGGACATTCTTCTCATTGGACTGCCATTTCCTAACGTTTGACCACCTGGAGTATCTGACCAGTCTAAATGAGCGTCCAGTTGAATAACTGTAACATCCCCCTCATCTTTTAACCCGCGTGCCACCGGGATAGAAATCGAATGATCTCCCCCCATAATGGCAGGGATTACTCCTTGCTCGCGAATTTTCCTGACAGCATATTCAATCGCATCAAATGAATGCTCAATTTTACCATGTACAACATCTGCATCACCGACATCAACAATTTTCGCAGGGGCTCCTAACAATACCTCATCACTTTCAGGATCATAAAAACCAGCATCCCCCCGTGCATAATGGGTGGAAACTTCACGGATTCTTCTCGGACCAAAACGACAGCCTGATAAGAAGCCTACTCCTGTATCATAAGGTATACCCAATACGGCGATATCTGCATCAATCTTCTCCCAATCGCTCACAATTGGATATTTTGCAAATGAAGCAATTCCTGTAATTGGCATATTATATTTTTCCATTTGTAATACCTCCCTAGAAATGAATTAAATTATAGACCTGCAAATAAATTGGCAAGAAAAACAAACAGTGGTACTCCTACAACATCCGTTAACACTGTACCTGCGATTGGAATAATGATGAAAGCCTTTCTTGAAATGACACCGTATTTTGTACAGATTGCATTCATGACAACCAGTCCATTTGGTGTCGCACCAAGACCGTGACCAATAAATCCAGAAGACATAACTGCCGCATCATAATTTCTGCCTAAAACTCTATACATGATGAATATAGCAATTAAAACAGTAACGATTGTTTGCATGATAAGCAGAACCATGAGTGGCAATGCCAATTCATACAGTTCCCATATTCTCAGATTCATCATTGCCATTACTAAAAACATGTTTAAAGAAACTGTTGAAATCATTTCCATGGCCTTGTTTGAATCTTTAACAAATGCATGCTTTTCAAAGAGTGATCGGAAAATGATACCGAGAAATAAACTAAAAATATGACCTGGGATAGAGAAACCAGTTAACTCCGTAATCCAATTTGCGGTAGGTAAACCAATCGCGAGGATAACAAATATGACAGCGCCCGCAACTGTCACAGATCGAGCAGTAATTTTTTCATTTTCTTCCTCTTTTAACTCCTTGGAAAGTTCGTCCAGGTTTCCTTCTTCTGTTTCTATTTTTAGCTTGTTTCGCTTAATGAGCCAGTTTCCAATAGGTCCTCCCAGCAAAGAGCCTGCTATGAGACCATATGTAGAAGCTGCCATTCCTACAGTAAGGGCATTATCTCCACCAAGCGATTCAATGAGTGGAGCCAGTGAAGCAGCCATTCCATGACCACCTTGCATCGAGGCTTGCCCTGCCATCATACCGATAAGTGGGTCCAATCCCGTTAACGAGGAAACACTTATGCTGATTCCATTTTGCATCAATGCTAAGAACCAACAAACAAGCATATAAATAAGGAGTAATTTTCCACCCTTTTTTAACAAGGTTAAGCCACTTGTTAGTCCAATCGTTACGAAGAAAATAAACATAAACAAATCATAGAGCGTATTATCAAACTCAATTTCAAATAGACCAAATTCATAAACGATCCACATCAAAATAGCAAAACCAAATCCACCAATAACAGGGCTTGGAATGGTATATTTCCAAAAGATTTCGTATCGATTTACCACCCACTTCCCTATCATTAAAAGGATTGCTCCAATTGCAGCAAAGGTAATCATATCAACTTCAAGAATTAACATTCCACCTGATTCTTCCAAACCATTCACCCCCTAACTTTATAAAGAAGACGCTTACTTATGTTGCAATTTTAAATGTTTAGTCATATAATAACAAATACTATTTTCTTATAAATTCATAGCTTTAAGCTATAAAGGAGTAGCATATGGATATTCGAACACTTAAGTACTTCCAAGTCGTCGTAAAACATAAACAATTTACACGTGCAGCTGAAGAATTGCATATTTCACAGCCTTCTTTAAGTAACGCAATTAAAGCTTTAGAAAAGGAGCTTGATTGCATATTATTTGAAAGAAGCACCAGAAATTTGACTTTAACGGAACCCGGAAAAATCTTATATAGGCATGCTTGTAAGATATTAACTTATTTCGGTAGTATTTATAAGGAAATGAATGATGTAAAAAATGAGGGTGCAGGGATTTTAAGCATTGGAATGATTGAATCATATCGCTACTTTATCACTCCAATCATTTATCGTTTCAAGAAGGTCTATCCGAATATCCGAATAAAAATCCATGAAATGGGGCCAAAAGAAATAGAACAAGCATTGGAAAGTTATGACCTACATATTGGGATTACATCTAATATAAATAAGGAAAATGAGCTTAAATATGAACCTATTTTCCAAGAGAAATATGTACTAATCACGCCAATTGATCATCCATTTGAACATCTAAGCAATAATATTGATATAACAGGTTTGAAAGACGAGATGATTATTCATAGTCTTGAGGGGTTTGAAGTTAGAAACACTTTTATTGATGTCTGCCAAAAAGCAGGCTTTACACCTAATTATGAATACGAGGTAGAAAGTTTGGAAACAGCGCGCAGCATGGTAGAGGCCGGTCTTGGTCTAGCAGTTGTGCCGGAAAATTTTATAACATCCAATTCATCCGATAAGATTAAATTAATCTATTTAAATAACCTCTTACCTGAAAGAACGGTTTATTTTGCCTATCACTCGGAACGTTATCTATTACCTGCGATAGAAGTTTTTATGGAAATCGGTAGGACTGAGGGTCATTCTTTCTTCCGTTAGCTTACTCATTAATCTGGCTATGGAGAGAAAAAACGGGCAAAGATCGGAGGGCACTGAAAATCATAAGATTTTCAGTGCCCTCATCAAAGCCAATACGTCTCTTTTCTCCCTGGAGCTGGCTCAACCAGTACATAAAACGCATCGTTGCATGCTGGAGTGACAGGTAACTAATTATGTTACAGTTACGTTAATGGATTCAGTCATTCATCATGAATATATCTTGAGGTTTACTGAGAACAGTTATCGCATTACACGAGTATCAAATCATCAATCAAAATGTTTTTCTTGAATTCAACAATATTCTTGACCTTCACAAATCGATTATAGAATTATTGCATATAGGTAATGAATTCATGTATAATAAGTTAAGAAGCAATATATAATAAAATAGACTGAGTGCTACTAACACTCAGCCAAAGCAACTACATGCCGCATGAAGAGCGGCTGACCAGAATAGTTGGTTAAGTTTTAAAAAGTAACCTATCCTAAACTTTGATCGGGCGAAGGACGGTTACTTTTTTCTTGTTTCTTTGACGATCTGCACAACTAGTGCTAGCACATTTACTAGAACTATACTCGATGTCAGTGCAATGATGATTGCTTCATATGTCGTCATTTTATACCACCTCCCCTCATGGGAGATGGTCAACCGTCCATCCGCTTTATGTGGTTGCTACAACTCTAATTATAGCAATATTCTTAAACAATATCTATCGAATCTATTGAAAGGTAATTCGTTCTCTTATTTTTTTAACATTAATTCACTCTGTAGATCACCTAAAGACATTTATAACCCTCCTCCACTACTAGTACTGAGAATTTTACCTAAAAGGCAAGACAAAATAGTCATGTTTAACTTTAATTGTCAACCAGATTTCCGCGAAGAGTTAGAACTTCCACTAACTTTCTTCTTTCTGAAGAGAAGAAAGGCTAACACTAACGGAACAACCATTAAACCAATTCCTATGAGATAAACAGGAACTACCGTACCTACGAGTATCAAGGATGCAGCTAGAGGCAGGAGGAGTTTATTCCAGAAAAAGACAGCATTATAGACACCCAGTGCCTCGTAAATACTAGATTCATTATTAGGATCAACAATGCGCACAAGAGAAAGTCCCTGCGGGTTGGAACCCGTTGCCATACCATAGTTCATCAAAGACTTTTCAAACCATTCAGGATTATTAATTTTCCTATACCATAAATGGATGAAAATGAATGTAATACCACAAATAATAATTGTTAAGATTAACAGAGGCATGAAGAATTTGCTAATAATACTTAACTGAATAGAAGCGCAAGCAGTTAAAATAATAATTTCTAGAGAGAAATTACTTATTTCATTAATGGTCGGCTTATCAACATACCCATCAAACTTCACCATTTTCATAAGCGGCCATAAAATAAGTGAACCGACAATACCGTAAATCATCGAAGGGATATTACCCATGAATGGAATTAGCGCCCCAATACTCGATAAAACGAGCTCACCAAACTTAAAACTGACAGCAAGAATACCTAGCTGGAAAGCGAGTGACGTTACGTTACTTGGATTGACAGTAAGTCTGCCTATCGGCTTACGGTCTTTTTCAGGCAGAATACCGCGGAAGAAGCTCTTATCTTTATTCTTAATATCCTTCGTAAAAGTACCCCATCCACGACGAATACCATAGTTGGCTAAAATAATACCTGGTATGATAGCTATTAATACACCTAATGTAGCCATAACCATCCCCATACTCTGAGCACCAAGCTCTCCAGTGGGATCAATGACACTAGAGACAATCGGAACACTACCATGAGAGCCGAAGAACGCTGCAACAGCCATCAAGCCCCAACCATCAGGCAGACCGGGCCAGAAACGGAGAAGTATAATCCCGATTAAAACACCAAAAGCTAATTGGAATCCATACATAACCATGTTACCAAAGGCAAAATCCATATGCTGTACAATTTTCTTACCTGTAACGGTAATCCCCAAAGGTACACAGGTCATCAAAATATACATTGCATAAATAGGAATAGATTCGAATGATTCAGGAATCGTAATCCAACCTAACACTTGTTGGCCAAGAATTAGTCCTAAAAATCCAGCAATTACACTGGACGGAATCAGAAACCGTTGAAAAAAAGGAACAGTCTCACGGATAGCTACTCCAGCAATCAATAACATACCGAATATCATCAACGTATCAAATATTTCTTCAACCATAAACACCCACCCTTTTCAATGAATTGAAATTCAACATGATTTGATTTCAGTAGCTTTACTTTCTATCATATAAGAAGTAGATTTAATCCCTTTATTTTATATAAAATATTCTGAAATTAAACACAAGGAAGCTTTAGAATAACACCAAGCAACGATGCACATCTTACACAAATAAAGAAGTATTATTGATTTATCATTTAGGCAGATCGTTTGGCATTATTCCCCTTAGAAAAAGCAGTTTTATAGGCATACAGGTATCTATATCTACACCGCTAGCATTGCATAGATATCGTTGAATTTTCTCTTTTTACAATTTTCCAGTTGTGAGTTAAATAAGTAATTATACATTTGTCAAAAGCACTTCTCAACTTAGTCTTTAATTCGAACTGTTTCAAGTGCTGTATGACAATTAAGGTTCTCGAATCCATCCTCTGTAATTAGATAACAATTACCTATATTAGCCCCCGAATTCAATGGATCGAGCCATTGAGCATGCAATACAAAGACCATTCCAGGATCCATAATATCTGTATTGTGGGATGTGATGTTGAATTTGGGATTACCAGACATACCCACAGAATGTCCCAAATTTGGATTATGCGGTCCAGCTACTGCCGGATAAACGTGATTAAGTTTTCTCCCCTTAATTTCATAATCCACTTCTCGAACATATTCTATCGGAATTTCTCTAGCCGATAAATCATCATTTGGAGCCCAGTTATAAGGCATTGTAGCTGTTAGGTCATCTTTGAGATACCCATGCTCCACGTACACGGAAAATGCAGCTTCATGAAGATCACAAAAACGTGCACCAGGACGCATCTTAGCTTCTGCTCGGCGAACCGCCTCCGTACATACTTCAAGCGTTTCTTCTTGTTTCGTAGTAATATCGCCAACAGCAATCATTCGAGCAGCTTGAGCTGTGTATCCATTATATGGCAAAGCAGACATATATAAGTTGATGAGATCACCAGAATCCACCTTATGGCCATAAGGCTTCCCGCAGTGAGTACCAAATCGATTAATTCCAATTTGATAACCATCCCCACTTTCGCCACCACGAGCCATCTGCGCAAATGTAAAAGCAGCATAAATTTCAAAATCCGTTACCATCGGCTTTGTTACATGACACGCAGCCTGGAATCCAATGTCCATAAGCTGAGCAGAAGCCCTAATCTGAGCCTGTTCGTTTTTCGATCGGATTGTCTGCATATCTATTATTATCTGAGTCTCATTGATTGTTTTTAATTTTGGTAGTTTCGCTCTAAGCCCTTCCCAATACTTCGTGGACGAATTATCACCAATCAACCCAATGCTTGTCGAGCTATAACCTAAATCTGTTAAAATTTTAGCTACAGCTTCAATCAGTTGAGCTTCAGACGTACCCGAACGTCCTGAGTATTCCTCACCTAGCGCTCCAACTTGCCATAGCTTTTCAACCCCAATCGGCTCACCAGGAGGTGGAATAATCACAGATTGGGTAAAGAAAGAAACTAAGTGAATTTCTTTACTGCTATCCGTAGGTATGATTAATACGCCCTCACGTGCCCAATCACACGCATATCTTAAAAACATATTTGTAGTTTTAAACGTTTTAACACCGTCTGCATGTATAAGAAGAACATCGTGTCCTCGTTCTGCTGCTGATTGGCGCAAGCGCTCAATCCTATCGTGAAATTCCTCATGCGGTATAGCCTTTGGGGCTACAAATTCAAATCCTGGTTCAAAATCCTTCAATAACTTTTCGTAATTTACGGATGACATTATTCGTGACAACTCCTTCACTAAAGATATAATTATTTTTTATTCATCATTTTAAATACAAACGGTGCAATATTACTTTCAAGCGCTTTATCTACATTGGAAATTTATTTAGATCTACTAACAATTTTTAAATAAACTTTTGTCCTTTCATACTTTAGAGAAATAAGTAAAAGTTAATAGAATGAGATCGTATCATTTAGTCTCCTTTCGTAAACCTCCCCTCAAGATGGACTCTTATTATTAGATACGTACTTACTTGACGCCAATTTTCGAAGCAAATCTTAAAGAATGAGTGATATTATTTCCCTTACTTTACTAAACCGTCCATCCTCTCTCCTTAACGGAAGCGCTTCCATTAAGGTGTAAAGATTAGCCTCGAATAGTCTGTCTTAGAAAATAACTTAAAGGGTTAACCCAGTTGTAAATAAATTCTTCATGGTTCAATTATAGTTCGTCTTTAGATATAAAAAAAATATCCATTTAGAATGGATAACTATAACTGTTGGGAATATCTAAAATAAAGGACATAAAAAAAGAACCAAACATTTCTCTTTTGGTTCCATTATTCCAGGTCTAACTTTTTAATAAAGTTGACAAAGGCGTTTACCGTATTCAGTTCGAGCGTTTCATTATGATAGTACATCCATGTTTGTCTTAAAATCTGCTTGCCCTGTTTATCTCTGATGTCTATTTTTTTCACTTGTTCATCGTGTTCTAATATTAACTTCGGTAATATTGCATAGCCCAAACCATTGATGATCATTTCCCTGCACGTATCTACATTATCTACTCTTATCCCAATATGCGGCGGTCGGGAGTAGTTTTCCATCCACCAGTTGTCTAGTATGGTTTTAACTCCGTGTTCCGTATGATAATTTATCCGCGGCAATTCCGGGAATCTTCCAGGTTAATATTGTCAACGGAAGCGATACATAAAGGCTCTTCAAATAACAAATGGCTTTGTCCAGACCAATTATAATTTCCACGAAGAAATCCTACATGGACCTCCTTGCAATAAACCAAATCGTAAATTTCCCGTGAACTCCCAGGAATTACTTGAAATTCCACATTTGGATTTTTCACTTTAAACATTTTCAGAATACCTGGAAGCTTTTGTTTCGTAGAGTAATTAGATATACCTATTCTTAAAGTTCCTGCAACTTGATTATCCATATTTTGAACTTTCTCTTTGATTCTACGAAGGTCTGAAAGGACATAATCTGCTGACTTGGCCAAAAATTCCCCCTGAGGAGTGAAATGAATACCCCTTCTCTCCCTTTTCACAATGGTAACAGCATACTCAGCTTCCATTTTACGAAGACGTTTCGTGATAGAAGGCTGAGAGGTGAATAATTCCTGGGCTGTTTTTGTAATGTTTTTATGTTTATAAAGCAGCTGAAGTATTAGCCAATCATAATCCTCCATTGTACGAGTCCCCTTTATGTATGTCATGTATAAATAAAACTATATCACAACGAATCAAGTGGACAAGCTAAAATAGCAACTTGTGAAAAATTATTATCAGTTTCTATTTTAGTTTCAGGTCGATAGCCAGCGATCAATCCATAACTAGGTTTCTCGTTTTTTACGTAACCTCTCCATGCCTACTAACAACTCTATAAACCCCAATAATACAAACAGCAACCATAATTCCCATAATATTGGCCATGATATCATACAATTCAGCACCTCTATTAAAATACATTTGAAGAAATTCTGTTAGGATAGCGTACGATACCGAAATTAAGATTGTCGTTCGTAATCGAACATTTATATCTGCAAGTAACAAGGTTAATCCAAAAAACAAAAGGAAATGTGCAACCACTTCAAACTCACTAATCTGCTCGATTGGATAAAATAAAGTGAAATCTTGCCAAACTGGTTTTGGCTGGAATGTAAAGGATACACTGAATTCATGAATAAATGCGTGAACATCATTCGTACAAGTTTCTATGAGTATGAATACCATCCATAAGACTACTAGAAACACTATCATCACTCCCAAAGGTTTTTATCATTATCGACTGAATGCAGAGGATGTATTCTTGATAAAAATATAATACAAATAATACAGTTCAAATCATGATACCCATCATATTCCCAGCTTCTTTCAATATTCGTGTAACATGAATATCTTCTTGACTTGGTTCGGGCTGCCCCGAAGGATGATTATGCCCGATTAAAATAGAAGCAGCATTAGATAGAATAGCTGGTTTCATCACTTCTCTTGAATGAACAAGACTTGCATTCAAACTACCAATGTAACAGATGTTAATGGCTGTCGGCTGATTCTTTGTGTCTAAGCAGACCACAATAAAATACTCTCGGTCTACTTCACCAAGTAATTTCTTCAACAACTTATACCCATCTTCTGGACTACTGACAGAACGATTCTTGTACAACATACTTGATTCCTTCACTAACCTTAGGCTAACAATATCTACACGCTTTGCAGGTATTCGCTTTTCTTCTTCCTCTCTCACATGTAACAATTCCAGTTGTTCCGCATTCGATTCATATTTTCTCATTAACTTTTCCTCCCCAAATTAAAATAAGCCCTAATTCCAGCAATAGGAATTAGGGCTATAATTGATTCAGGGATATAATATATATTTACTAATTGGGTTGATTCAAAATTATTTTCCATATAAAAATTATACCTCAGCTAAAAGGCAAAGTTCTATTTATTTTAAAATTTTCACTCCTTTAAAGTTCTGGCTATACTTTAAAAGATTCATATCTTATCTTGCCAATATCAAGTAGCTCTATTTTAATAATCCCTCATTAATTAATTTACTAATCATCTTCTCTAACCAATCAATAGAGTATAAACAAAGAGAAACAATATCCTCTGGTCCCTTATCCCATTCTTCAAAAAAGAACTGATGGCTTGTCCTCACGTAATCTTCATTATTGAATTGATCATCAATAAAGATATTATTGTATTCTGGTTCTGTTTCAGTTGTGATCTCAACCTTTTTTCCTTCAGTATTTTCTTCGTATGTTTCAATTTTTATTTCTTCTTTAACATTCACAGTTATTGAGGATTCAATATCAACGTTAACCATTGCTGATGTTTCTAATAATTTTTCGTGAACTGTAAAATTGCGTTGTTCTTTTAAGAATTTCATTTTATAATCTTTATTTACTAATTGGAAAACATCTATTTCTTTAATATTATCCCCTAAGTATGCACTAATACTTCTAGTTGATGTCAAAAAAGCATTTAAGTTATAACTAAAATCAGTTAAATTCCCAACCTGTTGCAACTTTTCCATTTGTACAAGAAAATATTTAGCTTCGTCTAGTTTATAATTACAATATTCCATAAGGCGTAATACCTCCTTTTTTATTATAAATCCTATTTTAAGTTTTTGGATTTAAATGCTCTCTAACGCATTGGCTGCGCTCTATTCGAAGACCTAGAAAGAATGGACGAGGTGTGCCTGTCCCTCTGTCCTTCCAATGGTAACAGTAAAATACTAATCATTACTTCTTCTCCAAAAAAGTATTGCACTACCAATTTTTTTTATTTTGTAATAAGGGATAATTAATTCCTTTGCACTTTCATTCAGTATGTAACTTAATTTATTTATATCTTTCGTTAAACTATCTGCTTTCTTTTTAACTATATTAAATTCTGTCTTTTCAATGAATTTATCATTAATTTTTTCTTCCAATGAATCCAGAAAATAAGTTACTTCATCTAATTGATGCATTTCCTCAGATATATTTGATTTTTTGGTATTTTCTCTCAAATATGTATCTAAAGTAAGCCCTTTAGACTCATCGTAATAAATATCTTCATTTAGTATATTTACATATTTTCTACCTATCCAACATACGATTTCTATTTCCCCCATAAAATAAGCAGCTTTTAAAGCTTTCTTGTTTATAATATTAGAAAAAAGGTCTTTTGTAACTTTTACATCCACATATAAAAATTCAAGTGAATCACTTTTCCATTTTGGAAGTTCTGCTGATAAAATTTCTTCTAGCGCCTGTTTGGCTCTTATGTCTGCAACGTTTTTAAACTGATTTATAAAATTAGCATTCTCAATTATTTCGTTCATAAGGTTTTGTTCTTTTTTACCGAATGCAGCATGAATATAACTTTGTTTAAATTCTGTTATAAAATCAATTTCATACCTATCAGTATTATACAATCCAACTTTGTTGTTTTCTTTTAACTTTTTTAATAAAGGGTCATAACTATCTTTGACTATAAAGGACCTTTTACTAAAATTTAAAGTGTTGATAGCAATAATAACAGCGGATAAACCAACAATATTACCTATAGTAAAATGTTCATTAAATATGCTTACTGTAAAAATCCATAGTTCATTCAGAATAGCTAGCAATTCAATAAAACACTGACTCATTCTATCACCTTCTTAATTAATATTTTTTATCAAATTTTATTTCCAGAATAAAAGTCGTTAAGTAGTATAAACTTTTAAATCACCCTTTTTTATTAACTATAAAAAAAGACCCCAGCCGAAGCTAGAGTCTCTTTCAATATCAATATTACTGAAGTAACTGTAATACCCCTTGAGGCATTTGGTTGGCTTGCTTCGCCACTATGTCTTTCGATCATAGAATAGACTATATCTTCACCCTTAAAATTCTTAAGGGGCTGGGCACTTCGAATGATCAACTTCTGATCACCCTACGAATCTCATTGCCATGAGCTTGAGCTGTTAGGCAGCGCATTCTAGTCGTTGAACCTTCGCCAGGTTTTCACCGTAGGCGCTTGGCTGCTGATTATCCATTGTTGCATTGTTTTGTTTTTCAAACCATCACGCCTGCCGTTTCCAGCTACGTTGTGGTACAAAACACTTTAGGAACTTCCAGCAATTCACCCAGTTATCCTCTAATCCGTTACCAGATTAGACGCCCTGCTCAACAATTACTGTAAGAGTTGTAATACTCCTTGAGGCATTTGTTGAGATTGAGCTAACATTGATTGTGCCGCTTGTGAAAGGATATTGTTCTTAGTGAACTCCATCATTTCTTTCGCCATCGTGCGAACATTTGCTTTAACAAATGACTAGACTATATCTTCACCCTCTAATTCTAGTAGGGGCTGGGCACTTCGGATTCGGATGGGTTTGCGGCTCCATCTTTCACCTACGAATTTCATCACCATTGCATGTGCGTTAGGTGGTATATTCTAGTCGTTGAACCTTCTCCAGAGTTTCCTCACAGGAGCTTGGCTGCTGATTGCCCAATCTTGTCTTTTTTCGAACCTTCACGTCTACTGTTTCCAGTTGCGCAGTGGTAAGACAAGCTCTAAGGGGTTTCCAGCAATTCACCCAGTAGTAATCTCTAACCGTTCCCAGTTAGGACGACTGTGACTATTCCTGCTATTAAGCAGCTAAGTCATAATCAACGTCACGGATACGTGATTCTGCAGCTGTTAAGTTTTCTGCAGATGTACCTAGGTTGTTAATAGTGTGCTCTAGACGATTTTGTACTGCTCCAAGATTTGAACGGTTTTCAGAAACTGTGTTTATTGCATCTTGAACTAATGTTAAGTTAGCTGAAGCTGTTGCGTTTGTTCCATCTAAATCTGTTAAAGCGCCCAATCCTAGCCCAGTATCGGATGTATTATCACTCAAAGTCAATGAAATAGTTTCAGTTGCATTTGCACCTACTTGCAATACAATTGGTTCAGTAATTGACCCATCCAATAATTTCTTCGTATTAAATTGGGTTTGGTCAGCAATACTATCAATTTGATCTGTTAGTGCAGTAATTTCAGCTTGGATTTTTTCATTATCATCTGCTGTTAATGTTTCATTAGCTGCTTGAGTGTACAATTCAGCCATACGTTGTAAAATTGCATGTGTTTCATTTAATGCACCTTCTGCAGTTTGGATTAGAGAAATTCCATCCTGTGCGTTCGTACCTGCTTGTTCTAATCCACGGATCTGGTTACGCATTTTTTCAGAGATTGCAAGACCTGCTGCATCGTCTGAAGCTTTGTTGATTTGTAAACCTGAAGAAAGTTTCTCCAATGAACCTGCTACTGCGTTTTGGTTTGCTCCTAATTGGCGATGTGCATTAAGAGCAGAAATGTTGTGATTGATAATCATAATTTACTACCTCCATGTTTTTGTTTTTTAGCAAGTCACATCCATTTGGCTTGCTGATTTATAATAACTCCAATTAGTTGGAACTACTACCACTGTAGATTTCTCCACGAACAATTTGAAATTCTTGTGGAGCGCTAATCCGTAATTGTGTAAAATTACTTAGCTTTTCTTCTCTTTTTACTACTTCAATTTCAATCTCTCGTCCCTGAGTATCTACAATATAGATTTTTTCACCAGGTTTTCTTCCTAACGTTAGGGCCATACCTATCATCCTCCATGATGATCTATTATTTATATCGGATGACTTAAGAAATGTTTAATAGTTTTTATCAAAAATTTTATATTTCTGGTAAAATTTTTTCATTTCCTATCGGAAATAACTGTCTCATCATTCAACCCCACCTCTCCACATCAACCCTACTCCTCAGCTTCCGTCTAGCCTCTTTCCCCCAACTTTTAACTGCTTCAACACTAGTATTCTCTATCTCGGCTATTTCCTTTAAAGGCATGTCCAGCATAATATGGTAGTATAGCCATTTTCGCTGTTTTGTCGATAAGCAAGAAGAGATATCTCTCCAGTATTTCTCATCTTCCAGTTCAATGCCGGATGAATCGACTATTGGCATTTTACTATCACCATGACGGTTGCCATGATATTCCGTTATGTATTTTTCCATGGTGGTTTTTTCAAGCTTTTCCTGTTGTCTTGTTTCCTTACGAAGTGTGTCTATGAGGTGATTGCGAATATGGTAATTAAAGTAGGTGGATAACGGTCCTTTATCTGGTTGATATTTCTTGTAAGCTATCCACATCGCATATAATCCTTCCATATAAAATTCGTTATGATGATCCCTGATGCCCAGCTTCTGCAAGTGATAATAAATCCTGTTCTCATTCTGTTTAAAAACTTCTTCAAAACTGAATTTATTCTTTTCCATTGTTCTCTTCCCTCCTAGGATTTCAAGCGTAATTTCACCCAAATTAGTCTGTTATTCCAGTAGTGTGATAGAGATCAAGTAGACTGCGAGAGTCTAATTATTAAATTAACGTAAAAAAACTGATAATTATTCTTAAAAAAATTATCACCCCCTAATCAGCATATGCCTGCAGCCTGCTCTTTACATCTTCCATCAATTGTTGCTGATCCTTATCCTGTTGCTTTTTCATATTCGATTCATGTTTTTCTTGTTGCTCTCGCTTATGCATGAAAAACCAATCAGGAACAGGTTCAATTTGCGGCGTACTCATACGGTTTGGTATTTGCCGCGAGCGCTGATTTTGCGTTTTTTTGAATTTCACCTCCTCCAAATTGATTTGATCAAGGCTTAATAAACCTTTGCTCTTCCAATCGGTTAAGATGGCTTTGGTATAGTTCCAGTTTGTTTTCCCACGATCTAACGTTTTTTTCATGGCATGCAAAACAAGATCTTCGCCTAAATCGTGGATTTGCTTTGTAAGTTCATTTTTCATATAGCCATTTAGCTTCCCGAAATGCTGC
Organism: Oceanobacillus polygoni; assembly: GCF_008304605.1. Lineage (GTDB taxonomy): Bacteria > Bacillota > Bacilli > Bacillales > Amphibacillaceae > Oceanobacillus > Oceanobacillus polygoni. Next base: position 7,903 of record NZ_PIJY01000021.1, on the reverse strand, counting down.
TGATAATATTCATACGTCGCTTCCAACTTCCTGCTTTCTGCTGTTGTATAGGTATTGTTTTGTATTGTATTATTTTGTTTAATTAATGCGTCCGCATTGCGGTCCAGTTTACCGTCCAGCTTGTGGTTCACATTGTCGTCCGGATTAGGCTTTAGATTGTCGCTCGATTTATCGCTCTCTTGTAACATCTGTCTAGCTCCTTCCGTTTTGTTAGATGGCTGATAGTGGCAATATTCTTCCTCTGAATAGAAATCCAGGGAAATCATTTCATACAAAGCTGCTTGATTTCCAAGTTGCTTTTCATAATGAATATAACCTTTTTCGTAGAGTTCTTTTCGAGCTCGTTTAAAGCTGCTTTCACTCAGTCCGGCTTTGTAACACAATACAACTACGGCAACCGTGAATTTCTTTTTCCATCTTGCGCGATTATTCACCTGCATTAGTGCATGCCAAAGCGACACCGCTCCTCCTGATAATGGATTTGTCTCCAACCGATCATAAAATGCGTTTATCTCTTTTAAATAGTTCAAATTATTCACTCCTATTTCAATTATAATTCCCCCTACCTATATAATCGAAAGAAATAGTGTTTAGGGGGTGAAAAAATTGAAAAAATTTAAATTTATTTGTAATATTGGGTGCTGTTTTGTTGTTTTGGGAGAAATCGTAGCAGAAGGCGCAAATGGGAATACAGATAAAGCCTAGATGAATGTAAATAAAAAGTGATTACTAATGCAAAATCAAAGTGCAGAATGCAGCAAAGAAGTTTTGCATAGTATTGCAACAGAAAATACATAGTGTCCAATATCTGATCTTCATTGGATAGACGGACATGCTAGCCTCTTACAGTATATATAGCCAGATCCTTTGGGCAGTATCAAGATAATCCCTGAAGAAGTTGAAAGTCTTTAAAATATGCTAAACAGCCATTGGAATATTTACCTTTTTATTCTAAATAAAATAGGGAAATGACAGCATTTTGTCATTTCCCTATATTTTTTAATTTTATTTTACTGTTCCACTTTCTCAATAAGTACACTTGGAATGGTGATATTGCCACCCATTGTAGATTCGTAAGATAATAAACCACCTGATAGCCCCATAATTGTAATGTGGTCATCTTCTAAAATTCTAGATTCCACAATGCTTGAGTCAAATTCACCGTATAAAACAGTATCATAATTATCATCCACTGCAAATCGAATTTGAGTTGAACCATCACCTTCAATAACCTGTATCACTTTACCAGAGAATTTAATTTTTTCACCGATATAATCATCAGGTGTTCTAGCTAATTGATCATAAGTGATTCCTGTTTCATATCCCTTTTTAGCTTCTTCTTCAGCCTTTTTCTCTGCTTCTGCTTTTTTCTTAGCTTCCTCTTCTTCCTTTTTCTTTGCTTCCGCTTCAGCAGCCGCTTTTTCTGCCTCTTCTTTAGCTTTTTCTTCTTCTATTTTTCTTTGCTGTTCTTTCTCCGACATGTCGAACCAGGGCTCGGCTTCAGCCACTTTTTCTTCTAGTGTAACTATTTTAGAGTCCATCTCATCAATTGTTTTCTCATTTTCCTCTAGTTTTGTTTTTAAACCACTTAATTCTGCGTCCTTTGCAGCAATTTCTGTATCCTTTTGTTTTGCTATGCTTGTAGTACTGATAAAAAATATGATTATTAATATAATTACAAGAATCCACAATTTTTTACTCTTAAAATTAAATTTCAACCTTTGTTCTCTCCCTAATAAATTCAATAATAAATATACATGATTATTATAATGCATCTTTATGCTTATCTACTAAATGATAATCACTTCTACACAATACTTTTTATTCATAAATATCTAATGAAAATCAATAAAAAGGTATTTTGAACTATATAAATTCCAAATAATTCTACATATCTTTATGATATGTAGAATATAGTATTTATTAATTTCTCCATCGTCCACTAATTTATATTCCTGTTTAGCAACCCTATTATTCAATACGATTGGTATACAAAGTCTATCTTCATAAATAGTCTGGTAATCTTAATCCAAAATGAGCCGGTCTATAGAGGACAGGCGCTAACGCTTAAGCTCCTCTTCAACAAACTTCCTTATCGTATTTCAACAAAAACATAGAAGTGTAAGTTACCTTCACTGCAAATATCAGGTTAAAAATTAAAAACTTTAATCCCGACTAAACACGTCTCGTGTATATACCTTCTCCCTCACATCTTTCAACTCATCAGACAAACGGTTAGCAACAATTACATCTGATTCCTGTTTGAATGCTGCAAAGTCCTTAATTACTCGTGAGTTATCAAATTTATCGGCATCAAGTACTGGTTCATAAATGACTACTTCTACTCCTTGATCCTTTATTCGATTGATAACACCTTGAATAGCTGACTGTCTAAAGTTATCAGAACCTGTCTTCATTGTTAAACGGTAGATCCCAACGACCTTAGGATTTCGTTTTGTAATCATATCAGCAACATGGTCTTTTCTCGTATCATTGGCATCAACAATTGCCTGAATAATATTGTTTGGTACATCTTCAAAGTTAGCAAGTAGCTGCTTTGTATCTTTTGGTAAGCAGTAGCCACCATAGCCAAAGGATGGATTGTTGTAGTGATCACCAATTCGAGGATCAAGTCCAATTCCTTCGATGATTTGCTTACCATCTAGACCTTTTACCTCTGCATAGGTATCAAGCTCATTAAAGAATGAAACACGCATAGCTAGATAGGTATTCGCAAATAATTTAATTGCTTCAGCTTCCGTAGAATCCGTGAATAATACAGGGATATCTTCCTTAATCGCACCTTCAGCTAATAAATCAGCGAACTTCTTTGCACGTTCTGATTGTTCCCCAACGATAATTCGAGATGGATATAAATTATCATATAGTGCTCTACCTTCTCTTAAAAACTCTGGAGAGAAAATAATATTCTCGGTATTAAATTTCTCACGTACTGACTTCGTATATCCAACCGGAATTGTTGATTTGATAATCATGACAGCATTCGGATTAACACCGATAACCGTTTCGATAACTGACTCAACTGAGCTTGTATCAAAATAGTTCTTCTCCGGGTCATAGTTTGTTGGTGTTGAAATGATAACAAACTCAGCATCTTTAAAAGCTGCTGTTGAATCCGTAGTAGCTGTTAATTTTAGTTCTTTTGTTTCTAAGAACGTTTGAATCTCTTCATCAACAATTGGTGATTTCTTATTGTTGATCATGTCTACTTTTTCTTGGATAATATCTAGTGCAGTTACTTCGTTGTGTTGTGCTAGAAGTACTGCGTTGGATAGGCCGACGTATCCGGTTCCTGCTACGGTTATTTTCATGAGAACTCACTCCTTCTTCAAATTTAAATGCACATGGCGAACTATAATAAACTATTTCTTATCATAATACTCTACATACCAATCAGCGAACTTCTGTAACCCTTCTTCAATAGAAGTTTGTGGTTTAAAACCAACTGCTTCATGTAGGCGATCTGTTGAAGCATAAGTAGCTGGGACATCACCGGGTTTAATTGGTTCAAATACTTTGGCGAATTCTATTTTTCTACCAGTGGCATTGCTTAGAGCTGTCTCCAATGTCTCGATAAATACCATCAACTTCTCTGGATTATTGTTTCCAATGTTGAAAACTCTATGTGGTACTCCATCTGTAGGTGGTGCTCCAATAAGACGTTCAATACCAATTACAATATCATCAATATATGTAAAATCTCGGTAAAGATCATTCTCAAAATCTCCATTGTTAAATATCTTTATAGATTCCCCAGCAAAATACTTATCTGTAAATCCAAAGTAAGCCATATCTGGTCTTCCCATTGGACCATAGACTGTAAAGAAACGAAGTCCAGTAGCTGGTATATTATATAAGTGACTATATGTATGGGCCATTAATTCATTAGACTTCTTAGTAGATGCATATAATGAAACCGGAGTATCAACAAAATCGGTTTCCTCAAAAGGAACTTTCTTATTAGCACCGTATACCGAACTCGATGAAGCATATACCAAATGGTCTACAGGATGGTGTCTACAAGCTTCTAAGATATTATAAAAGCCGATAACATTGCTTTGAATATAAACATCAGGGTTTTCGATAGAGTAACGTACACCAGCTTGTGCAGCTAGATTTACGACTACATTTGGCTTGTACTCTTCAAAAAGTTTGTTAACCATTTCTTTATCAGAAATGTCACCTTTAATGAAGGTAAAATTCTCATATGGTTTTAGTTGATTTAAACGGGTATGTTTAAGGTTTACGTCATAATAATCATTTACATTATCAATCCCTATTACAGTACAGCCTTGGTCTAGGAGTTTTTTGGATAGGTAATATCCGATGAAACCAGCTGATCCTGTGATTAGATAGGTTTTGGTTAGGTCTATTGGTTTGTAATTCAAAGTTATTGACTCCTCTTAATTTATTTTAGATGATTTCAAAATTGAAAGAGAAAAGGCTCAATCAGGAAATCTGGATGGATACAGTAGAACCAGTTCTTACTACTAATCATTATTACATTGCTATAATGGTGCTCTGGGCTCTTTACTTCCTCTCTAAAATTATATTTAAAATCCTAAAACTTAGGAAATTCACAAGACACCCATATTCACCATTTTATAACCTTAAACTTGTCTATTTCTCAAATATTATTAGTGTTGCATTAGATAGTATTTGGTCAAATAAGGGTTAAAAAATTTGCTTATCCCCTTACGGCAATTGTCACAAATACTTTATCAAAGATCCTTTAATAATACGTTTTAAATTCTCTTTTTATAATAAATTATATCCAATAACAGCATCAGATTTCCAATAAAAGGGACCATCTAAGAAGGGAGTTTGTTAATTAATCTAGTAAATTAATATTTGATTTTCTCACCTTTACATCTCTGGCTAAAAATTTTGATTCATAGGTGATACATCACTCATAATTTAAAGAGAAAAATACTCTCCCAATCTCTATTTAAAATTCATTAGTTGACGGGCAGTAATATCGAAAATTATTATATTCTAAAATCACAGCAAAAGTAGCCTGTTAACATTAAAAGTCCATATAATTTAGCACTTTAACGAAATGAAGCCAAGTTTCTAAATAAATTCTAAGATACAAAATAAAATCGTTGCATGCTACTAGTGGTTAGAACTAGTTTAATGATTAGCCTCTTCTACTTCTTGACTCTTAACGGAGTCTTACCTTAATTAAAATAATTTATATTATAATTGATTCATGCCTTTCTTGATCTAATCTTATTGAAGATTTTTATTATAATTTTATTGGTATCATTGAATATAGAATAAGGTGCCCTATAAAGAATCATAGATGTAATAATTAAATATGTAATTCCCGTAACACTAATAGTAAAAAAGCTATTAAAATCAATAATTTGGAGTACCTCATATAATATAAAAGTAGGTGTTATGCTAACTATAGCTAATTTAATACCTGAAAAATGTGCTTTGGAAAAATCTTTCCATTTCAATTGACTTAAAGATAGAGCTATTTGGGACATATAGAGATAGTTTATAAAAATTGCAACCGATACACCTATACAAGCTCCCACTAATCCATAAATCTGGCCAATTAGTACACCAACAATCATGGTAACCCCATATACTAATTGTCTATTTGCCGACTTAAAAACTTTACCAAGAGATTTTGTTAAAGAATCACTTATTTTGTAGCTTACTCTTGGAAGTAGAGCTAAAATTAATATCTTAAATGGAACCACTGCTTCTAGCCATTTATCACCAAAAAGGAACACTATAATATCTTCTGCCAAAATAAACAACAATAGACTAAGGGGAATACATATGATTGCTACTAAAGAGATAGCATTTTTATAAGACTCCTGTAAAATTTCCTTATCAGATTGCAACCTAGAAAATGAAGGGAATAAAACTTTCTCAATTACTGTACCAATCAAATTAACAGGCATAGCATAGAATTGATATGCCCTACTATAAATCCCTAAAGGTACTGCACCTAAAAATTTACCAATTACAAATGTATCCCCTTGCAAGGCCACTTGATTGTAGATAGAACTTAATGAATAGCCACCTCCAAAAATTAACAACTCCTTAGCTGCAGTAAAATTAAAACTTATCGTTTTTGAATGGGAATTCATTAATAGCACTAATAAAGTTTTAACAGCTATATTTAAAATATACGCATATACAAGTGACCAAACTTCTAACCCTATAACTGATAAAGTTACTCCGACAATTCCATAAACCAAATAGGAAATTATCTGAACTAAAGCCAATTTTTTAAATTCAAGGTTTCTTTGTAGCAAGGCTTCAGAAACAACTGAAAAACCTTGTATCAAATGAACATAAGCCAAGACTTTTAAGACTGAACTTAATTCTGCCATATTAAAGAAAGTAGCAACCGTGTCTGATGAATTATAAACCACAACAGTAATCACAAAGGAGAAAATAATTGAAAGTGTAAATCCTGTTTGTATATGTTCTAGATTGATTTTTTCCTTTTGAACTAATGATGGTCCAATACCTATTTTAGCAAATACTGAAAGTACGGTTATTAATGCGAGTGCAGTTGACATTACACCAAAACTTTCAGGTTGAAGTAATCTAGATAATATTATAAAGACCAGAAATTGTAAAATTACCTGAATTCCTGTACCTGAAAACGTCCAAAGTACCCCACTGACAATACTATTTTTCATTTCAATCATTCTTCCTAATTTATTAGTCTAATTAAAGTAATTCTATTTGTTAATTATAAATCTTTCTAATTCTATGTCTCCCTTTCTTTGTGAGGATAAATTTCTAGCAGACAATTTGACACTTAAATACTTTACTGGGATTCTAAACTGGTGAAATCGCCATAGAAAAACTGTCCAATATTTTTATCAAATTCATGAAAAACCTTAATACTTTCAAAGCAACATATACGAGATGTTTAATCATACTTTAATAGTTTTAGCATCGAAGCAATCTATTATTAGAACTACAGCCATCCAAAAGGAGAGCATAGTAATCAAATCTCTAAAAAGATTCATGATCAAGAAAACTAAAAAAGAAGTAAATAAAAGAACAAAAATATCCTGTTTTCTGTTTTCATATATAATACTCTTCTCACCTATTCCTTTAAACGCTATAAAGGAAAAAAAGAGCACTATTATAATGACTGGAATTACTCCAAAGTTATTCATCATATATAAATATCCATTATGCGTATGCATACCTAATAATGATACTTGATGATAGGTACCCGGCCCTGTACCAAACAAAAGATCATTTTTCACATCATTTATTGCCTCTATGTAAATATTAGTTCTGATATCTCCATTCGTTAGCTGTTCTGTTGTCTTATCAATGAATCTATCTTCAATCCATCTATTTACCTCTTCAATTTGAAGGAGATTTAAGATAATGAACATAAATACGATGGTAAACATAATTCCTTTGAAATTAACGCCTTTAACTCCTCTCATGTGCCTATTAATTATTATGATTATAAAAATAGAAAATATAATAGCAATCAAAGATTGTCTTGAACCACTAACAAAAGCTAAATAGAAAGAAAAAATTACATTTATAAGAGAAAACAAATAAATAATTTTAGTTGATTTGGATATTCCAAGTACAACAGCAGTAGAAATTACGTTTAAAAACATTACTCCATTTAAAAACCTATTTAATCCTATTTCAAGATTCCAGTTTATAAATAACCTAATTGCTAAAAAGTCCGTAAAACTACCTACATTGGATATACTCCATATAGATATAAGGAAAAGCGCTATAAGTTGGGAGTAAACTATTGTAGCTATAAATACTTTTACTGTTAAGTATTGATGCTAGTATAGTTTCATGGACACATCTAAGTTAAATTTATACAATGAATTTCAAGGAGGATGTGTCCGATGAATACAAG